>NZ_WBYH01000011.1:0-1598 GCF_013283425.1 Marinobacterium sp. xm-a-127
GGCTGTTACCGGCACATAGCAGTCGTTTACAGCTGCGAATTAAATCAGAATCTAGCCAATTAAAACATTGGCAAGCCCCGAATCGCCTTAGATGCTTGAAAGTTGATCAAGTAACACCTTATATGATTCGTTTTCAGTTTTCTGAGTAGCAGTATCTTTCTGCATTACTTCTATAAATTTTAAATACGATTCATAGGTTTCAAATCTTTCGAAAAATGTCTGTATCAGTTCAAAGCAGTCATTTTCAATTTCATAAATATCGGAGAGCCATTTGAATAGTTTCGCCAGTTTCTGATCTTCTATCTCTTTGTACCGCCTGAAAATATTTTCATCTAGTCCTCGTTCCATCACGGCTTCCAGATAATCTTTTCTCAGGAGGCTATAATCATAAAACCTGATAGGCATTTCGTCGATCAACCCTCTATAAAGCCTGTCGGTCAGAAGATATTCAAAGGTTTTCCTTTTAGGATTAACCAGATACTCAACATGTGATGCTCCATAATTCTCGTATCGATCAAATACATAGCTGATCTCATCAGCAGCCGAATTGAACGCTACAGGCTTACACCACTGATCATCAGTAGAAAGATTTTCCCAGTCGGCAAAACTTATCAGCATTGATTTACCTTCTGTAATAGTAGAATTGATCTCCGACATTCTTTTCCCTCTGAGGAATACATCCGCATAGTAAAATAAAGATATTAAAGGTTTTTTCTAGTAACTGTATTATTTGCTGCGCACTTATATACGAAGTACGTCAGGTGCAACCCATTTGAATTGTCAGTGGCAGCTTTGGGTCGTGTTTGACCGCTAAGCGGGGCTACGTCTAACGGCACAAAGCTGCCGTCTCTGCTAATACCTCGAAGGGGCTCGCTTCAAGCCAAAACCTATAAATATTTCACCTGCCAGACGCTCAAGGCGGGATATTATCCTCGGACTGTTCATCCATTTGCTTAGTCTGCCAGGTGCCAAAAGAGGACATAAATAATCATATGCTTTATAGGTATATAGTAAACGGCAAATCAAACCGTCTTAGAATTGAAATGTTAGATGTACATGTGCTCACAGTCTCTCCAAAAGAACAAGAGTGCACATTATTAAAGGGTTAGTTTACTCTATCGCAATATATATACATTGGAGCAAACCTTGAAAAACTGGTTGTTTTTATCCGCTGCAATTATTTGTGAAGTAATTGCAACATCTAGTCTGAAGTCGAGTGAAGGTTTTACTAAAATCGCCCCATCTATGCTTGTTATTATTGGTTATGGCGCAGCTTTCTATTTACTTTCACTTACTCTGAAATCAATCCCTGTTGGTATTGCATATGCAATTTGGTCAGGGCTTGGCATAGTTTTAGTTACTCTAGTCGCATGGTTTATGCACGGTCAAAAACTTGACCTTTGGGGATATGTTGGGATGGGGTTAATCGTTAGTGGCGTTGTTGTTCTCAACTTGCTTTCAAAAACTAGCGCACATTAATCCAGTGCATCTAATAAGTTACTCAAGTGTACTGCGTCTGCTATACCTGGCTAAGAGGGGCAGTTATAGCTACTTTTCAGGCCACCTAGCAAGGCGTTAATGTCAGCTTTGGGTCGTGA
>NZ_WBYH01000012.1:0-1379 GCF_013283425.1 Marinobacterium sp. xm-a-127
GAGATATTGTCAAATCTGGTGTACGGCATCAGGCGGCATTCCTGTCTGATTGATCCTGTACTTGCTCACCGTCCTTGAACGGTACGTTGTTGACCACCAAGGTCAGCAGATTAAATCCTCTTATCCGTTGCCAACGCTTCTGCGCTGTTTCTAGTAGTTTGTAGACCATCGCTAACGTGGTCTCCCGTGAGCCGCAGTTGCGCGCTCGCTTTGTTCTCAGACGCACTGTTGAAAACGTCGATTCGATCGGATTTGTTGTCCGTATGTGCACCCAGTGCTCCGCTGGGAAGTCGTAAAAGGCCAGCAGTTCATCACGGTCTTTACGCAGCCTAGCCATCGCCCCAGGATATTTCGATTCGAACCGCACCAGTGCCCGGTCGTAGGCTTTATGGGCCTCCTCACGCGTAGCAGCCATCCAGATCTCGTGCAGCGCCGCTTTCACCTTTGGCTGCACCGACTTTGGGAGCACCGCGAGTATGTTCGCAGTCTTGTGTACCCAGCACCGTTGGTGACGCGTTTCAGGATAGCTCTTAGATAGCGCCTTCCAGAAGCCCAGAGCGCCATCACCCACGGCTAGCCTGGGGCTATGTGTCAGTCCTCTGGAGCGCAGACCCGCCAAGAGCTCGGTCCAGCTAGCCTCTGATTCGCGGTAGCCATCTTCAACGGCTACAAGCTCTTTGCGACCATGCTCTGTAACACCGATTATTACCAGTAGGCAGAGGCGGTCATCCATACGTACATTGCTGTACACCCCGTCAGCCCACCAGTAGACATAGCGTTTCCGGCTCAGGTCTCGTTGACTCCAGCTTCGGTGCTCATCGGTCCAATGCTGCTTCAGGCGGCTGATGGTATTAGCCGATAGCCCCTTAGCGTTGTCACCCAGTAACGCCGCCAGAGCCTCCTGATAATCACCGGTAGAGATCCCTTTCAGGTAGAGCCAAGGCAGTAGCTCTTCGATGCTCTTGGCACGCTTCAGATACGGCGGTAACAAGCTGCTGTTGAAACAAACACCTGAACCGCTGCGATCTCGAACCTTTGGCACCTTAACTTCGACTTCACCGATGCCGGTCTGGATGGTTCTCTCCGGCAAATAACCGTTGCGCACGATCGCCTGTCTGCCATCAGGTAACCGCTGTTGTGCATGTTCATCCAGCAGCGTTTGAAGCTCGGACTCGACCGCTTGAGCGATGAGATCACGGGCGCCTCGTCTCAGCAGTTCGGTCAACGGATCTGCTATCGGTAGTTCTGGTTGTGAAAGAGCGGTCAGGTTAGAATGAGTCATGGCGTATCACCTTCTGTTGGTTGAGATTCTTGCAGGAATCAATCAACAGGATACGCCATCCTTCTATCTCCCCGTACACCAGAAATGACCATAACTC
>NZ_WBYH01000001.1:0-828098 GCF_013283425.1 Marinobacterium sp. xm-a-127
CAGTCGTGAAACGCGTCATCGCCGATGGTAGTGTGGGGTTTCCCCATGTGAGAGTAGGTCATTGCCAGGCACCTAATAAACAAAGAACCCCAGTACCGAAAGGTCCTGGGGTTTTTTGTTTTTTGGTCGCAAGGAGACTTCTGAGCGAATGCCCATGTGACAACCCATGCCCCAACGGGGCGGGGTTGAGGCGCTGCAAGCGTCGCGAAGCGATGACGAGCAACGCTCGGCACCTATTGTAGGTCATTGAGAGCTTCGTAAAGGATCTCTGCCAAATCCATCGCGGCCTTTGCAAGACCGCTCCAACGTTTTAACAGAATCTCTGCCAACGGATAGAGCGGATGACAGGCTGAAGGCCAGTCACCGTAGCTTCGTAGTGAGTTAAGCACACCAGTGACTGGCTTTAGCCTGTCATCTGCTCTCCAATTACGCGCCCAACCTTCCCGGCCTTCGCAAGACCGCTCCAACTACCCTCTCAAATGCTCTGCAAAGAACGCCAAGGTTCTCTCCCAAGCCAGCTCTGCTTCAGCTTCGCTGTAGCGTGCAGTCGAGTCGTTGTGGAAGCCGTGGTTCACTCCTGCGTAGGTGTGAGCGGTATAAGTTTTACCTAGCTTATCCAATATAGGCTGGTAGTCGACCCAGGTTCCATTCACGCGCTTATCCAGTTCTGCAAAGTGGAACTGTAATGGAGCAGTGATCTTCTCAAATCCGTCTTCAGCAGGCGTTCCATAGAAGGGAACACCGGCGTTCAAATCTGATCCTAGATCGATCGCTAGTTGATTGACTAGGTAGCCACCAAAGCAGAATCCAACCATACCCAGTTTGCCACTGCTGAACTCGTGATTCTTAATAAACTGAGCGGCTGCAATGAAGTCTGCAACGATTTTGCTTCGCTCTAACGTACGCTGCATTGCGCGGCCTTCGTCATCGTTGCCTGGGTAACCACCCAATGGATAGAGAGCATCGGGTGCAAAGGCGATATAGCCTGCTTTGGCCAGACGTCTAGCGACGTCCTCGATGTATGGATTCAAACCACGGTTCTCGTGGGCAACCAGTACGGTCGGCGCATCATTCATCTCATCGACCCCTGCTGGAACAACTAGGTATCCGCGCCCTTTTCCATGGCCTTCAGGCGACTCGAACTCTACATATCTCCCTTTGATTTCGGGATCATTGAATGAGACCTGTTCCGCCAGGGCGTAGTTTGGTGTCAGTGCTGTCGTCATTGCGCCAAGGGTTAATCCTGCAATGCCTAAAGTGCCTAAGCGCGCTAGGAAGGTGCGTCGGTCAATATCACCGTGTGCATATTCGTCGTACCAATCAAACGCGACCTGAGGAATGGTCAGCGGGGTTTGTTCTTTTTGTTGCATATCCATGGTTGCACTCCTGTGCTGATGATTTACAGATACTCTTTTGCCTATGCGTCGGTTTCTTACTACTGGAGCAAACTCTATAATGAGTCTCTTATTTATAGCTTAGGATTTTGAAATGCGCCTAATGATATTTTTATTAACGGCCCTGCTTGTGTCGGGCTGCGTGCCATTCGTTCCGTTTATCTAATTCTAATATGCCATCAGATTTCACTATTAATCGCTTCACCACCGAGTTCTCACCGTCTGAGGACCGAATTCGAATGGTGGTCGAAGAGAGTCAGCAGCAAACGATTGTCATTTGGCTAACGCGTCGTCTTTTGGTGCGACTCATTGGGGCGATGGTTAAAGCGATTGAATCAGAGACAGTGGGGCGTCCTGAGTCGGATACTCTTCAATCATTTACTCAATACCGTGCTCAACAAGCTCAGGTCGAAGAGGCACCTGTTAAGGCGATAGAGGGCAGTTCTGAGTGGTTAATCAATCGTGTTGATCTGAATGTCTCGCATGAGCGACTGACGTTAAAGCTATTCTGTGATGAGGAGTGTGCCACTCTTGCCATGCCTCGTGTTAATGCTCGTCAGTGGCTGAATATTATGCACCGGCTATTTGAGGTCGCTGAGTGGCACTATGATAAATGGCCTAGTTGGCTTCAGCAGTCCCCCTCAGTGACTCAGCCGGCCCTGGTCCATTAAGACCGCGTCAAAATTCCATTAACAGTTTATTTACTATGCTCGCATCCATTAACGCCCTGCTACCCGATTTGCTGACCGTATCAGAATCTTGGTTTCTAATTGTGCTTTCAGGCTTTACCTCGCTGCTAACGGCAACGCTTGGCATTGGTGGCGGCGCGCTGTTGCTAGCGGTCTTGGCGCAGATAATGCCGCTTGCTGCACTGATTCCGGTGCATGGATTGGTCCAATTTGGCTCTAATTTTAATCGTGCACTGCTGACTTGGCGCCATATTGATCGTCCATTGATCGCTCAATTTATGGCGGGTGCCGTCATAGGAGCGGTGATTGCGTCGTTCATCGTCGTTCAGTTGCCCCTGACGTGGATTCAAATTGCGGTTGGCCTATTTATATTATGGATCGTTTGGGGGCCTAAACCGAAAGGGGGTGGTCTCTCTCCAAAAGGGGCAGTTGTAGCAGGTGGGTTAACCACGATTATCTCGATGTTTGTTGGAGCAACCGGCCCTTTAGTCGGAGGGCTTGTCTACCGCACTGGAGCGGATAAGCTATCGAAAGTAGCGACAATGGCCGCTGCATTGACGGGGCAACATCTATTAAAGGGTGTTGTGTTCGCGTTTGTTGGATTCTCATTCCTTGAGTGGCTGCCCCTCATCGCACTAATGATTCTATCGGGCGCAATAGGCACTTGGGTCGGGCTCAACATTCTGCATAAGATCTCTTCTGATCTCTTTAATCAGCTGTTTCGACTGGTCATTACTCTGCTTGCGCTGCGATTACTGTGGCAGGGGGTCGAATCGTTTTTATGGCATTAACACCAAACCAGCCGCGGCCGTTAATGCTGTTGCGGTGAAACGTGCCAACCACTTAGTGTTTGACTCATCAGCGAGCTTTTTCTGCAACCAGCGGCCACCCGATGCATAAGCAATTAACGCACCGATCTCTATCACAATAAAGGTTCCGCCCATGACAGTAACCTGCTCGGCGATATTGGCTGTTGGATCCATAAATTGTGGAAAGAAGGCGGTGAAGATCAGGATCAACTTAGGGTTGGTTGAGGCGACGATCGCTTCTGATCGAGCCATCTCCCAGATTTTTGTCTCTTGTGCATCGACACTGTTCAGGTTGACCTGTGCACGGAGTGATTGCCAGGCCATGTAGAGCAAGTAAGCGGCACCGATTAGCTTCATAACAAAGAAAGCGTGTTCGCTTAGTGCAAGCAGCGCTTCTAGGCCATAAGCAAGCAGAACCAGCATCACCACCATGACGGGTAGACGCGCAAGACCGGCAACTGATGCAGCAAAGAGTGAAGTGCGTGTCCCATGTATCAGTGCTATCAGGTTATTGGGACCAGGGAAAAAGTTCATCCCGATACAGGCTGGAAGGAATATCCACCATTGAGCTTCGTTCATATCTCTCCCTATTTCCCTAAAGAGTCGGTTAACAGCAGGTAAGCTATTGTCCACATAGTAAGGGCTACGAGGCAATCTAATACGCGCCAAGCCAGTGGATTGGCAAACAGAGGTGTAAGCGCTCTCGCACCGTAGCTAATGGTTAAAAACCAGAGCAGAGAGAAACTGGATGCACCGGCTGCAAACCAATAAGTGTCTAGGCTGTCATAACGCCCTGCAATGCTGCCCAGTAGTACCACAGTATCTAGGTAGACATGGGGGTTAAGCAGGCTTAAGGCTGCGGTTGCCATCAATGCTGTAGAGAGGCTGCTAAAACCTGCGCTTTTATTAGCTTGTAGAGTGTTGCTTTTGAGTGCCGACAACCCTGCTTTGCATCCATAGAGTATCAAAAAGGCAGCACCGCCCCAGGTAACCAAGGTTAAAAATAGCTCGGAGCGATTGATTAAAGCACCCATGCCGGCGGCACCCGCAAAAATTAACAGGGTATCGATCAATGCGCAGGTGAGGGCAATCTGCCAAAAGTAGTGCTGCTTAACTCCTTGGGTTAATACAAAGGCATTTTGAGCACCAATCGCAGCGATTAAGCTCGCTCCGGTAATGGCACCTGTAATGTAAGCAGTCGGTAGCAATGTCATAGTCGGTCCAAACCAAAAGAAGCCACGGAGTTCGTGGCTTCTTGATGGCTATCCTATCTAAGCGATCGCTTAGAACGGGATGTCATCATCAAAGTCATCAAACGCAGGAGGCTGCTGTTGCGGGGCTTGTTGTTGCGGCGCCTGCTGAGGCGCTTGTTGACGCGGTGCACTTTGCTGAGGTTGTTGGTTGTAACCCATATCGCCGCCCTGCTGTTGGTAACCGCCGCCCATGTTGTCGCCACCGCCATTTCGGCCATCTAGCATCTGCATTTCGCTCGCTACGATTTCAGTAGTGTAGCGATCTTGGCCATCTTGACCCTGCCATTTACGGGTACGCAGTGCGCCTTCAACGTAGACTTTTGAACCTTTGCGAAGGTACTCACCAGCGATCTCAGCAAGGCGGTTAAAGAATACAATGCGGTGCCACTCGGTACGTTCGTTCATTTGCCCCGTGTTCTTGTCTTTCCAAGAGTCACTGGTTGCCAGTGTGATGTTGGTCACCGCACCACCGTTTGGCATGTAACGAGTCTCTGGGTCACCACCAATGTTACCCACTAGAATTACTTTATTAATACCGCGTGCCATTCTTATCTCCGCACAAAAACTTTAATCAATTTAGGTTACTTTAACAGATCAAAAGCGGCGATTCAGCCGTAATTGCAATCTACTTATCTGTCGTATTGAACTGCATGATATAGTACTCGTTTTTTCACGGCCGGAGCAGTAATGGACACAATTCTGGTACGCGGTGCGCGCACCCATAACCTTAAAGGGATCGATCTAGAGATACCCCGCGATAAGTTAGTCGTAGTCACCGGTCTATCGGGATCTGGTAAGTCCTCACTTGCCTTCGATACGCTCTATGCTGAGGGACAGCGACGTTATGTCGAGTCACTCTCTACCTACGCGCGTCAGTTCCTATCGATGATGGAAAAACCCGAGGTGGACCACATTGAAGGTCTCTCGCCGGCCATCTCTATTGAGCAGAAGTCGACCTCCCACAACCCGCGTTCAACGGTCGGTACCATTACTGAGATCTATGACTACCTGCGCCTTCTTTACGCTCGTGCGGGTGAACCGCGTTGTCCTGATCATGATCTACCTCTAAAGGCGCAAACTATCAGTCAGATGGTCGACCAAGTGTTGGCACTGCCAGAGGGGTCTAAACTGATGCTACTGGCACCTGTTGTGCAGGATCGTAAAGGCGAGCATCTGCACACTTTGAATGAGTTAAGAGCCCAAGGCTTTGTTCGAGCTCGTATTGATGGCACGGTTGTTGATTTAGATGATGTCCCGGCGCTCGATAAGAACAAGAAGCACCGTATTGATGTGGTCGTAGATCGTTTTAAAGTGCGATCTGACCTACAGCAACGTCTTGCTGAGTCGTTTGAAACCGCCATCAATCTTACCGACGGTCTGGCAACGGTTGATTGGATGGATGAGGGTGCGGGCGAAGAGATGATCTTCTCTGCGCGTTTTGCTTGTCCTAAGTGTGGGCACTCCATTCAAGAGCTAGAGCCGCGCCTCTTCTCTTTCAACAACCCACACGGCGCTTGCCCAAGCTGCGATGGTTTGGGGGTTAAGCAGTATTTTGATCCCAACAAGGTTGTTCAAGATAACACTCTGACGCTCTCTGAAGGGGCAATTCGTGGTTGGGATCGACGCACGCTTTACTATTTCCAACAGCTTAAAGCAGTTGCCGAACACTACGGCTTTGATATCGATACGCCGTTTAAGGATCTGTCTAAAAAGCATCAAGAGGTGATCCTCTATGGCAGCGGTACTGAGACAGTACCATTCCGCTACCTGAATGATCGTGGCGATATCGTCTCTAAATCACACGCTTTTGAAGGGGTTATTAATAACCTTGAGCGTCGTTATAAAGAGACTGAGTCAGACATGGTGCGTGATGACTTAGCGAAGTACATCAACATGCAGCCTTGTCCGAGTTGTTCTGGCAGTCGTCTGCGTCGTGAAGCGCGTCACGTATTCATCGATGACAAGACACTGCCAGAGCTTGTACGTTACCCCATTGGTTCAGCATTGGACTACTTCAATGGCTTGAAGCTGGAGGGAAAACAGGGCGAGATCGCAGAGAAAGTGCTGAAAGAGATCCGTGAACGACTCAGCTTCCTTGTCAATGTCGGACTTGATTACCTCTCTCTAGAGCGCAGTGCAGAGACTCTATCAGGCGGCGAAGCTCAGCGTATTCGTCTGGCCAGTCAGATTGGTGCCGGTCTAGTCGGTGTGATGTACATCCTAGATGAGCCCTCTATCGGTCTGCACCAACGCGATAATGAGCGTCTTTTGAAGACGCTTGAGCATCTACGCGACCTGGGTAATACCGTGATTGTCGTTGAGCACGACGAGGATGCGATCCGCCAAGCTGATCATATTATTGATATTGGTCCTGGTGCCGGTGTACACGGTGGCGAGGTTGTTGGTTCTGGAAGCTATGAGGATATCGTTAACAGTGAGCGCTCACTTACTGGTCAATACCTCTCCGGCAAGCGTGCCATTGAGGTGCCCAAGCAGCGCCATGAGCGTGATCCTAAGAAGTCGCTCAAACTGTTTGGGGCCTCTGGTAACAATCTGCAAAACGTCGACCTAGAGATTCCGGTTGGCCTGTTTACCTGTATCACCGGTGTATCGGGCTCTGGTAAGTCGACACTAATTAATAATACGCTCTACCCGATTGCGGCAACGGAACTGAATAACGCGACGACCTTAACGCCAGCTCCGTATAAAAAGGTGGTCGGTATGGACCACTTCGATAAGGTAATCGATATCGATCAGAGTCCAATCGGTCGTACCCCTCGTTCAAACCCTGCAACCTATACCGGTATCTTTACTCAGGTACGCGAACTGTTTGCCGGTACCCAAGAGGCTCGTTCACGTGGCTACAAACCAGGACGATTCAGCTTCAACGTCAAAGGCGGACGTTGTGAAGCCTGTCAGGGTGATGGCGTTATTAAGGTAGAGATGCACTTCCTACCGGATGTGTACGTGCCTTGTGATGTCTGTAAAGGGAAGCGTTACAACCGCGAAACTCTGGAAGTTCAGTACAAGGGTAAAAATATTCATGAGGTGCTGGACCAAACGGTTGAGGACGCACGAGAGTTCTTCGATGCTATCCCTGCCTTGGCTCGCAGATTACAGACCCTGATCGATGTCGGCTTGAGTTACATCCGATTAGGCCAAGCGGCAACGACGCTGTCCGGTGGTGAGGCGCAGCGCGTTAAGTTGGCCAAAGAGCTCTCTAAGCGGGATACAGGCAAGACGCTCTACATTCTCGATGAGCCGACGACCGGTCTGCACTTCTATGACATTGAGCAGCTGTTGACGGTCCTTAATCGTCTGCGCGATCACGGCAATACCATCGTTGTTATCGAGCACAACCTCGATGTGATTAAAACGGCGGATTGGATAGTCGATTTGGGGCCTGAAGGTGGCAGTGGCGGTGGTCGTATTGTCGCTGAAGGAACCCCTGAGCAGGTGGCTGATACTGAAGGGTCTGAGACGGGGCGTTTCTTAAAACCGATGCTCTAAACCCTACACCTACAAAAAAGCCGGCACTTCTGCCGGCTTATTTATGTCGCTTGCGATTAGATCAGTCCAGCTGACTAAGATCGCGAACGGCACCCTTATCCGCTGCCGTAACAAGCTTCGCGTAGGCTTTTAGCGCTGCAGAGACTTTACGAGGACGCTCTTTAGCAGGCTTCCATCCCGCTGCATCTTGCGCTGCGCGACGAGTCGCTAGCTCTTCATCGCTGACAAGCACGTCGATGGTGCGATTTGGAATGTCGATACGAATTATATCGCCATCTCGAACAAGACCGATGTTACCGCCACCAGCAGCTTCTGGTGAGACGTGACCGATCGATAGGCCTGAAGTACCACCCGAGAAACGACCATCAGTAAGAAGAGCACAGGCTTTACCTAGACCCTTAGACTTGATGTATGACGTTGGGTAGAGCATCTCTTGCATGCCTGGGCCACCCTTAGGACCTTCGTAACGAACAATGACAACGTCGCCCGCTTTGACCTGGTCGTTTAGGATATGATCAACCGCTTCGTCTTGAGATTCGGTGATGTGTGCGGGACCTTCAAACACAAGGATCGAGTCATCAACACCGGCTGTTTTCACAACACAACCATCTTGAGCTAGGTTGCCGAACAGTACAGCTAGGCCACCCTCTTGAGAGAAAGCGTGCTCTACTGAACGGATACAACCCTCGGCGCGATCCCCATCAAGAGATGGCCAGCGCGTCGATTGAGAGAAGGCTTGTTGAGTTGGAATACCGGCAGGACCCGCTTTGTAGAACTCAACGACTTCCGGTGTTGGATTGCGCATGATGTCCCATTTGTCGAGCACTTCAGCCATATCTTTACCAGCTACGCTTGGAACGTCGGTGTGTAATTTGCCGCCACGATCGAGCTCACCCAAAATGGCCATGATGCCACCCGCACGGTGTACATCTTCAATGTGGTATTTAGGTGTATTTGGCGCCACTTTACAGAGCTGTGGGACGACGCGTGAAAGACGATCGATGTCAGCCAATGTGAAGTCGATCTCTGCCTCTTGAGCAATCGCTAGAAGGTGAAGAATGGTATTGGTAGAACCGCCCATTGCGATATCCAGCGTGATCGCGTTTTCAAAGGCTTTGAATCCAACGCTACGAGGTAGAACGCGTTCGTTGTCATTCTCGTAGTAGTCCTTTGCCATCTCAACGATGCGGCGGCCTGCCTCTAGGAAGAGGTTTTCACGGTCAGCGTGGGTTGCCACGACCGTACCGTTACCTGGTAGAGCAAGACCTAAAGCTTCTGCCAAACAGTTCATCGAGTTGGCCGTAAACATACCAGAACAAGAACCACAGGTTGGACAGGCTGAGCGCTCAACGGCGTCTACTGTCTCATCGGAAGCCGTTGGATCGGCTGCCAGTACCATTGCATCGACTAGATCGAGTTTGTGCTCTGCTAGTTTTGTCTTGCCGGCTTCCATTGGGCCGCCGGTGACGAAGATAACAGGGATGTTCAGGCGCATAGAGGCCATCAACATTCCCGGTGTGATCTTGTCACAGTTAGAGATGCAGACAATGGCATCGGCACAGTGTGCGTTCACCATGTACTCCACTGAGTCGGCGATGATGTCACGGCTAGGTAGAGAGTAGAGCATACCGTCGTGGCCCATCGCGATGCCGTCATCGACGGCAATGGTGTTGAACTCTTTTGCAACACCGCCCGCACGTTCGATCTCACGTGCGACTAGCTGCCCCATGTCTTTTAGGTGAACGTGGCCGGGAACGAACTGAGTAAATGAGTTGGCTACGGCAATGATCGGTTTGTGAAAGTCATCATCTTTCATGCCAGTTGCACGCCAAAGCGCGCGGGCACCAGCCATATTGCGGCCAGCGGTGGATGTTTTTGAACGGTACTGTGGCATCGTCTTCTCTCTTTTGATTACGCCAAAAAATTATCCTCTCAGTATATCAGATTGAACGAAATGATCAGCTTAAAGACTTGTTCGCAGGTTCCTTATTCTGAGTAGGGTTTTTTACCGATTCAGACTCAATTAATATGTGCTGAGTTATTCTAATAATCATTGTTTTATCCTCGTGTTTGGAGGAGTGTTTGAAACACTTATTTTTGTTGATGTTGAGCCCCGTGTTTTTGGGGTTTTCTGTTGCTAGTGCCGCTGATAAAGAGGCCGTGGCCGATGCGGTTACTGCTGTTGTTGAAGCAGATGTTACCTCGCCTGAAGCCGTGCCAAATCCTGACGGTGTCATTGATCCTGTTGTCACCCCTGAATCGACCAGTGCCGCTGAAGTGAGCGTGGCTGATGTGCAATTGCCCTTTGATCTTAAGGCTGCAGCTGATCTGGCCATCGACACATTCGGTGGCGAAGTGGTGAAAGCGGAAGAGACACCGGACGAAGCTGGACTGCTTCTCTTCACTATACGTATCGTTAACGAAGGGCGTGTTAAAGACGTAGTTATTGATGCAGCTAATGGTGACATTATTAAGCCTCTTGAAGAGCCGCTTGCTGCAGAAGCTGAATCGGATACGGTAACCGAGGATGTTCCTGTAAGCGAGAAAGCTCCTTTAAGTGAGGAGGCTGCACAGTGAAAATACTCGTCGTTGAGGACGATCCGGATCTACGTCGTCAGCTAGTCAGCGGTCTATCGGGTCGTGCTTATACTGTAGAAGATTGCGGTGATGGTAACGAAGCGCTCTACCAGGGCAGTGAGTTTGAATACGATCTTGCGATTGTCGATATTGGCCTACCCGGCATGTCAGGCCTTGATGTTATTCGAGGCTGGCGTAAAGCGCAGAGACAGTTCCCTATTTTGATTCTTACTGCACGCGGTGATTGGCAGGATAAGGTAGAGGGGTTAGAAGCGGGCGCTGACGATTACCTTGTTAAACCTTTCCACATGGAAGAGCTGAATGCGCGCGTGAATGCACTGCTTCGCCGTGCTGCAGGTCATGCCTCCCCGCAGATGACCTTTGGCCCCATTACTTTGGATACGGTCGCACGTGCCGTATTTGTTAATGGCTCAGAAATTAAACTGACCAGCTATGAGTACCGCACATTGGAATACCTAATGGTGCACGCTGGTAAGACAATCTCTAAAGCTGAGTTGACTGAGCATCTCTACCATCAAGATTACGATCGCGACTCCAATGTGTTGGAAGTGTTTGTTCGTCGTCTTCGTCAAAAACTGGATCCTGATCAGACCTTGCATCCGATCATGACCGTCCGAGGTCTAGGCTATCGTTTTGCTCTGGAAGCCTCTGAATAAGTTCTTTTCGGGCATCAAATGGGTGCCCGGATCTCTGCAGACTCGACTCCTTTGGGCGTCGATTGTGCTGCTCCCTATTCTGATTATTTTCGCCGGTGCAGCACTGCAGAACGCCTACGAGAGCAGTCTGTTTGCATCGGAGCGCTCCCAAGCGCAACTGCAAACCTATGGTATTTTGGGGTCCGCTGATCTGGTGGAGGGGGAGCTCGTCCTACCACGCCGCCTTCAAGAGCCGCGTTTCAGTCAGGTCCAATCTGGATTATCAGGGCTGGTGTTCGATGCTCAAGGTCTATTGCGTTGGCAGTCTGAGTCGAGTGCACTGCTCGAAGAGCAGTTTCTCATGCAGGTTTCAACCATCCAGCCGGAGCCGGGCAGTAGTCGATTTCAGCACTTAAAAGATCAAGGATTCTACCTCTACGTCTACCCACTGGTTTGGGAGATTGAAGAGAAGGAGTTTCGTTACACCATCGCGATAGTGAGTTCAGATGCGGCCGCGATGGAAGAGCTGCTCGCCTTCCAACGCCAGTTGTGGGGTTGGTTATTAGCGGTCTACTTGCTGGCTCTTTTGCTGCAGTTCTTTATTCTTCGTTGGGGTCTGAAACCCTTGGATGATCTTGCTGACGACCTCTCTATGATTGAGCAGGGTGATGCGGAGAAGCTTGAAGGTGTCTATCCCTATGAGGTGGAGCGTATTACCAAGAACTTGAACCGCCTGATCGAATCCGAGCGCTCGCAACGAGAGCGCTACCGCAACACCCTAGGCGACCTTGCACACAGTCTTAAAACACCACTGGCAGTGATTCGTGGTGCCGGAGAAGAGCAACACTCGCAATCGAGCTATAAACGCTTGGTTGAAGAGCAGAGTGATCGCATGACTCAGATTGTGCAGTATCAATTGAGCCGTGCGGTGAAGTCTAAAGAGCAGGCTATGACAGGCGCCACCAGCTTGCTGCTGTCGGTCGATCGTATTGTTAATGCACTTGGCCGGGTCTATGCCGCAAAAGAGATCGATGTCGAGCGTGAAGGGTTAAATCATTTCTTCGCGGGTGATGAACGAGATCTGATGGAGATGCTGGGTAATCTGATTGAGAATGCCTTTAAGTATTGTGATCATCAGGTTCGTCTCTCTGCGACGCAAGAGCAGCAGTGGTTAGAGATTGTTATAGAGAATGATGGCCAAGCTATCTCGACAGAGGAACATCAGGTTGTCATTGAACGAGGTGCTCGTCTCGACACCTCTCGACCTGGTCAGGGCATAGGTTTAGCCGTTGTGACGGATATTGTCAGCAGTTACAACGGGGGTATCGAAATAGCGCAGTCGGAGCTTGGCGGAGCCCAGATTAGACTCCGCCTTCCGGCTGGTGAGGAGTGATTACTCCAAGATTTTAAAGAAGACTTTTGAGTTTCTTTGAAAGTTATAGAGCGCCTGACGTTCAGTGGGTAGTGCGCTTAAATCGCGCTCTACAAAGCCTCTCTCCAAGAACCAGTGTGCGGTTCTTGTTGTCAGTACAAACAACTCTTTCAGGCCAATGGCTTTAGCTCGCTCAGTAATGTGCTCAAGCAGACTATCACCACGTTCACCACCACGATACTCATCACTGACCGCTATTCCGGCAAGCTCACCAACGCCCTCTGCATGGAAGGGGTAGAGCGCGGCACAGCCAATGATCGCATTATCTCGTTCAATGACAGAGAAGCGCTCAATTTCAGATTCGAGCAGCTCTCTAGAGCGGCGCACCAACACACCGGCCTGCTCTAGAGGGGCGATAAGATCAATCAGACCGCCGACATCATCGATGCTCGCTTCCCTGACCTGCTCATAGGAGTGGCGGCTGACCATCGTGCCGTAACCATCCCGGGTGAACAACTCCGTTAGCAGTGCACCATCTTCTTGGTAGCTCACTAGGTGACAACGTGGCACGCCACGCTCACAAGCATCGGCCGCGGCACCAAGCAGACAAGCGATCTCGGAGTGTGGTTGAGTCGGGTCATCAATATTCGCTAAATAGTGCGAAACCAGACGTTTAGCCGTCGACGCGAGCAGTTCACTGCGTAACTCGCCTTGGCTATCACGTATACCCTGCTGTGCGCCAAACAGCACAAGTTTGTCGGCGTTCAATGCTGTCGCTACATTCACTGCGACCTCCTCAACCGATAGGTTGAAGATCTCTCCAGTCGGTGAGTAACCCAGGTTGGTCACCAGCACTATGTTCTCTAGGGCTAACTGCTGCTGAATCGCTTCACTGTCGACGCGACGCAGCTCGCCGGTTAATCCCATGTCCACGCCATCAAGAACACCCAGCGGTTTAGCCATAACAAAGTTGCCACTAACAACACGTATTTTGGCGCCGTGCATCGGTGTGTTGGCAAGGCTCATAGAGAGGCGTGCTTCAAATTCGGTTCTGACATTGGCCACGGCATCAATGACATCACCCATTAGGTCGGGTGAGGTAATACGCTGATCGTGGTGCAGTCTAACCTCTTTGCCGGCAGCTTGAAGGCGTTGATCAATTTGTGGGCGCGCACCGTGCACCAGAACGAGCTTAACACCTAAGCCATTCAGCAGCGCAATGTCATGAATAATGTTAGCAAAGTTGTCGCTGGCAACGGCTTCACCCGTCAGCATCATCACCATCGTTTTATCACGATGATGGTGGATGTAGGGTGATGAGTGCCTAAACCACTTCACATAGTTCGATGAGCTATCCATCGTTAACAGCCTTTCACACAGTATTGATTGATTAGATTATGCAACAGATCGAGGGTTGGAGCGAATTGATCCAGCGCTAAGAACTCATCTGGCTGGTGAGCCTGATCAATCGACCCAGGTCCGAGTACCAGTGTCTGCATCCCCATCTGCTGCAGGAAGGGCGCCTCTGTGCCAAATGCGACCGCTTCCGCTTTGTGTCCAGTGAGTCGTTCGACACATGCCACAAATTCGCTTTCGCTCTGTTCAAACGGAGGGATGCCGGGGAATAGTGAGCGAACACTCAGATCCACTCTGTGCTTCTGCTCTATCGGCTTGAGCCGATCGCTGATTAGGTTTCGCAGTCCATCCATCGACATGCCAGGTAGCGGGCGAAGGTCAAACTCCAACTCACACTGCCCACAGATCCGATTGGGATTATCACCACCGTGGATACAGCCCAAATTCATGGTCGGGACGTCGATTCTAAAGTTTGAGTTCTGATACTTAGACTGAAGCTCGCTGCGTATTGTGAGCAGCTCATTCATCACACCACTCATCGCCTCTAGCGCATTGGCCCCAAGCGATGGATCGGATGAGTGACCCGCTTGCCCCTCAATGCGAACCGCTTCCATCATCATGCCTTTATGCATTCTGATCGGTTTCAGGCTGGTCGGCTCGCCGATCAACGCAGCACGTGCTTTGGGTTTGCCCGCATCGACCAAGGCTCTTGCCCCAGACATCGAGGACTCCTCATCGGCTGTTGCGAGAATGATCAGCGGTGCTTGTAAGGGTGTATCTTTGTATTGCTTGGCGGCTTCAATCGCCAGTGCTAAAAAGCCTTTCATGTCACAGGTGCCCAGCCCATACAGTTTTTGATCACGCTCTTCGACTTTAAAAGGGTCTGATTTCCACAGCTCTGGATCACAGGGCACAGTATCGGTATGGCCAGAGAGAACGAGACCGCCAGGTCCTGTGCCCAAGGTTGCTATTAGATTGGCTTTGCCTGGGTTGTTGGGAACCGGCATCACCTCACATTGAAACCCTAGCGATTCACACCAGCTGTGCAGTAACTCAATGACGCCGAGGTTTGAGTGATCCCATTTCGGTGTGGTTGAGCTGATAGAGGGCACAGCTATCAGTGAACTGATCATCTCTATCGGCTTGGGTGGCATGGGCATGGTCGGCTCTCCATAAATATTTCATCTGACTTTATCCTGTTCCAGTGCGTTGGTCACTGATTCAGAGCTCAAAACTCTTGTACAATGGCTTAAACATCCGCGTTATTGAGAATGGAATCATGTCCAAAGAGCTTGAGTTAAAGTTAGGTTGCCTTCCGACTGTGGCAGCACAGGTCTGCGCACTGCCGTTTTTAAGTGACTTACCCAGTGAATCAAAGCTCCTTCTCAATCTCTACTACGATACGCCGGATGAGTCTTTGAAACGGATGAAAATGGCGCTGCGCATTCGTAAATCTGGCGATCAGTGGCTGCAGACTTTGAAAACGACTGGGATAACCGATGCATCGGGGCTCTCCACTCGTGGTGAATATGAGTGGGTGATCGATGGGCCCAATCTCAAGTTGGATCTTCTAAAGGAGTTGCTGCCCGCCGATCTCGACAGTGACAGCCTCTACCCTGTCTTTTCAACCAACTTTAAGCGCACAACTTGGCTCTATCAACGCGAACAGACGCAGATCGAGATCGCTTGTGATCAGGGTGAAGTACGAACCGGTAATCGTATTGAGCCGATCTCTGAAGTGGAGTTAGAGCTAAAACAGGGCGATGCCAGTGCTCTGTTTGATCTTGCTGAACAATTGACTCGATTGAGCCCACTGTGGATTGGTCAGCGTAGCAAGGCGCAGCGTGGCTGGGAGCTACGATTCGAGCACCCTCCTGCCCCAGAGTTGCCATCGCTTATCATGGAGCGTGGCGATTTGGCTGAGCGTGTTGAGCGCCTCTCGGCCATGACCATCTGTTGGCAGCGCTGTTATGAATTGATTCCAATCACTCTCGCACCAACGGTCATTACCACCCTCTGTTCTGCCCTGGAACAACAGATTGCACTGTTGCGACAGTTAAGTGATTTAGAAGCCTCTGCAGGGCTGCTGAAGGAGTACGAAGCACTGCTTACTCGAGTCATGCCTCTTTATGATTTGGCCTATTTCAGCGGCTCCACTCCAACCTTTTATAAGACCATTCAAGAGAGATCACGATCGATCTCTGCTGATCTTTTGAATGATCCTTCAATCGGTCAGTTAGCGCTCAGAACGGCTCACTTCATTCGTGAAACGACTCAAGGAGCGGGTGATGAATAAGGTTCTGATCATTAATACCGGTGGCACCTTTGGTATGGTGCTAGGTGAAGCCGGGCTGGCGCCCGCTGCCGATCTTGAATTACGGCTGCGAGAACAGGTACCAGAGTTGGCGCACTATTCATTTGATCTCGTCGACCTGCTTCCCCTCATCGACAGTTCCGATCTTCGTTTAAATGATTGGACGCGCATCTGCGAAACGATCCTATCTGAACAGCATCACTATGCCGGCTTTATTGTGATTCATGGCACGGATACCTTAGCGTACACCGCATCGGCGTTAAGCTTTGCGCTGCTGGGTTTGAGTCAGCCTGTTGTGGTGACGGGATCTCAGTACCCCTTAGGTGTTGAGGGCAGTGATGCGCCAACTAACCTGTTGGATTCGCTTAGCTATCTGGCCCAGCCTGATGTTGAAGGCGTTCGTGTCTGTTTTGGCGGACTTAATCTTCAGGCAAACCGCGTTCGAAAAGTGGATGCTCAGGACTATGTCGCTTTTGAGATGCCAAACGGTGAGATCTCATCTATCCATGAAGCTGCGGTTCCAGAAGTGCTGGGCTACCAAGAGGGCGCAGTCGCGACCCTTTTGATCTACCCCGGAATGTCTGCCGCTATCATGGATGGGCTTCTGACGGATGATCGCCTGCGAGTTGTTGTGTTGTTGAGCTTTGGCAGTGGCAATATTCCAACGACCAGCAGTGACTTTGGCGATGCACTAAGGCGTGCTCATGAGAAAGGTGTGCTGTTGGTCAACATGACCCAGTGTCTGAAAGGTCGAGTCATTCCAGGGGCTTATGAGACCGGAGCTTTGTTAGCAGAGTTGGGCGCATTGCCGGGCTTTGATATGACACCTGAAGCGGCCTTTGCCAAGCTGCACTATCTGCTTGCAAAGGGCTTAGACAAAAAAGCGGTTGAGGCCCAATGGCAACAACCGCTTTGTGGAGAGCTTCAGCCCTGAGAAGAGCTTTAGCCTTCATTGAGGGGTGAAGGCTCTGTATTAGTGCCCCAGAATCTGACTTAGGAAGAGTTTAGTACGCTCGTTCTGTGGATTGTTAAAGAACTCGTTGGGTTCATTCTCTTCCACAATTTGTCCTGCATCCATGAAGATGACACGGTCAGCAACTTTCTTAGCGAAGCCCATCTCGTGTGTCACACACAACATGGTCATACCCTCTTCAGCGAGCTCAACCATGACGTCGAGTACCTCTTTGATCATCTCAGGATCGAGAGCTGACGTCGGCTCATCAAACAGCATGATGTTCGGGTTCATACAGAGGGAGCGCGCAATCGCGACACGCTGCTGCTGACCACCCGATAGCTGGCCTGGGTACTTATCAGCCTGATCAGGAATCTTAACGCGCTCTAGGTACTTCATTGCGATCTCTTCAGCTTCCGCTTTTGGCTTCTTCTGAACCCAGATCGGGCCTAGTGTAAGGTTTTCCAAAATGGTTAGGTGCGGGAATAGGTTGAAGTGCTGGAACACCATACCCACGTCGCGGCGGATCTTCTCGATATTCTTAACATCTTCAATCATCTCGACACCGTCAACCACTAGAGATCCCTCTTGGAACTCCTCCAGGCGGTTGATACAGCGAATGGTGGTCGATTTGCCTGAGCCCGACGGGCCACAGATAACGATACGCTCACCTTTTTTAACACGCAGATTGATATCACGTAGTACATGGAAATTACCGTACCACTTGTTTAGGTTCTCAATAACGATGACATCTTGAGAGTCTGCTGCTGAGTTAGTTGCGGTCATGATTAGTCTCTCTTATCAGTATTCATTTGACGTTCGATGCGGCGAGCAAGCACCGACATGCTGAAACAGCTTCCCCAGAACACGAGGAAGACGAATAGGTAACCTTCAAGCGCATGGCCACCTAGCCAGTAGGAGTTAGACAGAGCTGTCTGTAGTGTTTGAACGACTTCTGGGATGCCGATGATCAACAAGAAGGTTGTGTTCTTAAACAGCATGACAAAGGTAGCCAGAATGTTCGGCATCGACACTTTGATAACCTGCGGCAAGATGATCAACAGGATCTTCTGCCAGTAGCTAAGGCCGATCGAATCTGCCGCTTCGTATTGACCCGACGGGACAGCTTGGAAACCACCACGGAACACTTCTGCCATGTAACCTGACATGAAGAAGATCAATACCAACCAGACACGAATCAACTTATCGACGTTCGTTCCTTCTGCAAAGAAGAGTGGCAGCATGACTGAGCCCATGAAGAAGAGCGACAGTACCGGAACACCACGGAAGAACTCGATAAAGATAACTGAAACAGATCGGATAAATGGCATCTCTGAGCGACGACCCAAAGCCCACAGGAAGCTGAATGGGAAGGCGACGATAATGCTGGCGGCTGCCATAAAGACGTTGAGCGTAAATCCGCCCCACAAATCAGTACTGACAACCTCTAGGCCTAACCAACGGCCATCTAGGATAGCGATACCCACAATCGGTAGTAGTAACCAAGAGGTGATGGAAGCTTTTAGGCGAATCGATTTTGGCAGTGTGAATGACGCCGCAATCACCATCACTAGTAAGACTAGGGTAAGGTTGATACGCCATACCTCTTCAACAGGGTAAGTCCCATAGAAGAATTGGTAAGACCAAGCGTTAATAAAGACCCAACAAGCCCCCTCTTTGACACAGGCATCTTCTGTGGTGCCGGTGAAATTTGCCGACCAAAAAGCCCAGTCAAAGATAAGTGGTAGGTAGTAAGCCAACAGTGCAATGACTGAAAGGGTTACGACCGAGTTCGGGATCGAAGAGAAAAGGTTGTCACGCAGCCAGGCTGTAAAACCGACGGTTTTAATCGGTGCCGGGCGGGCTGCAATAGGCTGAAATTCTTTCATTATGCTCTCCTATCGGCTCACCAACGCAACCGCGCTGTTAAATCGGTTCATGAGGAACGAGATCACCATATTGACCACAAAGTAGACGATAATGGTCATAAAGATGGTCTCAATCGCTTGTCCAGTCTGGTTAAGAGCGGTGCCGACAAATACGTTGAATAGATCGGGATAACCGACCGCCGCCGCTAGCGTAGAGTTCTTCACCAGTGACTGATACTCGGAGTTCAGTAGCGGCACAATGACACGCATTGCCTGAGGCACGATGATCAATGACATGATCTTGTTCTCACGCAAACCAATGCTGCGAGCCGCTTCTGTTTGACCGTGTGGAATCGATTGCACACCTGCACGCACGGCTTCGGCAATGAATGCACCAGTGTAGACCGACAGCGCAATGGCAAGCGACATCAGCTCTGGGATGACGGTAATACCACCGAAGTAGTTAAAGCCCTTTAGAGCTGGGTATTCAACGGTGAATGGAAAGCCCGTTAACGCTGCAACAATTAATGGAAATAGAATCACCATGGCGATGCTGGTCTTCAGCACAGGGAACTGTTGGCCGGTCAGCTCTTGACGTTTTTTGGCCCAGCGACGCAGTACAAAAATTCCTGCAACGGCAGCGCCTAAAGCGATCCAGACCAAAGATGATAGATCGCCGCCAATCAGTTTAGGTAGGTAGAGGCCGCGAACGTTGAGGAACACAGCTTCGCCTAAACTCAAGCTTTGGCGAGCGCCAGGCAGACTGGATAGAACGGCGAAGTACCAGAAGAACACCTGTAGCAGAAGCGGTACGTTTCGGAAGATTTCTACATAGACCAGAGCAATCTTACGAATCAACCAGTTATGCGAGAAGTGCGCCACACCAAAGATAAATCCAAGTAGCGTCGCGAAGAAGATACCGATGGCCGAGACCAAAAGGGTGTTTAAGAAACCGACAACAAATATTCGTCCGTAGGTATCGGTCGACTCAAAGGAGATCAACGACATCAAGACATCATAGCCTGCAGCTGCGCCTAAGAAGTCGAAACCGGTTTTGATCCCCGTCGCTTCCATGTTGGCCAGCGTGTTGCCAATGATGGTGCCAAAGAAATAGAGCAACCCAGCGACCAGTGCGATCTGATAGAAGAAACCGCGGATGCGTGGGTTGTTATAAAAGGCGTTGGAGGTGGTTCCGGAGCTCGATTTACGGCTCGCTGACTTAACCTCTTCAATGGTTTTTTGTTTGAACATTGAATTAACCTAAAAATAGAGTGCTTTCACGCAGAAAGGGGCACTGTTGTGCCCCTTTTTAGATCGCTTCGGTTTTAGCGCATAGCTGGTGCGTATAGGATACCGCCATCACGCCAAGACGCGTTGATACCACGTGCTAGCTTAAGTGGTGAATCCATACCCACGTTACGCTCAAACGACTCTGAGTAGTTACCTACTTGAGTGATGATGTTGTAAGCCCAGTCAGCACTTAGACCTAGGTTAGCACCTAGTTCACCTTCAGCACCTAGTAGACGCTTGTTAGCTGGGTTGCCGTTCGCTTTCATGTCAGCTGCGTTTGCAGAAGTGACCTTCTGCTCTTCTGCTTCGATCATTGCGTTTAGAGACCACTTAACAATGTTGAACCACTGGTCATCGCCTTGACGAACTACTGGGCCTAGAGGCTCTTTAGAGATAACTTCGGGAAGAATCACTGCATTGCCTGGGTTAGCTAGACCGATACGAAGTGCCGCTAGCTGAGAACCGTCTGATGTTAGGAAGTCACAACGACCTGATTCGAAACCTTGACGAGTTTGGTCAGAGGTATCGAAAGTAACCGCTTTGTATGACATGCCGTTCTCACGGAAGTAGTCAGCGATTGCAAGCTCAGTAGAGGTACCCGCTTGGATACATGCGTTTGCACCGTCTAGCTCAGTTGCGCTTGATACGCCTAGATCTTTCATGACCATGAATGACGCACCGTCGTAGTAGTTAGTACCAGCAAAGTTGATACCTAGTGATGTATCACGAGTGTGAGTCCAAGTCGTGTTACGAGATAGCATGTCGATTTCGCCAGACGCTAGCGCAGTGAAACGCTCTTTAGCGGTTAGCGGTTTGTATTGAACAGCTTCTGAATCGCCAAGTACTGCAGCTGCAACCGCACGACACATATCAACGTCGAGACCGCTCCATTTGCCGTTCTCATCTTTTTGAGAGAAGCCTGCAAGACCAGTAGATACACCACAAGTTAGGGTGCCACGGCTCTTAACATCGTCAAGAGTAGCTGCTTGAACTGCACCAGCAGTCATTGTTGCAGCAAGGATAGAAGCGGTTAGTAAAGCTTTCTTAGCCATTATGTAGATCCTCTTTTGAGTAGGTTGTTGTTCTTTTTCCACAGCAACTAGTGTGCCAACAATTTTCAGTGAGTCATTTTCATCGACATTCATCGTTAAAAATTGTCTGAAAGTTACGGTATAACGGGGTGTTTTGATCAAATAATCTTTAATACCCAACGCCAGCACTCTGCTTACTCGTTTAAGATTGTGTCATTATGACTCAAAGGTCAATACTAAAGTAGGGCTTAAATTGAGCTTTTGCACAGTATTGGTGCAATTTGATTTAAGTCCTGTTCCTCTTATAACTGAACGCAGTATATTAGTCCTATTGGCAAGATTTCGGAGTGGTTTGAGTGACAGCGATATTGAATGACTACCTAGAAAAACAGCAGCAAAAGGTTTCAGCAGCAAGAGATCTGCTTGAATCAGATCACAATCGGTTGGCGGAGTTAGATCGAGTGCTATTGGGATCTGACTATGTTGCGGATCAGCTGCAGCGTCATCCCGAATTGATTGAGCAGTTAAACCTTGATGTTGGTGAGCTTCCAACAGGTGCTTTAACAGCGCAAGTGTTGGCGGCTGTTGAAGCTGTGGGGAGTGAAGAGGCACTGAGTGTTGCGCTGCGTCGCCTGCGTCGATTGGCCATGGTTAGAATTATTTGGCGCGACTTGAACCGATTGGCCGATCTAACAGAAACCACCCGGATGCTCTCCGAACTGGCCGATGCCACTACTGATGCAGCATTGAATTGGCTGCACCAAGATCTAGTCAAAGATCTGGGTGAGCCAATGGACTCTGATGGAAATTTGCAACGCATGGCCGTCATTGGAATGGGCAAATTGGGGGCACATGAGCTCAATCTCTCCTCGGATATCGACCTGATGTTTACCTTCCCCGCCAATGGCGAAACCCAAGGTGGCCGCCGTTCACTATCCAACCAAGAGTTCTTTACACGACTGGGTAAAAGATTGATTCGTGTTTTAGATGCCCCCACAGCCGAGGGCTTTGTATTCCGTGTCGATATGCGTCTGCGTCCGTTTGGATCTTCTGGTCCATTGGTTGCCAGTTTTGATGCCATGGAGCAGTACTACCAGACACAGGGGCGTGAGTGGGAGCGTTATGCGTTGATCAAAGCGCGTATCATCGCGGGTGATAAGGAAGCTGGCGCCCAGTTGATGCAGGATCTGCGCCCCTTTGTCTATCGTAAGTACATTGACTACAGCGCCTTTGAATCTTTGCGTGAAATGAAAGGGATGATTGAGCGTGAGAACCGTTTAAAGGGTCGTGAGAATAACGTTAAGTTGGGAGCCGGAGGTATTCGCGAGGTTGAGTTCATCGCTCAAGCCTTTCAGCTAATCCGCGGCGGGCGTGATACACGTTTGCAGCAACGAGAGTTGTGCAACATATTGCCACTTCTCCCAGAGGTAGTCGGCATTCCAGACGTGGTTGTGACAGAGCTAACCCATGCCTACGTCTTCCTGCGTAATGTGGAACATGCGATTCAGGCGCAAGCAGATAAGCAGACCCAAGAGCTACCAGCTGATGATCTCGGTATGCAGCGCCTTGCCTACTCCATGGGCTTTACGAGTCCAGAGGCGCTTTTAACAGAGCTAAATGAGCATCGAAGTCGAGTCTCACAGCACTTTGCAGATGTTATTGCACCAGTGGATCAGGAAGGCAATGCCGAGCAAACTGAGAGCGATGCGCATCTTACGGGCCTCTGGCATGAGGAGTTTGCAGATCAGGAGGCGCTGGCTCACTATCTGACAGAGCTGGGTTACAGCGAAACCGATCGAGCGTTGAAGGCACTGGTATCGCTGCGCCAGTTAAGAACGGTACAGGCGTTGCAAAATGTCGGGCAGGAGCGTTTGTTGGATCTGCTGCCTCGTTTGCTCCGGGATCTGTCGGGCGTGGAAAACGCAGAAGAGACTTTGGAGCGGGTTTTGCAGCTGATTCAAGCTGTAGTGCGTCGTTCAGCCTATCTTCTTCTGCTAGCCGAAAACCCCAGTGCTCGAGCGCAGTTGGTAAAGCTCTGTTCAGCCAGTCCATGGTTTGCAGAGAAGTTAGCTCATCAACCGGTCCTTCTTGATGAGCTGATTGATGCATCATCACTGTTCAATCCACCGGACGCACAAGCTTTATCCAATGAGTTACGACAGCAGTTGATGCGTATCCCAGAGGATGACATTGAGCAGTTAATGGAAGCGCTGCGTTACTTTAGAAATGCACATATTCTGCGAGTGGCTGCTGCGGATATAACTGGTGCTTTGCCTCTGATGAAAGTGAGTGATTACTTAACCTGGCTAGCAGAAGCGATTCTCCAGGCGGTTTTGGAGATCGCATGGCGAGATATGACAACCAAATATGGCACGCCGCAGCGATCGGCAGGCGTTCCATGCGATCAAGACTTTGTCATTATCGGCTTTGGTAAATTGGGTGGGATTGAGCTCTCTTATGGATCGGATCTGGATCTGGTTTTTGTGCATGATGCGCCCAGTAATTTGATGACTGCTGGGGGCAATAAAGAGATAGCCAATGACGTTTTTTTCACGCGTTTAGGTCAGCGCATCATTCATATATTGAACACCTTCACGACCTCGGGTCAGCTTTATGAGGTCGATATGCGTCTGCGACCCTCTGGCAATTCTGGACTATTGGTCAGCTCCCTGAATGCCTTTGAGGCCTATCAACTGAATGAAGCCTGGACTTGGGAGCACCAAGCACTGGTGCGTGCCCGTGTAGTGGCAGGGTCGAGTCGACTTAAAGCCGAATTTGAAGCGGTGCGTGCTAAGGTCCTTTGTAAGGATAGGGAAGCTGAATCGTTACGTGAAGAGGTGATCGCAATGCGCCAGAAGATGCGTGATCATCTTGGCACTGCAGAGGGTTCAGAAGCGTTCAATATCAAACAGGATGCTGGCGGTATTGTCGATATCGAGTTTGCGGTGCAGTACCTTGTGCTCAGATACGCTAAAGAGACAGCTGCGCTTTATAAGTTCACTGATAACGTGCGCATTATTGAGGCTCTGGCGGATGCGGGTTATTTGGATCAAACCCAGGCTGAAGTGTTAAGCGAGAGTTATAAAACTTACCGCGCATTAGGCCATCGCCAGACTCTACAAAACGCGAAGGGCTTGATCTCCAGTGCAGAATTAATAGATCTACGCCAATCTGTAAAAGTTGTTTGGCAATCAATTTTTAAACAGAGTACTTGATTGTGTTGATGGATTTAGACCAATCCTTATTTCAGTTAATCAATAAGAGTTTGGGAAACCCCATTTTCGACTGGATTATGCCTTTATTAACCCATCTCGGTGATAAAGAGGTGGTCTGGGGGCTTATAGCGCTTATTGGTGTGTCGATTCCTGCCGAGCGTTTTGTCAGTAGTAGTATGGGAATTCCTGTCTCAAATAGAGTGTCAGGAATTCAATCAAAACTTAGAGTTTTGGCTCTATTAGCACTCATTTATGGAGTGAATGCTGGCGTCTACAGTGCTGTGAAAGTAGCAGTTGATCGAGATCGTCCGTTTGAGCAGAACTTAGCCGAGCTTAGAGTCGATCAACATGAAGCACAGTCTCTCTCATCTAATGGATCATTTCCTAGTGGTCACTCAGCTAATAGCATGATGTTAGCGACAATCCTTGCGTTCGCCTTTGTTCGTTTGAGATGGGTCTTTTTTTCAATTGCAATTTTAGTTGCCTTTAGCCGAATCTATTTAGGTGTCCATTTTCCGTTGGACACGATGGTTGGGGCAGGTATAGGTGGCTTAGTAAGCTACTTGTTACTCAAATCAAAGTTTTCATCTATGATTTTGGTGACAAGGTGGAACAAAGATTAAATTAAAAAGGGGCTGATGCCCCTTTTTAGTTGAAAATTTATAGGTGGGTTAACCAACCGTGCGGGTCTTCGGCCTTACCCCACTGAATGTCATTCAGTGCACGACGAAGCTTAACGGTAGTCTCGCCGATTCCACCGTTGCCGACTTTGTACTCTTTATCTTTGTAGATCAGAGTATCTACAGGGGCTAGAACAGCTGCCGTACCCGACAAAGCCGCTTCACAACCCGGTTTTGCAGCACGTTCCAGAAGCTCATCTACTGAAAGCTGGCGCTCTTGAACATCCATGCCTAGATCACGAGCTAATGTCAGAATCGAGTCACGAGTGACACCGTGCAGGAAGCTCTCATCCAATGCTTTAGTGATGATCTGGTTGCCATCAATAAGCAGGAAGTTCGCAGCGCCGGTCTCTTGAACGTCACCACCTGGACAGAAGAGTACCTGATCCGCTTGGTATTGTGCCTTGGCATTTAAGATAGGCCCCATGGCTGCAGCGTAGTTACCACCGCTTTTGATCATGCCCATGTGTGGAGGGCAGCGCATCGCTTCATCGTCGACCAGTAGGCGAAGTGCTTTATCGCCACCTGCGAAATAATCACCTACAGGTGATAGAAGGATGTATTGACATGAGGTAACCGATGGCACCGCCGCTTTACCAATTGCAGGCTCAGTACCAATGTGTGTCGGGCGAATGTACATCGAACCCGGTGGTTCTGGTACATCTGCAGCGTACTGACGAACGATTGACTCGATCATTTGCTGCGTCTGCCCCTTATCAATCTCAGGTAAACCAAGAAGGCGGCTGCTCTGCGCAAAGCGTTCAATGTTCTTGTCCATACGGAAAATTTTGACTGAACCATCAGCATGGCGAAATGCTTTTAACCCCTCAAAGCAGGTGCTTGAGTAGTGCAGCACATGTGCGCCAGGGTGAAATGAGATGGAGTCACTAGCGACCACTTCAGTTGGGCTCCAGCTGTCGCCATCAAACCAAGTTATCGCCATCTCTGGCATAAAGAGAGAACCAAATGCTGCCATGAAAATCTTCCTAAAATTACAACTGTTCTGTTGAGTCGATACAGTGCGCCAAAATTTAATCGATCAATTGTAAGCCATAGAGGGAAAATTGGAATCGATATTTATTAAATTGAAGTGTGTTTAGGGCGGGAACTGTTTATCCTTAGGGATCTATATGCGAAAAGGTTTGTTGTGGCAGATATCTGGATCATCAGTGATGGAAAGCCCGGGCACATTAATCAGTCCCTTGGATTGGTAGAAGCGTTGCTTGAGTTTAAACCGAATCTGACATTCAAAACCCTTCCACTGAAGGGTGTCAGTAGTTCACTGTTTGCTACAGATCGCCCCAAATTGATTATCAGTGCAGGCAGAGCCACTCACTTTTGGAATTGGGCGCTCACTGTTCGCTTTGGGGCCAAAAATGTCGTACTGATGCGCCCATCGCTCCCTTACAGCTTCTTTAATTTAGCTCTGGTCCCAGAGCATGATGCGCCCCCCGCTTTTGATCGTGTAGTTACTACCAAGGGAGCAATTAATCGAATGAAGCCGTCTAAAAAACAGCCGGAAAGTCGACTGGTGCTTTTAGGTGGGCCAAGCAAGCACGTGATCTGGGATGATGCCCGCATTATTGAGCAGATCGACCAGTTAACTGAACCATCCATTGGTTTATTGAATGTAGCGACCTCTCGAAGAACTCCCAACGACCTATTACAACAACTTAGATCGAAAACGAGCATCAGATTAATTGAGCCTGATTCAGTCGATAGTGATTGGTTACCCAGCACTTTAGCAACCACCGAACAGGTGATTGTCAGCTCAGACAGTGTCTCAATGGTCTATGAAGCATTAACCGCCGGGTGCACTATTTCGCTGATACGTTTAGAATCTACGACTAATTCAAGAACGCAACAGGGCATCGACTCATTGGTTGAGCAAGGCTTAGTGGGTGCTACAGCCGACCAAAAACCGGCCAATCCAGTGTCGAATTTTCGAGAAGCAGCCCGCTGCGCTGAGATTATTTTGGAGAGATTTCCCCTGTGAAAGTAGTTCAGGTACTTCCGGCATTAGAGGTTGGCGGAGTCGAACGCGGTACCATCGATATCGCAAAAGCATTAGTTGAAGCAGGGCACGAATCTATTGTTATTTCAGCTGGGGGGCGATTAGTTGGTCAATTGGAGTCTGAGGGCTCGCGACATATCGCATGGGATCTTGGCAAAAAATCTCTGCTCACATTTTTAAAGCTTTGGTCATTTCGCAAATGTCTTCGCAAAGAGAAGCCAGATATCGTCCATGTTCGTTCCCGTATGCCAGCTTGGGTTGTCTGGTTGGCTTGGCGGGGCATGCCAAGAAATGATAGGCCTAAATTTATTACAACCCTGCATGGCATGCACTCTGTTAACTGGTATAGCGCTATTATGGCCAAGGGTGAGCGCGTTATATGTGTATCTGAAACGTGCAAGAAATATCTCTTCGATAACTACACAGTTGATGATCCAGATAAAGTCACAGTGATTCATCGCGGCATAGATGAGGACTATTTTTACAGAGGATTTAAGCCATCTGATGAGTGGCGTGAAAAGTTCTTTGGGGAACACCCAGAATGTACCAATAAAAAATTGATCTGTTTTCCAGGCCGAATCACTCGATGGAAAGGTCATCTTGAGTTGGTAAAAGTTGTTGAAGAGCTCGCTAAACGAAGAGATGACTTCAAAGTTTTGGTAGTAGGAAGTGATTCTAAAGGTAAGTTTTTGGCTGAAGTAGAGTCTGCTATCCATGCAAAAGGTCTTGAGCAGTTTTTTGTATTTCTAGGCACTCGCTCAGACATGCGCGAGCTATACGCTATTTCTGATGTGTCTTTGTCACTTACAACGACAACGGCAGAATCATTTGGGCGAGCAGTTGTTGAAAGTATAGCCGTAGGTACACCAGTTATTGCATATGCGCATGGTGCTGTAGCGGAGACTATGAATGCACTAGCGCCAGAATATCTAGTTGAATCGGGAGATTTTGTAGCGGTAGTTAAAGCTCTTGTAAAAGCTATTGAGAGCGATGTGATGCTATCGCAAAACACATTTACATTAAGTCATATGCGGAGAGATACACTCGCGCTCTATAAAAGCCTTATTTAATTCAACTATTAAACAGATAAGAGATCATAAAGTGCTTAGTTTCCTTAAAAAGAACGATCTTACTATATTGTTGTCGCTCTACTTTTTCATGATGCCTATAGGGAAAACACTATGGTACCCATTATTGGTAATGGCAATCATAGGAGCGGTTCTGTTTGTTAGAGAGCTAAAAGTTGGCCAAGGAATTGAAGCGGGCACTAGGTGGTTAATTTTCGCGGGACTTTGTGTTTGGGTTCCGGCAGTAATTTCATTCATGGGTACTATCGATTTCGAGCGAACAATGGTTTTTGTAGGAACTTATCCACTGTTTTTTCTAGCTGGATATTTTTTATATAAAAGGCTCTCTAATGGATATAACTTAATTCCATCAGTCATAGTTATAAGCCTGATTGTAGTATTCTGGGGTGCTTTAGCGATCTGGCAGTATATTGATCCACAAAATCCATTTGGCCCCGGTGGAAGCCATAACCAAGGGCTTCATACAAGAGATAACCCGTTTGTCGATGGCGGACTTATGATGGGAGTTATCCTGGGTTCCTTGTTTGGATTTCTTACTTTGTCGTTATGGAGTCAGGGTTGGTACAAGTCCTCAATTGTTTTAGGCGTGTTTATTATCTTCTTATGTTTCATTAGTGGTACCCGCTCTTCTTGGTTATCAATTCTGGTCACTCTAGGTATCTTTGCTTTAATTCCTCTCTTTCGTGGTTATCGATTTAATCAAAAATCAATTTTGGGGTCAGTTTTGCTCATTAGTGCCGTCGTGTTTTCGGGTAGTTATCTCTATACGCTACCTGGCTTGAGCACTAAGTTTGATCAAACATTCTCTTTCCGGAAAAATCCAAATATGGAGACACTTGATCGTAGCCTCTCTGGTCGAATAAACATCTGGTCTGATGCTGTAAAGTTAGGTGCAGAGTATCCATTAACTGGAACGGGTGTGAACAACTTTCGATATGCGCATCCATTGGTCGCCGAACCAGGTAATTACTGGATCCATGATTTCTTGAAGGAGTCTAATGGCAAGCATCCACTTAAAGGGGCAACCCATACACATCAGATGATTTTGGAAGCATGGTCAGGAGCAGGTGTATGGGGCGTCTTGGGCCTTGTAGTGTTATTCGTGTTCTTAATTCGAACAACATTTAAAACAATGAGTACCGGGTCGCTTCTAGCACTTGGCGGATTGACAGCATTTTGGGCAGGTTTCTTCCCATTCAATACTCATAACAACTTCTATGGTGGTTGGATGAATGCTTGGTTTTGGGTTTGGTTAGGTATTAGTGCAGGCCTAATTTTCAGCCTTGAAACTAAGAAAGATCATAGTTAAAAAATAACTCCCATTAGAGTCATAATTTATTGATTATGGCTTTAAATCTCCCTAATACGGTTTCTTTATTAAAAATCAAAGCTCTTTTGTGACCCTCAGCAATTAATGCTTGGATATCAATATTGTTTAGTTCGGCGATTGCTCGCGAAAGTGAACTATCATCAAAGTCATTGGCTATCAAACCGGAAAGTCTATTGTTTATAATACTTTTAGTGCCATTGGTAGGAGTTGAGATTACAGGAATTTTTCTTATCATTGCTTCGAGAGCTACTATACCAAAAGTTTCTGATTCTGAAGGAATGACTAGAACATCAATTTGATTAAAGAAATTTTCTTTGAGCTCAATCCACCCAAGAAAACAAGCATCTATATCAAGTTGCTTAGAAAGATTTTTTGCAGCTTCAAACTCAGGTCCATCCCCCCCGATTACCAGCTTAATTTTTATCGGCAAGTGTACTTTCGACACCGCTTTAATTAGCGTAAGTATGCCTTTCTCCGGTGTCATACGCCCTAAAAAGCCAAGTCGAATACAATCACTATTAAAGTCCTGAGTTCTATGGGCTTCAGAAATTTTATCTAGCTCCAATCCTATCGGTGGTAACACATCCACTGAACGATTCTCAAAGCCATGGTTCAAGAAAAATGACTTCATATCTTCCGTTACACATATAATTGAATCGCAGAAACGCAGCTTTTTATGTTTGTAACTGTGACTGTAGCCTATCGACTTTGTCTTATTGAATAGTTTTGCGATGCCGGATAAGTAATACGATGCTCTTGAGTTGTACCCTAGCATGATGTCGGGTGCATATTTTCTTGCCATAAGAGTTAGCCTTATTGCTGAAAGAATGTCCCAATAGCCTTTGGGATGAAAGTTTATTCGACGTGCTAAAGAATTGATTCTAGATAAATATGGAGCGGATTTTGGTGCTAACAGAAATACCTCATGCCCCATTTCTATTAAGAGATTCGCATAAAAAACAAAAGATTCCTCTAACCCACCATCACGGTCAGATATTAGGCAGATAAAGATTGCTTTTTTGTTATTCATTACTAAATGATTCGTAAAGTTTAATTGCTCTCAAGAAACGACTATATGCAAAATTCATGGAGTATATGTATCCCATAAATCCGTTTCTCCAGTACCCTCTGCGTATGTAGCACACCAGAAAAGCACTCCAGAACTCTAAGACTATTCTTAGTTTAGAGAACTTGCGTCCTTTGGAACGAAGATCAATTACCTGAGCGTCTGTGTAGTCGTTCATTTTTTCTATACGATGTCTGAAAGACTTAAGTGAGTCATGGGCTATGCGACTTCGCAGCTGACTGACAGTGACTGTGTTTGGTAAAACAACTCGGTCATGCACGGCACTATCTCTATATCGACCAACTGACTTTTTGTACAATCGGACTGGATTGTATGGTTTGTACTTAGAAATCTCTCTGGTGCATAAAAAACGGTCGTATATAGGTACTTTGTATGCATCAACACTACTTGATTCGACTATAAATCGCTTTTGGATTTCATCAGCCAGTTCTGGCAAAACACGTTCATCAGCATCAATATTAAAGATCCAGTCGTTGCTGGCTTGATCTTCAGCAAATCTCTTCTGCTGGCCGTATCCTTGCCACTCATTGAAGAATAATTTTGCGGTGGTAGAAAGTACGATATCCTGCGTTCCGTCAGTGCTTCCAGAGTCGATGACTATTACTTCATCAACCCAGCCTTCAACGCATTCGATGGTCTCTTTTATACGCTCGACCTCGTTATGACAAATAATCGTAACGCTGATTGGAAGCTTTGCAGTGTGGAGATTATTAGTCATTGTATAACTCGACATATTTCAAATAGCTTATTAAATACGATATTACCGCTCATTTCCTTATTGAAACGAATGAATGCATTTGAGCCTCTGAGGCTTCTTTCATTCGTATCCAAGCAAGAATCTTTGAGAGCTTTGTATATTTCGTCAATAGAGGCGCCGTCACAGCACCAGCCGCATTCTGGAGCATTCACTGCCTCATTAGCGCCGCCAGCTTCGCCTCCTACTGAGGGTAAACCGAATGCTGCTGCTTCTACATAACTAATGCCAAAGCCCTCAAGTGAATTTCCTTCTTGATAGGATGGCATTACAAAAAGATCAGCTTGAGAAAGAAGTAGTTGTTTTTCTTTATCAGATACACGGCCAGGAAAACGAATATTTTCCTCGAGTTTGAGCTCTGTGCACAAATCATGAAGTTCTTTTTCAGCGGGCCCTTTGCCGCAAATATCCCATTCAAACATCAGGCCTTCATCTTTTAGTTGCGATATTGCCCTCATGGCATTTTGTATGCCCTTTCTTTTTTCTAATCTAGAAATTGAAAGTAACTTTAGTGTGTCAGTTGGTGATTTTTTTGACTTGATGCCTGAGGGCTCTTCAAGCATGTAGGTCGGGTATACAACGTAACTTTTATCTCTATGGATTGGCGTTAACGCTTCAACTAACTTCATTGTTGCAAGAGAGCTACATACAATCGCTTTAGCCCTCATTAGAGCCGTTTCAATTTCAAGCTTGCGTTTTGATGTATTCAGATACTCTTGACCATGAGCAAGCACGACTATGTTTTTTAATGTAGCTGGAACTGCTTTTACACTTTTCCAGCTATCGCAAATCACTAGATCCTGAGGATTAGCTTTTAAGCGGATCAATAGCTTTTTTAATAAATGGCGTATGAGTTTAGGCGAAGGTAAGAGGTATGATTTGTAGAACCTCTCTTTAGGAGCTGGCTTATTGGGGAAAACTGCGACCTCTGAACCATTCTCTGCAAAGTGCTTCGCCAATGAAGCCATAACAGCTTCCATACCACCCATCTTTGGTGGAAAGGTTTGAGTAACTAACGCAACACGTTTAATTGTTGTCATATAGCCAGTTCTTGCCATTAGGATGCGTTTTAAATCTTCTATGAACCCACATGTACTGAGCAGGCTGGTAACTAATACCCTTCTCTATTTCTTGGTTTATTCGTGTTGCAGATTCAACATCATCTACGAGCGGAAAGTTTTCAACTCTTGGATGTAGGCAGAGTATGTATGTGCCATCAGTTGTGCGGTGATGGGAGAGCAAAATAACAGGTGACTTACTCAATTTAGAAAGCTTAGCTGTTGCTGGTGTCGTCGCGGCATTAACTCCAAAAAATGGTGCATAAACTGAATGTTTAGGTCCAAAGTCTTGATCTGGTGCGTACCAAACAATCTCATTTCTTTTTAAAGCTCTAATCACTGATCTAAAATCTGATCGGTCAATCATTGACTTGATCGATCTTAAGCGCCCCTTTGTAATCACCTTGTCCATTAGTGGATTGTTGTGTGGGCGATACATGGTGTGAAGTGGGTAGAAAAGTGAGAATAGAAGACCACCTAAATCGAGTGTTGAGTAGTGGGCTCCTAAGAGGATTACGCCCTTACCTTCTGAAAGAGCTTCGTCTAGGTACTCTTTACCCTCTATAGATACCTTAGAGCGAAATGATTCCCTATCGCTCCACCAAGCCATAGCCGTCTCAATGATTCCAATTCCATTATTCTTAAACGTGTCAGAAACCAACTGAGTGCGCTCACTTTCAGTTAGTTGAGGAAAACAGAGGCGAATATTTACCTCAGCAACATGTCGGCGCTTTGAAGCTAAGTTTTTGATAATAGAGCCTAAGGCCGCTCCAATTTTTATTTGAAGAGAAAAAGGGAGCAAATTGATTAGACGCAAAGCCCCTAGACCTAACCATGTAGGCCAGTACCTTGGAGCTAGAAAATTGGTGTGAGCTTTAGTTTTCATATCAATAGGTAAGCTGGAATCCATAAAGTTTATAGGTTTAAGTGCTTTATGGGCAATTGCCTAGGGTATACTTAGATCACTTTTGTTAAAGATAACGCTTTATTTGGTTCTAATATGCACTCTGAGCAAACCAGCTGGTCATTATATAAACGTCTATTGCGGTATGTCCGTCCATACTGGCACGGTTTTGCTATCAGCTTTTTGGGTTTTGGGCTTTATGGTGCTTCTCAGGCAGCCTCTGCAAAGTGGTTAGAGATGGTTGTTAATGCCGTTGAAGCAGGTGAGTTCGACCAGCGTTACCTATTGGCCATCATGGTCTTGGCTATTTTCGCTAGTAGAGGTTTGGGGACTTTTATTGGAAGCTACAGTATTGCTTACATTGCACGCCAAGTTATTCATGGATTGCGAGTGGATCTTTTTGAAACACTACAGCGATTACCGACCTCTTTCTATAACCAATCAAGTAGTGGCCAAATTCTAGCAAAGCTAACTTATAACGTTGAGCAGGTTACAGAGGCTGTAACTGAAGCAATAAAGGTTGGGCTTCGCGAAGGGATGACAGTTATTGGGCTGTTCGGGTACATGCTCTATCTAAACTGGAAATTGACCCTTATTTTTATTGGTGCTGCACCATTCATAGGCATTGTAGTTTTGATTGCCTCTCGCAAAATGCGCACACAATCAAAACAGCTGCAGGAGTCGGTTGGAGATATCACTGACGCAGCATCTGAAGCTGTGCGAGGCTACCAAATTGTGCGCATATTTGGCGGTGCAGAATTTGAAAGTGATCGCTTCTTTAAAGCGAGTGATCTAAATCGCAGGCAGTTCATGAAGCTAGTGGTTACTCAATCGCTCAATACCCCAATTATTCAGTTACTTGTTGCTGCTGCATTAGCGGTATTAATGTTTATTGCTATGCATCCATCGGTAATGCAAGGAATGACCACTGGTAGTTTTGTCGCCTTTTTAACAGCGGCAGGTTTGATTACAAAACCTTTGCGCTTACTTACCGATGTGAATACCAAGATTCAACGAGGTATTGCGGCCTCAGAAGGTGTTTTTGCGGTAATGGATGAGCCGGTTGAGGTCGACACTGGAGCGATTGAGCTAGGTCGAGCGGTTGGTGATCTTAAATTCTCAGATTTAAGCTTTGCTTATCCCGGAACTCAAGATGATGCGCTGAAGCAGATTAATTTGGATATTCCTGCAGGAACGACCGTTGCGTTGGTTGGTAAGTCTGGCTCGGGTAAATCGACGCTGGTCAGTCTGTTACCGCGTTTTAATGATGGTTGGCGTGGTGAGTTGTTACTGGATGGCCAAGCGCTTGAGTCCTGTACGCTAGAGTCGCTACGTGAACAAATTGCGTTAGTTAACCAGCAAGTTGTGCTTTTTAACGGCACGATCGCTGACAATATTGCATATGGTGCGCTTGCATCATCGACTCCAGAACAGATTAAAGTGGCCGCAGAGGCTGCGCATGTCATGGAGTTTGTTGAGCGACTGCCCAAAGGTCTTGAAACTGAGATTGGCGAGGGTGGCGTGCTTCTCTCAGGTGGTCAGCGTCAGCGTATTGCGATCGCTCGCGCTATTTTGAAAAATGCACCTATCCTGATTCTTGATGAGGCAACCTCGGCACTGGATACAGAGTCGGAACGACACATCCAGGAAGCACTCGATGAGGTCGTAAAGGGGAGGACAACGCTTATCATTGCCCATCGCCTCTCCACCATTGAGAAAGCTGATCTGATCGTTGTAATGGATCAGGGGCAAATAGTGGAGCGCGGTACTCATGCAGAGCTATTGGCTTTGGATGGGGCGTATGCTCAACTTCATCGCATGCAATTTAGTGAGCAGCGAAATGGCTAGGCTGCTCTATTCCGCGCTTTATACACTGTTACTGCCTCTCTTCGTTTTTCGCCTGTTAGTTCGTAGCTTAAAAGCCTCTGCCTATCGACAGCGTCTGATTGAACGTTTTGGTATTCAGCAGAAAACACTAGGCAGACCGATCTGGATTCACGCGGTTTCTGTTGGTGAAACCATTGCGATTAGCCCGCTTGTTGAGAGGCTTTTAGATCAGGGTGAGTCGGTCCTTTTCACAACGACCACACCAACGGGAGCGGCACAGGTAAAACAGCGTTTTGGCGGGCGAGTCGAGCACCGTTACCTGCCATGGGATCTACCGATCTTCTTTACACTGTTTTTCGGAGCTCACTCTCCAAAATTACTGCTCATTGTTGAGACAGAGATTTGGCCGAATCTCTTGACAGCTACATCAAGTCGGAAGATTCCCATCGTTCTGGCAAATGCTCGTCTATCTGAGAAGTCATTCAAGGGATATAAGCGCTTTTCAGGGTTGACCAAGGATACGTTAAATTCAATTTCGCTTTTGCTAGCCCAACATGAGTCGGATGCAGAAAGGTTTAAGAGCTTGGGTATGCCAGAGGATCGACTGCTGGTTTCTGGTAGTATCAAATTCGATATCGATCTTCCTGAAGATCAGATTCAAATAGGTAAAGCGTGGAAAGCTGCTTTTGACCGCAAAGTGCTAGTGGCTGCCAGTACCCATCAGGGTGAGGATAAGATTTTGTTGGATGCTTGGAGTGTCATTCCACAAGATCAGCGTCCGGTACTCATTCTCGTACCCCGCCATCCAGAGCGTTTTGACTCTGTTTATCAGTTGGCTAAAGGCTATTCTGATTTTGTAAGTAAGCGATCACTATCTACGGCCGATAGAAATATCGATATATGGATTGGTGATTCGCTGGGTGAGATGTTTGCTTACTACTCAGCTGCGGATCTAGCCTTCGTCGGTGGAAGCTTCTCTGGTACGGGTGGGCATAATCCGCTTGAGCCGGCCGCTCTTGGTTTGCCAATTGTCATGGGGCCAAGTGATTATAACTTCCGCTCGATTATCTCGACGCTGAAAAGTGAAGGTGCATTGGTGCAAGTTCAATGTGAACAGGAATTGGCTGAGCAGATTAGGGTTTTGCTTGGCAATGATAACCACGCAATGTCTCAAGCGGGCATCAATGTGGTAGAAAAAAATAGAGGCGCTCTGGAGCGCCTCTATGAGCAAGTGAAAAAATTAATTTAGATATCAGATAGGTCGAGTTGTTCATCGGTTTGATCGGCGAATGCAGCCATTAGATGAGTTCGTAGCAGCGAGCCATCCGAGTCTAAAACCCAAGCTTGTTGAGCTTCATCGTAATCAAAATGCAGACCTTGTGTGCGGGTTGCTAGCCAAAGCTGCTTCACTGGAGGCTGGCGCGTTAGGATAATTTGGCTTCGGTCAGGGCACTTAATCGTCATCATCGCGCCGTTATTGTCATAGTCCAAATCGGATTCCGCATCGTCTAATAACTCTTCGAGTGCGTTGAGGGTCTCTTCAACACGCTCTAAATAGATCGCATCACTCATTGTCTAACCTCCTGTAAACATTGATTTCATTATACTGATTTCCGCAGCTTTGTCCGTGCTAAATAGGCCTTTCGTGGTCGCTTACAAGCCTATTATCAGGGTATACTCTGGCTTTAATTTTATTGATCAAAACCCGACACCAAAAGGGTTGGTCGTAATTGGAGTGGATTATGCGAATGTTCTTTGCACTGGTGTTCTGTTGTGCACTCGTTGGATGCGGTCAGAAGGGCCCATTGTCGATGCCGGGTGCTGAAACTTCGCAGCAATCAAACTCTTAAGAGAGAAAAAATGGAAAGTTTTGAATACCGCGACGGTCAACTGTTTGCGGAAGATGTCTCTGTTGCAGAGATCGCAAATGCGGTTGGCACGCCCGCCTATGTTTATTCGCGTGATGCCCTTGAGCGAGGCTATTTGGCTTATGCTGACGCGTTAGCAGGGCGCGATGCACTGGTCTGCTTTGCGGTTAAATCTAACTCCAACCTGGCTGTGTTAAATGTATTGGCTAAGTTGGGAGCAGGTTTTGATATTGTCTCTCAGGGCGAATTAGAGCGTGTGCTTTTGGCGGGTGCGGATCCTTCCAAAGTGGTCTTTTCTGGTGTTGGCAAGCAAGCTGCAGAGATCGCTCGTGCGCTAGAGGTTGGCATCCACTGTTTCAATATCGAGTCTGAATCAGAGCTGGAGCGTGTTAATGCGGTCGCTGCTGAGTTAGGCAAGGTGGCCGATGTCTCATTCCGTGTGAATCCAGATGTCGATGCGGGCACTCACCCATATATCTCAACAGGCCTAAAAGAGAACAAGTTTGGCATTGCCATTGATTCTGCGCTTGAGGTTTATCAGCGAGCGGCTCAGCTTTCAAACGTTAAAGTGGTTGGCGTTGATTGCCACATCGGTTCGCAGTTGACTGAAATCGATCCCTTCCTCGATGCGCTCGATCGCCTATTAGCATTGATCGATCGATTGGCGGAAGCGGGTATCCTGATCGAACACCTCGACCTTGGCGGTGGCTTAGGGGTTTGTTACACCGACGAGACACCACCAGAGCCCAAAGATTACATCGATGCCATCATTGATCGTTTGGGTGATCGTCAGCTTAAGTTAGTGTTTGAGCCGGGCCGTTCGATCTCTGCGAACGCGGGAATTCTACTCACCAAGGTTGAGTTCCTTAAGCGTAATGAAGAGAAGAACTTTGCCATTATCGATGCGGCAATGAACGATCTGATTCGCCCGTCGCTATACAGCGCTTACCAAGAGATTATTCCAGCTCAGCTAGAGTCATCCGCGGAAGAGGCCGTTTGGGATCTTGTCGGCCCGATTTGTGAAACCGGCGACTTCCTTGGCAAAGATCGTAAGTTGGCACTGACTCCAGGTGATCTATTAGCAGTCTGCTCGGCAGGCGCATACGGCTTTGTCATGGCTTCTAACTACAACACCCGTGGCCGTGCCGCTGAGGTGATGGTGGATGATGCGCGCTTCCAAGTGGTTCGTGAGCGTGAGCAGTTTGCTGATCTTGTGCGCGGTGAATCATTGCTGTCAGAGGAAGGCTGATGCTACTGCGATTCACTAAGATGCATGGCTTGGGCAATGACTTTATGGTCATTGACGCCATCTCACAACGCGTCCGTGTCAACGCGGACCTTGTGCGTCAACTTTCGGATCGTAATTTTGGTGTCGGTTTTGATCAGATGTTGTTGGTCGAACCGCCATCCGATCCGGATATGGATTTTCGTTACCGTATCTTTAATGCTGATGGCAGTGAAGTCGAGCACTGTGGCAACGGCGCTCGCTGCTTTGCGCGATTTGTTCGCGATAAAGGGTTGGTGTTGCGAGATACCATTAAGGTGCAAACAGCACGTGGTCGTGCGGTGTTGAACATTGTGGGTCGCGATCTGGTTGAAGTTGATATGGGTGCTCCAGAGTTGGATCCGGTCGAAGTGCCTACCACCTTCACAGAGAAGAGCACGACTTACTCTACCCAACTGGCTTCAGGTCAAACTGTTGAGTTTGGTGCTGTCTCCATGGGTAATCCTCATGCTGTCTTGGTCGTTGATTCCATTGAAAGCGCGCCGGTTGAGAGCTGGGGGCCAGAGCTGGAATCTCATGCTGTCTTCCCTAGTCGTGCCAATATCGGATTTATGGAAGTCATCTCCAAAAATGAGGTGAATCTTCGTGTCTATGAGCGCGGTGCAGGTGAAACTCAAGCGTGTGGTACTGGGGCTTGTGCTGCCGTCGTGTCAGGTCGTTTGCGTGGCCTTCTCGATAGCAAAGTTACCGTTCACTTACCTGGTGGTGATCTTGAGATTGAGTGGTTAGGTGAAGGGCACTCCGTCAATATGACTGGTCCCGTATGTTCGGTTTACGAAGGGCAGATCTACTTATGAGCCAACCGCTAGATGAAAACCAAGTCGCAGAGTGGCTTGCACAGAATCCCAGTTTTTTTGAGAACCATACCTGGTTACTTGAAAAGCTGACGGTACCTCATCAGAGAGGTTCGGCGGTCTCCTTGGTTGAACGTCAAACCAGCATGCTGCGAGAAAAAGCCAATACACTCGAAATCCACCTGTCGGATATGATCGAAGCAGCGCGTCATAACGACGGGCAATTCGGTAAGACCAAGCGGATGGTTCTGTCACTGCTAGAGGCAGACAGCTTTGATGAAGTCAGTATTGCACTTGAAGAGAGCTTGTGTGGCGACTTCAGTGGCGATGAGGTGGAGCTAATCCTCTTCTCGGATACGGAGCTCGACGTTAACTCACTAAGAGTGTTGCCGCGCAGTCAAACGTCAATTGTTCAGCCGTTGATCGACTCATCAAGCCCTGTCTGCGGACAGTTGTCGGATCAGATGACCCGATTCTTATTCCGAAACCCTCAAAAGCCCGTTGGATCTTGCGCTGTGGTACCGCTAGTGAAGGGCGAATCTTTAGGTCTTCTGGTGATTGGCTCATACGACGCCAACTACTTCCAGTCTACGCAAGGAACGCTATTTTTGGCGTATATCGGCGAAGTTCTAAGCAGAATCCTTGCGCGTTTGATGAATATTCGAGGCTAACATGGGTTGCTCGGACAGCGACTTAGAATTTCGCTTTACCGAGCATCTGCGTGTCGAGCGTCAGCTATCCGATAAAACAGTCTTCAACTATCAGCGCGATCTTCAACGCTTTCGAGAGACGCTACAACTGATTGAATTCACCAGTTGGCTCGAGCTCTCTGAGCGCCCTCTGCGTTACGCGGTGGCCGAGCTGCACTCTGAGGGTCTGTCGGGCCGATCGTTGCAACGAATGCTGTCTGCACTTCGTAGCTTTTATCGATATCTGAATCAGCAATCGATCTGCGAACATAATCCCGCTCTGGCCATTAAAGCGCCGAAAGCTCCTCGCCGTCTTCCACAAACACTGAGTTCTGAGACCTTGAATGACGTGTTAGATACGCCACAAGATGATCCCTTAAAGATTCGTGATCTAGCCATGATGGAGCTGCTCTATTCCAGTGGGCTGCGCGTATCGGAGCTGGTTGGTATTAATTTAAGTGATATCGATTTGGGTTCAGGCTCCGTCATCGTTGAAGGTAAGGGTCGCAAAATGCGCCAAGTTCCGGTGGGCGGTGCGGCTCTGCAGGCCATTCAGCTTTGGCTCAAGGAGCGCTTGGCATTAGCAGACTACAATGAAGAGGCTCTGTTTGTCGGGAAACTGGGCAAGCGTCTCTCATCCCGCAGCGTCGAGAAACGTTTGAAAGAGCTTGGTGAACAGTCGGGTGTCGCAGGCAATTTATACCCACACCGGCTGCGTCATAGTTTCGCGACTGAAATGCTCGCCGGCTCTGGTGACCTTCGTGCTGTACAAGAGTTATTAGGTCACGCCGATATCAGTACGACTCAGATCTATACACACCTAGACTTCAAGCAACTTAAATCGATCTATCAAAATTCACACCCAAGGGCTAAGCGACGTGAAAAAAATTAAGTGTGTCACCTTCGATCTCGACGATACCTTATGGGCCGTCCACCCGGTTGTGATTAAAGCGAACGATCTATTGTGGGAGTGGCTAGAACGCGAGGTTCCAGCTTACACAGAGCGATATTCACTCAGTGATCTTGCCGAAGGGTCAGCACTGCGTCGCTCTCTACTTGAGCGCTATCCAGAAATTGCTCACAGCATGACAGAAACGCGTATACGTCTGCTTGAAGAGGGGATGGTCTCAGTGGGGCTTACCCAACAAGAGGCAGAATCAAAAGCGGCGGCAGCTTTTGATCTGTTTTTACATCATCGCCACGCGGTCACGCCCTACGACCAGGTGATCGATATGTTGCAGCAACTTAAAGATCAAGGGTTGCTGATTGGTGCACTGAGTAACGGTAATGCTGAGGTGGCTAAAACACCCTTAGCTCAGTGGTTCGACTTTCAATTTAATGCCGACGTGGTGGGTACTGCGAAGCCCCACCCTCTGATGTTTGAGAAGGCTTTAGAGTTTGCTTCGGTCAACGCGGATGAGGTGGTCCATGTGGGTGATCACCCGATTAATGATATTCGGGCGGCAAAAGAGATGGGAATGCATACCATTTGGGTCAACCCCGAAGGTCTGGAGTGGGCCATTGAGGTGGAGGCTGACTGGCACGCTGAGACGATCAGTGAGATACCTAAGATCGTCGCCAACCTCAATCGATAAACATCTCCAACAGATCATTCAGAAACAGCTGCCCCTCTTGGGTTGGAGCAATCCGGGCAGGGTCTTCAATTAGCATTCCACGTTGACGAGCTTTTGATAGCAGAGGTTCTATACGTTCAATCGAACATCCAGTGCTCTGCTCAAACAGCTCTGTGGCAACGCCCGATTTCAGGCGCAAGGCATTGAGCATAAACTCAAAGGGCAGAGCCTCGGATTCTATGATCTCTCTACCTGCAACTGGGTCGATGGCATTTATGTAAGCCTTGGGTTGGCGCTGTTTATGAATACGTTCAATCAGCAGCTGACCTTGCTCCCAGCGGGAAATCTTAGCGTGTGCGCCGGCTCCAATACCTAAGTAGTCGCCGAACTGCCAGTAGTTGAGGTTGTGTTTTGATTCACCGCCTGGTCGTGCGAAGGCCGAAATCTCATATTGCTCATAGCCATGACGTTTTAGCAGTTCACTGCCCTGCTCCTGAATAGTCCATAAGGACTCCTCGATCGGTAGAGAGGGCGGTTTGGCTGCAAACTCTGTGTTAGGTTCAATCGTCAGTTGATACCAAGAGATTTGATCGGGTTCGAATGCGATAGCCTGCTCAAGATCATTCAACGCAGCGTCCGGGGTTTGACCGGGTAGTCCGTGCATCAGATCGATATTAGTCCGTTGAAACAGTTTTGTTGCTGATTGAATGGCTTTAATGGCTTCGCCGCCTGTATGAATTCGGCCAAGAGCTCTCAGTCGATCATCATCAAAGCTCTGCACGCCAATCGACAACCGATTGATGCCCGCATCTGCAAACCCTTCAAACTTCTCTTGTTCAAAAGTCCCAGGGTTTGCTTCCATAGTAATTTCAGCGTCTGGTTCTAGGCTGTAGTTTGATTTAACAGCCTCAAGTAATCTGGCGTAGCTTTCCGGTTTTAGAAGGCTAGGTGTCCCGCCACCGATGAAGATCGAATGTATGGGTCGACCAGACGTTAGGTGTTGCTCGTTTTTTAGTTCTGAAATTAGGCGGTCCAAGTAGAGTGATTCAGGAATCTCATCTCTGACTTGGTGCGAATTGAAGTCACAATATGGACACTTTCGAATGCACCAAGGCACGTGCACATAGAGTGACAGCGGTGGTAGCTTGGCATCCATTTAGGCGAGGAAAGCAGCCAGCTGTTCGGTCAGCTGTGCAACGGCTTTGCCGCGATGGCTGACGGCTTTTTTCTGCTCTGGGGTGAGTTGTGCTGCTGCGCAGTCATACTCAGGTGACCAGAATATAGGATCGTAACCAAAGCCATTCTCCCCTTCAGGTGCACCAAGAATCTTACCTTCCCAGCTGCCCACAGCGATCAGTGGAGTAGGATCATTCTGGTGGCGCATACAGACCAGAACACAGCGAAATCGTGCAGAGCGCTGCTCCGCTTCAAGATCACCAAGCTCTTCAAGAAGCTTATCTATATTCTGTTGATCTGAGGATCCTCGACCTGCAAAACGAGCAGAGTAGATGCCAGGGGCTCCAGAGAGAGCATCCACCTCAAGGCCTGAGTCATCAGCAATGGCAGGTAGGCCGGTTGCAGCGCAGGCGTTGCGGGCTTTGATGATCGCATTTTCGACAAAACTTAAACCGGTCTCTTCAGCATCTTCAACACCCAACTCTCCTTGGGAGACGATCTCAAAATCCAGAGGAGCCAGTATCTTTGAGAACTCCTTGAGTTTGCCCTGGTTACCGCTGGCTAAAACAATGCGCTGGTTCATGCCTACTCCGTGTAGAAGGTTTGGTTGAAGCTAACCTTGATCGGAGCTTGGTTAGGGTCCGGTGTGACCTCGAGTTCGATCGTCATGCGTTCCTCTTCGCTGAAGCGGAACCCGCCAATGTAGTAGATTGCATCGCCCTCAAAGATCGGTTTGAACTCAATGGTCTGAATCTGTTGAAGCAAATTACTCGCTTCGCCTTTGATGTTGGCGCGTACAGCGGTTTTGTCACCGTTCTGCTCAAGTTTAAAAACTGCCACATTGACCAGGGCTCTCACTTTACTGCGCAGTATGCCATTTGCTGTGGCGACTTCAGGGGTAACGAAGCTTGAGTTGAAGGCGTTATAGTGCACTTCATAACCACGCTCAATCTGTTTCTGTTCTGCATGAACCGACAGAGTAAATAGCGAAGTGAGTAATAGAACCATTAAAGAACGCATCATTAACCTCAACCTCTATCGTGTGATTCGGTAGATCGCGATTTCACCCATCATGTTGGGCCAGAGCTTATGCCACCAACGCTGGCGGTGCTCATTATCGACTACGGTGCGTTCAATGATTCGGATGTTTCTCTCGATGCAGAGCGCTTCAAAATCTTTAAAGGTACAGAAGTGAATGTTGGGTGTGTCATACCAGCTGTAAGAGAGAAACTTGGAGACCGGCATCTTACCGCGAAATGCCAAGTAGAAACGCGCACGCCAGTGGGCAAAGTTAGGGAAGGTGACGATCCCCTCATTACCGATACGCAACATCTCCTCTACGATCAAGTCGGGACGGTGCATGACCTGCAGCGCTTGCGTCATAACGACGCTGTCAAAGCTTGAGTCGTCTATGCTGGCAAGACCTTCATCTAAGTTTTTTTCAATGACGTTCACACCGCGCGCAATACAGTGAGTGATATTGTCATGATCGATCTCTAAACCTAAGCCATCAACCTGCTTTTGCTGGGAGAGAAAATCGAGCAGTTCACCGTCACCACAACCCATATCAAGGACGCGCGCCTCGGGTTGAATCCAGTCTGCAATGATCTCTAAATCAGCTCTCATGGGTGACTCCTAGATTGAGTTCATTGGCTACACGGTTCATGTAGGCTCTAAATACAGCCATGTATCGAGGGCTGTCGATTAAGAAGGCGTCGTGTCCGTGATCAGAGTCGATTTCTGCGTAGCTAACATCTTTATTGGCTGCGACCAGAGCATCTGTAATCTCACGCGAGCGCTCGGGAGAGAAACGCCAGTCCGTTGTAAACGAGACGACGAGAAATTTACAGCTAGCTTGGCTTAATGCCTTTGAAAGATCATCGCCATACTCTGATGCGGGATCAAAGTAATCCAGCGCTTTTGTCATTAACAGATAGGTATTTGCATCGAACGCCGTCGAAAACTTCTCACCTTGGTATCGAAGGTAACTTTCGACTTGGAATTGAGTATTTAAGTCGAAACTCAGCTCACCCGTGCGCATCTCACGACCAAACTTCTCGGCCATGCCATCATCAGATAGATAGGTGATGTGGCCAATCATACGAGCCAGTGAGAGCCCTGTTTTGGGAAGGGTTTCGTGATCGTAATAGCGTCCCTCGTGAAACTGAGGGTCTTTCGAAATAGCCTGTCTAGCCACCTCGTTGAACGCGATATTCTGTGCCGTTAACTTTGATGAAGAGGCGATGATTAACGCGTGGCCCAGTCTTTCAGGGAAGTCGATTGACCACTGCATCGCTTGCATACCGCCCAAGCTGCCACCCACAATCGCTGCCCAACGTTGGATACCGAAGTGGTCTGCAAGTCGAACCTGACTGTTGACCCAGTCTCGAACGGTTACAAAAGGAAAGTCTGGTCCGTAAGGTTTTCCGGTGTTTGGATCGATGGAAGTCGGCCCTGTTGAGCCGTGACAGCCACCAAGGTTATTCAACGACACAACAAAAAAGCGATTCGTGTCGATCGGTTTGCCAGGCCCAATAGCACTGTCCCACCAGCCAGGGTATTTATCACTCTCTGAATGATATCCCGCCGCATGGTGGTGACCCGATAGCGCATGGCAGATCAAAACCGCATTTGAGCAATCCGCATTAAGTTGCCCGTAGGTCTCAACCATTAGATCGTATTCAGGCAGCACTCGGCCGGAAGCCAAAGAGAGAGGCTCGGCAAAGTGAATCAATTCTGGTGTTACGATACCGACGGAATCCGTTGGCAAGCTAGCCGGCATTAGGCTATCTCCTGTGCAATGCTGTACGTGAAACAGTATTTAATTCTAGCAAACCACGGGTTCAGTTACATGACCAGACGAGTGATTTGAGATTGTAGAATTTGAATCACTAAAAAGATCAAAATCGGTGATAGATCCAGACCGCCGATAGGTGGAATAACCTTGCGCGCCAAAGAGAACACGGGCTCTGTGATCTGCATGATGAGCTGTGGGCCAGGGTGGTAGCTGTTTGGGGCTACCCAAGAGAGGATCACTGACCCAATAACAGCCCAAAAGTAGATGGTGAGAATGCCATCAAGCACCCCGAATAGGCCAAACAGTGCCGCCCCCAGCATGTTGGGGATGTTGCCCTGTATAAAGAAGATAATTGCTACAACAACCGCCACTTTAACTGCGAAGGCTAATACCAAAGGGGAGATGTCTAGACGCCCAATTCTTGGAACCAGTTTCTGCAGTGGAGCCAAAGGAACTTGGGTAAAGCGAACCACCGATTGAGAGATCGGATTGTAGTAGTCAGCGCCACTCGCCTGCAGTAAAAAACGCAGAAGCAGAATAAATGCAAAAACTTCACCAATCGTTCGAATGATTAATGTCAGTGTATCGCCAGCCATGTTCAATCCTATAGTTCGCTTAATGATGACAAGTGTTTAAGAGTAGCTGTTTTGCAGCCATTAGTCTTTACCGAGTTGCTCACTCATCTCTGCTGCACGGTTCTTGCAGGCGGTCATTGCTCGTAACACAACCTCGCCAAGTTGATCCTGTTCGAAGCTGTTAATCGCTTGCTCAGTGGTACCGCCTGGGGAGGTAACATTTTTTCGCAACTGGGCCGGTTCAATCCCCGTTTTAGCGGCCATCTCTGCAGCCCCTTTGGCGGTTTGAATGGTCAGTTGACGTGCCGCTTCAGGACTCATGCCGAGCGCTTGTGCCGCTTCAATCATCTTCTCCATCATTAGGAAGAAGTAAGCAGGGCCTGAACCCGAAACTGCAGTTACCTGATCGATGCCCTCTTCAGTGTCACACCAGGTAGCAATACCGACCGCTTCTGCAATCGAAGAGGCTTGAGCTTTCTGCTCATCACTCACTCTAGGGTTGGCAAACAGACCGCTGGCGCCTAATTTGAGTAGAGAGGGTGTGTTCGGCATTGAACGAATCACGGCCAGCTCACCGCCGGCCCAACGTTCTAATGAGTCGCAGCTAATGCCTGCTGCCACAGAGATTAGTAGCGGTTTATGCTTTTGCAGTGTGGGTGCTAACTCAGTCAGTGTATCGCGCATCATCTGCGGCTTAACGGAGATCACAATAATTTCCGAAGCGCTAATCGCGAGATGGTTATCGGTCGTTGTATGAACGCCGCGCTCAGCAAAACTTGCCAACTTATCGAGCTGGCGACGTGAGGCCCATAGCTTGTCTACGGGGTATCCCGTTGCAATTAAGCCCTCAAGGATTGCACCGGCCATGTTGCCTGTACCAATGAATGCGATAGATGGCTGTGCCACACTCTTCTCCTAAAAATTATTTGTTGTAGTTGCGTGGACCGAACAGAGCCGTACCAATACGAACGATGGTAGCGCCCTCTTCAATGGCGGCATCCAGATCACCCGACATGCCCATTGATAAGGTATCTAGACTGGGTATCGCCTGTTTGATCTCTTCAAACAGCGTTCTCACCTGACAAAAACGCTTTTTTTGTAGTTCAACATCCTCAGTCGCTTCTGGTATGGCCATTAAACCACGTAAGTTTATTTTGGGGAGTTCGGCAATCTGTTTGGCGAGCTCGAGCGCTTCATCTGGAAGGCAGCCAGATTTGCTCTCTTCACAGCTAATATTAACCTGCAAGCAGATGTTTAAGTCCTCGGCATAGTGAGGACGTTGTGCCGACAGGCGCTGTGCGATTTTGAGTCTGTCGACGCTATGGACCCAGGCAAACTGTTCAGCGATTGGCTTAGTTTTGTTGGATTGAATGGGGCCAATAAAGTGCCATTCGAGGTTAAGTGGCTCAAGAGCGGATATTTTATCCAGCGCCTCTTGCAGATAGTTTTCACCGAAAGCGCGTTGCCCTAGGCGAGCCAGTTCGCTGACCTCATCCACGCTGCGGGTCTTACTGACAGCGAGAAGGCATACCTCTTTTTCAGAACGGTTTGACTCAGCGCAGGCTTTTTCTATCTCGGATCTCACCTTTTTCAGGCTCTCTGCTATGCTAGTCATATGTGTCACTACTCATGGGGTTGATGCGGTCGTTTCCGCTAGGGTGAACTCAATTATGGATATTACCGAACTTTTAGCCTTTGCTGTACAGCAAGGAGCATCCGATCTGCACATTACAGCGGGTATGCCGCCGTTGATTCGTGTTGACGGTGATGTGCGTCGCATCAAACTACCATCGATGGATCATAAACAGGTCCATGGGTTGCTGTATGACATTATGAATGACAAGCAGCGTAAAGAGTACGAAGAGAAGTTAGAAGTCGATTTCTCCTTTGAAGTGCCACAGCTGGCGCGTTTTCGTGTGAATGGTTTTGTTCAAAACCGCGGAGCGGCAGCGGTGTTCCGTACCATCCCCAGTAAAGTGCTTACTATGGATGATCTTGGTATGGGTAAGGTCTTCCAACAGCTCTCAGACCAGCCTAAAGGGTTAGTTCTAGTGACAGGCCCTACAGGTTCCGGTAAGTCGACCACACTGGCGGCGATGATCGATTACATCAATGACTCTCGATCTGAGCATATATTGACGATTGAGGATCCCATCGAATTTGTCCATGAGAGTAAAAAGTGTCTGATTAACCAGCGTGAGGTGCATCGAGATACCCTTGGATTTGATGCGGCACTGCGTTCGGCGCTGCGTGAAGACCCCGATGTCATCCTAGTGGGTGAGATGCGTGACCTAGAGACCATTCGTCTTGCGTTGACTGCAGCAGAGACTGGACACTTAGTATTCGGCACTCTGCATACCACCTCGGCAGCGAAAACCATTGACCGTATCATCGACGTCTTTCCAGCCGCAGAGAAAGATATGGTCCGTTCAATGCTCTCTGAGTCGCTGCAGGGCGTTATCTCTCAATCCCTTTTGAAGAAGACAGGGGGCGGTCGAGTCGCAGCACACGAGATCATGATTGGAACATCTGCCATACGTAACCTGATTCGTGAAGATAAAGTGGCGCAGATGTACTCAGCCATTCAGACGGGTTCTCAGGTAGGTATGAAGACCTTGGACCAGGCTCTTTTAGAGTTGGTTCAAAAAGGCTTTATCACTCCAGAGCAAGCGGCTGCTCGCGCTAAAGACCCATCGATATTTTAAGTGAGGTAACCCGTGGATTTTACACAGCTTTTAAAAGTAATGACTGAGCGCGGTGGTTCAGATCTGTTCATCACTGCCGGTGCACCCCCTTCTATTAAAGTGGATGGCACGATCAAGCCGCTGACACGTGAGTCGCTCAATTCATCACAATCACGTGCACTGGTCTACAGTACGATGAGTGACAAGCAGCTGGCCGAATTTGAAGCGACCAATGAGTGTAACTTTGCACTGGGTGTGAACGGTATCGGTCGTTTTCGTGTTAGCGCCTATGTGCAACGAAACACGCCGGGAATGGTGCTGCGTTCTATAGCTAACCACATACCGACTATGGAGGAGCTCAAACTTCCTGAGGTGCTTAAAGATCTCTCGATGACTAAGCGTGGTTTGATCTTATTTGTCGGTGGTACCTCAACCGGTAAATCGACCTCTCTGGCATCAATGATTGATTACCGTAATGAGCATGCTGCTGGGCATATCATTACGGTTGAAGACCCCATTGAGTACATTCACCATCATAAAAAGTCGATCGTGACTCAACGTGAAGTGGGGCTTGATACTGAATCCTTTGAAGTAGCACTGAAAAACACCTTACGTCAGGCACCAGATGTCATCTTGATGGGTGAAATCCGCTCAGCTGAAACCATGGCGTACGCTCTGGCATTCGCTGAGACCGGCCATCTCTGTTTGGCAACGCTTCATGCTAACAATGCGAACCAAGCTCTAGATCGAATCATCTCGTTCTTTGGCCCTGAACATCATAATCAGATCTGGATGGATCTATCGCTTAACTTGAAAGCGATTGTCGCGCAGCAACTGCTGCCCACGTCGGATGGTAAGGGACGAAGAGCGGCCATTGAAGTGCTAATCAACACGCCGCTGATTCAGGATCTGATTCGCAAAGGTGAGGTGCACGAGATTAAAGATGTCATCAAGAAATCGAGCAATCTTGGCATGCAGACCTTCGATCAGGCGTTGTTTGCGCTCTACAAAGAGGGTGTCATTACTTATGAAGTGGCACTGTCGTTTGCTGACTCGTCAAATGATCTGCGTCTGATGATCAAGCTCAGTGATGAGGGCGGTAAGCATGAGGGTGAGGATCTACCGTCATTCACCCTTCAAGATTCAGACGATACTCTGAATCACTGATTGGTCCATAAATAGGCAAAAAAAGACCCAGCACTGGCTGGGTCTTTTTAGTTTTCACACTATTAACTTAAGCGATGTACTGGCTGACCATTGAGTAGAGTCAGTGTCACACGGCCTTTCAGTTCAGTGTTGATGAACGGGGTGTTCTTACCGCGCGATTTAAGCGTCTCACTGTTGACCGTCCAGGTCGCTTCTGGATCAAAGACACACACATCTGCATCAGCCCCGACTTCGAGAGAGCCGGCCTCGATGCCTAGCACTTTCGCAGGACCCGTTGTCAATTTTTCAATTAACTGAGGTAGGGCGATTAACTGCTGCTCCACCAACATTAGGCTCAGCGGTAATAGGGTCTCAAGTCCACTAATGCCTGGTTCAGTCGCCGCGAAAGGTGCCTCTTTTGAAATAGCATCCTGAGGCTGATGATCTGAACAGATGGCATCCAGTGTGTCGGTAACTAAGCCTTGACGAAGTCCCGCACGATCCAGCTGCGAACGCAGCGGTGGGATGACATGGAATAGGCTGTTAAAACCATTAACCTCTTCATCTGTCAGAAGCAGGTTGTGAATCGCCACATCAGCGGTCACATTGAGACCTCGTTCACGGGCACTCTGAATCAAAAGAACTGACTGAGCACAGGAAAGCTGGCCGAAGTGAGCCCTTACACCGGTCTCTTCTATCAGAATCAAGCAGCGTGAAACCTCTATGGTTTCAGCAGCGGAAGGAATACCGTTCAAGCCAAGTCGAGTGGCGGTCGTGCCTTCGTGCATACAACCTTCAGCTGCTAGTGCTCGATCTTCCGCTTGAAACACTACCAACAGGTCATGTGTTGCCGCGTATTCAAGCGCTCTTAGCATCACGCGCGAGCTATCGATCGGATGACGGCCGTTAGTGAAACCGATGCAGCCTGAGCTTGCTAGCGCATGCAGTGGCGCAAGCTGTTCGCCCTGCATCGATTGTGTCAGCGCTCCTAGCGGGAGCACTCGTGCCATTCCGGCATCGGTTGCACGATCTTGTACCAGTTCGGCAACCGCTGTGCTGTCTACGACCGGTTTGGTGTTTGGTGAGGCTACCAGTGTGGTAATGCCGCCAGCAGCGGCAGCGGCTGTCTCAGATGCGATAGTACCTTTTTGTGTTAATCCTGGCTCACGCAGATGGGTACATAGATCGATGAGACCGGGGCAGACGATCTGTCCTTCAGCATTGAACTCTTCGTCAGCAGAGAAGCCCTCTGGTGCATCACCTATGGCGGCAATACGCCCTTTGACAATGAAGAGGTCATCAATTCGATCTATGTTTTGTGCAGGGTCGACAATGCGCCCGCCGGCAATTTTAATCTGCACTGTTTACTCTCCTGCCTCTAATTTTTTTGCTCTCTCAGCAACCTGGCCACTCATCGCCATCGACATAACGGCCATCCTAACGGCAATGCCGTTAGTGACCTGATTCAGTATCACCGATTTAGGTCCGTCAGCCACGGAAGACGCGATCTCAACGCCTCGGTTAATCGGCCCAGGGTGCATTACGATCGCCTCAGGGTGTGCAAAGGCGAGCTTCTCCTCTGATAGACCATAGAGTTTGAAGAACTCAGACTCGCTAGGTAGCAGAGCGGAGGTCATACGCTCTTTTTGTAAACGAAGCATGATGACAACATCGGCATCACGAAGGCCTTGTGCCATGTCGGTAAAGACTTTGACCCCAAGCATCTCGACATTACGCGGTAGCAGTGTACGAGGTGCAATCAGACGAATCTCGGGTACACCGAGAATTATTAAGGCATGAATCTGTGATCGAGCTACGCGCGAATGAAGTATATCGCCGACGATCGCGACTTTTAGATGCTTAAATCCACCTTTATGGCGACGAATAGTCATCATATCCAGCATCGCTTGGGTCGGGTGTGCGTGACGACCGTCACCGGCATTGATGATGGCGACGTTGGGTGTGACTTGGCTGGCGATGAAGTGAGCCGCACCACTATCCGAGTGGCGAACGACAAACATATCCGAATGCATCGCTTCCAAGGTCATCAAGGTGTCTTTTAGCGTCTCCCCTTTTTTTGTGGAGCTGGTGCTGATGTTTAAATTCAGAACGTCAGCCGATAGGCGCTTAGCGGCTAGTTCAAAGGTCGACAATGTACGTGTACTGTTCTCAAAAAAGAGGTTGGCGACGGTTTTACCCCGCAGAAGCGGCACCTTTTTAACCTGCTGCTCACTCATATCAACAAAGGAGTCGGCTGTGTCTAACAGCTCTAATAGCAGTGACTCTGGCAGCCCCTCGATATCTAAAAAGTGCTTTAGCTGGCCATCTTCGGTTAGCTGCGCTTGAGTTGGGTCAGGAAAGTTAAACATCTTCGCTTCCTATTATTTGCTACGCTGACTGATGGTCAGTTCAAGGGGAGATGGGCCTGTTAGCTTAACCTGTTGATCGCTAGACAGCGTGAGGGTGCCACCAATGACATCAGCTTGAATTGGCAGTTCGCGGCGTTGTAGGTCAATCAGGGTGACCAGTGTCACAGAGGCCGGACGACCAAAATCGAACAGTTCATTGAGCGCAGCTCTGGCTGTACGACCACTCATTAACACGTCGTCGACTAGGATAATATTGCGATCTTCGGTTGCGCTTGGCAGCTTTGAAACCCCTACTTTAGGGTTCAATCCAACGCGAGTGAAATCGTCACGATAGAAGGAGATGTCCAGCACCCCCATCTCATCCTGAATCCCCAGGTGTTGGTGAAGACGTTCAGCCAACCAAACACCGCCACTATGAATGCCAATGATATAGGGGTTATCTAAGCCGCGTGTCTCGATTAACTGCTGTGTGCTTTCACACATTCTTGTTAGGAGCTGTTCAGCGTCCAAAGTTTTACTGGTCATAATAGTCCTCAAGCCTTGCATGGCTTGGTATGCGCTGTTCTTGAAGAAACCAACCTTCTAACATCAATTGAGCGGCGATACCGTCGACAGATTCTGCACCGAAATCGGCTGATCCGCCATTCTCAAGATGAATCGATTTAGCCTCTTGTGATGTTAAGCGCTCGTCAAACAGAAAGCAGGGTATTTTAGATCGTTCATGCAGGCGGTTGGCGAATTTTCTTGCTCGTCGCGCCATATCACTGATGGTGCCATCCATGTTCAATGGCAGTCCCACAACGATCGTATTTGGCTGCCATTCAGCAATCATTTTATCGACTAAACTCCAATCGGGGATACCGTCTTTTGCGGCAATTGGATTTAGAGGTTGGGCGGTGGCGGTTAATGACTGACCAAAGGCAACACCAATTCTGCGTAAGCCAAAATCGAATCCCAGTGCGCTCTCAGTTAACTCAGTCATTGGACCTTAATTATGCGTGCCCCGCCTGTGCGGAGATTAGGTTTAGGTCGACACCCAGAGTAGACGCAGCCGATGAGAGTCTAAATTCGGGTTCAACGTCGAACAGTATATCTAAATTTGCGGGTGAGCTTAACCATAGGTTTTGACTCATCTCTTCATCGAGCTGCCCCGGTCCCCAGCCTGCATAACCTAAAGCGAATAGATAGTGTTCAGGCCCCTCGCCACGCGAAATGGCCTCTAGAACATCAAGGGATGTGGTTAACGTCAGTTGCTCGGGTAGGTGTAGTGAGGATTTCCAAGCTTGCTCGCCCTGTCTGTGCAGAATAAACCCATGCTCTTCAGAGACCGGTCCACCTTGGTAAACAGGCTGATAGTTTAAGGGGGAATTCTCGGGGAGTTCGAGCTGATCGAGGATCTCATCCATAGGAATGTCATGTGGTTTATTAACCACAATTCCCATGGCACCCTCGTCATTGTGCTCACAAAGATAGATGAGGCTGTTGCTAAAGTAGTCGCTCTCCAGACTGGGCATAGACATTAAGAAGTGGTGCTTGAGTAGGTTGGCATTACTCATCTCTTTCTCCTTTAACAACGTCGAATCTTTTTACACCCTCAGTGTAAGCTGAAAATGGCTCAATATCAGTACACTTGGGTATTTTTCTCAAATTTCCAAGTGCGAATGATCTCCAGTCGGTCCAGCCGCTGGCGCATCTCATTAGGGAAGGGCTCGAAGGGTGAAGCGCTCCTAACCGTCCGAACGGCGGCATCATCCAGTATTGAGTAGCCAGAACTTTTGAGGATCTCTAACTGCTTGACGCTCCCATCAGCGGCTAAAGTGACTAGCATCTGCAGACTGCCTTCAATGCCCTTGCGCCGCGCTTCGATAGGGTAGTTAAGATTCCCAATCGTTTCGATTTTCTGACGCCATCGCTCTAGATAGAGCGCATCAGCTTTGGCCAAGGTCGAAAGCGAAGTGACCCGCCCCGTGCGTGAGCGACTCTCCAGTTTTCGCTGCTCATCTTTTAAGCGCGCTTCTAAGGAGGCGATCTCTTCTGATGCTTTAAACAGAGCCGTTGAGTCGCCTGCTAACGGATTTGAGGCGGTGGTCTGAATGGAATCAGTCTGTTGATTGGCTTTAAGCAGCGCTTGGGTGTTGGCTGCTAACAGCTCATTCGTACCCGATTTAGCTTGCTGAGTTTGGTCGTTGACGCCCTCATCATTCGAAGGTGCCACGCCTGCTCCAGATTGTGCACTGATCTGTGCCGAGAGTTGATTGATCTTGTCAGACCTGAACAGCGCAGGTTCTACAACCCTCGCCTCTTGGTTCGTTTGTGAATCGCCCTGGCCTAATTGATGGTGCTGGGCCAAGTAGGCTGGATCGATAGGGGCCTGTGGATCCTGATTTATCGCAAAGGTGATCTCTAGTGTTTTGGATGATTGCTCTGTTTTCAGTGCATCAAATCCCACCAAGAGAATGATCAGTGCGTGCAGAGCCAGTGCCAAAACCAGCATAAAGCGCAGACGCTCATCGGCATCTGCACACCATGCAGCTAATCGATTGATCGGTTTTGGCGAGGCGGTTAAGTTCATTGCTGAGCGAGTTGCTCCTCAATGCAATCCATTAACTGCATGCCGATGTCCAAACCGAACTGATCATTGAGCTCGCGAATACAGGTTGGGCTGGTGACATTGATCTCGGTTAGGTAGTCACCAATTACATCCAAACCGACAAATAGAAGACCAGCTTCGCGCAGTTTTGGCCCCACCTGTGCAGCAATCCAACGATCACGTTCGCTCAGTGGGCGGCCTTCGCCTCGTCCCCCTGCGGCTAGATTACCGCGAGTCTCTCCCTGACTGGGAATGCGTGCCAGAGCATAGTCGATAGGCTCGCCATTGATCATCAATATGCGTTTATCACCCTCGACAATCTCAGGGATGTAGCGTTGCGCCATGATGGTCTCTTGGCCAAATTTGGTCAGCGTCTCTATCACCACCCCTAGGTTCAAACCATCCTCTTTGATGCGGTAGATAGAGCTGCCACCCATACCATCTAAAGGTTTAAAGATGACGTCCCCATGCTCAGCATGAAAGTCTTTTAATCGCTCCTCTGAACGACTGACCAGTACCGGCGGGCAGCATTGAGGGAAGTGTGTAGCAAATAGCTTTTCGTTGAAATCGCGCAGGCTTTGAGTGCGGTTTACGATAAGCACACCGGCGGCTTCTGCAACCGCTAAAAGATGAGTGGTATAGATAAACTCGTTGTCGAAAGGTGGGTCTTTTCGCATCAGGATGACATCGAGCTCTGTTAGCGAGAGATCCTGATAGGCTTCGCGTTCGAACCACTTGTTCGGGTTCATATCGACGCTAATCGGCGCCATGCGAGCACGCACATCCCCATCTCTTGAGTAGAGATCGGACTGCTCCATGTAGTAGAGCTCCCAACCTTTCTGCTGCGCTGCCCAAAGCATCGCTAAAGAGCTATCTTTTTTGTAGTTAATGTCGTCAATGGGATCCATGACGATGCCCAGTTTAATACTCATCTCTCTTTCCTTTTATGAGAAGTCGCCCCAGAGGTAGTTTAGTACCGATGCCGCCGCGATGGGGGCAGTCTCTGTGCGTAATATTCGGCTGCCCAGTAACCAGGGCTTAAATCCTTTTTGCAGTGCCAGCTCGACTTCGCTCTCCTCTAGACCGCCTTCAGGTCCGATCAGTAGTGCCACGCTGGAGGGTCTTGGCTCATTGTTTAGTGACGTGAGTTCAAGGTGCGGATGAAGAATGAGTTTCAGCTCGGCATCACACTGATCGATCCACTCTGCCAGTGAAAGAGGGGTATTTACGCTCATTGGCTTTGCACGAAAGCTCTGTTCGCTGGCGCTAATAGAGATCTGCTGCCAGTGAGCGGATCGCTTCTCTTGGCGTTCTGCCGTCAGTTTTACTTCGGAACGATCCGTAAAAAGGGGCGTCAGACTCTGTACACCCAACTCCGTCGCCTTCTGCACGGCGTAGTCCATGCGTTCACCACGAGAGAGGCCTTGCCCAATATGAATGTCGATTGGGGACTCACGATCATTCGAGTCGGCCGCAATGATCCGTACACTGGATTCACGTTTTGCTACTTTCGTTAGCTCGGCTTGATAATCAAAGCCATCACCATTGAATAGCACAAGCTTGAATCCCTGTTTCATGCGCAGCACTTTCACTAGGTGATTGTGAGAGGCTTCAGGCAGTTCGATTTCTGTTCCTGTGCTCAGTGGTAGGTCTAGGTAGACACGGGGTATTCGCATAAAGATTCTCTTATCACTCTGCCACTGATTATGCCATGACATTTAGGGTGCGTCAGGCTGGATTTAGACACAAAAAAGGGCAGGCTTTCGCCTACCCTTAGCCACTGTTAGTTGGCGATTAGATGCCTGCAGCGGATTTTAACGCGTCTGCTTTATCGGTCTTCTCCCATGGGAAGGCGGTAAAGGTGTCATCTCCAACCGTCATCTCAAATGGGTCGCGACCAAAGTGACCGTATGCCGCAGTCTGGCGGTACATAGGGTGCAGTAGATCGAGCATGTTAGTGATCGCGTACGGGCGCAGATCAAAGGTTTCGCGAACCAGCTCAATGATCTTCTCATCAGAGATCTTGCCAGTACCGAAGGTGTTGATTGATACAGAGGTCGGTTCTGCAACACCAATCGCGTAAGAGACCTGAATCTCACAACGATCCGCAAGACCAGCTGCAACAATGTTCTTAGCCACATAGCGACCTGCGTAAGCAGCTGAACGGTCCACTTTTGATGGGTCTTTACCAGAGAACGCACCACCACCGTGACGCGCCATGCCGCCGTAGGTATCGACAATGATCTTACGACCCGTTAGACCACAGTCGCCAACCGGGCCACCGATAACGAATTTACCGGTTGGGTTGATGTGCAGTTTAGTGCCTGCATGCAGAAGATCCGCTGGCAGTACATGCTTGATGATCAGCTCTTGAACCGCTTCTTGAAGATCTTTCTGAGTAACATCTGGGTTGTGTTGAGTTGAAAGAACCACCGCATCAATCGCAACCGGTTTGCCGTTTTCGTAGCGGCAAGTTACTTGTGATTTTGCATCTGGACGCAACCAAGGCAACAGGCCTGACTTGCGGGCTTCAGCTTGGCGCTCTACAAGACGATGGGCAAAGGTAATCGGAGCAGGCATTAGAACATCGGTTTCGTTCGACGCGTAGCCGAACATCAAACCCTGGTCACCGGCGCCTTGATCTTCAGGTTTTGCACGATCAACGCCCTGAGCGATATCCACAGACTGTTTACCGATGATGTTGATCACACCACAGGTATCACCATCGTAACCTACATCTGAAGAGGTGTAGCCGATGTCATTAATCACGTCACGAACAAGATCTTCAAGATCAATCCAAGAGGTGGTGCTGATCTCACCAGAGACAATCGCAACCCCGGTTTTCACCATGGTCTCACACGCCACTCGTGCGTACTTGTCCTCTTTTAAAATCGCGTCTAAGACTGCATCAGAGATCTGATCGGCAATCTTATCTGGGTGCCCTTCTGAAACTGATTCAGAGGTGAAAATCGAATATTCGCTCATGAGTAAATCCTATGGGTTAGGTCGAGCCGCACATGCACAGCTCTCAAAATGTGGCAGTCATTGTAACCGGTTAAGAGTCGAGTTCTAAGTAAAAAGAGCTCTACTTCGATGAAACCTTTGATCATTACCCATGAAATTGAGTCATTTTAGCTAATGTCATTTGAATCTAAGCCCCGTCTGCGAGAGAATTTACCCCTCAATTTTTAATACCCCCCGCAGGAGTAGATTAATGTCATCTCGCCGTGAGTTAGCCAATGCGATCCGCGCATTGAGCATGGATGCTGTTCAGAAAGCCAAATCTGGTCACCCAGGTGCCCCAATGGGTATGGCGGATATTGCCGAAGTACTCTGGAATGAGTTCATGAAGCACAACCCAAGCAACCCTCACTGGTTTGATCGCGACCGTTTCGTACTGTCAAACGGCCACGGTTCGATGCTGATCTACTCGTTGTTGCACCTAACCGGTTACGACGTCAGTGCAGAAGATCTGGCTAACTTCCGCCAACTGCATGCTAAAACGGCGGGTCACCCCGAGTATGGTTACTGCCCAGGTGTAGAGACGACGACCGGTCCATTGGGTCAAGGTATCACTAACGCCGTTGGTATGGCTGTCGCTGAGAAGACACTTGCGGCTCAATTCAACCGCCCTGGTCATGAGATTATCGATCACCACACCTACGCATTCATGGGTGATGGCTGCCTGATGGAAGGTATCTCACACGAAGCTTGTTCACTAGCGGGTACTCTGGGTCTTGGCAAACTGATCGCATTTTGGGATGACAACGGCATCTCGATTGACGGTGAGGTTGAAGGTTGGTTCAGCGATGACACGCCTGCACGTTTTGAAGCTTACGGCTGGCAGGTGATCCGTGGCGTTGATGGTCACGATGCGGAACAGATCATTGCTGCTGTTGAAGCCGCTCAAGCGAACGAAGATCAGCCAACGTTGATCTGCTGTAAAACAATCATCGGCTTTGGTTCACCCAACAAGCAGGGCAAAGAGGATTGTCACGGTGCACCTTTAGGTGACGACGAGATCGCGTTGGCTCGCCAAGAGTTGAACTGGCCACACGCCCCATTTGAGATCCCAGAAGAGATCGCAGAGGGTTGGGATGCACGTGAAGCGGGCAGCGTTCTTGAAAACGAGTGGAACGAACGCCTTGCAGAGTACTCTGAAGCCTTCCCAGAGCTTGCTGCGGAGTTGATGCGTCGCCTATCGGGTGAATTGCCTGCCGATTTCTCTGAAAAAGCGGATGCATGGATTGCTGAAGTAGCTGAAAAGGGTGAGACCATCGCGTCTCGTAAGGCTTCGCAAAACGCTCTTAACTCACTGGGACCTATCCTGCCAGAGTTCTTAGGTGGTTCTGCCGACCTAGCAGGTTCTAACCTAACACTGTGGTCTGGCTCTAAAGCGATCACTGCAGAAGATGCGAGCGGTAACTACCTGCACTACGGTGTGCGTGAGTTCGGTATGAGCGCAATCATGAACGGTATCGCACTGCACGGTGGTTTCATCCCATACGGTGCGACCTTCCTAATCTTTATGGAGTACGCTCGTAACGCGGTTCGTATGGCGGCTCTGATGAAGCAACGCGCTATCTTTGTTTACACTCACGACTCAATCGGTCTGGGTGAAGATGGTCCTACTCACCAACCAGTTGAGCAAGTAGCTAGCCTGCGTATGACCCCTAATATGGAGACATGGCGCCCTTGTGACGCGGTTGAATCAGCTGTCGCTTGGCGTAACGCGGTTGAGCGTGCCGATGGCCCAAGTTCATTGATCTTCTCGCGTCAGAATTTGCCTCACCAATCTCGCAGTGGTGATCAGATTGCGGCGATCTCTAAAGGTGGTTACATCTTGCAAGATTGTGCCGGCACACCGGATCTAATCCTAATCGCGACAGGTTCTGAAGTTGAGTTGGCTATGGCATCAGCCGAAGCACTGACAGCAGAAGGCAAAGCGGTTCGCGTAGTCTCTATGCCATCAACTGAGCGTTTTGATGCTCAGACTGCTGAATACAAAGAGTCTGTTCTACCGGCTGCGGTTACAGCTCGTGTAGCGATTGAGGCGGGTATTGCAGACTTCTGGTACAAGTACGTTGGCTTTAGTGGTGCGATTGTCGGTATGGAATCCTTTGGTGAATCTGCACCGGCTGGTGAGCTCTTCAAGCACTTCGGCTTCACGGTAGAGAATGTTAAACAGAAGGCGCTAGCCCTCGTTTAAGTTGATCACGCCGGTTTTTAACCGGCGTTTTACTCTCTGAGAGGTGAGATGAGCTACCGCATAGCGATTAACGGTTATGGTCGAATTGGGCAGTGTCTGCTCAGGGCCCTGTTTGAGCGTGGCTTAGAGACTAAGCTTCAACCCATTGCGATTAATGAGTTGGCTGAGCCTGAGACGGTCTCCTATTTGACGCGTTATGACACGACGCATGGCCGCTTCCCGGCACCGGTTACTCTTGAAAATGATCAGCTAGTTATTCGTGACCACGCCATCCAAATTTTAAATACTCCCAAGCCCGACCAACTCCCTTGGCGTGAAATGGGCATTGATCTGCTGATGGAGTGTTCAGGCTCGTTCAGTGACCGTCAAACAGCTGAGTTGCATCTGAAGCAGGGGGCCAAACGCTTGCTCTTTTCACAGCCCGCCACGGCTGAGGTAGACGCTACCGTTGTGTTTGGCTTAAACCAAGATTCAATAAACGTGAATCATAAAGTGGTCTCAGCCGCCTCCTGTACGACCAATTGTGTGATACCTATATTAGATCAGCTCGATAGGCATTTTGGCATTGAGCAGGGTGTGACCACGACGATTCACTCGGCGATGAATGATCAGCCAGTGATCGATGCCTACCATCACACCGATTTGCGACTAACCCGCAGTGCTCTGCAGTCGATTATTCCTGTGGATACAGGGTTAGCAAAAGGGATCGATCGCTTATTGCCGTCGTTGGAAGGGAAATTTAAGTGCCTCCATTTACGTGTGCCAACCCTTAATGTCTCACTGATGGATATGTCGATCAGCTTAGAGCGCGATACCACTGAAGAGGAGATCAACCAACTCTTCAAATCGCTCTCTGAAGGGCCGTTAAAAGGGTTGTTGGGATACACAGAGGAGCCGCATGCATCGACCGACTTTAACCACGACAGTCGCTCAGTCGTTGTTGATGGCACTCAGACGCGATTGTCCGGCAAGCGTTTACTGAAGCTGGTCTGCTGGTTTGATAATGAGTGGGGCTTTGCCAACCGCATGTTGGATATTGCTGAGCATTGGCTCGCACTGAAACAGAATTAATTTAATGATTGGAGAATAACAATGAACGTAAAACTGATGAAAGATTTGGATCTTGCAGGGAAACGCGTATTGATTCGTGAAGATCTGAACGTTCCTGTTAAAGATGGCAAAGTGACTTCCGATGCTCGTATTCGTGCGTCACTACCGACTATTCAGCTAGCGCTAGAAAAGGGTGCGACAGTGATGTTGATGTCACACCTTGGTCGTCCAACCGAAGGCGAATATGAAGAGCAGTATTCACTAGCACCCGTTGCGACCCACTTAGCAGGTCTGTTGGGTCGAGATGTTCCACTGATCAAGGATTGGGTTGATGGTGGCTTTTCAGTAGAGCCAGGTCAGGTCGTTCTTCTGGAGAACGTGCGTTTTAACGCGGGCGAGAAGAAAGATAACGAAGAGCTATCTAAGAAGATGGCCGCGCTTTGTGATGTCTACGTCATGGATGCTTTTGGTACCGCGCACCGCGCACAAGCATCAACTCACGGTGTGGCACGTTTTGCACCTATCGCCTGTGCAGGCCCACTGCTAGCGAATGAGCTTGAAGCTTTGGGTAAAGCGCTTGATAACCCAGCACGTCCATTGGTGGCGATCGTGGGTGGTTCAAAAGTATCTACTAAGCTTGAAGTACTTAACTCACTCTCTGAGAAGTGTGATCAGCTCATCGTTGGTGGCGGTATCGCCAACACCTTCTTGGCTGCAGCGGGCAAACCCGTTGGTACGTCACTGCATGAAGCCGATCTTATTGATACTGCGAAAGCGTTAATGGCTCGCTGTGAAATTCCAATTCCATCGGATGTCGTGACAGCGACTGAGTTTGCAGAGAGTGCGGAAGCGATTACGAAGTCAGCAGACGACGTCGCCGACAATGAAATGATCTTGGATATTGGTCCAGAGACTGCGGGACAGTTGGCACAAGTATTGCAGAATGCCGGTACCATCATCTGGAACGGTCCAGTAGGCGTGTTTGAATTTGATCAGTTTGGTAACGGTACGGAAGCGTTATCAAGAGCGATTGCTCAAAGTAACGGCTTCTCGATTGCAGGTGGCGGTGATACTTTAGCGGCAGTAGATAAATATTCTATTGCAGATGATGTATCCTACATCTCAACAGGTGGTGGTGCTTTCCTAGAGTTTGTTGAAGGTAAGGTACTGCCTGCAGTTGCAGTGCTTGAAGCACGCGCTAACGGTTAACAGCAAACGATTAATAGCAAATAGGTAAAAAATGGCTCTTATTTCAATGAGACAGCTGCTCGATCATGCAGCAGAGTATGGCTACGGCATTCCAGCGTTCAACGTGAATAACCTGGAGCAGATGCGTGCCATTATGGAAGCAGCTGATCGTGCCGATGCCCCTGTCATCGTGCAGGCCTCTGCCGGTGCACGTAAGTACGCGGGTTCTAACTTCCTTCGCCACATGATCTTGGCAGCGATTGAGGAGTTTCCACACATTCCTGTCTGTATGCACCAAGATCACGGCACAAGCCCAGCAGTGTGTCAGCGCTCCATTCAACTAGGCTTCTCATCGGTCATGATGGACGGTTCACTGGGTGAAGATGGTAAGACACCGACCGACTACGACTACAACGTTGATGTGACTCGTCGTACCGTTGAGATGGCTCACGCATGTGGTGTCTCTGTTGAGGGCGAGCTTGGCTGTCTGGGTTCACTTGAAACGGGTGAAGCCGGTGAAGAGGACGGTATCGGTGCTGTCGGTAAACTTAGCCACGACCAGATGCTGACTGACCCAGAAGAGGCTGCGCAGTTTGTTAAGGCGACTCAGGTCGATGCGCTTGCCATTGCAGTGGGTACTTCACACGGTGCTTACAAGTTCACTCGTCCACCAACGGGTGACATTCTTGCCGTTGATCGTATTCGTGCGATTCACGAACGTATTCCAGGTACTCACCTTGTTATGCACGGTTCATCTTCCGTGCCACAAGAGTGGCTAGAGGTGATCAACCAGTTTGGTGGTGAGATTCCTGAAACTTACGGTGTTCCGGTTGAACAGTTGGTTGACGGTATCAAGCACGGCGTGCGCAAGGTCAACATCGACACCGATCTTCGTCTAGCGTCGACTGGTGCTGTGCGTAAGTTCTTGGCAGAAAACACCGCTGAATTTGACCCACGCAAGTACCTAGCGAAAACAATCACAGCGATGTCTGATATCGCTTACGCGCGTTACGATGCCTTTGGTGCGGCGGGTAATGCTAGCAAGATCAAAGCGATCAACCTTGAAGATATGACAGAGCGTTACATCTCAGGTGAATTGGACGCAAAAGTGAATTAATCCAAGTCCAATGAATATCAAGGAGGCTTAGGCCTCCTTTTTTGTCTCTAGTGTACGGATTCAGTATGCAGCTTACTCCAGGGCTCGGTGATGTCGTACCAGATGACCGCACTGAAATACTCCATCTGTCCCGCTTCTAGCTGCTCATAGTTCACTTCAAAACTGTGAAGCGTCTGTAGGCCCTTTTGGTGGGTATGGTGATCGACGATCTGAAGGGATTGCCACTCTCGCTGCAGTCCCATCCTGCGCAGATGCTCACCCAGTAACTCCAGTAGATCAGAGTTGCCATTAATGGTGGAAGAGTGCACGACAAAAGGAGTCTCTGGCCAGCCTGTCCCTTCGGTTATGTTGAGCTGATAATCGGTTGTTCTGCGCATGATCTGATCCTTAATTAAATATACTTACGTTTCATCACGCTGAATCGATTGGTGCAATGATAGAATAGCGTCACAACAGAGCGATGGAGCCATAAGATGGAGAGCAAAACCCCCTTCTACTCAATGACGCCTGACCGAGTCATCGATGCGGTCGAGTCACAGGGGTGGCTGAGTGATTTCCGTATTCTTGAGCTAAACAGTTACGAAAACCGCGTCTATCAAGTTGGCATTGATCAAGCGGAGCCTTTAATTACTAAGTTCTACCGCCCGAACCGATGGAGTGATGCGCAAATCCAAGAGGAGCATGACTTCTGTTTTGAGTTGGCTGATGCCGATATCTCCGTCGTTGCACCCTTGAAAAATAGCGAAGGGGATAGTCTGCTCAACTTTGATCAATTCCGTTTCACCCTCTTTCCGCGACGTGGAGGACGGGCTCCCGAACTGGATGATCCTGAACATCTCTATCAACTGGGTGTTGCACTAGGCCAAATCCATGCTGTGGGTGCAGCTAAGTCGTTTGCAGAGCGGCCCACATTAGATGTCGACAGCTACGGTTGGCAGAGTCGTGCCCTGTTAGTGTCGGAACATATTCCTGAGAGTCTTCGTGCGGCCTATGAGTCGATCTCACAAGAGGTACTCGAGAGGGTTGAGCAGCGTTTCGCCGACTATTCAGACCTGCAAACCATTCGCGTGCATGGCGATTGTCACAGTGGCAATGTGCTTTGGCGTGATGATCGACCGCACTTCGTCGATTTCGATGACGCGCGTATGGCCCCTGCTATTCAGGATATCTGGATGCTTTTGACGGGCGAGCGCCATCAGATGGAGATGCAGCTCGGTGAAGTCATAGCCGGTTACGAAGAGTTCTTTGAGTTCAATCCCCGCGAGCTCAACTTAGTAGAGCCACTTAGAACACTAAGAATGATGAACCACGCCGCTTGGATCGCAAAACGTTGGGATGACCCCGCCTTCCCCAAAGCCTTCCCATGGTTTAACACAGAGCGCTATTGGGGTGAGCATCTGCTCGACCTTAAAGTACAGCTTTCAGCTCTCGATGAGCCGGTGCTGAAACTGCTTTAAATTTTACGAGCTCTTGCTGGCTTACCTTTAAGAGGGCGCTGGCGCAGGATCTCTACAGCACGATCAGCCAGTGTTCTTGGCACGGCTACGTAGCTGTTGAAGTCCTGAACGGTAATGTTTCCGATCTGATCGCCCTTGATCTCTTTAGTAGCTGTGAGCGCTCCGACAATATCCCCTGGGCGAATTTTATTCTTTCGGCCCATTGAAATTGCAATGGTACGCAGGTTCGATTGCAGTTTAATCACATTGTTAATCTGCGGGCGAGGCATTGGCTTCGCTTCCAGTGACAAGCCTGCTGCTGCATTGATCTTCTCTAAACGGAATCCATCTTTCGCACCAACCAAGGAGATGGCTTGGCCCTTACGTCCGGCACGGCCCGTTCGGCCACAGCGGTGTGTGTAGACAGCTGAATCACCGGGCAGGCTAGCATTGAGCACCAGATCAACCGAGTCGATATCCAAACCACGTGCTGCGACATCAGTGGCGATCAAGAATCTTAACGTGCCGTTACTAAAGCGAATCAGTACCTGGTCACGATCACGCTGTTCCATGTCACCATGCAACACACCCGCTTTTAGACCGTAGGAGCGTAGCTCCTGTCCTAACTGGTTACAGCTCTCTTTGGTATTACAGAAGATGATGGCGGATTCTGGCATTACGGACGTCAGTACCGCCAAAGCGCCTTGCCCCATTTGAGTCCGATCACACTGGTAGGCACGATGTTTAATCGTGCTGATATCGGGATCTTTGGCAGCGATGCGCACCTCTTTAGGGTTGCGCTGATACTCTTTACTCAGTGCTTGAATGTTCTCAGGGTAGGTAGCCGAAAACAGAAGTGTCTGGCGATCTTTCGGCATTTGACCAAGGATACGATCTAGGTCATCTTGGAAGCCCATATCGAGCATACGATCTGCTTCATCAAACACCAGTGTTGTGACTCGTGATAGATCAAGAGTGCGTTTGCGCAGGTGATCAACGATTCGGCCCGGTGTGCCGACGATGATGTGTGCTCCGTGCTCGAGTGAGCCGATCTGCGGGCCGATAGGTTGGCCACCGCAGAGCGATAAAATCTTGATATTACCCGGGTGACGCGCGAGCTTGCGAAGCTCATCGGCGACCTGGCCGGCCAATTCGCGTGTTGGGCATAGCACTAACGCCTGAATGCAGAAACGTTTAGGCTCTAAGCGCTCCACCAGTGGCAGACCAAAGGCCAATGTCTTACCGCTGCCGGTGGCCGCTTGTGCAAGCAGATCGGTACCCTCAAGGCTGTAAGGCAGACTTTCAGCTTGGATCTCGGTCATCGACTCGTAGCCGATCGAAGCCAAATTGTTTAACTGGCCTTCAGAAAGAGGGAGGGATTTGAACGATTTAGATTTGCTCACGGGTATGCCTTCAACTTGATAGTGCGCGAAGTATACCAGAGCTGATATCAACTAGCGCCAATCTATTCCAAGCTGGCTAGCGACCTCTTCAAGGGTGTGATTAATCTCAGCATCGATCTTGAGATCTAGCATCTCATCGGCACGAGTCACCCCTTGCGTCAGCGCCGCTTGTGGAATCTGATGTTGCTGCGCATGGCGATTAAAGCGGAATCCAGAGAAAACCTGCAGCGACGTACCAATACAGAGCAGGGCATCTGATCGCTCCAGTGCATTAATCGCACTAAATACGGTCTCTTTCGGGACGTTATCACCGAAATAGACAACGCGCGCCTTCATTACGCCGCCACAATCAGGGCAGTTGGGAACCTTGAAGTGGCTAAAATCGGCTTCAAAATCAGCATCACCATCGGGCCTTGGCGCTGAGTGCGGGGCATTAAAGTCTGGGTTTTCACGCCGACACCACTGATGCATCTCATCACGGGTAATTTCATAGTCACAATCAATGCAGGCCACGATGTCTGCACGGCCATGCAGGTCGACAACGTTCTGGCTCCCCGCCTTTTGATGCAAACGGTCGACGTTTTGTGTCACCAGTAATTCAATACGGTTTCGCTTTTCAAGCGCGGCTAATATTTTATGTGCGTTACTGGGTTGGGCATCACGCATGGTATGCCAACCCGCTAAGCTACGTCCCCAATAGCGTTGACGCACCGCCAACTGAGTAATGAATTGACCATGCTGTACCGGAGGCGGTGATTGCCAGTTACCCTTAGCGTCTCGATAAGCGGGTATCCCTGAGCCGGTACTGATGCCGGCACCCGTTAATACTAACAGTCTAGGGTGACGCTCTATAAAGTCGGCCAGCTGTTGGCTCTGAGGGTTAAATCTTGTCATTAATTGCTCTCTAAAAGCTTGCTTATTCCTCGATTTAGGAATGAAATGCATCTCTTATCTTTTTGAGTTCATACCTATGATGCCTGCTCAGCCCCTGACCGAATTGCAATCCTATGCCGATGAAGAGGTTCTATTTGAACAGATCGCGAACAACCTTCAAAGCCAAGGCTATGCGATCTGCCCCGCGTCACTGCCGGTAGAGCTCGGACAAGATATCTGCGAACAGTTATACGGCCTGGATGAAACTGAGTTCACTGTTGCGGGTATTGGCCGTCAAAATCAACACATGCAGAATGAATTTGTGCGCACAGATCGTATCTGTTGGTTTACCGGCGAAACCCCCATAGGCGCCCGTTGGTTGGCCTGGGCGAATCGTTTACAAAGTTATTTGAATCGTCGTCTATTTTTAGGCCTATTTTCGTTTGAGAGCCATTTGGCACACTACTCTGCCGGTGACTTTTATAAGCGCCACTACGATGCGTTCCGAGATCAGCGTAACAGAGTGCTGTCGATGGTCGTCTACCTAAACCCAAACTGGGGACCAGAGGATGGTGGCGAGCTGGTGCTTTATCAAAACGATGCCGACACCGAAGGACTTAAAGTCACACCGCTGATGGGTACGGTTGTTCTGTTTTTAAGTGAAGAGTTCCCTCACGAAGTGCTCCCCGCAAACCGAGATCGTTACTCCATAGCTGGCTGGTACCGAGTAAATGGATCAACCTTAGATCGTGTCGATCCGCCAAGATAAAAAAACGGGCCATGGTGGCCCGTTTTTTTTGCAGTGCTGTCTATTAGCGAGCAGCTTTCAGCTCTAGACGACGTGCGTGTAGTGCTGGCTCTGTGTAGCCGTTTGGCTGTTTGCAGCCATCGATAACTAGGTCACACGCCGCTTTGAATGCGATGTTGTTGTCGATGTCGTCACACAGTGGTGTGTAAGTTGGATCGTTCGCATTTTGGCGATCTACAACAGCGGCCATACGCTTTAGAGTCTCCATCGCTTGTGCTTCTGTGCAGATGCCATGACGGATCCAGTTAGCGATGTGCTGTGATGAGATACGCAGCGTTGCGCGGTCTTCCATTAGACCAACATCATTGATGTCTGGTACTTTCGAACAACCGATACCTGAATCAACCCAACGAACAACGTAGCCAAGGATACCCTGTGCGTTGTTATCCAGCTCTGCCTGGATCTCTTCAGCACTCCACTGTGGGTTGCGCTCTACAGGGATGGTTAGGATATCGTCTAGAGAAGCGCGCTCACGCTTCGCCAACTCTTCCTGGCGGCCGAACACATCAACCTTGTGGTAGTGAAGGGCGTGTAGTGTAGCGCCTGTTGGTGAAGGAACCCATGCAGTGTTTGCACCAGACATCGGGTGACCGATCTTCTGATCCAGCATGTTGGCCATCTGATCTGGCATCGCCCACATGCCCTTACCGATCTGTGCTTTGCCGCTTAGACCGCATGCAAGACCGATATCCACGTTCCAATTTTCGTAAGCCGCAATCCAAGAAGCTGCTTTCATATCGCCTTTGCGAATCATTGGGCCTGCTTCCATCGAGGTGTGGATCTCGTCGCCGGTGCGATCAAGGAAACCTGTGTTGATAAACACAACACGTGAGCTCGCTGCACGGATACACTCTTTCAAGTTGATCGTTGTGCGACGCTCTTCGTCCATGATGCCGACTTTGATTGTGTTCTCTTCAAGTCCCAGAGCCTGCTCAACACGGCCCATAAGCTCGTTTGTGAAAGCAACCTCTTCAGGACCATGCATCTTCGGTTTAACGATGTAGATAGATCCAGTCACAGTGTTGTTGAACTTACCGTTGTGCTTCACGTCGTGGATAGAGATGGTTGAAGTGATCATGCCATCCATGATGCCTTCAGGCACTTCGTTGCCATCTTTATCGATGATTGCGTTGTTGGTCATTAGGTGGCCAACGTTACGAACGAACATCAAAGATCGACCTTTAAGTGCCATTGGCTGACCATCTTTGCTGGTGTATTCACGATCGCCGTTTACAGTACGAGTGAATGATTGACCACCTTTTTCGATCGTTTCGCTCAGTGTGCCTTTGATAAGACCTAACCAGTTGCGGTAAACCAGAGTTTTATCTTCGGCATCAACTGCTGCAACAGAGTCTTCACAGTCCATGATGGTCGTTAGAGCCGACTCCATCACAATGTCTTTAACGCCAGCTTTGTCCTCTGAACCGATCTGGTGAGAAGCGTCGATCTGGATTTCAAAATGCAAACCGTTGTTGATCAGTAGGATGGATTCTGGTGCTGCTGTATCACCTTTGTAGCCGACAAACTGCTCAGGGTTTGCCAGTGCAACGGCGTTGCCATCAATGGTGGCAACCAGTGCGCCATCCACAATGGTGTAAGCGGTCACATCAGCATGTGAGCCTGAAGCAAGGGGTGCCGATTCATTTAGGAAGTCTCGACCAAAAGCGATGACTTTTGCACCACGTGCTGGGTTGTAAGCTTTCGTAATCTCTGCACCGCCATCAGTCGAGATCGCATCCGTACCGTACAGTGCATCGTAAAGGCTGCCCCAACGTGCGTTAGCTGCGTTCAATGCAAAACGAGCATTCATAACAGGAACCACGAGCTGTGGGCCGGCCATGGTCGCCATTTCAGGATCGACGTTAGAGGTTGTAATCTTAAAATCAGGACCCTCTTCAACCAGGTAACCGATCTCTTTTAGGAAGGCCTTGTATTCAGCAAAGTCGTAACCGCCTTGATGTGCGCGGTACCACTCATCCATCTGCTCTTGGATCTGGTCACGCTTAGCGAGTAATTCGCGGTTACGAGGCGCTAAGTCATGAATAATTGATGCAAATGAGCTCCAAAAAGCATCAGTGCTGACGCCTGTGCCTGGAAGGACTTCTTCGTTAACGAAGGTGTAGAGTTCTGTTGCGACCTGTAGGCCATTTACTTCGGTACGTTGAATCATAATTACTCCTGAGTTTCGCGTTGGCCGGCTCTGTGTCGCCGAAGGGTCGCGGTTTCAAATTGTGCTATGCAACATTAAACGACTGCCATATATATGTAACCCACCTTTAGTCTCAAGTGTGAAATGTTCTATTTCATACTGTGGAAAATTAGTCGTTATTTCATAGTGTGGAATTGGAAATAAAAAAGCCCAGCAAGGCTGGGCTTTTTACACTGCTGACAAAGCCAACGTTCTTTATCGGGGACTTTTCACAATAAAGGGATTTTAAAGGAGGGTGCGCTTGACGCACTCCCCTGTGTTTGAGCTTTTCAGAAGCCTGCTGATCTCAGGTTCTGATCTATCTCGGTGAGTATGGCCGGATCATCGATTGTCGAGGGCATTGTATAGCTCTCATTCGCTGCAATCTTCCTCAGCACAGCACGCAGCACCTTACCTGAACGAGTTTTTGGAAGTCGCTGAACAATCAGTGCCTGACGGAAACAAGCTACTGCTCCGACCTGGTCGCGCACCATTGCAGTTAACTCCTCGACCAGCGTCTCTTCAGCAATACTCTCTCCTGCTTTCAGTACAACCAATCCTAGCGGAAGTTGTCCTCTTAAATCGTCATTAACGCCGATTACAGCGCACTCGGCCACTGCAGAGTGTCCAGAGAGAACCTCCTCCATCTCACCGGTCGAGAGACGGTGTCCAGAAACATTAATTACATCGTCAGTACGCCCTGTGATGTAGATATACCCTTCGGAGTCTTTAAATCCGCCATCGCCCGTATGATAGTAACCTGGGAATGCTTCGAGATAGGAGGTCCGGTAGCGGTCATTGTTGTTCCAGATACTCCAGGCAACACCCGGTGGCATCGGCAGGCTGACACAGATATTCCCGGTTGATTCGGCCTCGACCGGAATGCCCGCATCATCTAGTACCATAATGTTATAGCCCGGAATCGGTTTGTTGGTCGAGCCCAGTCGGACCTCAGAAGGGTTTTCCCAGCCCATCATCGGTGCAGTCATTGGCCAGCCGGTTTCGGTTTGCCACCAGTGATCAATCACCGGAACCTTAAGCAGCTCTGATAGCCATGAATAGGTGGATGAGTCCAATTTCTCACCGGCGACAAACACCCATTTCAGGCTGCTAAGATCATACTGTTTCGATAAATCTGCCTTCGGGTCTTCCTTGCGTATTGCTCGAAAAGCTGTCGGTGCACAAAACATTGAATTAACGCGATACTCATCAATTACGCGCCAAAATGTGCCCGCATCGGGTGTTTTGATCGGTTTTCCCTCAAAGAATATTGCAGAGCAGCCGCCCATAAGGGGGCCGTAAACAATAAAAGAGTGTCCGACAACCCAGCCGATATCGGATGCGCCCCACCAGACATCGCCCGCTTCCATGCCGTAGACGTTGTTTAGTGCATATCTCAGTGCAACCGCATGACCTCCGTTATCGCGCACGATCCCTTTTGGCTGTCCCGTTGTGCCAGAGGTGTAGAGAATATAGAGCGGGTCTGAACCCTTAACCGTTACACAATCTGCCGGTTCCGCCTCTTGCTGAATCTCGTACCAGTCGAGATCCCAGGCCTGATCCAGTTCAGCTTGCAACATTGGTCGTTGGCATACGATGGTGTGTGCGGGTTTGTGCGTCGCCTGATCGATCGCCTGATCAACCAATGGTTTGTAAGCGATCTGCTTATCAAACTCAATACCGCACGAAGCGGTTAAAATTACTTTGGGGCTGGCATCATCAATACGGATCGCCATCTCATTGGGTGCAAACCCACCAAAGACGACTGAATGCACTGCGCCGAGTCGTGCGCACGCCAGCATTGCTACGGCGGCTTCAGGTATCATAGGCATGTAGATCAGCACGGTATCACCTTTGCTGACACCACAGGCTTTAAGTGCACCGGCAAATCGTGAAACTCTGGTGAGAAGATCCTGATAGGTGATCGCTTCTTTGGTGTTGCTGACGGGCGAATCATAGTAGAGCGCAACCTGATTGCCACGCCCTTGTTCAATCTGACGGTCTAGTGCCAGATAACAGCTGTTTAGCTCACCATCAGCGTACCAATTGTAGGTGCCAAATTCTGTTTCATGAAGAACCGTCTCTGGCTTCTTAAACCAAGCGATTCTGTCTGCTTGCGCTGCCCAATAAGCTTCTGGATTGTCCAGCGCAGTCTGGTACTCATCTTCGTATCTCATCTTGTAATCCTTTATTGTTATTTTTTTATGATTCTGGCTGTTGAAGCCGCCTTTTAACAGTTACTCATTTTGATAGAGCTTTAAGATGCTGGAGAAGTCTAATCCGCCATTTCCGTTGCTCTTGTGTTGCGAGAACAGAGCACGCGCTGCAGATCCCATGGGAGTGGGGGAAGTGCTCTGTTGGCTGACATCCATCGCCAGTCCAAGATCTTTGAACATCAGATCAACCTGAAAACCGCCCTGGTAACTATTAGAGGAGGGAACATTTGGCATCACTCCTGGGTAGGGGTTGTAGACCTGTAACGACCAGTTGTTACCTGAACTCTGCTTCATAATTTCTGAGAGTACGGCTGGGTCTAGACCATTGCGCACGCCCATATTCAGTGCTTCTGCAGTTCCGGCCATATGGATTGCCAGCAACATGTTGTTGCAGCATTTGGCGATTTGCCCTGCACCTGAATCACCGGCGCGGAAGATGTTTTTACCCATCCCCTCTAAGATCGGTTTGGCTCGCTCAAACTGAGATTCGCTCCCCCCAACCATAAATGCCAGCGTGCCGGCCGTCGCGGCTCCAACACCGCCAGATACCGGGGCATCGATAAATTCAATACCACGCTTGGCACCCGCCGCGGAGACACGTCTAGCGGTTTCAGCATCAATGGTGGAGCTATCAATAATCAGCGCGTTGGGTTCGACCTCATCAAAAAGCGGCTGATCACCAGTGAGAAAGAGTCCTTCGACATGCTTACCGGCCGGTAGCATCGTGATTACAAACTCGGCGCCTTTTACCAGGTCCACGGCTGAGGTTGATGACTGTGCGCCTTCGCTGACAACCCGTGCAATCGATTCTTCAGAGAGGTCAAATACTTTGACCTTATGGCCAGCTTTAACCAGGTTGATCGCCATAGGGCCGCCCATGTTGCCCAGCCCAATAAATCCTATTGTTGCCATAATCTATCCTTTTTATCTTTATTTTTTGGAGTTTGATCCGTTTCTATTCTCTAGATTGCCGCCAAAGGGTGAGTTTCCCATGGTGATTCAAAGAACTTATTAACAAAACTGGCTTCAACCTCTTCAACCGATTTGTAGGTCCAGTCTGGGTTTCTGTCTTTATCGACGAGGAGCGCTCGAACACCTTCGGGGAACTCGCGATGACGGCAGCACTGTACAGATAGCACCAGTTCCGCCAGAAAGACCTCTTTTAGCGATAGGTGACGAGAGCGTTTAAGCTGCTCTGCAATCAGATGAACCGACAGTGGAGAGCCATGAGTAATCGCTTTTTGAGAGCGTTGAATCCAGGGATCATCACTCACAAGGACTTTCATTGCCTCCATCAAATCCACTAATGAATCCTGGTCGGTGATCTTTTGGATAAAGTCGAAGTGATCCTGAATAGGGGATTCATCCCGGTAATTGGCCTGAGATGCCTGCTCTAAGCGACGAAGAACACGAGTTACGCAGACGTCTGCATCAGTGTTCCAGTCAGCGGCTTGAAGGCTCGAAACTAGCTCATCATATTTTGCTGAGTCGATAAAACGGTCAGCCAGCCCTAGAAAAAGCGCATCAGCGGCATAGATAGGGTTGCCTGTTAGTCCGAGGAACAATCCCGTTCGGCCAGGCATTCGATTGAGGAAGAAAGACCCGCCCACATCCGGATAGAGCCCGATTGTGACTTCGGGCATCGCCATGTGTGAGCTCTGAGTGACCACACGGTGACTACAGCCATTCATTAGCCCCATGCCACCGCCCATCACGATACCGCTACCCCAGCAGATAATCGGTTTGGGGAAAGTGTGGATGGTGTAGTCGAGTCGATACTCTGCTGTAAAGTAGTCGAGTGGAAAATTTGCGTTCTCACCAGAGGTAATCGACTTATACAGGTTGACCACATCGCCCCCTGCGCAAAAGGCTTTCTCACCCGCACTGGTCAGAATCACCGCTTTTATCTGTTTGTCATTTGCAGCACTCTCGAGACGCGGTTCGATTAGCTCGATCATCTCCAGAGTTAAAGCATTCAGTGAACGCTTAGCATTGAGCGAAACCTCTAGAATCTTATGCCCGTCCTTGGTTGGGTGTTCGGTAAAAAGTACGCTACTCATCGATAGTCCTTAGCTGTTTTTCCATTCGGGAGCACGTTTCTCAAGGAATGCATTGACCCCCTCGCGCTGATCTTCTGTGAAGAACAGGTCAACGAAGAGTTCACGCTCTAAGCGATAGCCAGCTTCCCAGTGTTGAGTGCGGTTGTTCTGAATCAGCTGCTTACACGCGGCGATTGACATAGGACTTTGTTGTTCAGCCTGTCTTGCGAGTTCTAGTGCACGTTTGAACGACTGGCCGGTTGCCACAAGCTCCTCTACGAGTCCAATCTCATGCGCTTTGGGTGCTTTAATGCGTTCGCCGAGGATAATCAACCGCTTTGCCCATCCCTCGCCAACCAGCATGGTCAGGTTTTGAGTGCCGCCCGCACAAGGGAGTAGACCAACTTTTGCTTCGGGAAGAGCCATCTGAGCTTGCTCTTCAGCAACACGGATATCGCAGGCGAGTGCAACCTCAAGCCCACCGCCCATTGCAAAGCCGTTGACCGCTGCAATTGAGACACCGCGGAAGTTGGAAAGTGCTTCGAAAGCCTCACCAAAGCCGCGTGCCATATCCCTTGCCATTGATCGGTCGCCATCTGCAAACAGGTTTAGATCGGCGCCCGCGCAAAAGAATTTTTCACTATCAGAGCGCAAAACCAATGCGAAGATCTCTCTATCAGCGTTGAGTTGATCCACTGTTTCGCTCAAAAGCTTGAGGCTTTCCACCGTCCAGGTGTTGGCCGGCGGATTGTTCATGGTGATTATGGCTGTGTGGCCCTGTTTTTCGAGTATAAGTGCGTCAGACATCTTAATTTCCTTATAACAGCTCGCTGGTATCCTGCATCAGTGCGCGGCGCGCAATAATCAGACGCATAATTTCGTTGGTGCCTTCAAGAATACGGTGGACCCGGTTGTCACGCAGGTATCGCTCCATCGGGTACTCCTTGATATAGCCATTGCCCCCGAAGATCTGAAGCGCTTCGTCTGTAACGGTGTAACCTGCGTCGGTCGCAAACTGCTTGGCCATCGCGCAGTAAGTGGTACGGTCGGGGTGTTCAGTATCCAAACGGCTAGCCGCCATGCGGATCATTTGGCGAGCTGCGACCAACTGGGTTGTCATGTCGGCAAGCTTAAACTGAAGCGCCTGAAAGTTGCTCAGTGTTTTACCAAACTGGCTGCGTTCAAGCAGGTAGTCTCTTGCTCTCTGCAGAGCGGCCTGAGCGGTGCCGATCGAGCAGGCGCCGATATTGATACGCCCGCCATCCAGACCTTTCATCGCTATTTTAAAGCCATCGCCCTCGTTGCCGAGCATTGCAGAAGCAGGAACCCGAACATCCTCAAAAGTAATCATTCGAGTGGGTTGCGAGTTCCAGCCCATCTTCTGTTCTTTGCGCCCGTAACTGATCCCATTAGTTTTGGCATCGACGGCAAAGGCTGAGATCCCTTTTGGACCAGCTTCCCCAGTTCTCGCCATAACAATTAGGACATCCGTTGCACCGGCACCGGAGATAAAGATTTTGCTGCCGTTGATTAGGTAGTCATCGCCCTCGCGCTTGGCGCTGGTTTTAAGCGAACCCGCATCAGAACCCGCATTGGGTTCTGTCAGGCAGTAGGATCCAAAGATATCACCAGCTGTCAGTCCCGGACACCAGTGCTCGCGGGTCTCTGCATTCCCAAACTTCGCGATCATCCAGGCGACCATATTATGAATGGTCAGAAACGCGGTGGTAGAGGTGCAGCCCATCGCCAGCTCTTCAAATATGATGCTGGCATCAAGGCGGCTAAGACCCAGTCCCCCAATATCATCGGGTGCATATAGGCCACAGAGACCCAGCTCGCCCGCTTTTTTTAGCGCTTCGACCGGAAATATTTGCTCTTCGTCCCAGTGAGCGGCATTGGGCTCAAACTCTTTCTTAGCAAAGTTGCGTGCAAGATCAGCAAAGGCGATCTGATCTTCATTTAATTCAAAATCCATCAATTCGTCCTCTTTATCGTTATTATTCTGTGATTTGACCCATTACTTTAGCTGAATCGTGGTATTAACCCCAGTGTCGATATCATCTTCAAACCAGCGCGCAGTGACGGTCTTTGTCTCGGTATAGAACTTAACAGCCTGCTTACCATACGCATGCTGATCCCCGTAGAAGGACTTACGCCAACCAGTGAAAGAGAACATTGGTAGCGGCACAGGGACCGGAACGTTGATGCCGACCTGACCCACTTTGATTTCATGCTGGTATTTGCGAGCAGCTGCTCCAGAGGCGGTAAAGATAGAGGTACCATTGCCGTAAGGGTTTGCGTTGATCATCTCGATGGCATCATCAATTGAATCGACCTCAATCGCGCAGAGCACCGGTCCGAAAATCTCCTCTTGATAGATCGACATCTCTGTAGTTACGTTTCGGAAAAGGGTTGGACCTACCCAGTTTCCATCTGGGAATCCTTCGACGGTACAGTCACTCCCATCGAGGATACAGTCTGCACCGGCATCCTTACCCTGCTGGATAAAATCAAGCACTCTCTGGCGCGCACCTGGATTGATAAGCGGTCCATAACCCGCATCAGGATCATTCCAAGTGCCAGGGCGAACCTTCATCATCGCTTCGCGAAGTTCTGGGATCCACTCTTTTGCCTGTCCGACGAATACGGCCACTGAGATCGCCATGCATCGCTGACCGCCGGCTCCTACTGAAGCTCCTACCAGATTGTTAATTACCTGATTTTTAGAGGCATCGGGCATGATGACCATATGGTTTTTAGCACCCGCAAATGCCTGAACCCGCTTAAGATGCTCAGTCCCGGTACGATAGATATGCTCCCCAACCGCTACCGATCCAACAAAAGATATCGCTGGAGTATCTTTATGGGTCAGTAGCTGATCGACCACCTCCTTTGTGCCGTGAACCACTTGAAGCAACCCGGCTGGAGCACCTGCTTCCTGGAACAATTCTGCAAGTCGCATGGGGGTCAGAGGATCCTGCTCTGAGGGCTTCAATACGAAGGTGTTACCGCAGGTGATTGCCATCGGGAACATCCAGAGTGGGATCATCGCGGGAAAGTTGAACGGAGTGATACCTACGCAAACGCCCAAGGGCTGGGTGATGCTGTAGCAGTCGATTTTGCGTGCAACATTCTCGACCGTTTCGCCCATCGACAGTGAGGCAATGTTGCAGGCATGCTCAACCACTTCAATGCCTCGCCATACATCACCTTTTGCATCCTCGAAGGTTTTTCCAGTCTCGCTGGATAGTAGTGTGGCGATCTCGTCATGATGCTCTTTTAGCAGTGCTTGGTAGCGCAGCATCAATCGAGCTCGTTCACCGACCGGTGTCTCTTTCCAGGTTTCAAAAGCGGTCATCGCTGCGCTGATTGCGTCTTCGACCTCATCGTGAGTCGCGCAAGGCACTTCAGCAATTACATTCTGGGTGGCTGGATCGGTTACCGAGATAAAGTTGTCTGAACGGCTCTGGATCATTTCGCCATTGATAAAAAGCGGTACGCGTTGAGTCATGAGATAGTCCTGTTCTTTTTGTTATCGAATGTTGTAATCAATCTGTAGTTCTATTTTTACCAGCCAGATAGCTCTCTGCGGATTGACAATATTGCTCTATTAATGGACTATCTTGTGGTTTTTAGTAAGTCATTCGTATTAGAGTTGTTAGATGAGTCGGCCCTCAAACTGGCCCCTGCCGCCTGAAAGTATCCGTTACATGATCCCGCGGCGTATTGTCGAGGGGCTCGGTGAGTCCGCATTGAGTCGCGGTCTCTACCCGCTGGCTATGGGCTATTACCGCAAGGCTCAGGGCCATAGCATGCTGCGAGAAGAGCATGACGATTTTCTGCTGATTTACTGTATAGAGGGGCAGGGACGTTTTCGTGTTGGAGACTCAGACACGCCTATTAACGCAGGCGATCTGCTTTTGGTACCACAGGGAATCTCCCATGCTTATCATTCGGATGACACTCAGCCCTGGACCATATACTGGGTTCATTTCCACGGAGAGCTGGCGTTGGCGTTTTTTGAACACGCGATTGGCGAGCAAGAAGATCTCGGGTACTTCCTGGAGTCAATTGGCGTTCAATCGCAACTGGTAGTGGATTTCGAAACGCTGCTGGAGGCGCGAAGCTCAGCTCAAGATATGAATACGCATTTGTTTGCTGCGAACCAATTACGCCAGATCCTGACACATATTACTGTGTTGCGACCGCTCAAAGCTGCTAAAGAGACCCGCGATGGCTGGCGCCTTGATCAGATCCACTCGCTGATGCAGGCGCATGTGCATGAGAGGTTGGATTTGGATACCCTGGCAGCGAGTGTGAATCTGTCAAAATACCACTTTGTTAAGCGCTACCGAGAAATGACAGGTACCACACCGATTAACCGTTTTATCCAGCTGAAGATAGAGCGCGCCTGTCACCTCTTAGATACCACCACAAACGAGATCAAAGAGGTCGCCTATGCAGTGGGGTATGAGGATGCTTACTATTTCTCGCGTCTGTTCAGAAAACAGATGGGGGTGTCGCCCAGCCAGTACCGACTTTCTCGTACTCAGGGGTTTTCCTATGTGCTAAGCCAGGCGCGCATACCACCTCTTTGAAGGGTATTAATATAGGTCGGGCAATTCGTTATTGGTGTAGCCCGAGATGAATGTTTTCGTTTCGCCGGCTTCGGTATATACATGGCGACTCACCTTACCGATATCGGCACCATAGACGTGCACACTGATTGAAACTTCATCCTGTGAAGCGTTGGCGACCTGATGGACATCGCCAATGGTGGGTGATACAAGACCGACATCACCTGGTTTTAACTCATGGATTTCGCCCGGTATCACCTTGCCATCCGCTATTTCAAAACGTTGTTCTACTTCGCCGCCGCGTAACATGCCGATTAGACCCCAGACAGTATGGTCATGAACGGGCGTCTTTTGTCCCGGACCCCAGACAAAACTCACGACACTGAAGCGCTCTTCTGGGTCGCGATAAAGAAGATACTGCTGATAGTGCTCTGGGTTTGGAATCGTGCAGCTCTCGGGGAGCCAGTCATCCTCCTCCACCAGCTTACCAAGGTAGATACTGGCATGATCAAGCATCTGCTCCTCATCGGGTTTGAGTAACAACAGATCATTCATCTTTTCTACAAAGCGCCCCATTTTTCCGGCTACTATTTGGCGATTCATCACGGTTCCTTTTTATTATGTTGTGTCCAATGTAAACGCTCGCAGCGATAAAAAAAAGGGGCTCATCGAGCCCCTAAAACTGAAAAAGCCCAGCAAGGCTGGGCTTTCGTCACTCTGTTGAACCGACTTAAAAGAGTCGGCGACAGCGAATTGTGCCGTCAATCTCAGAGAGTTTTTCAATAGCAATTTTTGAGCTATCAGCGTCAACATCGATTACAACGTAGCCAACTTTCTCGTTGGTCTGAAGGTACTGACCCACAATGTTGATGTCATTTTCAGAGAAGATGTTGTTGATTTTCGACAGCACGCCAGGCACGTTTTTGTGCACGTGAAGTAGGCGGTGTGCATTGTTGTGGCCAGGAAGTGCTACTTCTGGGAAGTTAACAGAGGTAATTGATGAACCGTTGTCAGAGTATTTAACGAGCTTTTCTGCCACTTCATAGCCGATGTTCATCTGCGCTTCCATTGTCGAACCACCGACGTGTGGCGTCAGGATGACGTTGTCGAACTGGCGCAGTGGGCTGATGAACTCATCATCATTTGAACGTGGTTCAACTGGGAATACGTCAATTGCAGCACCCAGCAGTTTGCCGCTCTCAAGCGTTTCGCATAGCGCATCAATATCAACGACAGTGCCGCGAGCCGCGTTGATTAGGATCGAGCCCTGCTTCATCGCTTCAAACTGAATAGGGCCCATCATGTTCTGAGTAGCCGCCGTCTCGGGTACGTGAAGTGAAACAACATCACACATACCCAAAAGTTCATGCAGTGTGCCTACCTGTTTCGCGTTACCAAGTGGTAGCTTAGTGATGACGTCATAGAAGTAGACATCCATTCCCAAACCTTCAGCCATCACACTCAGCTGAGAACCGATGCTGCCGTAACCAATAATCCCCAGCTTCTTCCCACGCACTTCGTAGCTATTTTTAGCCGTTTTCTGCCAGCCGCCACGGTGAGCAACCGCGTTCTTCTCTGGCACACCACGCATCAGCATGATGGTTTCAGCAAGAACCAGTTCAGCGACAGAGCGCGTGTTTGAGTAAGGTGCGTTGAATACAGCGACACCGCGTTCTGTCGCTGCTTGAAGATCAACTTGGTTGGTACCGATACAGAAACAGCCAACCGCAACCAATTTTTCAGCCGCTTCAAACACTTTTTCAGTTAGCTGAGTGCGCGAGCGAATGCCAACGAAATGAGCATCAGCGATGCGTTCTAGTAACTCCTCTTCTGGAAGTGAGCCCGTGTGGAACTCAATGTTGGTGTAGCCTTGCGCGTTCAATGTATCAACGGCTGATTGGTGCACACCTTCCAATAGAAGAATTTTGATTTTGCCTTTTTCTAGAGACGTCTCTTTGCTCATTTTTGCCACTCGATTCTGAGGTTTAACCACTAGGGCTTAAAAATTTAGGGGCGCGATTATAGCACAAAGGGACGATTGGTCGGCTTTTATACAATCGTAGTGGGCGAAATATTCTCAGGTTAAGCTGAATTATTTTTGTAAAAAGGGATGTTTGTATTGCGAATGCAAACTTTGGATATAAAAAAGCCCTCTGTAAGAAGAAGGCCTTTTAAAAACTATTTATCAGCTGTAATAGCAAAGGTAAGCCGTTGCTGTTGCTACTTTGACTTCAAATGAGCTATTGGCTGGCACATTGAACTGGCTGCCCGCAGGGAAGCTTTGGAATTCCGTGGCTTCAGGTAGGCGAACAACCAGTTCACCGTGTACCACCTTCATTACTTCGTTCTGGCTAGTGCCGAACGTGTATTCACCCGGTGCCATCACACCAGAGGTTACAGGACCGTCAGCTGATTCAAAGCCGATCGATTTAACATTGTCATCAAAGTAAGAGTTAACTGACAGCATGGGTGTCTCCTAAAAAATTGAAGGCAAATAGTATTCAGAGTTGTGGAGTTTGTCACTATCGATCTAAAGGAGTAGGCTTCGCCCATTCATTGCAAGGATTGCAGACCAACCATGATTGAAGCGAACAGCCGCGAATATTGGCGTGCCACTTTGGCCCTCTGTTTAGGGTCGTTCATGATTTTTGCCAACGTTTATATCACCCAGCCACTGCTTCCCACTCTCGCAGAGGAGTTTCAGGTTTCAGCGCTAGAGGCCAGTTGGACGTTTACTATAACCACTCTGACTTTGGGTCTCTCCTTGCTCTTCTACGGTGCACTGTCTGACTCTTTGGGTCGCCGGGGCATCATGATATTGACCCTGGCTGGCGTGATGGGCTGCGGTTTCGCATTGAGTCAGGTGGAAGGGTATCAACAACTTCTTTTGTTAAGGGCCGCTCAAGGGCTTTTACTCGGTGGGTTACCTGCTATTGCCATCGCGTACATGAACGATGAATTTACTCCGCGTGCACTCTCTCTTGCGGTCGGTCTGTACATTGGGGGAAATACACTCGGGGGAATTGGCGGGCGCTTAATCGGTGGTTTTGTCGGTGAGTCTTTAGGCTGGCAAGGAGCCTTTTTAGTGATGGCTATGATCAGCCTAGCCTGTGTAGCGACCTTTGTTTATCTACTGCCAGCATCGAAACGCTTTGAATCTAGGCCTTTGAGAGTTGGACCGATGTTACGATCAATGGGAGATCATCTCTCCAATCCTATGCTGCTGAGCGCTTATCTTATTGGCGGTCTCAATTTTTTCATCTTCATAAACCAATACAGTTACATTACCTTCGTATTGGCGGATGAGCCCTACAACTTGCCTGCTAGTCTGCTTGGCATGCTGTTTTTGACCTATCTGACCGGCACCTTTGGCTCGGCCATCTCAGGTAAGGTGTCAGATTATCTCTCTCAGCCTAAAGCGATGGCTTTGGGTATTGCCATTTTGGCGGTGGGCAGCTGTGTCACCCTGTTTGAGTCACTGCCTATGATCATTGTTGGCTTTCTAATTAATAGCTTTGGTTTCTTCTTCAGCCACTCTACGGCCAGTAGTTGGGTCAGTAAGCAGGCAACCCATGCCAAAGCGAGCGCCTCTTCACTCTATCTACTCTTTTACTATCTTGGTGCGAGTTTGGGTGGGTTCTATCTGCAGCCCTTCTGGTCGATCTGGCACTGGCCTGGGGTGATCTTAGGATCATTGATTGTATTGGCTCTGACCTTTAGCTATTCGCTGCGCTTAGAGAGAAAACGTCAGGCCATTGTCGGTTAGCGGACTGGTTACATCCAGAATCTTGTTTAGCACGTAAATTTTAATTTTGGGTGCACCATGGCAGATCTTCTAATAGTCGGTAGCGGGGGTATTGGTCAGGCGTTTGCTAAACAATCCAACGCTCGCAATCCTGAAATTCGAGTACTTCAAACCAAAAGAGTTGCATCGGGTGACAGACCGATCCTGTTGGATCTGACCGATGCCCAGACGTATCAGCCCTGCATTGAACAACTGAAAGCACTCGGTTTTAACCCCTCTAGAATCATTTTTTCTCAGGGTCTTCTTCACAATGAGATACAGCGTCCGGAGAAGTCCCTTCGCGAAATGGATCTTGATTGGATGACACAGGTGATGCAGGTTAATGCGCTCGGGCCTATGGCGTTTCTAGCCCAACTGATGCGATTGATTCCACGTCAGTCAGAGCTGCAGATCGCTTTTCTATCGGCACGTGTTGGCAGTATTTCCGATAACCAACTAGGCGGTTGGTACGGCTATCGAGCATCTAAAGCGGCGCTAAATATGCTGATTAAAACCCTCAGTATCGAACTTGCAAGAACCCACCCTAAGGTTCAACTGTTGGCGCTACACCCAGGTACAACCGATACAGAACTATCTAAACCCTTTCAGGCCAGAGTACCGGAGGGTAAACTCTTCACTACGACCTTTGCCGCCAGTGCGCTATTGGATGTTATGGAGAGCGCCCGCGGGGGGCAGAGTGGTCAATTTTTAGCTTGGGATGGCTCTTCAATCCCCTGGTAAGCCATTAAGGAGTTTTTATGCTTTGGATTAAGATGTTTCACATTCTGGCGATGACGAGCTGGATGGCTGGTATTTTCTATCTTCCACGCATATTTGTGCACTATGTTGAGGGTAAGGCAGCGGGTCAAGATGTTGCGCGTTTGTCGATTATGGCGTCAAAACTCTACGGTTTCATGACCATAATGGCTATATTCACCTTAGGCTTGGGGCTCTGGTTATGGCTAGGCTATGGCTTCAGCGGTGGTTGGATGCATGCCAAATTGCTATTTGTAGGCTTTTTGATCGGATTCCATTTTTGGTGTCGCTCTTACCTGCAGAGATTAAAGCGTGATGAGCTCACTCAGAGTGGACGTTACTTTCGACTCTTTAATGAGTTGCCACTGCTCATTTTCGTGCCGATTCTTATCTTTGTCGTTGTGAAGCCCTTCTAAGAGCCTTTGAACAAACTCTTCAAGCGGCGCTCGATCAACTCAGTTTTCTGTTTCAGTTGTCGAGCGTCGTCAACAAATCCTTCAAACTCAACCCGTGTGGGCAGTAAGTTTATCTCCTCTTGGAGATACTCTTTGGCGGTCATAGTGAGTGTTTGTTGGCTGCTGTTTGCCCACTCTAGCGATTGATTGATTGGCTTCATAATCATAGCGGCCGGTAGATCGCCAATTTGCTCCGCTAACCAATCTTCCCAGTCTAAGGTTGGGTTATCAAAAGCGTGAGAGAGACGTTGCAAGAGCGCAGAATCGCCTTTTACCTCAACGCCTTGACCGAACATAACCGAGTTAGGGTCTTTAAGCAGTTTGATAAGATCAGAGGCAGAACCCGTTAATTGAGTGGTCGGTTCACCCTCATATTCCCGCATAACGCTAACCTGATCATCGCTGAATATCAGTGTGATCGTTAGCCCTTTGGGCAGTAGGGTCACGCCTAAACTTTGACCAGCGAGTTTACTCAGTGTGTTACGAGCACTAGGGCGGGTGGAAAGATAGGCGTTTATCGCTGATTCAATGGAGCCAGTTAGAGTCGCATCGATCAGATTCATAAACCTACCCCCTCAATTCGCTTTGTTAAGGCTTAATTCCGGTGTGAAGGGCAACAATGCCCTGGGTCAGGTTGCGGTAACGTGTCTGCACAAATCCAGCACTGTCCATCATCCCTTTTAGGGTCTCTTGATCAGGGTGCATGCGAATCGACTCTGCCAAGTAGCGGTAGCTTTCGGCATCGTTGGCAATCAACTGACCCATTTTAGGAAGTAGGTTGAATGAGTAGAAGTCGTACGCTTTTGTCAGCAGTGGATTCTCGGTTTTAGAGAATTCCAACACCATCAATTTGCCACCTGGTTTAAGAACTCGGTTCATAGAGCGCAGGGCCGCATCTTTGTCGGTCACGTTGCGCAGGCCAAAGGCGATGGTGATGATATCGAAGGTGTTGTCTTCAAAAGGGAGACATTCTGCGTTGGCTTGCACGTACTCAACGTTGCCGGCAACACCCTTGTCGATCAGTTTATCGCGCCCCACTTTCAACATGGAGTCGTTGATATCCGCCAATACCACTTTACCTGATTGTCCGACAATCTGTGCAAAGCGGCGTGTCAGATCACCTGTTCCGCCAGCGATATCGAGGATCTTATGGCCAGTACGAGCGCCAGAGCTCTCGATCGTGATGCGTTTCCAGATTCGGTGAATACCGCCTGACATCAGATCATTCATCACGTCGTATTTTGCGGCTACCGAGTGAAATACATCGGCAACACGGTTAACTTTTTCGTCAACCGGCACCTCTTGGTAGCCAAAGTGAGTGGTGTTTTTCTGATTGTCTGACATGGGGTTTGATCCACTTAACGTTTCAATGGGGCTATTGTAACGACAGGACGGCAGCTTGTCGTTAGCCTATCGCAATCATTCCATTGTCTCGGCTAGCACCTGCTGCATCAAGTCGAGCGAGATAATCACTCCAATACTGCTCTTGATTGTGCGCTAGGTCGTGGAGGTAGGCCCAGGTATAGAGTCCAGAGTCGTGCCCATCATCAAAGATCAACTTCAGAGCATAGTTGCCGCTTGCTTCGACGCCTTTAAGGCCAACCAAGCGCTTGCCGGTCTGAAGGACCTCTTGACCAATGCCATGCCCTCGAACCTCTGCAGAGGGGCTATGAACGCGCAGAAACTCGGCGGTCAGCTCATAGTTGCCATCTTCATAGACCAACTCAAGTGTCTTAGAGCGCTTGTGAAGATGGATCTGTTTAGGCATGGGCACAGAACTCATGGCGTAACCTCGTATTAAAGAATGTAGTGACTCAAGTCCTCGTCGGCGCTCAGTTCACCAAGGTATTGGTCTACAAAGTTACGATCAATCTCTACGGTTTGACCACTCTTGTCGGCTGCACTAAAAGAGAGCTCTTCGAGTAGGCGCTCCATCATCGTATGCAGACGTCGTGCTCCAATGTTTTCGGTCTTTTCGTTCACCGACCAAGCGAGTTCGGCGATGCGCTGAATCCCCTCTTGGGTAAATTCAATCGAAACGCCTTCAGTGGCCATCAGGGCTTTATATTGCTCTGTAAGAGCGGCTTTGGGCTCGGTCAAAATACGAGAGAAGTCTTCCGGTGTCAGTGCTTCCAGTTCTACACGAATCGGTAAGCGACCTTGGAGTTCTGGGATCAGATCCGATGGGCGAGCCAGGTGGAAGGCGCCTGACGCGATGAACAGTATGTGATCGGTTTTGATCATGCCGTGCTTCGTGCTGACCGTACACCCTTCGATAAGCGGTAGAAGATCTCTCTGTACCCCTTCACGTGACACGTCAGCGTTGCCAGACTCGGCGCGTTTACACACCTTGTCGATCTCATCTAAGAAGACAATGCCATTCTGCTCTACCGCTTCTAGCGCTTGCTGTTTGAGGTCGTCCTCTTTAATCAGCTTAGCGGCCTCCTCTTCGGTTAGAAGCTTGAAGGCCTCTGATACCTTAAGACGGCGCGACTGCTTCTTATCCTGCCCCATGTTGGCGAAGAGACTCTGCAACTGATTCGTCATCTCCTCCATGCCCGGTGGTGTCATGATCTCAACACCGACCTTGGGTTGAGCAATTTCAATATCGATCTCTTTATCGTCGATCTGACCTTCACGCAGCTTTTTGCGGAAGATTTGGCGGGTTGCTGAGTCGGTTTTGTCTAGCTCTTCACTGCCGATAGGGCGTGCTTCAGGTAGCAGTGCGTCCAGAATACGCTCTTCGGCAGCCTCTTCAGCACGGAACTTGTTCTTCTCGATCGCCTGTTCACGCAGCATTTTAATCGATTGGTCGACCAGATCGCGGATGATGGTCTCAACATCACGACCCACATAGCCCACTTCTGTGAATTTTGTCGCTTCAACCTTAATGAACGGAGCGTTCGCAAGCTTCGCCAAACGGCGTGCAATCTCAGTCTTACCTACACCGGTAGGTCCGATCATAAGAATGTTTTTAGGGGTGACTTCACCGCGCATCTCTTCATTCAGCTGCATGCGGCGCCAACGGTTACGCAACGCAATTGCAACAGAGCGTTTAGCGGAATCCTGACCAATAATGTGACGATCGAGTTCTGAGACGATCTCGCGAGGGGTCATAGCTGACATAATAGGCTCCTTAGGCGACAGACTCGAGTTGTTCGATGGTTAGGTTGGCGTTAGTGAAGACGCAGATGTCGGCTGCGATCTTAAGGCTCTTCTCAACGATGTCGCGTGCGTTTAGTTCACTGTTATCAACCAGTGCGCGGGCTGCCGCAAGGGCATAGTTGCCACCTGAACCGATCGCAATAACACCGTCTTCCGGTTCGATCACATCGCCGCTGCCGGAGATAAGAAAGGTCTTCTCAGAGTTGGCCACCAGCATCAAGGCCTCTAAACGACGCAACACTCGATCCGAGCGCCACTCGCGAGCAAGGTGGATAACCGCGTTCACAATGTTGCCTTGGTGTTTATCAAGCTGTTGCTCAAATAGATCGCGAAGAGTAATCGCATCGGCAGTACTACCAGCAAAGCCGGTGATGACTTTGTGTTTATCGATGACATTAACTTTGCGGGCGCTACCTTTCATTACAGTATTACCCAGAGAGACTTGGCCGTCGCCGCCTACAACGACTTGATCACCGCGGCGAACAGAAACAATAGTGGTCATTAGAGATTTTCCCAATCATAAGCTTATCTGCATTTATTGGGATGAATCGACCGTTTTCAAGGCTAGTTTACTTTGCGCTTAACCGGGTGGATGTTCAGTTTTTCGAGTTTAGCTGTAGCGCTTTTCAACTCGTTATAGGTCGAGAAGTTTCCAGTCGATACTCGGTACCAAACACCATTACTCCCCTCCGTGCGGGACATGGTCACGTTTGGTAGGCCAGAAAGGGCCAGTCGTGCGCGCTGAGCTTCAGCATCGCGGGCATTGCGGAATGAGCCAGTCTGCAGTCGGTAAACAGCATCCAGCGAAGCCGTTTTGGGGGTCGAAACATAGGCTGACTCTTCAGGTGTTTGGACTTCGCTCTCTTCTAATAGCTTGTAGAAACCGAAGCGTTCATCCTGTGATTCAAGGTCGATGTTATCCAAAGGCAGAGCTTCACCGGGTTGACGGGGCTCTACTTGGGCTGGAATCACGGGCTCCTGTGTTGGAACCTGCTGGGTCGCTTTAGGGGGCGCGGTAGGTGCCGGTTGTTGAATCAGGAAGAAGATCAGACCAGCAAGCAGACCCAAAGCCACGACAACAGCAAGCACTAAACCGGCAGATACTCCTGAAGGTTGAGGAGCGGCCGGTTTTTTGCGAGCGCTCGAGGTTGTGCGAGTGGCACCGCCTCGAGGCTTGTTTGACTTGGGTTTGGATGCAAAGTCTCGGTTCGACATGATTACATCTGTTCAGGTGCAGAGACACCAAGAATGGTTAGACCGTTTGCGATGACCTGGCGCACAGCCACAGAGAGCGTGATACGAGCATTGCGTAGCGCCTCATCATCAATCAGCATCTTATGGCCGTTGTAGTAGGTGTGGTAATCCGACGCGAGGTCACGCAGGTAGTTAGCCAGTTGGTGTGGCTCGAAGTTGGCTGCCGCGTGTTTAACCGTCTCTGGATATTTGCCCAGTGCAGTGACAAGGTCACGCTCCGCTTCGCTATCCAAACGCTCAAGTGATGCTAAGCCCATCGCTTGATCCCAAGCCATCCCTTCACTCTCTAATTTGCGCAGTACCGAGCAGATTCGAGCGTGAGCGTACTGGATGTAGTAGACCGGGTTATCCTTAGATTCTGACTTGGCAAGGTCTAGATCAAAGTCCATGTGCTGATCGGCTTTGCGAGTGACATAGAAGAATCGACATGCGTCATTGCCTACCTCGTCGCGAAGCTCACGCAGTGTGACGAATGAACCTGAACGAGTCGACATCTGAACGCGTTCGCTGCCACGGTAAAGTATGGCGAACTGAACCAGTTTCACCACCAGACGCTCTGGATCGTATCCAAGTGCCTGAATGGCCGCTTTGACTCGAGTAATGTAGCCGTGGTGATCGGCACCCCAGACGTTGATAACGGTTTGGAAACCGCGCTCAAATTTGTTCATGTGGTAGGCGATGTCAGAGGCAAAGTAGGTGGTCTGGCCGTTGGCACGTTTAACCACACGATCTTTATCATCTCCGAAATCGGTCGATTTGAACCAGATATTGCCATCCTCTTCGTAGAGATAGCCCTTATCATCAAGGCGTTTAAGTGCCTCATCAACATCACCGCTGGAAGTAAGTGAGCGCTCACTAAACCAGCACTGATAGTTCACGCCGAACTCACCTAAGTCTTCGCGAATATCGCCTAGGATTGAGTCCAGGCCGGCATCGAATAGCGTTCTGTATTGTGAGCCAAGGATATTTTGAGCGCGATCGATAAGCCCATCGATGTGAAGCTCTTTATCGCCGCCGGCCGGTTCATCAGCAGGGACATCGAGATAGAGATCATCGAGTGAACACTGCAGTGCATCACCCTGAGTGGCTTTTAAGCTAGCTGCGATGTCACGAATGTACTCACCCTGGTAGCCGTTGGCTGGGAAGGTGATGGTATCGCCAAGCAACTCGAGGTAACGAAGAAAGACGCTGACCGCCAGAATGTTCATTTGGCGACCCGCATCGTTGACGTAGTACTCACGCTCAACGTTCATACCACCGGCTTCCAGCAGGTCAGCCAGTGTTGCACCGTAAGCGGCACCGCGGCCATGACCTACGTGCAATGGCCCTGTTGGGTTAGCAGAGACAAACTCAACTTGTATACGATCATCACTGGTCGGTTTGCTGCGGCCAAACTGATCAGTCTGCTCCAGAACATCGGCAACCACCGAATAGATCGCGGCATCGTTGACAAAGAAGTTGATGAAGCCAGGACCGGCAATCTCAGCTCTGTCCACCACTGCTGAAGCTGGAAGAGCTTGCAAAATCATCTCTGCAATAGCGCGTGGGTTTTGGCGAGCCGGTTTTGCCAGTGTCATCGCAAGGTTGGTCGCAAGATCACCGTGCGCCTTGTCACGTGTGTTTTCAACTTGGATGTTTGGCTCAAGATCAGCAGGGAGTTTGCCCTCTGCTTTCAGTGCTTCAATGGCGCCGTTTAACAGGAGCGCTATCTGTTCTTTCATGTCTTTACTCAGTGAAATAGATCGATGGTGTAGTCTGTCACTACAAAGTTGGCAGCATTATATCGTTTTGCAGCCCTTAAAAGCTATCGACGGGGTCAATGTCTATGTTCCAGCGAACGCGACTCGACTCTTTGTCTTGCTCTAACCAATTTTGTGCTGCTTTTAGAGTGCCTTGGATCGACGTGCGAGAGTCTCCCGTGAACATCAATTGCGCTCTAAACATGCCAGCACGCTTCTCCATGAAGGAGGGGAAGGGGCCGCTGATCATCGGAAGCTGTTCTCTTGGGTAGGTAGCCTCTAAGTATCTCCTTAAGCGCATAAGGTGTGCTTCTGCCCAGCCCTGTTTTTTCGCTTCAGCACGGATAATCGCTTGGAAAGCAAAGGGGGGGAGTTGAGCCTGTTTGCGACTCATTAACTCCTGTTCTGCAAAGGTGAGATAGCCAGAGGTAACCAAGGTGTTTAGTAGAGGGTGATCAACCTGTTGGGTTTGTAACACCACTTCGCCGGGACGTTCTGCTCGCCCCGCTCGTCCGGCAACCTGCATAATCAGTTGCGCGGTTCGCTCCATGCCGCGTACATCGGCACTGAATAGACCTGCGTCTGTATTGACGATGACGACCAGTGTGACGTTCGGAAAGTGGTGGCCTTTGGCCAGCATCTGAGTACCGACTAGGATGCAGGGGTCGCCACTATTAACCTCGTTCATCAAGGACTCAAATGCTTGGCGAGAGTGGGTTGAATCACGATCCACACGTTTGATGCTTGTATTGGCGAAGAGCTCGGACAACCGCTGTTCGATTCTCTCCGTACCGCTGCCGGCCGGTCTTAGTTGATCACTGCCACAGTGCTGACAGTGGCGAGGGATTGGGGTTTGTCGATCACAGTGATGGCAATGCAGCTTTGGTGGTTTTCGATGCAGCGTCATGCGTGCATCACAGCGTGTACAGTCAACAGTTGATCCGCAATCCTGACAGGTCAGGGTTGGGGCAAAGCCGCGGCGGTTGATAAATACCAGGACTTGGTTGCCAAGGGTAATGTGATCATTAATGCGACTGATAATCTCTGGAGCGAGGCCGGTATCTAACTCAACCCCTTTCGTATCAAACAGCTCAAAGCTGGGTGCCGCTGCTCGACCCGCACGCTGTGTCAGTTGCAACTCTTGGTAGCGGCCCTGTTGAACGTTAAGTAGCGATTCCAGTGCCGGTGTCGCACTGCCCATGATGACGGGTATATCAAGCTGTTTTGCGCGAACCAGAGCAAGGTCTCGTGCGTGATAACGGAAACCCTCTTGCTGTTTAAACGATGGGTCGTGCTCCTCATCAATGACGATCATCCCAAGATTAGCAAAAGGAATGAATATCGCTGAGCGTGTGCCAATGACGATGCGTGTCTCCCCGGACCGGATCGACTGCCAAGCATCAAAGCGCATTCGATCCGTAAGGCCTGAGTGCAGCGAAGCAATGTTCGCGTTGAAGCGAGCAGTAAAGCGCTCAACCAGTTGTGGGGTTAAGCCAATCTCGGGCACCAAAATCAACACCTGCTTGCCGTTGGCCAACGCCTGCTCGATCGATTGTAGATAGACTTCGGTTTTTCCTGAGCCGGTCACGCCGACTAATAGAATTGGGCTGAATCCCTCGCTCTGTTTGATCTGATCAACCGCTCGTTGTTGCTCAGCATTCAGTGCCAAGCCCGCAACGCTAGGTAGGACAGTGTTGACCTGCTGTGCACCGATTAAAGGCGCTTCACAGGGTTCGATCTGCTCTGATTCAATCAGCGCCTTTTGCACTTGTGACGTGAATTCAGCCTCTCTAATTGCGGATGTGCTGATTGGCTGTCGGTTCTCAATCAGTGTAAACAAGGCACGCTGTCTGACGGCCCGTTTGGGCAGCGATTCAATATTGGCGTGCTCGGTTAAACGCCAGTAATCGGGTGCTGAGAAGGGGTGCTGCTCTTTGCGTGCTAAGTTGGGTAGAAGGTGAATCAAGGCATCGCCCAGTGGGTACTTATAATAGCTGGCCGCCCACTCACCGAGTTGTATCTGCTCATCATCGACTAGGGGATCATGATCGAGTAACGCTTCGAAAGGTTTCAGCTTTTTAAGTGGAACTTCGGTCTGCTCACTAAGGCTATGAATCATTCCTATCAAGCTGCGCTGCCCGAATTTGACCAGCACACGAGCTCCGATAGCGGGCACAGCCACTCCTTGCGGAATGGCGTAGTCAAACAGACGGTTTAGGGGTACCGGTAGTGCAACACGTACGATCATGGTCAAAATTTCTAATAAGCGAAGGGCAAGTCTAGCACCCATCGGGCAGTTGGAAATAGCGGCTTCAAGGTATTGGGTGATCAGTGGTTGTTATTCGTACAGCGCCTGCGTATAATTGCGCGCCTTGACATTTCCCGGCGAATTTTTCGTCAGTCGTGCGGTGCTTAAGCAGCATACTATATGCATAAAGCGTTAAGTGGCGGCACATAAAACATAGAGGTTTAATACTATGAAAGCTGGTATCCACCCAGAGTACAACGAAGTTACCTTCAACTGTTCTTGCGGTAACGTAATGACAACTCGCTCTACTATGAAAGAGAGCACAATGGCTGTCGACGTTTGCAGTCAGTGTCACCCTTTCTACACTGGTAAGCAGAAAGAAGCTCAGACCGGTGGTCGAGTGGATCGCTTCAACAAGCGCTTCGGTGCTCGCAGCCTCAAGAAGTAACTTGGGTCTCTGCATGCAGAACATTAAAAAGGCACTCATCGCGAGTGCCTTTTTTATTGCCTGTCAGTCAGCGCAAGCGAGTAGTTGTACCCCACAAGGTGCATCTGAATCAGTGCGGGTAGCCAAAGTGGTCGATGGCGATACTGTTCATCTAACCGATGGGCGTAAGGTGCGCTTGATTGGCGTTAATACCCCTGAGCTCTACTCAAAGCCAAGGGCTGAAGAGGGGGCACTACAGGCTAAACGCCAATTGCAATCTTGGGTAAAAGAGTCAGACTCTTTGCAGCTCTATTTCGGACGCGAGCCTAAAGATCGTTACGGTCGTGTATTGGGCTACCTGTTCGATGGATCGAAAACGCTCTCGCAACGTTTGATCCACGAGGGTTTGGGTTGGGCGATCAGTGTTCCCCCTAATGACCGATTAGCAGATTGTCTCTTCTCATCCGAAAACAGACCGAGAACTCTAGGTAAAGGCGTCTGGTCAAAACCCATTGCTGCCGCTAAAGAGATTGATCAAGCTGGTTTCAATTTGGTGTCGGGACGCATTACCAAGATTGATCAGGCTAAAAAGTACCTCTACGTCGAACTGGATGATCGATTGGCGGTTCGCATACCGAAAGAGTGGAGCAGGAGTCTTACCTTTTCATTGGGCGACTCATTGGAGGTGCGAGGCTGGATTTTGGATCGCCGTGACTCTTTAAAGCCGGGCTCGCGATTTAAACCCTTTTTGCTGCCGGTTTCAGACAAACGGCATATCAAAATGTGAAACGGTTATAAGCCCAATTGCTTAGACAGTTTCCTAGAATAGACCTTTCTACCGAGAGGTTATTTTTATATCATCCCACAACGACCTTTAATTAGAACATAACCTAGCCTATCTGCATCAAGCCTATGGGCCTATAACCATTCAGGATTCTACAATGTCTCAAGACTTTAAACAGGCAGCACTGGATTACCATGAGTTTCCAATGCCAGGTAAAATCAGCGTAGAACTATCTACACCTGCTGAAACTTCACGTGACCTATCTCTAGCCTACTCTCCAGGTGTTGCTGAGCCAGTGCGTGAGATCGCTAAAGATCCTGAAAATGCTTACCGTTACACGGCCAAAGGCAACCTGGTTGCCGTTATCTCAAACGGCTCTGCTATCTTGGGTCTTGGCGACCTAGGCCCATTGGCTTCTAAGCCAGTCATGGAAGGTAAAGCGCTTCTATTCAAACGTTTTGCAAACATCGACTCTATCGACATCGAAGTGGATGCTGAGAGCCCACAAGCGTTCATCGATACTGTCGCTCGCATCGCTGATACCTTCGGTGGTATCAACCTAGAAGACATCAAAGCACCAGAGTGTTTTGAAATCGAACGCACGTTGATCGAGCGTTGTAACATCCCAGTCTTCCACGATGATCAGCACGGTACTGCGATTGTGACCGCTGCCGGTATGATCAACGCACTTGAGCTTGCTGGTAAGAAGCTAGAAGAGGCATCGATTGTATGTCTTGGTGCTGGCGCTGCAGCAAGTGCTTGTATGAAGCTGTTGATCAACATGGGTGCTCGTAACGAGAACATCTACATGATCGACCGTAAGGGTGTTATCCACTCGGGTCGTGATGATCTAACTCCAGAGAAAGCGATCTTCGCAACTGAAACAGACAAACGTTCACTTGAAGATGCTATCGATGGCGCTGACGTATTCCTTGGTCTATCAGGTCCTGATCTGCTTTCAGCAGAGAACCTAGCTAAGATGGCAGCAAATCCTGTTGTCTTCGCTTGTGCAAACCCTGATCCAGAGATCAAGCCAGAACTTGCTCGCGCGACTCGTGAAGATGTCATCATGGCAACAGGTCGTTCAGACTACCCTAACCAGGTAAACAACGTGCTAGGTTTCCCATTCATCTTCCGTGGCGCTCTAGACGTTCGTGCTACAGCGATCAACGAAGAGATGAAAGCCGCAGCCGTTATCGCACTAGCAGAACTTGCTAAGCAACCTGTTACACAAGAGGTGTTGGATGCTTACGGTTTAGAGAGCCTAGAGTTCGGTCGTGAATACATTCTGCCGAAAGCGACAGATTCACGTCTATTGGGCGCGGTATCTTACGCAGTGGCTAAAGCAGCGATCGATTCAGGTGTTGCCGTTAAAGGCATGCCAGAGAACTACCCACTGAGCTAATCACTCTGAGGTAAACAAGAAGGGAAGCCATTGGCTTCCCTTTTTTGTGTTAAACACATTACAGAACTTAACGGATTATCGGAACAGCTCTTCAGAAGTAGGAGGGGCTACTTCACTGCCCGGTTTAGGAGCGACCTCAGTCGGTACCTGCTCCTCTTTGAAAATCTCGTTGTAAGCGTTTTTCTGTCCTTCGTAAGCTAGTAGTCCTGTCGCAGGATCAATCAGAGCCGTCGCAATACCTGCCGGTTCAGGAAGGTAGCTCTCCGGAATGTCTCGTAGAGCATCTCCCATGAAATCGATCCACATAGGCAGTGCTGCTGTGCTACCCCATTCGCGCTTACCTAGATGAGAGGGTTGGTCAAAGCCGACCCAAGCGGTTGCGCTCAATTTAGGGGTAAAACCGCTGAACCAAGAGTCTTTTTGATCATTGGTTGTACCCGTTTTGCCAGCAAGGTCAGCACGTTTCAGAGCAAGCGCTCGACGACCAGTACCCTTTTTAATAACGTCGCGCATCATGTCGTGAATGATGTAAGCGGTGCGCTCATCTAGCAGACGTTCAGCGAGAGGTTGTCCCGTTAACGTCACGAGTGGCTGTTCACTCTCGGTGCTGGCTTGCGCCTCAGAAGCTGTGTCATTGGAAGCCATGTCGGCGAGCTCTTGAGCGATTAACTCCGCTTGCTGGCGTTCAGGACAACTTCCACAGGCAATACTCGGATTGGCTGCAAACAGAGGTAGCCCTTCACGGTCTAGCACCGACTCAATGATGTAGGGATTGATTTTGAATCCACCATTGGCAATCGAGGCATATCCTGTTGCAACCTGAAGCGGTGTGGCATCAGCACTGCCTAGCGAGAGTGATAAGTTTTTAGGAAGCTTATCCTCTTCAAAACCAAAACCGAGTATGAAGTTTCGCGTCTCTTCGATACCTAAAGCTCGCATCAGACGAATGGATATTAGGTTACGAGAGCGGTATAGCGCCTCACGAAGTCGAGTCGGACCGCCAAACTTGCCATTATCGTTCTCAGGCCGCCAGTTACCCTCTAGGCTGACGTCATGGAAAACAACGGGAGCGTCATTGATGACCGATCCCGGAGTGTAGCCATTGCTCAGAGCGGCGCTGTAGAGGAAAGGTTTAATATTAGAACCTGGCTGACGGTACGCTTGAGTGGCTCGGTTGAACTTGTTCAGATAGAAACTAAATCCGCCGGTTAGGGATTGAATCGCGCCATTCTCAGGATTGATGGCAATGAACGCCCCTTGTACCTCGGGCAGTTGCGAGAGGCGCCAACCTTCGGCTGTCTGGCGAATTCGAATCATATCGCCAACAGCCAATACTTCTGATGCTTTCTTAGGTTCGGGACCGGTTGAGTTAACCCCTTTATATGCTCGAGCCCAGCTGATGCCTGACCAGCGCAGAGTCGTTTCACTGCCATCACCGAGTAATAGTGTCGCTTCAGAATCATCCACCGCTTTCACTAGGGCCGCCTCAAGTCCGCCATAGGCTGGTGTCGCTTTAAGTTTTTTCTGCAGTGCTGATGGTTCAATCTCTGTTAGATCAAAGTGCTGCTCTGGACCACGGTAACCGTGACGTTCCGTGTACGCCAGTAGCGCCGTTCTGAGCGCTTGATTGGCGCTGCGCTGCATGGTGCTGTCAATGGTCGTGTAGGCTTTCATGCCCTCGGTGTAGATCTTTTCACCGTAGGTTTCATAAAGCTCCGCACGGACCATCTCTGCAACGTAAGGCGCAGGGATTTCAATATCAGCACCGTGGTAGCTAGCCGTAACCGGTTGATTGACAGAGTCGGAGTAGTCGGTCGTTGTAATGAAGCCTAGCTCCTGCATTCGACCAAGAATCCAGTTTCGACGCTCGAGGGCTCTTTGCGGGTTAGTGATGGGGTTATAGGCTGATGGCGCTTTAGGTAAGCCTGCGATCATTGCCAGTTGAGCGATGTTGAGCTGATCAATGGTTTTGCCATAGTAGACCTGTGCGGCGGCTTGTATGCCGTACGATCGGTGGCCTAGATAGATTTTATTGATGTAGAGCTCAAGAATCTCTTGTTTAGAGAGTGATTGTTCAATGCTGAGTGCTAACAGAATCTCAACAAACTTACGCTCAAAGGTACGCTCGCGCGTTAAGAAAAAGTTCTTCGCCACCTGCATGGTGATGGTTGAACCACCACTCTGAATTTTGCCAGAAGTAGCTAGCTGAAAGGCTGCACGAAAAAGTCCGCGAAGATCGATCCCTTGGTGTTCAAAAAATCGTGCATCCTCTGCGGCTTGAAGCGCATGGATAAAGTGTTGCGGGATATCGGCATAGCTGATTGGGGTTCGGCGCATTTCTCCAAATTCAGCAATCAACTTTTCATCTGCACTGTAGACGCGCAGAGGGGTTTGGAATTCAACCTCACGCAGGGTCTCGGCGTCAGGCAATTGGGGGCTAAAGTAGTAGTAGATTCCGCCGGCTGCCAAAACAGCTCCCAGCAATCCAATTGCAGCCAGTGCCATCAACCATTTAATAATTTTTTTAATTATGCGCATTAATCTGCAAATTTCTTAAATTGAGCTAGGATTATAACGAGAACTTGATTTAGGTCCATAATGTCACTTGTAACTTTTGTGACTTAGTCTAGATTGAAGTTAGATAATATCCACTAATTATTAGGTATTTTTGTGTTCAAACTCTTTGGTGGTAACAAACAAAGTGTGTTGGGAGTTGATATCGGGAACTCCTCTCTTAAGCTTGTTGCTTTAAGCTTTCGTGGAAAGACGCCTGTGCTGGACGGCTTTGGCGTCATCTCTCTGCCAGAAAAATCCTTTGTAGATGGCAGTATTGAGAAACCTGAAGAGGTTGCCGATGCGATTGTCAAAGCACAGCGTCTGGCGGGTGTGAAAGCCACGCGAGCAATCACATCCGTAGCCGCCTCTGACGTGATCACAAAAGAGATTCAAATTTCTGAATTGTTCTACGGCTTCGACCTTGAAGAGCAAGTTAAAATTGAAGCTGATCAATTTATCCCCTATCCGATAGAGGATGTTGCACTGGATTTCGAGGTGCTAGGGCCTGTGCAAGGTAATCCGGCGTTTAACCGAATTGGCATTGTCGCTTGTCGTCGCGACGGCGTCTCTGCTCGAGAGGATTGCCTAGATTTGGCTGGGCTCCAATGCGATGTGGTTGATGTAGATACCTATGTCTATGAACGCGCACTCCCACCAGAAGAGCTTATGCCTGGTAGAGCCTGTGCGATTGTCGATTTTGGCGCTCATAATCTTACGTTTTACGCTTTTAAGGATGGCTTGATTAGCTACCATCGTGAGCATACCTTTGGGGGCGAGGAACTACTGCAGCAACTGCAACTCTACACAGAACTGCCACATGATGAATTGGCGGCACAGCTGCGACACGGTGAACTAGATCCCTTGCTTATCAGTCTCATGGAGAGCTTTGCCGATTCAGCGGTTCAGCAGGTATCTAGAGCTTTGCAGTTCTATTCAGCTTCGGGGTCCCAAGAGCAGTTATCGACACTGTATATTACGGGCGGTCTAGCCTCTCTACCTGGTATTAAAGATAAATTGAGCAGTGAGTTGGGTATCAGGGTTCATGGTCTAGATCCGTTTGAGAGAGTTGAGATTGCGTCCCAGATTAATGTGGATCGTTTGAATGCTGAAAAGAACGCTTTGACTAAAGCTCTCTCTTTGGCCTTGCGTGGTGTCGGGGGGCAATATGAGAACCATTAACCTGAGACCTTGGCGTGAAGAGCGAAATGCTTTCCTGCAAAAGCGTTTCTACACACAACTTATCGTCACCGCTCTGTTGGCCGCTTCGATTGTCGGAGCGAGTTACTACTACCTATCGGTTATGTTGAATAGGCAGCAGGATCGAAACGCCTATTTAACCAGCGAAATTTCACGCCTAGATGTCAAACTGAAAGAGATACAAGAGCTTAAAAACAAGCGTGAACGCCTGCTAGAACGACTGACTGCAATACAAGAGCTGCAGGGGACACGTCCTATTATCGTTCGCACCTTTGATGAGTTGGTAGAAGTTATGCCTGATGGCATTCACTACCAGTCACTGAACCGCACTGGCCAAGAGATGTCGATCAATGGCCTTGCGGTTGCTAACGAAGATGTCTCTTCGTTGATGCGCACGTTAAATGACTCTATCTGGTTTGGTGAACCCTCATTGTCGAAAGTCACGACGCAGAATGGTTTGAAAAGTTTTAATTTGCGAGTGCCGCTAGAGCGTCCCAATGTTGAGGAGGCTGCACAATGAGCTCAGTTTCCCTAAAGCAGAAGTTTGAACGCGCGTTTCGTGGCTTTGACATCAATAACTTAGATCTATCCGAAGCTTGGAGCTGGCCTTATGGCGTAAAAGCGATCGCGTTTGCTCTTTTGTTCATCATTATTAATGGTGTCGGCTTTAACTTCTTGGTGATGGATCAAAAAGAGTCGCTCGACAGAGAGATTGGTAAAGAGCAGACACTCAAAACTCAGTTTGAAGCGAAGTCCTACCAAGTGGCCTCACTGGATGCACTGAGGCGTCAAATGGCGGATGTTGAGTTACGCTTTGCTGAGATGCTGGCGCAACTGCCAACAGAGAAAGAGGTGCCAGGTCTGCTTGAGGATATCAGTGCGACAGGTCGAAACGCGGGACTCGAGATAGACTCCATCGCGCTGCAGCCAGAACGCAAGGCCTCATTCTATGTCGAACTACCGATCGCCATTCAGGTTAAAGGTACCTACCATCAGATGGGTCAGTTTGTGTCGGGTGTTGCTAGCGTTAAGCGCATCGTAACCCTACATGATTTAAACCTTAGCCCAGCGAATGGTGATCTTTTGACCATGAGCATCAGCGCTAAAACCTACCGCTATGATGATGAGGAGTGATGTGATGAATAGAACAATCAAACATCTCTCTATAATCGCGCTATTGGCATCGCTTTTGCAGGGTTGTATCTGGGTAGATGATTCGTCGGACCTTAAACTCTTTGTTCGTGAGAAGCTGGCAGCGCCTGGGGGTGGCATTGAACCACTGCCTGAACTGATCGCCTACGAAGCCTTTATATATGAAGGGCCTTGGCAGCGTGATCCCTTTGTACCGCTATTGCCACAACAGTTTCTCGATGACGATGAGGTCGTGGTTGCTCCTACAATCATGCCTGATTTCAATCGTATTAAAGAGTACTTGGAAGAGTTTCCTGTAGAGCAGTTGCAGATGGTAGGGACAATTACCTCGCCAATGGATGGTCAATTGATCGCCCTTGTCAGAGACAGTAACTCTGAAGTGCATCAAATTAAAATGGGTGCCCGCATGGGCATCGATTATGGTGTTGTAGTGAATATTGATGAACGCGGTATTGAGTTGAAAGAGATTGTATCGAACGGCCGCGGCGGCTGGATGAGTAGACCTAGAGTCGTCAAACTGCCGGGATTGGAGTAAGCCATGAATATGAAGAGATGGAAATTAAATATGTCGGTTCAGCGTTTAGTTACTCTGGTCACTTTGATGCTTATGTCGACGATGGCATCGGCGCAAACGTTAAATGCAGTGGTTGCGACTGCGCTGCCGGGCAATCAGACAGAGTTGAGGTTTGACTTCACTGATCAGCCGGCCGAACCAAAAATTTACGCAGTGGATACACCTGCGAGGTTGGTGGTTGATTTGTGGGGTGTTGATAAATCTGAGCAGTTGGATCGTTCAATCAGTGTTGGCTCTGGTCCTGTATCAAAACTGCGTTTTGCAGAAACGAACGATCGCCTTCGTGTCGTTGTCGAGCTGACGGAATCGGTTGGCTACCAAACCTCAGTGCAGGGTAATCAGTTGATCCTCTCAATGGGTAACGCAACTCAAGCTTCTGCCGATTCTGCAGCAACAGCATCTAAAGCAGCTCCTGCTCCAAAAACGGTGATGGATGACTCAACACGAGTGGTGGGTGTCGATTTTGAGCGCTTAGAGGGCAATCAAGGTAGAGTGACGATCTCTCTAAGTGACGATCGTGCTGGTTTGGATATCATCGAAGAGGGTAACGGCGTCATTGTGAATCTGGTCGGGGCAACCTTGGCACCCGGTCTCTCTCAAAAGCTTGATGTCAAAGCCTTTGCGACTCCGATCAACTTTATCGACTCGATGAATGCTGATGGCAGTGCGGCAATTTTGATTCTGCCCTCTAGCGACCCTTACGATTACCTCGCGTACCAATCCAACAATCAACTAGTGCTGGATTTCAAACCGATCTCTTTGAGTGCTCAAGCGGACCTTCAGAAAGATCTGTTCCCGTTTACCGGTGAAGAGATCGATCTAAACTTCCAGAATGTCGAAGTACGCTCAGTCCTTCAGATCATTGCGGAAGTGGCAGAGAAGAACCTAGTGGTAGGCGATGAAGTGAGCGGTAATACCACGCTTCGTCTGAAGAATGTTCCTTGGGATCAGGCGTTGGATATTATTTTGAAGACCAACGGTCTGGACAAGCGTGTCGTGGGTAACGTCATGCTAGTGGGCGATGCAACACAAATTGCTGATCGTGAACGTCAAGAGCTTGAAAACCAGCAACAGGTTAAAGAGCTGGCGCCGCTGGTAACCGAGTACATTCAGATCGATTACCGACGTGCTTCAGAGATGAAAGAGTATCTTTCGGCGGCCAATCTGATCAGTGAGCGTGGTTTTGTATTGGCTGATGACCAAACCAACGTCCTAATGGTGCGTGAGACTAACGCAGCCATCGAAGATATCCGCCGTACCCTGAAGCGCTTTGATGTTGAAGTCGCTCAGATCATGGTGGAAGCGCGCGTAGTCACGGCTTCGGCGAACTTCTCTGAAAGTCTTGGCGTTAAATGGGGCTTTGCTAATGGCCCAACCACCGTATTGGGTGATGGTCAGCTTTCGTTTGGTTCAGGCATTACGGCGCCAGGTGTAGCGGGCGTCACTCAGTCTGGTTTGAATGTGGACTTCGGTGTGGCAGGCCCCTCTTTAGCGGTCGGCTTTATCAAAAACTCGCTTCTGCTCTCGGCTGAACTTTCTGCGCTTGAGAGCTCAGGTAATGGTGAGGTGATTTCACAACCTAAGGTGATTACAACCAATGGTAAGGCGGCGAATATCACCTCTGGGCAACAGATTCCGTACCAAACGGTTGAAGACGGTACAACGACAACCGCATTCAAAGATGTCGCGCTCTCGCTTAACGTAACACCCCAGCTAAACCCTGGTGACCGAATCGCTATGGATCTAGCAATTAATCAGGACAGTGTGGGCTCAACCTTGGCTAATGGTGAAATTTCTATCAATACAAACCAATTAACTACTTCGGTTGTGGTTAACGATGGTGATACCATAGTGCTTGGTGGGGTATTCCGTACTGAAGCATCCGATGGTGTTCAGAAGGTTCCAGGTCTAGGTGACCTGCCTGTTATTGGTGCTGCGTTTAGAAATCGACAGACCACAGAACAGAAGAACGAGTTGTTGATCTTCATTACCCCGAAACTGATTCGTGAGTCACTGAACGTGCGGTAGTGTAAGGCTGTTTTTTGAAAATATTTTTAATTGGCCCTATGGGATCTGGAAAGAGCACCATAGGGCGTTTGCTTTCTAACGAGCTGAAATTGGAGTTTATTGACTCCGATAAAGTGATTGTTGACCGTGCTGGCGCCGATATTCCTTGGATCTTCGATGTTGAAGGTGAAGAGGGCTTTCGCGATCGCGAGCAGACGGTTATCGATCTAATCACTCAGCAAGATGACATCGTCTTAGCGACGGGCGGTGGTGCTGTAATGCGCCCAGCCAACCGAGAATTCCTCCGCAGCCGTGGTTTCGTTATCTACCTAGAAACCAGTATTGATCAGCAGATTGAGCGCACCGCGCGTGATCGCAACCGTCCTCTGCTGCAAACCCAAGATCCTCGCAAGACACTAGAGACCCTTTTAGAAAAACGAGATCCACTCTACCGCGACACCGCCGATATGATACTGCGCACTGATCGCAGACATCCGCGTATGGTCATCAGTGAGATCGTCAAAGCCCTTAAAAAACATCGCGTTCTGAAAAGCGCGTAGTCAGGATTCATCGCATGCAAGAGTTAAAAGTCGACTTAGGTGACCGTAGCTACCCTATCTACGTAGGCGACCATCTTTTTCAGAAAGTAGATATTGCGGGTGCGGTTCGGGGTAAGCAGGTAATGATCGTCACCAATGAGACGATTGCTCCACTCTACTTGAGCGCGCTGCGTGACCAGCTTCCTGGCCTTCAAGTGGACGAAGTGATTCTGCCAGACGGTGAGTCATTCAAAACTTTAGATACTCTTAACCTTATTTTCGATGCCTTGTTGCAGATGCGCCACAACCGCACGACCACACTGATCGCTCTAGGTGGTGGAGTTATCGGAGATATGACTGGTTTCGCAGCGGCCTCCTATCAGCGTGGTGTCGATTTCATTCAGATACCGACAACCTTGCTCTCTCAGGTAGACTCATCGGTGGGGGGGAAAACGGGCGTTAACCATCCGCTGGGTAAGAATATGATCGGTGCCTTTTATCAGCCCAAAGCGGTATTGGCCGATACCGATGTCTTGAAGACACTCCCAGAGCGTGAGTTGGCCGCGGGTCTTGCTGAAGTGATCAAGTACGGTTTGATCTACGATGTTGAATTTCTTGCTTGGCTGGAGAAGAACATCGATGGACTTAACGACTGTGATCCTGAGTTGATGGCATATGCCATTAAACGTTCTTGTGAAATCAAAGCAGAGGTCGTTGCACAAGATGAGCGTGAAGGCGGTATTCGTGCCATTTTGAATCTTGGTCACACCTTTGGCCATGCCATTGAGACTGATCAGGGCTACGGAAATTGGCTGCATGGTGAAGCGGTGGGAGCAGGTATGTGGATGGCTGCAGATCTTTCGATGCGTCTCGGTTGGTTAGAGCCTGCTGATTTAGCACGTGTTGAAACACTCTTGCGTCGAGCGAAGTTGCCGATAGCACCTCCAGCAGATATGACGCCGGATCGGTTTATTGAGTTGATGTCGGTTGATAAGAAGGTTTTAGACGGTCAGATTCGACTCGTCTTGCTGCAACAGCTAGGTCAGGCAGTCGTTACCAGCGAGGTCGACCCCGAAGCCCTAAAATCGACACTAAAGCAGCACTACAGCGGCGAATAAAAAAATTCCGACTTACAAAACGCGCCAACTTGGCGCGTTTTTTGTTTTTTCTTGGTCGATTTGTAGCCAGAGCCGTAGAAGTGTAGAATTACGGTCCCATTTTGCCTCTGTGTCATTTCTCTAGAGGTGTATTCAGGTTTTAAGTGCCTGATTTTATTTAAGTTTTTAGGTAGGAATAGCGTATGAGCAACGGTCTGTATCGCGCGGATGAATTTAAAGATAACTGCGGTTTTGGTCTAATGGCCCACATGCAGGGCGAAGCAAGTCATAAGGTACTTGATAACGCCATTGAAGCATTGGCCTGCATGACTCACCGTGGTGGTATTGCAGCGGATGGTAAGACGGGTGATGGCTGTGGTCTGTTGATGCAGATGCCACGCGATTTCATGCGTGCAGCCGCTAAGAATGAGTTGAATGTCGACCTAACTGACACCTTTGCTGTTGGCATGGTATTCCTATCTAAGGATGCCGCGGCGGCTGACAATGCTCGTACTGTCATGAATCGCGAACTTGAAGCGCAGGGCCTTACCGTTGCTGGCTGGCGTGTAGTTCCGACGGATGACAGCTGCCTTGGTCCTATCGCGAAAGAGACGCTTCCACAGATCGAACAAGTTCTGATCAATGTGTCAGACATGGATGCAAAAGCGCTTGAAGTTGCGCTGTTTGTGGCTCGCCGTAAAGTTGAGATCGCTCTGTCTGATGATGCAGATTTCTACATCTGTACCCTATCTGAGCGCGTGATCAGCTACAAAGGCTTGATGATGCCGGTCGATCTTCCTGTGTTCTATAAAGACCTTGCAGATCCTGAGTTGAAGACAGCGGTGTGTACCTACCACCAGCGCTTCTCAACGAACACAGCACCGCGCTGGCCTCTTGCACAGCCATTCCGTTTCCTTGCCCACAATGGCGAGATCAACACGGTTGAAGGTAACCGCAACTGGGCACGTGCTCGCGCCTCTAAATTTGCTACTCCATTGATTCCAAATCTTGATGAGCTACAGCCAATCGTTAACACCACCGGCTCTGACTCGTCATCAATGGATAACATGATCGAATTCCTACTGGTTGGTGGTATCGATATCTACCGCGCGGTTCGTATGATCATTCCACCTGCGTGGCAGAACGTTGACACCATGGACACTGAGCTACGTGCATTCTACGAGTACAACTCGATGCACATGGAAGCTTGGGATGGTCCTGCTGGTATGGTTATGACTGACGGTCGTTACGCGGTCTGTCTTCTAGACCGTAACGGTCTTCGTCCATCTCGTTGGGTGATGACCAAAGATGGCATGATCTGTACCGCTTCTGAGATCGGTGTATTCAGCTACGAGCCAAGCGATATTGTTGCTCAAGGTCGTGTTGGACCGGGTCAGATTCTGGCAATCGATACAGAGACAGGTGATGTACTGCACACTGATGATGTCGATAATCGTCTTAAGAAGGCACAGCCTTACAAGCAGTGGTTGAAAGAGAACACACTGCGTCTAGAGAACACGATGAATCTTTCCGTTGAAGCGGAAGCGCTCAGTGATATGTCTCCAGAAGAGACCAAGACTTACATGAAGATGTTCAATGTAAGTTTTGAAGAGCGTGACCAGGTGCTTCGTCCGTTGGGCGAAAGTGGCATGGAAGCGGTTGGCTCAATGGGTGATGACAAGCCGATGGCCGTGTTATCAGAGAAGATTCGTTCGCCATACGATTACTTCCGTCAGCAGTTTGCTCAGGTGACCAACCCACCAATCGACCCACTACGTGAAGCGATCGTGATGTCACTAGAGACCTGCCTAGGTCGTGAGCAAAACGTATTTGAAGAGACTGCGGATCACGCTCGTCGTGTTGTATTGACGATGCCAGTACTCTCTGCAAGCAAGTTCTACCGTATTCGTGACAACGATGAAAAAGGGTTTGAAGTTGCTGTTATCGATCTTAACTACAACCCAGAAGAGTTATCGCTTGATAAAGCGATCGTTGCTGTCTGTGATAAGGCTGAAGCTGAGGTTCGTGCTGGAAAATCGATCATCATCCTATCGGATGCCAACATCGAGAAGGGTAAGTTACCTATCCATGCAGCAATGGCGACGGGTGCTGTTCACCACCGTCTAATCGATACTGGTATCCGTACTGATGCCAACATCATTGTAGAGACGGGTACAGCTCGTGACCCACACCACTTCGCAGTGCTATTCGGTTTTGGTGCAACCGCGGTCTACCCATACTTGGCTTACCGTGTGCTGACTGATCTTTGTCGCACTGGTGAGATGCTACAAGATGCTCTACAAAGCCATGAGAACTACCGTAAAGGTATTGATAAAGGCCTGTTCAAGATCTTGTCTAAGATGGGTATCTCGACCATCGCGTCGTACCGTGGTGCTCAGTTGTTTGAAGCGATCGGTCTTAGTGATGAAGTGGTTGATCTCTGTTTCAAAGGGGTTACTAGCCGTATTCAGGGCTCTAAATTTGCTCACTTTGAAGAGGACCAAGCGGCGTTGGCTAAAACAGCCTTCATCGCACGTAAGCCAATCACTGATGGCGGTCTACTGAAGTACAAGTTTGGTGGTGAGTACCATGCTTACAACCCAGACGTGGTACAAGCAATCCACGAAGCGGTTAAGTCGGGTGATCAGAAGCACTACGACCGTTACGCTAAACTGGTTAACGAACGTGGCATCGCGACGATTCGTGACATGCTTAAGCTTAAAGATGTCACTCCGATTAGTATTGATGAAGTAGAACCCGCTGAAGCGATTTACCCACGTTTTGATACAGCGGCAATGTCGCTCGGTGCACTCTCTCCAGAGGCGCATGAAGCTCTAGCTGTTGCTATGAACGAACTGGGCGGTCGCTCTAACTCAGGTGAGGGTGGTGAAGACCCTGTCCGTCACGGCACCATTAAGCGCTCTAAGATCAAGCAGATCGCATCGGGCCGTTTTGGTGTGACACCGGAATACCTGGTGAATGCTGATGTTATGCAGATTAAAGTGGCTCAGGGCGCGAAACCAGGTGAAGGTGGTCAGCTACCAGGTGGTAAGGTTAACAGCCTAATCGCGCGCCTACGTTACTCGGTGCCAGGTGTGACATTGATCTCGCCTCCACCGCATCACGATATCTACTCGATCGAGGATTTGGCGCAGCTTATTTTCGACCTTAAACAGGTGAATCCTGAAGGTCTGGTCTCTGTGAAGCTCGTTTCTCGTCCAGGTGTCGGTACCATTGCCTGTGGTGTAGCAAAAGCCTACGCAGATTTGATCACAATTTCTGGTTACGACGGTGGTACTGCGGCATCACCTCTAACATCGATTCACTACGCAGGTTCACCTTGGGAACTTGGTCTAGCCGATACTCACCAGTCACTGCGCGGTAACCACCTGCGTGGTGCGATTCGTCTGCAGACAGACGGTGGTTTGAAAACGGGTCTAGACGTTGTTAAAGGCGCGCTACTGGGTGCAGAGAGCTTCGGTTTCGGTACCATGCCAATGGTTGCATTGGGTTGTAAGTACCTACGTATCTGTCACTTGAACAACTGTGCGACCGGTGTTGCGACGCAGAATGATCGTCTACGTAGCGATCACTTCCGCGGTACTGTAGAGATGGTTAAGAACTACTTCCGCTTTGTGGCAGAAGAGGTTCGTCAGATCATGGCTCAGCTGGGTCTGCGCACTGTCGAAGAGATGGTTGGCCGTGTTGATCTACTAGAGATCATTGAAGGCAAAACAGATCGTCAGAAATCACTGGATCTTTCGCCACTCATCAGCGATGCCGGTGTGCCAGCAGATCGTCCACAGACGGTTCAGCAAGAGCGCAACGTTCCGTTTGATGAAGGCCGTCTAAACACTGACATGTTAGCGATGGCGCAAGCTGCAATCGATTCAGCAGCCGGCGGTGAGTTTGAACTGACAATCACTAACTGTGACCGTTCAGTGGGCGCACGCACCTCGGGTGCTATCGCTAAGAAACACGGCAACTTGGGCATGGAAAACAACCCAATTACCTTTAAGTTCCGTGGCCATGCAGGTCAATCATTCGGTGTCTGGAACGCCGGTGGTCAGAACCTTCTTCTAGAGGGTGATGCGAACGACTACGTTGGTAAAGGCATGGCGGGCGGTAAGATCGTCATCAAACCATTCTCAGAAGTGACTTACGCCTCACAAGAGACTGCGATTATCGGTAACACCTGTCTATACGGTGCAACAGGCGGTAAGTTGTTCGCAGCGGGCTGTGCAGGTGAACGTTTCGGTGTTCGTAACTCAGGTGTACACGCCGTGGTTGAAGGCGCCGGTGATCACTGTTGTGAGTACATGACAGGCGGTTTGGTAACGGTTCTGGGTGATACAGGTTACAACTTTGGTGCAGGTATGACGGGCGGTTTCGCTTATGTACTGGATAAAGATCGTAGCTTCGTGGATAAGTACAACCACGAATTGGTTGATATTCACCGTATCCACACCGAGCACATGGAGCAGTACAAAAACCACCTACGCTCAGTGATCATCGAATTCGTTCGTGAAACGGGCAGTGCGTGGGGTCAGGAAATTCTTGATAACTACGAAGATTTCCTCGGCAGTTTCTGGCTGGTTAAGCCAAAAGCGGCGAGCCTAGATGTTCTGCTAAACAGCATGACACACGCTCCAGAGTAAGATTTAGGTTTATTAGATTATCGCCCAGATGCGTCTGGGCTTAGACAAGAGGTGGGACTATGACTACCCGTCTTCACAACAATTTTCAGTTTGTTGAAGTAGGCCGTAAGGGCCCAGAAAAGATCGAAGCAGAAGTACGCCGTGGCGAGTTTGCTGAGATCTATCAGCCGTTTGAACAAGAGGACGTTAATGCACAGGCACACCGTTGTCTTGAGTGTGGTAACCCATACTGTTCATGGAAGTGTCCGGTACACAACCACATCCCTAACTGGTTGAAACTGGTATCAGAGGGTAACTTGTTTGAAGCGGCTACTCTGTCGCACCAGACAAACTCACTGCCAGAAGTGTGTGGCCGTGTCTGCCCACAAGATCGCCTCTGTGAAGGTGCTTGTACACTCAACGAAGAGTTTGGTGCAGTGACCATCGGTTCGGTAGAAAAGTACATCACGGATACCGCTTTTGCTATGGGCTGGCGTCCAGACATGTCCAATGTAACCTGGACTGATAAGAAGGTTGCTGTCATCGGTGCAGGCCCTGCAGGTCTTGGTTGTGCCGACATCCTTGCGCGTAACGGCGTTAAGCCAGTGGTATTCGATCGTAACCCAGAGATCGGCGGTCTACTGACCTTCGGTATTCCTGAGTTTAAGCTTGAGAAAGATGTCATGGTTCAGCGTCGTGAGATCTTCGAAGCGATGGGTGTTGAGTTCAAACTGAACACTGAAGTGGGTAAAGACATCACGATGCAGGAACTGGTTGATCAGTTCGATGCAGTTTTCCTTGGCATGGGTACTTACACCTACATGAAGGGTGGTTTCCCAGGTGAAGACCTTGACGGTGTTTACGATGCACTGCCTTTCTTGATCTCTAACGTAAACCACTGCCGTGGCTACGAGAAAGATGCTTCTGAATACATCAGCATGGAAGGTAAGAGAGTTGTTGTGCTTGGTGGTGGTGACACTGCGATGGACTGTAACCGTACCTCGATCCGTCAAAAAGCGGCGAGCGTAACCTGTGCTTACCGCCGTGACGAAGAGAATATGCCAGGCTCTAAGCGCGAAGTCGAAAACGCGCGTGAAGAGGGCGTCAACTTCATGTTTAACCGTCAGCCCGTTGAAGTGGTTGGTGAGAACGGCAAAGTAACCGGTATCAAAGTGGTTACCACTCAGATGGGTGAGCCCGATGAGAACGGTCGTCGTCGCGCAGAAGTGGTCAAAGGTTCAGAAGAGATCCTACCTGCTGATGCGGTATTGGTTGCATTCGGTTTCCGTCCTAGCCCAGCGCCTTGGATGGCTGATTTCGGTATCAACCTTCACCAAGACGGTCGTGTCGATGCTGCACTAGAGGGTGATCGCCTGCCGTTCCAGACGTCAAACCCTAAAGTGTTTGCCGGTGGTGATATGGTGCGTGGCTCTGACCTGGTCGTAACCGCGATTTACGAAGGCCGTAACGCAGCTGAAGGTATTCTTGATTACCTAGAGGTTTAATCCTCGCTGATCTACATCAAAAGCCGCTGACCCCAGCGGCTTTTTATTAACTGCTTAACAGGCTCAAAGCAGGTACAATCTGCGCAGTTATTTTTAGGAATTTGCGAACATGTCTGAATTGAAAAATGATCGTTTTCTTCGTGCTCTATTGAAAGAGCCAGTCGATTACACGCCAGTATGGATGATGCGCCAGGCGGGTCGTTACCTTCCTGAGTACAAAGCAACACGCGCCCAGGCGGGTGACTTCATGTCACTCTGCATGAACAAAGATCTAGCCTGTGAGGTGACCATTCAACCTCTAGAGCGTTTCGATCTGGATGCGGCAATTCTATTCTCTGACATTCTGACTATTCCAGATGCGATGGGTCTAGGTCTCTACTTTGAAGCGGGTGAAGGCCCACGCTTTAAGAAAGAGGTACGCACAGAGGCAGACGTTGACGCGATTCCGGTTCCAGACCCAGTCAAAGATCTTGGCTACGTGATGGATGCGGTGAAGACCATTCGTTCCGAGTTGAACGGCCGTGTTCCTCTAATCGGCTTCTCTGGTAGCCCATGGACACTGGCGACTTACATGATCGAAGGGGGCTCTTCTAAAGACTTCCGTCACATCAAAGCGATGATGTATTCACAACCAGAAGTACTCCACAAATTGATGGATAAGCTTGCTGAGTCGGTCACGCTCTACCTAAATGAGCAGATTCGCAGCGGTGCTCAAGCGGTTCAGATCTTTGATACTTGGGGTGGTGCTCTGAGCGGTCCTATGTACCAAGCCTTCTCACTCGACTACATGAAGAAGATCGCCGATGGTCTGATTCGTGAATACGATGGTCGCAAAGTACCGGTGATCATGTTCACTAAGAACGGCGGTCAGTGGCTTGAGTCGATGGCTGATGCGGGTGCGGATGCACTGGGTCTTGATTGGACAACAGACATTGCAGATGCGCGTCGTCGTGTCGGTGATAAAGTGGCCCTGCAGGGCAACATGGATCCATCGGTACTTTATGCGCCGGCTGATACTATTCGCGCTGAAGTGAGCCGTATTCTTGAAGGTTACGGTTCGGGTACCGGTCACGTATTCAACCTTGGCCACGGTATTCACCAGTTTGTGAACCCAGATCATGCCAAAATCTTTGTCGATGCAGTGCATGAGCTGAGTGCCCCTTACCATAAATAAGAAGCGCCACAAATAAGAAGCACCAGGATTAAACTGAGACTGCGGTAGACGAGAGACGATGAAAAAACTGAGTGGGCTGTTTGAAAAAAACCGAGGCTGGTCGGAAAAGATCCACCGGGCTAATCCAGAGTTTTTCGCAACCTTGGCAGCACAGCAAGCACCGGAGTATCTCTGGATAGGCTGTGCTGACAGTCGCGTCCCTGCCAATGAGATCGTAGATCTCATGCCGGGCGAGCTGTTTGTTCACCGCAACGTCTCGAATCTTGTCGTTCACTCAGACATGAACTGTCTGTCGGTGATTCAATACGCAGTCGATGTATTGAAAGTCAAAGACATTATGGTCGTGGGTCACTACGGATGCGGTGGTGTCGTTGCCTCTATGGAAGATGAGCGTCACGGCCTAATCGATAACTGGCTAAGCCACATTCGTGATGTCTACTACAACCATCGCAAGTTCCTCGGTCAGTGGGAAGCGAAACCTTACCAGGTTGATCGTCTTTGTGAGCTGAACGTCGTCGAGCAGGCGCTCAATGTTTGTAACACCACCACGGTTACCGATGCTTGGGCGCGGGGGCAAGAGCTTAATGTGCACGGTTGGATCTACGGTCTCGGTGATGGCCTATTGCGTGATCTTGGCTTCACAGTCAGCAGTAAAGAGACAATCCGACCTACCTTTATCGATGCGGTCAATCTGATTGAGGCGAAAGGCAAGCAGGTTGAAGGTCACACCTGCAGTACCTTCTGCGATCACGATTAGATCGAGTAAACAGTAAAAAGCCCGCATCAGCGGGCTTTTTGTTGGCTCTTCTTCGTATTAGACGCTTGCTAATGCCTGATCAAGATCGGCAATCAGGTCGTCAACGTGCTCAATACCGATCGATAGGCGCACCATATCCTCAGTAACACCGGCAGAGGCTAATTCTTCGGCATTCAACTGACGGTGAGTCGTTTCGGCGGGGATAGAGGCGAGTGACTTACAGTCACCGATGTTCACTAGGCGCAGGAAGATCTGCAGAGCATCGTAGAATTTACGCGTTGCTTCACGTCCACCTTTGACACCAAAGCTCATGACACCAGACGCATTACCGTCCATGTACTTCTTAGCCAGTGCGTTATCTTGGTGCGAGGCAAGGCCTGCGTATTTCACCCAAGTTACCTGATCGTGATTCTCAAGGAACTCAGCGATTTTCTGTGCGTTTGAGCAGATGCGTTCCATACGCAGTGGCAAGGTCTCAATGCCCTGTAGCAACAAGAAGACGTTCATTGGTGAGATCGCTGCGCCGGTATTACGCAGAGGCACTACGCGACAGCGACCGATGAATGCAGCCGGACCAAAGGCTTCTGTGTAGACAACACCGTGGTAAGAGATGTCTGGTGTGTTAAGTAGTGGGAAGCGGTCCGCGTGCTCAGCCCAAGGGAAGTTGCCGGAATCGACAATCACACCACCAATGGAGTTGCCGTGGCCGCCGATGTATTTAGTGGCAGCAGTCACGATGATATCGGCACCCTGTTCAATGGGACGCCAAAGCGCAGGGCTTGGAACGGTGTTGTCACAGATCAGCGGGATGCCGTGACGGTGTGCGACCTCTGCCAGTGCTTCGATGTCTGCAACACGGCCCGATGGGTTGCCAACCGATTCACAGTAGAGCGCTTTGGTACGCGCATCAATTTTAGATTCGATGGCGGCTATGTCATTGCTGGCTACAAAGCGTACCTCAATGCCTTGGCGTGGCAGTGTGTGTGCAAATAGGTTGTAGGTACCGCCGTAAAGATCGCTGGCCGAGATGATGTTGTCACCGACTTCGGCAATGGTCTGAATGGCGTAAGTGATCGCTGCCATACCTGAAGCGACGGCAAGACCGGCAATGCCACCTTCTAGCGCTGCGACACGCTGCTCTAAAACGTCAGTCGTTGGGTTCATGATGCGCGTATAGATGTTGCCGACTACTTTAAGGTCGAATAGGTCAGCGCCATGCTGTGCGTCGTCAAAAGCGTAAGAGGTTGTCTGGTAGATAGGTACCGCAACCGACTTGGTGGTTGGATCGATTTGATAGCCCGCGTGTACCGCTTGTGTTTCCAATTTCATTTATCTTTCCTTCTCTTCTTATTGATCTACGCTTAATGCAAAATAGATAGACATTTTGTACGCGTAATCCAAACCTTACGCAACTTCTATGGAGTAATAACCTTATATGGCAAAGGCAAAGTTAGCCTACGTCTGCGACGAGTGCGGAGCTGATTACAGTAAATGGCAAGGGCAATGTACTGCCTGTAAAGCTTGGAACTCATTGAAAGAGGTGCGTCTTGGCTCTGCACCGGCAGGTGGTGCTCAGGCTGCCGTGCGTCGTCAGGGTTATGCCGGTGAAGCGGGTCAGTCGAAAGTGGTGAGCCTCTCAGAGGTGGAGCTGAAAGCGACAGATCGTATCAGCAGTAAGATCGGTGAATTGGACCGAGTCCTAGGGGGCGGCTTAGTACCTGGATCTGCCGTGTTGATCGGTGGGCATCCCGGTGCCGGTAAATCGACCCTGTTGTTACAAACCATGGCCGCACTGGTGGCCGATATGCCAGCACTCTATGTGACCGGTGAGGAGTCACTGCAACAGGTCGCCATGCGTGCTAAACGCTTAGGCCTAGCAGTTGGGGATCTGAAGATGCTCTCTGAGACCTCTGTCGAGACTATCTGTGATGTGGCGGATCAACTCAAGCCTAAGGTGTTAGTCATCGACTCTATTCAGGTGATGCACGTTTCCGATGTCCAGTCTGCACCAGGTTCTGTATCTCAGGTTCGTGAAAGTGCGGCCTATTTAACGCGTTACGCCAAACAGACGGGCACGGTGATCTTTCTGGTAGGCCACGTGACCAAAGATGGCTCATTGGCCGGCCCCAAAGTACTTGAGCATATGATCGACTGTTCACTGCAACTAGAGGGCGAGAGCGACAGCCGATTCCGCACACTGCGCAGCCATAAAAACCGTTTTGGCGCCGTTAATGAGTTGGGTGTGTTTGCCATGCTCGAGACGGGGTTAAAAGAGGTTAAGAACCCCAGCTCTATCTTTCTAAGTCGTGATGATAATGCAAGGCCGGGCAGTGTCGTGATGGTCGTCTGGGAGGGCACCCGTCCGATGCTGGTCGAGCTTCAAGCACTAGTCGACACGTCGCACCACTCCAACCCTAAACGTGTGGCCGTGGGGATGGACCAAAATCGACTGGCGATGCTGTTAGCGGTATTGAACCGTCATGGTGGATTAATGACCGGTGATCAAGATGTGTTTATCAACGTGGTTGGCGGCATACGAGTCATGGAGACCAGCGCGGATTTGGCGCTATTAACGGCGATTGTCTCCAGTTTTCGTGATAAGTCACTGCCAACCGACTTGATCGTCTTTGGTGAAGTTGGCTTGTCCGGTGAGATTCGTCCAGTGCCAAACGGGCAGGAGCGAATTAAAGAGGCGGCTAAACACGGCTTTACTCGTGCGATTGTGCCCAAAGGTAATAAGCCAAAAGAGAACGTTCCGGGTATGAAGATCATCGCCGTTGAGCGCCTCTCAGAAGCGCTGGACTCTATCTAATCTGAGTATGCATTGATGATTTCACAACAGGTACAACATCTACTCTCATGGTTAACCAATTATCATGAGCTTGGCACAAGGGTTGTCATCGCTGTGGTTGGCCCGCCCGGTGCCGGCAAGTCGACGCTCTCTGAGGAGCTGGTCGACACTTACAATAACACCAAAGGGGATGGACACGCCGCTGTTATCCCAATGGATGGGTTTCATCTAACCAATGAGGTCCTGATCGAACGAGGTCGTTTAGATCGAAAGGGTGCTCCAGACACCTTCGATGTAGAGGGATTGATCAGCCTGGTACGACGTATTAAACAAGCGGATGCTGATGTACGTTACCCAATTTTTGATCGCTCAATTGAGGCGAGTCATATCGATGCGGGTCTTCTGCCTAAAGGGTGTGAAGTGGTCGTAGTAGAGGGTAACTACCTTCTACTAGACGAGGCGCCTTGGTCAGAGTTAGCCCCCTATTTTGATCTGACAGTGTTCACATCACCCACATTTGAAGAGCTGGAACGTCGTCTGATCCAGCGTTGGTTAGATCATGGCTACACACAACAGCAGGCTGAGCAAAAAGCTTGGAACAACGACCTTCCGAACGCCAAAACGGTGGTAGAACGAAGCCGAAAGGCAGATCTGGTTTTTGATCAGGATTGAGAGATAAAAAAAGCCGCTGAGAAGCGGCTTTTTTGATGGTGGCAGGAGCTTAGCTCATGCGGCGATACTTGATACGCTCTGGCTGGTGATCCTTGCCGAAGCGTTTCTTGTAGTCTTCCGCGTACTCAGTGTAGTTGCCTTCGAAGAAGGTTACCTGTGAATCACCTTCGTAGGCAATCATGTGAGTACAGATACGGTCAAGGAACCAACGGTCGTGGGAAATGACTACCGCAGAACCTGGGAAGGCTAGAATCGCCTCCTCAAGCGCACGTAGCGTTTCGATATCCAGGTCGTTAGTCGGCTCATCGAGAAGCAGCACGTTGCCACCCTCTTTAAGCAGTTTCGCCATATGCAGACGGTTACGCTCACCACCTGAGAGATCTTTCACAAACTTCTGTTGATCGGAGCCGCGGAAATTGAAACGACCACAATAGGCACGTGAGGGGGTGGTGTAGTTGCCGACCGTGATCATATCTGAACCGTCAGAGATCTCTTCGAATACGGTCTTGTTGCCATCTAATTCACGAGACTGGTTAACGTAAGCTAGCTTTACTGTTGAACCAAGCTCTACAGAGCCTGAATCTGGCTGCTCTTCACCGGCAATCATGCGGAATAGAGTCGATTTACCGGCCCCGTTAGGGCCGATGATGCCGACGATTGCACCCGGTGGGATGGAGAAGTTTAGGTTCTCGAATAGCAACTTGTCGCCGTAGCTCTTAGTCACGTTATTCAGTTCGATCACCTTGTCACCTAGGCGTGGGCCAGGTGGAATGTAGATCTCTTGTGTCTCGTTACGAGTCTGAAACTCTTTAGAGTTCATCTCTTCGAACTGCTTCAAACGCGCTTTCGATTTCGATTGACGACCTTTAGCGCCTTGGCGAACCCACTCAAGTTCCGCTTTGATCGCTTTCTGGTGAGCCGCTTCTTGTTTCGCTTCTTGCTCTAAACGTGCATCTTTCTGCTCTAGCCATGAGCTGTAGTTGCCTTCCCATGGAATACCATGGCCACGGTCCAGTTCAAGAATCCAACCGGCTGCGTTATCAAGGAAGTAACGGTCGTGGGTAATCGCAACCACGGTACCTGGGTACTCCTGAAGGAAGCGTTCGATCCAAGCGATCGACTCGGCATCCAAGTGGTTGGTCGGCTCGTCGAGTAGCAGCATGTCTGGGTGATCAAGCAGCAAACGACACAGAGCCACTCGGCGACGCTCACCACCGGAAAGGTGCTTAACTTCAGCATCCCAAGGGGGTAGACGCATCGCATCGGCCGCACGCTCTAATGCTGTATCAAGGTTGTGACCATCTTTGGCCGTGATAAGGTTCTCTAGTTCGCCTTGGCGTTTCGCTAGGGCATCAAAATCTGCATCTGGGTCAGCGTATGCTGCGTAGACTTCGTCCAGCTCAGCCATAGCGCCTTTAACATCGGCCACCGCCTCTTCGATCACTTCACGAACGGTTTTTATCTCATCCAGCTCAGGCTCCTGCGGTAGGTAACCGACGTTAATGCCGGGCATTGGGCGCGCTTCACCGATGTAATCCTGATCAACGCCTGCCATGATTTTTAGCAGCGTTGATTTACCTGCACCGTTAAGACCGAGGACACCGATCTTCGCGCCAGGGAAAAAGGATAGAGAGATATCTTTAAGAATTTCGCGTTTAGGTGGGACCACCTTACCAACGCGGTTCATTGAGTAGACAAACTGTGCCATGTGTTGATTCCTAGCAAAATATCTGGGCTACAACGCCGTTGCATGACCCATTTAAAAAGGTTGCGCAGAGTATACCAGATAGGGGGCGGTCAAATCACAGGGCGGCACACTTAAACTTGAGAACAATTGCAGGTTGACCTGATCGCTTTTCAAGTGATTTTTCTACCCGTTTTGCCTTATAATGCGCGCCATCAAAATCTTTCGAGCTGACCAGGCTTCTCGATTGCAGCCAAAGTCGTCAGATCGTTGAACCAATACAGGGGATCTCCATGTTTAGTAAGGATATGAACATCGCTAGCTACGATGCAGAACTTTGGGCAGCAATGCAGTCTGAAGAGACGCGTCAAGAAGAGCACATCGAGCTCATTGCGTCAGAGAACTACACCAGCCCACGTGTTATGGAAGCGCAGGGTTCAGTTCTTACTAACAAGTACGCGGAAGGTTACCCAGGCAAACGTTACTACGGCGGTTGTGAGTACGTTGATAAAGCAGAAACGCTTGCGATTGAGCGTGCTAAAGAGCTTTTCGGTGCAACGTTTGCAAACGTTCAGCCACACTCAGGTTCACAAGCTAACGCGGCTGTATTTATGGCGCTTTGTAAAGCCGGCGATACTATTTTGGGTATGAGCCTTGCACACGGTGGTCACTTGACTCACGGTGCTGCAGTCTCTTTCTCAGGCCGTATCTACAATGCCTTCCAGTACGGTCTTGATGAGAACGGTGACCTAGACTACGCGGAAGTTGAGCGTCTTGCTCTAGAAAATAAACCGAAAATGATCATTGCCGGTTTCTCTGCTTACTCGCGTGTCGTTGATTGGGCTAAGTTCCGTGAAATCGCTGACAAAGTGGGTGCATACCTATTTGTCGATATGGCACACATTGCAGGCCTAGTGGCTGCTGGCGTTTACCCAAGCCCACTGCCATACGCTGACGTCGTGACAACAACGACTCACAAAACACTGGGCGGACCACGTGGTGGTTTGATTCTATCTGCGCGCGCTGATGAAGAGCTGCAGAAGAAACTGAACTTTGCGGTATTCCCAGAGTCTCAGGGCGGTCCATTGATGCACGTTATCGCGGCTAAGGCTGTCTGCTTCAAAGAGGCGATGGAGCCAGAGTGGAAAGCGTACCAAGCACAGGTTGTTAAGAATGCACAGGCGATGGCTGAAGTATTCCAGCAGCGTGGCTTTGATGTCGTTTCTGGCGGTACTGATGACCACCTATTCCTACTGAGCCTAATTGGCAAAGAGTACAGCGGTAAAGATGCTGATGCGGCACTAGGTCGTGCTAACATCACTGTGAACAAGAACTCGGTTCCAAACGACCCACGTTCACCGTTCGTCACTTCAGGTCTACGTATCGGTACTCCAGCCGTTACTCGTCGTGGCTTCAAAGAGGCTGAAGTGGCTGAGCTAACTAACTGGATCTGTGACGTGCTTGAGAACATCGACAATGATGATGTGATCAACCGCGTGAAAGAGCAGGTTAAAGCGATCTGCGCGAAGTACCCAGTTTACGCTTAATCGTGGATTTGAGAGTTCGCTCTCAACCGCATAGAATATCGAGGGCAGCATTGAGCTGCCCTTTTTCGCTCTTTTAACAGCACTGAGAGGCCAATATGCATTGTCCCTACTGTGGCGCATCGGACACCAAAGTGAACGACTCAAGACTGATCTCAGAAGGTCAGCAGGTTCGTCGTCGTCGCGAATGCGTGAGCTGTCATGAGCGATTCACCACCTTTGAAGCGGCTGAACTGTTAATGCCGCGTCTGATTAAGAATGATGGCAGTCGCCAGCCGTTCGACGAAGAGAAACTCCGTTCAGGTATTACACGTTCCCTAGAGAAGCGCCCTGTCAGTATTGAACAGATTGAAGCCTGTTTGAACCGTGTAAAGCAGCGTTTGCGTGCACCGGGAGAGCGTGAAATTGAGTCAAAACTGGTCGGCGAAGCGGTCATGGCTGAACTGCGTAAGCTTGATCAGGTCGCTTACGTTCGTTTTGCTTCGGTCTACCGTGACTTCCAAGACATCAATGAGTTTAAACTTGAAATTGAGCGTCTAGCTGAGCCCGAAGTAGTTGAGACTAAAAGTGCCTCGAAATCGGCACTGACGGCTAACGCCCAACCAGAACCTAAATCGAAACCGAGTCGTAAATCTCGTCAGAAAAAACAGGAGCCACAGGTTCCAGATAGTCCAGATCTGTTTGGAGACGAGCTACTTTGAGTTTTACGATCGAAGATCGCCAGTACATGGCAAGAGCCATACAGCTGGCGGCTAAAGGCACCTACACCACAGACCCTAACCCCAGAGTCGGCTGTGTATTGGTGCGCGATGGTGTGATTATCGGCGAGGGTTACCACCAGCGCGCCGGTGAGGGCCATGCAGAAGTCAACGCGTTAAAAGCGGCCGGTGATGCAACCGGTGCGACTGCCTATGTCACTCTGGAACCCTGCAGCCACTTTGGTCGGACGCCACCCTGCTCTCAAGGACTCATCGACGCCGGAGTGACTCGTGTCGTTGCGGCCATGGTTGATCCAAACCCTGAAGTCGCCGGAAAAGGCATTGCAATGTTGAAAGCGGCGGGCATCGATGCGGCTGCCGGGTTACTTGAGAGTGAAGCGCGGGCACTGAATCCTGGGTTTCTTTCCAGAATGGAGCGCGGCCGTCCTTTTGTTAGATTGAAACTTGCTACCAGTATTGATGGACGAACGGCCATGGCATCGGGTGAGTCGCAGTGGATCACTGGCCCTGAAGCGCGAGCCGATGTGCAACGACTGCGAGCCCGCAGTAGTGCAGTGATTACCGGGGTCGGATCGGTTCTACAAGATGATTCTGCTTTGACGGTTCGGGAAGCTCAGTTGCCGGCATCGGTTGTGCCGCTGACTGAAGGTCGTCAACCCTTGCGCGTGGTACTGGATTCGCAGGGCAGGCTGCCAGCCTCAGCACAGATGCTGGCGCTGCCTGGCAGAACCTTGCAGGTTGTCGCTGCAAACAACTGCAACCCACTTGAGGGTGCTGAGCAGGTTCAACTAGCGAATGAAGCAGGGCGTATCGATTTGCCACAGTTGCTTAGCTATTTGGCGGAAAAAGAGTCCTGTAATGAGGTGTTGGTTGAGTGTGGCGCCCAGTTAGCCGGTGCCATGCTAGCAGCAGGGTTAGTAGATGAGTTGGTTCACTATATGGCACCTAAATTGATGGGGTCTGATGCCCGCCCTCTAGCTGAGCTTCCATTAACTGAGATGTCTGAAGCGATCGAGATGAAACTGAAAGATGTCCGACGGTTTGGTCATGATCTTCGCATGACCTGGACAGTTTAGGAGCAGAAGGTGTTTACCGGAATTATAGAAGCGATCGGTACCGTCGCTGCCAAACAAGAGGTTGGTGGCGACCTTCGATTGACCCTAGCAACGGGTCAATTGGACATGTCCGATGTGGCGTTAGGCGACAGTATTGCCACCAATGGGGTCTGCCTCACCGTGATTGAGTATGATCAACAACATTTTACGGCCGATGTTTCGCAAGAGAGTCTGGCACATACTCGATTGATGGATCTGCGACCCGGTGAAGCGGTCAATCTGGAAAAAGCACTGCTGCCAACAACCCGTTTAGGCGGGCACTTAGTCTCTGGACATGTCGATGCTGTGGGTAGCATCGCTTCCATTGAGCGCGATGCCCGCTCAGTGCGCATAGCCGTCGACATGCCTAGCTCGTTAGCTCGCTATATCGCGCCGAAGGGATCGGTTACAATAGACGGTGTAAGTTTGACGGTGAACAGCGTTGATGAACACAGCTTTTACCTCAACATTGTGCCTCATACGGCAGATACAACGATCATTAGTCAGTATGAAGTGGGGCATGGTGTTCATATCGAAGTAGATATGATCGCTCGCTACTTGGAGCGTTTGCTTCAAACGAAGCAGGAATCTGAATCGTCCAGTGAAGGGATTTCATTGGAGATGTTGGCCTCTGCAGGCTTTATGCACAGGCGTTAATTTAGGAGTGGATATGCAATTAAACAGCGTCGAAGAGCTACTCGACGACATTCGCCAAGGTAAGATGGTTATCTTGATGGATGATGAAGATCGTGAGAATGAAGGTGATCTAGTGATTGCGGCCGAAATGGTGCGTCCAGATGACATCAACTTCATGGCAAAGAATGCCCGCGGTCTAATCTGTCTTACCTTGACGCGTGAACACTGTGAACGTCTGAACCTCCCGCTGATGGTGCAGAGCAACGGTGCAGCCTACTCCACCAACTTCACGGTCTCTATTGAAGCGGCTGAAGGTGTGACCACGGGTATATCAGCCGCTGATCGTGCTCATACTGTGCGTACAGCCGTGCGTGGTGATGCTAAACCTGAGGATATCGTTCAGCCAGGTCACATCTTCCCATTGATGGCACAGCCAGGTGGTGTATTAAGCCGTGCAGGTCATACAGAAGCGGGTTGTGATTTGGCTCGTATGGCAGGTATGAGCGCAGCGTCTGTGATCGTCGAAGTGATGAACGAAGATGGCACCATGGCGCGTCGTCCCGACCTTGAGATCTTTGCCAAAGAGCACGGTTTGAAGATCGGTACTATTGCGGATCTAATCCACTACCGTACGACTAATGAGCAGACAGTGACGGTGGCAGACACAGGTTCACTGGAGACAGATTACGGTCAGTTTAATTACACGACCTATAACGATGAGATCCTCGGCTGTACCCACCTTGCACTTCACAAAGGAGATATCAGTGCTGATGAGCCGACTATGGTTCGTGTACACAACCGCTCTGAAGTTCTGCGTGACGTGGTTGGCGTAGCTGAGGAGAGTGAAGCTAAGTGGACACTGCGTCGCGCACTAGAGCGTATCGCTGCAGAAGGTAAGGGTGTTGCCCTGCTTCTGGATAGTGGTAATCGCATCGATCTTGGCGACTCTATCAGCCAGATCACCAGTGGTTCTAAACCGTCTAAAGTGAATGTCAGCGCGTCCGGCGCTTACCTGACAGTAGGTACTGGTTCACAGATTCTACGTGATCTTGGGGTAGGCAAAATGCGCCTGCTCAGTTCACCAATGAAATTTAATGCAATCTCAGGCTTTGATCTTGAGATTGATGAATACATCCCTTTTGCAGAGTAAAAGATCATGAGTGTAAAAGTAGTTGAAGGCGATTTTGTCGCTGCAAATGGTCGCTACACAATCGTTGTTGGCCGTTTCAATTCATTTGTCGTAGAGAGCCTATTAGAAGGTGCTATCGACGTTCTTAAACGCCACGGCGTTTCTGAAGATAATATCCGCATCGTTCGTGTACCGGGTGCGTTTGAGATTCCATTGGCGGTTAAGCGCGTCGCTCAACAGAAACAAGATGATGCAATCATCGCACTGGGTGCGGTAATTCGTGGTGGTACGCCACACTTTGAGTACGTCTCTAACGAAGCGTCTAAAGGTGTAGCCCAGGTATCTCTCGACTTTGATATCCCAGTTGCAAACGGCGTTCTGACAGTGAACTCTATCGAGCAGGCAATCGAGCGCTCTGGCACGAAAGCAGGTAACAAAGGCGCTGAAGCCGCGCTATCAGCTGTTGAGATGGTGAGTCTTCTTCGCCAACTTGAGGTTTAAGATGAGCGAAGAACAGGCTCCTAAGCGCAAAAAAGTCTCTAATACAGAGAAGCGTCGCAACGCTCGCAGCTTTGTGCTGCAGGCACTCTACTCTCAAGAGCTGACGAAAAACGCAACGAATGAGGTAGAGGCTCATTTTCGTGTCGACAACGACATGAGTGAAACCGATGTACCGCTCTTCTCTGAACTGTTGCAAGGCGTGAATGCGCAAAAAGCAGAGCTTGATCAAGCGTTTAACATCTATCTGGATCGTAACGTCGAAGAGTTAGATCCGGTGGAAGTGAGCGTACTTCGTATCGGTGCTTATGAGCTGATCAATCGTATCGAAGTCCCTTATAAAGTCGCTATCAACGAGAGCGTTGAGTTGGCGAAAATTTTTGGGGCAACCGAGAGCCACAAGTACGTTAATGGCGTCCTCGATAAGCTGGCGCAAAAAGTCCGCGCTGTCGAGATCAAAGCCAACCGCGGTAAGTAATGCCAGGCGAATTCGATCTGATTCGCCGCTATTTTGACTCCATCAGTGGCGATCATCCCAGTGTTCAACTCGGCATTGGTGATGATTGCGCTCTGTTAACGTCCAGTCCCCATACCGAACTCGCTATCTCTGTCGATACGCTGGTTGAAGGTGTTCATTTTCTACCGGACATCGATCCAGAAGATTTGGCGTGGCGATTAGTTGCCAGTAGTGTCAGCGACTTGGCGGCAATGGGGGCATCCCCCAAATGGCTGACACTTGCCTGTACACTGAATGGGCCTACGCGAGAGTGGTTAGCAGCCTTCTCAAAAGGTTTAGCAGAGGCCTGTCATCACTACTCACTGATATTGGTCGGCGGGGATACCACCTCAGGGCAACAACAAGTGTTTACGGCTCAGGTGCATGGAGAGGTTCCGTTAGGCATGGCGCTTAAACGTAGCGGTGCACAATTGGGCGACGCCATTGTGGTCAGCGGCACTCTAGGCGATTCCCGAGCCGGATTAGCGCTATTAACTGCTGAGTGTGAAAGTGGGTCTGATTACCTACTTGAACGCTACTACCGGCCAACGGCACGACTTGCGCTGGGTGAGGCGCTGCGTGGAATTGCGAATTCAGCCGTGGATGTGTCGGATGGTCTATTAGCGGATCTTGGGCATCTATTAACCGCTTCGGGTGTTGGGGCAGAGATCCATACTGAGTCACTACCTCTATCAGCCGACATTAAAGATCTTGCCCCAGATTTGGCAGAGAGATGGGCGCTTTCAGGCGGTGAGGATTTTGAACTCTGCTTTACACTTCCACAGGATAGAGTGCCTGAACTTCAACAAATCAGTGAACGTCTAGCACTACCCCTGACTCTAGTAGGCAAGATCACTCAACAAACAGGGATCACACTGTTGAAATCGGGCGAACCTGTGCCTCTGCCTGCCTCATTGGGTTTCAACCATTTTGGAAACGAACATGAATAGAGTGCCTGCCAGTATCTGGCGAAACCCCATTCACTTTTTAGCCTTTGGTTTGGGTAGTGGTGCCGCGCCAAAAGCACCCGGTACCTTCGGTACGCTTGCGGCCATTCCTATTTGGTACCTATTCAACGATTGGGCACTGATACCCTATCTTCTATTGATGTTGGTGACCTTTCTATTGGGTTGCTGGTTGTGTGGCAAAACCTCAGAGGATCTGGGTGTTCATGATCATGGCGGCATTGTCTGGGATGAGTTTGTTGGCCTATGGATTACCTTTATTGCGCTTCCGGCGGGCTGGGAGTGGGTCGTGTTCGGGTTTGTTATGTTTCGTCTATTCGATATCTGGAAGCCCTGGCCGATAGGCTGGGCAGACCGACGCGTCTCTGGCGGCCTAGGTATTATGTTGGATGATCTATTGGCCGGATTAATGGCGCTAGGGGTCGTGCAAGCGGTAAACTATGCTGTATAGCAATCTGCTTTAGTGATCTGGTCGTAATACCTTTCACTAATTCAGAGGTAAAGATGCAAGGATGCATCGAATTGAGGATAAGATTTTGGATATTAAACTGATAGCGGAATGTAAATTGCCAATGCCTATGGGTGTATTCCGTATGGTTGGTTTCGAAGAGGTCGAGAGCGGTAAAGAGCACATCGCGCTGGTATACGGTGATGTTGCAGGTGACGAACCCGTTCTAGCCCGCATGCACTCAGAGTGTCTAACAGGTGATGCCTTGTTCAGCTTGCGCTGTGACTGTGGCTTTCAACTGCAAGAGGCCCTAAAGCGCATTACCGAAGAGGGCAAAGGCGTTCTGCTCTACCTACGCCAAGAGGGCCGTGGTATCGGTCTTTTGAATAAGGTCAAAGCCTACAACCTGCAAGACTCTGGCTGTGACACGGTAGAGGCCAATGAGCGCTTAGGCTTTGCCGCTGATATGCGTAACTACTCAATGTGTCAGCCAATGTTGGATGCGATCGGTGTTAAGAGCGTTAACTTAATGACCAACAACCCGCGTAAAGTCGCTGCACTCGAAGAGTATGGTGTGAATGTCTCGTCGCGTGTGCCACTGCAAGTCGGTAAGAACCGCTACAACGAGCACTACCTAGAGACGAAAATGGGTAAACTCGGTCATATGATGAGCGAAGTGCATTTCAAACCGGATGCTTAATGGCATAGGTTGGTACTGATTTGGTGCATTGATAAACCTCAGCAGCAGTGCTGGGGTTTTTTTAGGTCTGTAGAAAGTGCTCTATCTGCTCTCGAATTGAGTCAGCATCTAAGCCGGCATCTTGTAACTGTTCATCCCGAGTCGCATGCTCAATCCAACGATCGGGAATGCCAAGGTTAAGACAACGTAAGTTCTGGCCATTATGAGTCAGCCACTCATTCACAGCACTGCCCGCTCCGCCCGCAATAGCCCCATCTTCCAGGGTGATAAAGTGAGAGTAAGTATTCACTAGCTCTTCAAGCATAGCTTCATCGAGTGGTTTGACGAAGCGCATATCGATTAAGCCAAGATCCAACTGATCAGCGACCTGCTCGGCTGCTGGTAACAGAGGGCCAAAGTTGAGTATGACGCCACCTTTGCCAACTCTTACCAACCGGCTTTGACCCATGGCTAAGGACGCTAATGGAGTTCTGCTCTTAACGCCTTCGCCTCGAGGGTAGCGGACCACAGCACAGCCATTGTATTGGTAGCCTAGAGTCAGCATCTGCTGCTGCTCATCCAGTGTGGAGGGCGTCATAATGACAACCTCGGGTAGCGAGCGAAGCATTGGGATATCGAAGATACCTGAGTGGGTTGGACCATCTTCCCCAACCAATCCTGCACGATCTACAGCGATCAAACAGTCGAGATTTTGCAGGGCGATATCGTGGATGACCTGATCCAAAGCGCGCTGCAAAAAAGTTGAGTAGATTGCCAGAACCGGTTTCATCCCACCTACCGCAAGGCCGGCTGCAAAGGTGGCTGCGTGCTGTTCTGCAATGGCAACATCAAAGTAACGTGTTGGGTATTGGTCAGCGAATTGCACAAGGCCAGAACCCTCCCTCATGGCCGGGGTAATCGCGACTACTCGAGGGTCACTTGAAGCAGTTTCACAGATCCATTGGCCAAACTGATCGCTGTATTTCAGATTAGGAGCACTGATCTCTGATGGTTTTTCCAGTTTAGTGATGGCGTGATAGCCGACCGGATCCTCTTCAGCTGGCTTAAACCCAAACCCCTTACGAGTTCTAATATGCAGGAATTGAGGCCCTGTTTGGCTCAATGACTGCTTAAGGGCAGGGATTAATTGGCTCAGGTCATTACCATCAATAGGGCCAGAGTATTCAAAGTTCAGTGCTTCAAATAGAGGCATCACAGGGTTAGTGGGTGCTTGCTCACGTAGATTCTTGGCTAGATAGGTGGCCAATCCCCCTTGGTTGGGCGAGATCGACATGTCGTTATCGTTCAGAATGACGAGTAGATTCGCATCAGTATGTGCTGCGTGGTTGAGTGCTTCAAAGGCCTGACCAGCCGTCAGAGCCCCATCACCTATAACAGCCACCGATTTACGATCATTGCCTTGCAGTTTGTCGGCAATCGCCATACCTAGAACGGCGCTGATAGAGGTGCTGGAGTGCCCAGTGCCAAAGCAGTCGTAAATACTCTCAGCTCGATCGGGAAAGGGAGTAAGCCCCTCTCGTTGCCGTATGTTAAGCATCGCCTCACGACGACCCGTCAGAATTTTGTGCGGATAGGCTTGGTGACCTACATCCCAAACCAGATGATCGTCTGGTGTGTCTAATAGCTGGTGAAGCGCTAGTGTCAGTTCGACAACCCCGAGTCCGCCACCAAGATGTCCCCCAGTCTGACCGACACAGAAGAGCAGATAGAGACGTAACTCATCCGCTAGCTGCTGTAATTGGCCCAGATTCAACCCTTTTGAATCTGAAGGGGAGTCAATCTGGTCCAACAGTGGAGTCGCAGGACGTTGTGTGGGGATATCAGTAATCATTAATGGTTACGGGCAATGACAAAATCAGCAAGGGCTATTAATGACTGGTTACGTTCACCGAAGGTTTCTAGAGCTTCAATCGCCTGTTGGTGCAATTCATTCAACCACTGCTTGCTTTGAGTAAGCCCAATAAGTGCAGGGTAGGTGGCTTTGTCTCTCTCTTCATCAGAACCTTGGGGTTTGCCCAGTTGTTCTGTGGTGCTTTCGATATCTAAGATGTCATCTTGAATCTGAAATGCTAGTCCAATCTTTTGCGCGTAACGATCGAGTGCCTCTAGATCCGTATCGGTAGCATTACCACTGGCTAAAGCGCCTAAACGAAGAGCTGCACGAATGAGTTCGCCCGTTTTAGCTGCGTGCATGCTTTTCAGCTGCTCTAGACTCAGTCTTTTACCCTCTGAGCCTAGGTCAAAGGCTTGGCCATCAACCATACCCAGATCACCACTGCATCTAGCTAGGGTATGAACCATCTGTAACTGAGTGGACGCTGGTAGTGCATCAATAGGCTGACTGAGCAGTTCAAATGCCCAGGTTAGCAGTGCATCACCGGCTAATATGGCGGTCGCTTCATTGAACTGGATATGGCAGGTTGGTTTGCCGCGGCGCAGCTCATCATTATCCATAGCCGGTAGATCATCATGCACCAGTGAATAGCTATGAACGCACTCCAAAGCACACGCGGCCGTATCCGCTTGCTCAATTTGTCCACCTAGTAACTCAGTGGCCAGGTAGACCAGCGTGGGACGAAGGCGCTTGCCTCCATTCATCAGGCTGTAGTGCATCGCCTGATGAAGGCTAGGGTCAATCCCGTTACGTTCAGCTAAACGTCGACTGAGCTCAGCTTCAACTCTCTGTCGGTACAGAGCTAGCATTGGTTGTGGCATTAGGTTTGTTCAGATTCGTTAAACGGTTGTTCTACCAGCTCGCCGGATTGCTCCGTCAACATCACGACTTTCTGTTCGGCCGATTGCAGAATTTTTTGGCATTCGCGGGTCAGGCTGATCCCCTCTTCAAAGGATTTTAGTGCCTCTTCGATAGAGAGATCCCCCTTCTCCATCTCTGAAACCAGGGCTTCTAACCGTTTTAGGGAGCCTTCGAAGTCAGTTGTCTGTTTGCTTTCTGCCATGATTACTCAGTCCTTAAATTTAGGGAACCTGCGAACAAGTTTTGTAGTATACCCTGTCCTTAAGCAAAGGTCCGTGCAATACCTATGGTGCTGGTAATGATCAGTACTGTGCCAATAATTTTGAAGAAACGGGCTGAATCGGTCTTGACCAGATAGCGGTGCAGCTTTTGCCCAAGAAGGTGGCCGATGAATGCGCAGGGCAGCAACCAGAGGTGGTGGATTAACTGCAGATCGACGCCTACGACAAAGAAGGATCCCATCTTGATAACCACCAGAATGAACCAGAGAACAAACAGAGTATCGCGCAGTTGCTCTTTAGCGACATGGCTAGCGTAGACGGCCATGACCAGTGGCGCTGCAATCAAAGAAGTACCACTGACATAGCCTCCCAGCATTAAGAAGAGGTTATCGATCCAAGCGGAGTTGCTTTTAAAGGGTTTATTAAGAATGTAACCAATTGAATAGACGATGACGATGACAAAAATTAGCCCAGACATGATCTCGTTGGGCAGTGTTAAGAGCCCGAATACCCCAATCAGCTTCGGGATAATCATCACTTTTAGGGTTTTCTTCAGATAGGGCCAATCGACATTCTCTTTGAGCCCACTGGTTCCCAAACGCTTCGCTTTGAAATGATTCCCCAGCGTAATAGCCCCTGAAAAGATGAGCAGGTGCACGGCGATTATGGGCAGAAAGATGAGGGGATCATCAACGATTAACAGCAGAAACGGTAGGGCGAGTACGGCACCACCAAAGCCAAGGCCGGTTCGAACAAAGCCGCTCCAGACAAAGATGAGTGCAATGAGAAGGTATTGCCACCAGATTAGATCAGACAAGCTGTACCCCGAGAGTTTTTAAGAGCCGCTATTGTATGCCAGAAAACAAAAAACCGGCACTAGGCCGGTTATTTGTAGAGACGTCTAAAACTTATTTAGAGGAATCTAGCATGTGTTGGATAGCGCCCTGAAGTTCAGCATCAGAACAATCCATGCAAGTACCCATTGGAGGCATTGCGTTGATACCCGTCTTAGCAGTCGCTAGAAGCGCATCGATACCTTTAGCGGCACGTGGAGCCCATGCTGCAGCGTCACCCATTTTAGGAGCGCCAGCAACGCCAACCATGTGACAAGCTAGACAGTATGTGTTGTATACAGTTGCGCCATCACGCTCAGCCATTGCAGTTGCAGGAACCATAAGAGCAGCGGCTGTTAGGCCAAGTAGAGTCTTTTTCATTATATCCACCTCAATTCATGAACTTTCGTTTGCTCTTATGGAGCTAAATTTAGCTTAGAGCGCCCGATCGAATAAGTTTATAACCAAAGGTTCGTGTAAGTCCAATTAATCTACGAAGATGAGGGGCTATTGGAGCAATTAGCGTCTAAAGTCGCATCGCAAAGCTGGCTTGCGAGTGTTGAGCTAGACCTCTTTTAGAGGTTTCATGCTCGCGTTCGATCTTTTTCAACGCAGCATCAAGATCGGTGCGGTCAATATTAGGTTGGTTTTTAAGCTCAGAAACGTTAAAGCCACGATGGTGCATTCTTACTAGCGCATCACTATGATTCATTGTGCAGCTACCTTTTTATTGTTTATCAATTTAGTAGCGTGATTAAACGCCTTAAACATGACAGTTTGGTGACGTTTGGGTTAACAATTAATAACAGCGAGTCGAAGAAAGTTAGCGGGGTTAGTCATGAGTCATTTGGAATTAATAGCGTTACCGAAAGCTCATCTACAAAATCAAGGTTCTCAGCTCGATATATTAACGGGCGACATAAGGACTGAGTTTGGTGTGGCTCGATCTGCATGGTTTAACGACCGTCTCCTTTTTCTTGGGTTTTATGAAGGGGATGAGGTTTGTGGTTGGGATGATTTAAGCAAACGATTTGCCAACGCAAACTGGTACATCTCGAATGAGAAGGCGGTTGAGTTGTTTGGGAGTTTTTGTCATCAACCCAAACCTTCAGCATGGGTGATCGGTACAGAATTTCAAAAAGAGGTATGGCAGGCTGTTTGTCAGATTCCAGAGGGTGATACAGTGAGCTACTCTCAGCTTGCTTTGAACATTAAAAAGCCAAAAGCCGTTCGTGCGGTTGGATCAGCACTGGGTGCAAATAACATTGCTTATTGGGTGCCATGCCATCGTGCGGTCAGAAGTGATGGCTCATTAGGGGGTTACCGTTGGGGGGTATCTTTAAAGGCTAAATTGCTATCTGCAGAAGCTACTGATCTTTGATTTTTTTCAAAAGTGATGAAGCGCAAAGCATAAAGTGCAAAAGGTGGGATTGATAACAGTAGAGCAGCTATTTCATAAGCATTAAAAGCCTCTCTCTCGGTAAACACCGTAGTGATAATTAACCATAGAACGGCTAAAAAAAACGGCAAGATAAGAATTTGATTCTTACCACTGAGTGACAGTTTTGTTTTGCACCTTGTACAAATGTAGTCAGTGCCCATACCCTCTTCACGTTGAATAGGGCGTCGAGTTTCACAAACTGGACACCAACCTTTCATGCAATCAGGCTCCTTTAAGTGCGTCCGCTGCTGCGGTAATACCCAACTTGTAGCTGGTCAAGCCAAAGCCTGATATCTGACCAATAACGACCTGTGAGAAGACCGATTTATGTCGGAACTCCTCACGCGCATGAACGTTGGACATGTGCACCTCAACGATAGGGCCTTTGTCTTTGAATATCGCCAACGCATCGGTGAGACCGTAGCTGTAGTGAGTCCAAGCACCTGCGTTGATAACGATCGCATCAACATCTTCCAAAAAGGCTTGATGAATTTTGCGTGCCAGCTCACCTTCGATGTCTGTCTGGTAGCACTCAAGCTCACACCCCTGCTCAGCAGCCCAATTAGCTGCGGCCGATTCGATATCTTGCAGCGTAAAGGTGCCGTAATGTTTCGGGTCACGCTTGCCGAACATTGCGTGGTTGATGCCGTGAAGCAGAAGTATTTTTGCCATGGTTCTATCCTTAACTGTTTGCCAGAGAACTGGTCGCTTTGGAAGCCTGCGAACAAGTCCATGGCATCTCAGGCTTACAGTCAAATTCATTATCAAGGCGTGTTTTCGAAGGCCTAGCGGGCTAAGTCGAGAAAGCACAACGCTGAAGATGGATTTGACTGTAAGCCCCGCAGGGCGTGACCTGTAATGTGCATCTACTGTGTTGCTCTTCTTGCTAAGGACTACGGCCATTAGCGGCAAAAAGCGCCTTGTATCTACACATTTCAGATCTCGCTGAGATGCTATGGACTTATTCGCAGGCTTCCTAGTCTAAGATCCTGCCGCATGAGTGCAACATCTTTTGTACATAGATTGAAAAAGAGCCGTATACTTTGAAGCTCTTTATGTTCAGTGCAGGTTTCCCTAATTGATTGAATTTGGAAGTACAGCCTTTGTCATTGCGTTGATTGCCGCCTGGTTTGTTGGCCTATCAAAAGGTGGATTGCCCATCATTGCTATGTTGTCGGTGCCGATCCTCTCCCTAGTGATGTCACCTATGACGGGTGCCATTCTGTTGCTACCCATCTATATCATCAGTGACATGGTGGCGGTGTGGCTCTATCGAAAACACTTCTCAATGATCAATCTGAAAAATCTTATCCCCGCGGGTCTGCTAGGGGTGTTTATTGGTTGGGCAACGGCATCCATTGTCTCTGATCAGTTTGTCGCCCTGCTGATCGGTATTATGGGCCTCACGTTTGTCTCCTATATCTGGTTTGGAAAGCGCCAAGTAAAAGAGGCGAAAAAACCGACCAAAGTGGGCGGTTGGATCTGGGGCACCATTTCCGGTTTTACCTCGTTTATCTCCCATACTGGTGGCCCACCCTTTCAGGTCTATGTTCTGCCACAAAAACTGGAGAAACTGGTGTTTGCCGGGACAGCAACGCTCTTCTTTGCTGTGATCAACCTCTCAAAACTGCCACCCTACCTAGCGCTTCGTGGCTACTCCACAGAGGATTTAACGCTGGCGCTTTGGATGGTGCCCAGTGCACTGTTGGGTACCTTTATGGGGGCTAAGCTGACTAAGATTTTGAAGGATCGATGGTTCTTTGGCTTAGTAGAAGTCGGACTGCTGCTGGTCTCTATAAAGCTGATCCACGGAGTAGTAATCGACTCATTATGAGTAACATTGGTGACAGGCTTCAGCCTGTCATCCGCATTCTTGTTACGCTCAGAATTAGCAGGTGCTGATAAAGCGGATGACTGGTTAAAACCAGTCACCGGAGCGATGGCAAACTATTTTAATTTAATAAACGTGCTCTGAATATCAAACTCTTCAATAAAACGTCCCAACGCTTCATGCCCATCCGCTTTGATACCAGCAAAGGTATCAAACGCATCAATGCCTTGATGGAAGAAGAGGTCAAAGCCACTGACGATATCCAAACCCGCTTCGTGAGCGGCCGTTAGGAACTCAGTTTCTAGTGGGACATAGACCGCATCGAACGCCCACTCTTGACCACCAAATAGTTCTGGGTCTAGTGGAATGCCAGGTGTAGCGTAATGTCCAACGGGTGTGCAGTTGACCAACCCGTTGGCGGCTTTAGCTGTTTCGGCTAGCTGCTCTTTAGAGATCACTTCAGCGTTATAGCCTTTAGCCCGTACCGCAGCCGCTAACGCTTCAGCCCCTTCAACATTTAGGTCAAAGATGTTCAGCTTAGTTGCGCCACAATGGAAGAGTCCAAAGGCAACCGCTCGACCGACACCGCCGGCGCCTAGCATCAGTACTTCACCTGCTGGCTTGTCACCACGTTGAGCTTTGTAGCCGTGAATAAAACCGGTGTAATCCGTGTTTGTTGCCTTTACAGCACCATTGGCTAGGTAGAGTGTATTGGTTGCACCTACTTCACGTACCGCTTCATCGGGCTCATCAACGAACTCAACGGCAATGGATTTGAAGGGGAAGGTGACGTTGCAACCGGTAAATCCATCATTACGAAGTGATTGAAGCATGGTTTTAAATGCCTCTTTGTCACTTTGACCCGGATCCTTCAAGTCGTAAGAGACATCAAAGCCATAGATATCGCCCAACATCTTGTGCAGGAAAGGGGCACGCGATTGTGAGATTGAGTTACCGATTAAACCCAGTTTAAGTTGCTTCATAGCTGTCATCCTTTACAGCAAGCCCAGTGCTGTTGGTAATCCAATCACCAAATCTGGAACGAACGTGATAATAATAAGAACTAAAAGCTCCACTAAGAATAGCGGCAAAATCACCTTGCTCAGCTTCGCCATACCGACCTTAGCGATGGAGTCCGCGACAAACAGGCAGAGTCCCATTGGTGGTGTGATCAAGCCAATCATTAGGTTGAAGATAATTATGATGCCAAGGTGAGTTGGGTCGACGCCTAGACTCACAGCAATTGGGTGCAGAATCGGCACCAGTACCAACATTGCCGCGATGCCCTCTAGGAACAGACCGACCACTAAGAAGAGAATGATGACGCCGACTAAGAACATCCACTGAACCGTCATGTACTCCAAGGCGAAGTCAGTGATCATGTTGGGAACGCGGTTGTAGTTCATCAACCAGTTAGCAGCAGCAACCGCACCGATAACGACCATGATGATCGAGCTGTCGCGCATCGCTCGGGCGAAAAGACCGGCCAGTTTAGAGACTTTCAGCTCTTTGAAGACAAAGATTCCGACAAACAGGGCGTAGGCCACGGCAAAGCTGGCCGCTTCCGTTGGCGTCACGACCCCCATCAGTATTGAGCCAACCACGAAGACAGGCATCAATAGAGGAATAATCCCTTGGATCAGGGCGCGAGAGTTGCTCTGCTTTTCGCCAAGTTCGTGCTCTGTGCCCTGCTTCTCGTAGTGGCCTTTGAAGAAGTAGACGTAGACCGAAAGGAAGATCGCAAGCATTACACCGGGAACCACACCGGCCATGAATAGCGCGGGTACCGAGACACCCGTCACAGTCAGGGCATAGATGATGACAGGAATCGATGGTGGAATAATCGGACCAATGACGGAAGAGGCCGCCGTAATGGCAGCAGCAAACTCACGTGGGTAGCCTTTCTTCTCCATCTCTGGAATAAAGACACGACCAATCGCCGATGTATCCGCAACCGCAGAGCCAGAGAGACCGGCAAATATGACCGAAGCCCAGATATTCACCATGGCTAAGCCGGCACGCATTTTGCCGACCAAAACGTTCGCAAATGCGATGATACGACTGGTGATACCCGACTCATTCATCAGCTCGCCGGCAAGAATAAATAGAGGGATCGCCAATAGTGGGTAAGAGGCCATGCCACCAAACATCTGTGTTGCCACGATGCGAAGATGGTATGGGAATTCGCCCACAGCCATGAAGTAGAGCAGTGCAGCGATGATGGCAAAAGCGATGGGTAGGCCAATAAAGATACCGCCTAGAAGAATGGCATAAGTCATTAGAATGCGCCCTCCGCTTCATGTTGATCGGTATTCGCAGCTCGATTTAGCAGGCGCAGTAGTGCTGCTACTGCAAGCATGGCGCCACCCAGCACCATAGCGAAGTAGTAGGGGTACATCTGCCCAAGAATCGCAAGCTGTTCGATACCGAATAGATCTCGAAGTTCACGCGCACTTGAAAGGATGCTGGATGCATCGACTTTGCCGCGCTTCATCATGAAGAGGTAGCCGGAGTAGCTCAACAGCGCACCTATAACGACCATGCAGAGGTCCACAAAGAAATTGATCGGTTTGTGGGCTGCTTTAGGCAGCAGACCCGCGACAAGATCAAAAGAGACATGGCGATCGAGCAGGTAAGCCCAAGCCATGCCAAACATAATTCCGTAGACTGCCAGGTAGACGGGTAACTCCTCGCCCCATGGGATCGACTCTCCGATGGTGTAACGGCGTACTGAGTTTATGAAGATGATCAGGAACACTGAAGCCATAGAGATGGCTGAACCTGCTGCAAAAAAGGTACCGACGAAGCGGGTCACCTTACGCAATAGAGTGTGCATAAGTCATACCGACAGTTATAAGTTTTTTGAGAAATAGGCTCCGACCGGATGGTCGGAGCCGTGCAAACCTGAAGAGGTTTGGAGTATTACTTAGAAGCAGCTTCTACAGCAGCGTCTAGTTTAGCGATCCACTCATCGCTACCTAGCTCTTTAGCAAGCCACTCTTTAACCGCTGGCTGTGCAAGCTTCTTGAACTGAGCCATTTCGTCAGCTGTTGGTGAGTGTACTTTCATACCTTCAGCAACCACTTTCGTTACGCCTTCAGCCGTGTTGAACTGCTGAATTGCGCGACCCATTAGGCCTGCAGTACGAGCGGCTTTAGCAATGATGTCCTGCTCAGCAGCGCTTAGAGACTGGAAGAATTCGTCGTTGATTACGATGAAGTCAGCAGCGTAAACGTGGCCATCAAGAACCATGTACTTCTGTAGCTTGTGAAGGTTGTTGTTGTAGATAGTGCCGACAGGGTTTTCCTGACCGTCAACAACACCAGTTGTAAGTGCGTTTGGAAGTTCAGACCAAGCGATAGGCGTTGGTTCACCGCCAAGACCTTCAACCATCTCTACGTATAGAGGGATTGGCTGAACGCGGAACTTAAGACCTTTCATGTCTGCTGGAGATTTGATCTCACGAACGTTGTTAGTGAAGTTACGGAAACCTGTCTCACCGTATGCAAGTGTGCGTAGGCCAGTCTCTTCTAGACAGTGTGCAGCAAGATCTTGACCAAACTGACCGTCAAGTACGTCCCAGGCGATCGTTGCGTTTGAGAATGTGTAAGGAATGTTTAGAACGTCAGCTTCTTTACAGATTTTAGCCATAGCGCCAGAAACGATCGCCATGTGCGTAGTGCCTTCCTGTGCTTGCTGAACTAGATCGCCTTCGTTACCTAGAGCTTTTGCTGGGAAAAGTTCTACTTTGATATCTGTCTCACCTTCAACAATGTTTTTGAAGATGACACCAGCAGCACCTTTTTTAGATGTCTGCCAGTCAGCGCCGTCAACGTGACCTAGTTTGATAGTGGGTGCTGCAAAAGTTGAAACAGAAGCAGCGGCTACAGCAGTAGCAACAAGAGTTTTTAGCATCGCCTTTTTCATTGGGCTCTCCAATTTATTATCGTTTCACGCCTAGAGATGACGTTTCCAAGATTTTTTGTAGCAAGATGTCTAAAACCACCTACCCCAAGCAAGCTGGTTTTATTGTCTTGCTCTTAGCTTTTGTACTACTTGGTTAAAACTAAGTAGTGCAAATTTGCCATAGCCCTATACAGGCATTCAAGCTTTTTGTACTATTTGGTTAAAACAATTTGTTAGAACCTTTATAACCGTTTTTTAAACGTTTGGTTAAAAGTAAAATGAGTATCCCTTCTACATCGAACCGTTCAGCCGCAAAAAAACGTAATCCTGAAGCAGTTAAAGCCAATATCCTGCGTGTCGCCACCGAAGAGTTTGCCACCTCAGGCTATGCCGGTGCGCGGGTCAATGTGATCGCTGAAAAAACCGATACATCCAAGCGGATGATCTACTACTACTTTGGCGATAAAAAAGAGCTCTACCGTACCGTTCTTGAGGCTGCCTACCGAGATATCCGTTTGGGCGAGCAACAGCTGCATTTGAATGATCTCAATCCCGAGCAGGCGCTTCGCTCACTGGTGGCGTTCACTTTTGAACATCAGCGCAACAATCCGCAGTTTATTCGCCTGGTTATGATTGAGAACATTCACGAGGGACGCAATCTGATCGCAAAAGAGGCGTTTGAGGAGGTTAACAACCCTGCCATCGATCGGCTTGGCGAGATCTACCAACGAGGTGTTGAGGAGGGTGTTTTTCGATCGGGCATCAGTGTCATTGAGCTTCACTGGTTGATCAGTTCAGCCTGTTTCTTCAATAACTCGAACCGCTCAACCTTCAGTGCAGCCTTTGGCAACGATCTATTTACGGAAGAGGGGCAAAGTCATCTTAATCAGCAGGTACAAGAGATGATCCTGCGCTTTGTCGCCAACTGATATTTAAGAACATTTTGGATTGGTAACTTCATTACAGCTTCGCTAGATTGAAGCTCTTTTTAGTGAGTTTTACATGCATCCTAGCCGCCTTCTTTTAATTCTCTGTTTTATCGCGTTCATCTCCTTAGGCCTGCCTGATGCGCTGCTCGGTGTGGCTTGGCCCACTATGGCCGATGAGTTCTCAACCACTCTGGATCGTCTCGGAATCATCATGACCGGCGGAACCGTCGGTTATGCTCTGAGCAGCTTCATGATCGGTGCAATTGTTAATCGTATTGGATTGGCTGGCCTGCTGATTCAAAGTGCTTCACTTACCGTCATCGCATTGGTGCTGTTTATGGTTGTGCCTGACTGGTATTGGATGCCCTTTGTCGCACTGATTGCCGGTCTGGGCGGTGGTGGTATCGATGCGGGCCTCAATGCCTATGTGGAGAAACACTACTCAAGCCGTATCATGCAGTGGTTGCATGCCAGTTTTGGTGTCGGAGTCACTCTAGGTCCTGCCATCATGACCCTATCGCTGGCGATGACAGTTCTGTGGCGGCCTGGCTATCTGTTGGTCGCGTTTTTGATGTTATTGATGCTTTCTGCTTTTATCCACTATCGCGGCTTATGGAGTGACCAGCCTAGTGCTGGTGAACCGGAAGAGCAGGGTAATGCCAGCATGCTCGCCACGCTCAAACTACCGGCGGCATGGCTAAGTATGTTGGCCTTTTTTCTCTACACCTCGGCCGAAATTGGTTTGGGCTTTTGGGCATTTACCCTGTTGACGGAATCGCGGGATGTGGTCCTTGCCACGGCAGGGCTTTGGGTAACGATCTATTGGGGCTCTTTTACCCTTGGTCGAATCGTTGCGGGCCTACTTGCGCCCAAGTTAGGTGAGATGAACCTGACGCTCTACGGTCTGTTACTTTCACTGATTGGCTTGGTTCTGTTCACCCTTCAAATAGGTGGACCAGGTGGGGTCTATGGGCTTGCTCTGGTCGGCCTTGGCTTTGCACCAACCTTCCCAGCACTGCTTTCAACCACCTCAAAGCGAGTCCCAAAATCGCATGTGACCAACCTGATCGGCATGCAGATCTCTGCTGCCGGAGTTGGTTTAGTGGTTATGCCCCTCTCCTTGGGGCTTCTAGTCTCTAGCGTTGGGTTGGAAGCGCTGGCGCAGGTTTTCTTGGGCATGACCGCCAGCGTCTTTTTGCTGCTTACCTTGATTCGTAAAAGATAAATTTCCTTTAAGTTATATCTAATCAATTAAATACTATTTATTAATTTAAATGGTATTTGCTAATATGCACTCATAGTTTTGAACCGTTTGGTTCAAAGTAACCCAATGTGAGTCCTCATTATGAAAACATCAATTGCTACCGTTACTCTCTCTGGCAGTTTGCCAAACAAGCTTGAAGCCGCTGCGGATGCGGGTTTTGATGCGGTTGAGATTTTTGATAATGACCTGATTCAGTTTGCTGGTTCACCTCGTGAGGTGAAGTCGATTGCCGATGACTTAGGTTTGGATATTCTAGCGCTGCAGCCGTTTCGTGATCTGGAAGGTCTGCCTGCTGAGTTAAAGCGTCAAAAGTTCTATCACATGCAGAGTCGATTCGAGATGATGCATGAGCTGGGCACTCAACGAATTTTGTGCTGCTCTAGTGTCTCTCCTCATGCCAGTGATGATCGTGCACGCTGTGCTGCGGACCTTTACGAAGCGGCTGAGCTGGCAGCAAAAGAAGGTTTTATTATGGGTTACGAGGCGCTCTCTTGGGGGCGCTTCATCGCTGATTATGAGGATGCTTGGGATCTGGTAAAGCGTGCCGATCATCCTGCGCTGGGCATTAACCTTGATACCTTCCACATGTTCTCTCGAGGTAATACGCTCGACTGTCTGCGCGATGAGATTCCTGTTGATAAAATCGCCTTGGTTCAGGTGGCCGATGCGCCTGTGATGCACTTGAGCGATTTGATGAGTTGGAGCCGTCACTACCGCAGCTTCCCGGGTCAGGGTGATCTTCCGGTCGTTGATTTCATGAAAGTCTTGTGTGACAAAGGCTTTGATGACTACGTTTCGCACGAGATCTTCAATGATGAGTTCCGTGCTTCTCCTGCCAAAGAGCGTGCAGTAGATGGTATGCGTTCATTGATCTGGTTGGATAAGCAGTGCAAGGATGAAACGCCTAAAGCTGAGATTACTGACGTTGAGTTCATTGAGTTTGCGATTGCTGGTGAAGAGGGTGAATCGATCGTCTCTATGTTGAATTCATTAGGCTTCCAAGAGACGCACAAACACCTCTCTAAAGATGTCGGTCTGATGCAGATGGGTGATGTAAACCTGGTGCTTAACCGTGAGCCTGCCAGCCAAGCACACCAGCACTTCCAGCTGCACGGCGCATCAGTGTGCGCTTTGGCATTGACGACGTCGAGTGTCAAAGAGTCGTTGAAGCAGGCTGACGAGTATCAAATTAAACGCTTCAATAACACAGCAGGCCCTGGTGAGTTGAATATTCCAGCGCTGCGCGGTGTTGGCGACAGTTTGGTCTATCTGGTTGAGCGTCATAAGAAGTTCCGTTTTTTTGATGTCGATTTTGAAGCGGTCGAGGGAGTAGAACTACCCAAAGTGGGCGTTAAACGCGTCGATCATATGGCGCAGTCGGTGACAAATACTGATTTCCTATCGGCGGCGTTCTTCTATAAATCGGTGTTTAACTTTGACATTACACCGGTACAGGATCTGCCTGACATTTATGGCCTTGTGGCCAGTCGAGTGGCCTCTAGTCAGAACGGGCAGGTTAAGATTCCAATCAACATGACCGAGGCTCGTCAGGCGTCACCGCAGCGCTTTATTCAGCGAACCCATGGTGCCGGTATGCAGCAGATCGCATTTGAGTGTGAGGATATTTTGGCTTTTGCAGCGCAGGTCAATCCGGAATCGGTGTTGCCGGTACCCAACAACTATTACCGTGAAATTAAGGGTAAGTTTGGTCTCTCTGCTGAGCGTATTGAGACGTTACAGCGCTTTAATATTTTGTATGATGCGAATGATGAGGGTGAGTTTTTGCACTTCTACACGCGTGAAGTACAGGGTGTCTTCTTTGAAGTTGTGCAGCGTATCGGTGGGTATCAGGCCTACGGTGAAGCGAATGCTCACATTCGTTTTGCAGCCCAAGCGGCGTTGCGTGAGTATGAAACGAATTTGTTGCTTTGATCTTCGCTGAGTATTTGTTGGAGCTTTCTCGAAGAGGAAACGATGCAGGTTTTGCACATCGCGGCCTTTTTAAGACCGCTCCAACGAACGCTCTTTGTTGGAGCCTTATCGAAGATGAGGCGAAAGGTTTGAAAGAGAATCGCGACCTTTGCAAGATCGCTCCCACGGGGGCGGAGGATCGCTCCAACCTTTTAGCTGCTACTGAGCGGCCTTAAGGAAGGCTTGGTTATCTAAGCCAAAGTTAGAGTAGATCGGTAGGAGTGCACCGCCTAACGCGCGGGCTTCAAATCCAAGGTTGCCTGCGATCACCGGGGGTTTGTTGAGACCTTCCCAGTTCACATCGCTCGAAGCACGGTTGATCGCCAGTACTAAGTACTGTGTCGCCACTGCCGGTAGGCGTCCATCAATGATCACACCATCTGGATCCACAAAGGCAGAACCTGCCGCAATGGTCTGGGCAATGTAGGGCGCTGCGTTGTCAGCCCAATCTGTAAACAGAGCCCAGGCATCCTGTTCTAGGGTTTCCGATAGATTGGCAAAATCCGCCACGATCGATTCTGACTTCAATCGTTTATCAAGTTGGTGCAGTGACGCATGGTGAATCAGTTGCTTGCCATTGGCGCTTGGTACTGAACCCAGTGCACCGGCATTGGCATGGCTGCCTGGAAGAATCTGTCCGTTAAGAACGACACCACCACCGATGAACGTACCCACGTAGAAGTAGAGTAGGTTCTCCCAGCTCTGCGGATTACCGTAGGTTAGCTCGGCTAGGCAAGCTGCTGTTGCATCGTTCAGCATGGCCGCATCTAGGTCGGTGACCTTCTTTAGTTCTTCGAGCAGATCGATTTTCGCCCACTCAGCTAAAGCCTCTTTCGCTTCAATTAGCTCATCGCCCCAACCTTCCAGCGCAAACGGCGCTGCCAGGCCAACACCGGTAACGCGATCGCGTTGCATCTCGTCAAGAGGTTCAAGAAGCGTGTTGATGCTCTGCTCGATCTTGGCATAGACCTCTTTAGGCGTCGGGAAGGGGTATTCGTGCGATATGCGGGTACGAATATTCCCTGTCATATCCATAAACAGCACCTCCAACGAGGCGCGGCCAATTTTGACACCGATACTGTACGCCCCTTCAGGATTGAGTGCGTAGGGGGTAGAAGGCTGTCCCAAACCGCCGCGGCGTTTAGTGCCTGCGATTAACAGGTCCTGTTCCATCAATCGATTAATGATCGTTGATGCGGTTTGTGGAGTAAGGTTGGTTGCTTTGGCAATTTCGGCTTTCGTCAACGCATCATGCTCACGAATTAACGAGAGGATGAGTCGTTCATTGTATTGGCGAACACCGACCTGGTTTGAACCAGAGGCGCGTTGAGAAGCCGAAGCGCTGCGCATAATTAGATGTAACTCGCGTTTTCGTGGACACCCTGATCCGCTGCACCGGTGATCAACGAGACGATCTCGTTGCCGGTCGTTTCAGCCGCTACAACGTTGCCAACGATACGACCTTGGCGGAAGACAATGATGCGATCCACAAGGTTAAAGACTTGGCGAAGGTTGTGGCTGATCAAAATTAGAGGGATGCCCTGATCTTTCAAGCCACGAATAATGTTTTCAACACGAGTAGTCTCTTGGATACCCAAAGCGGCGGTTGGCTCATCCATGATGATCAACTTCTCACCCCAGCCTGCTGCACGGCTGATCGCCACACACTGGCGTTGGCCGCCCGACATGCCGCGCAGTGATTGGCTTAGGTCAGGAATCTTAACGCCGGTCTTTTCAAGCAGTGCTTCTGACTCTTGGCGCATCCCTTTCTTGTCCATCCAGCTGAATGGGCCAAGATTGAATTTGGTCTTTTCACGTCCCAAAAAGATATTGGCTGGCACGTCTAGTTCATCTGCCAGTGCCAAGTTTTGATAAACGGTCTCAATACCAGCATCGCGAGCCTCAAGAGGAGAGTCGAAGTTGACCTCTTCACCATAGAATTTGATCGAACCGCGAGTGCGTTGCTCTACACCGGTTAGGTTACGAACGAAGGTCGATTTACCCGCACCGTTATCTCCAACAATCGCTACGTGCTCACCCGGAGCAAGATCAAAGTCCGCATCATTCAGCGCGTGTACACCGCCGTAGTGCTTGGTTAACCCTCTGATCTCTAAGACTTTTTGAGACACTTTAAGACTCCTGAACGAAAATTCTCTTTATTTGAATGTGACTAAATATGACTAACAATTAAGAGCGAGTCAATAATTAAATCAATTCAATTTAATTATTGACAGGGCGCTATAAAGTATTAGAAGATCGCTGTTAGGCATCGAAATAGACCGCCGAAAACAAAAACAAACAAATGTGGAGATCTACACATGAAATTGAAAAAAATGCTTAGCGTAATGGCTGCTGGCGCACTTATGTCTGGCTCTGTATACGCAGGTTCTATCGGCTACATCACTAAATCAGCAACAAACTCAGGTTGGATGATGATCAACCAGGGTGCAGCAGACGCAGCTCAAGAAGCGGGCGTTGACCTAGTAACTGTAGGTCCAGCATTCCAAGGCGACCTATCAAGCCAGCTAGAAGTGTTCGAAAACCTAGTAGCACAGGGTGTGGATGCAATCGGTATCGCGCCAGTTGACTCTTCAGGTGTTGCTCCAGCAGTAAACGATGCAATGGATGCAGGTATCCCTGTTGTTGCAATCGATACTGGCGTATCAGGCGCTGCAGTGACGTCATTCGTTGCTACAGACAACTACGCAGTGGCTAAAGTACAGGGTGCTGTTGCAGCCACTCTGATCAACGATGGCGATGCGATCATCTACGTGACGGGTAACCAAGCTCAGTCTACTGGCCAAGAGCGTCGTAACGGCTTCGTTGAAGCGTTCAAAACAGCTCGTCCAAACTCTGAAATCTTAGAAGTACCAACTGAGTGGGACTCTAACCAAGCTCAGGAAGGTGTTGAAGCGATCCTAAACTCACGCAGCGACATCAAAATGGTTGCTAACGCATGGGACGGCGGCACTATGGGTGCTAAAGCAGCGATGGAAAACCTTGGCCTAGGCGCAGGTGACATCAAACTGGTTGGTTTCGACGGCGCAACTGACGCAATCGAAGCGATGGATAAAGGTTGGGTACACGCTGACACAGCTCAGATGCTTTACCAGATGGGTTACCAAGGCATCAAAGCTGCGGTTGCTGCATCACAGGGTAAAGATGTATCACCACGCATCGACACTGGTTTCTTCCTAGTGACTCCATCTACTTCAGGTGCTTACAAAGACCTAGTAGGTATCAAGTAAGTTTTACTTACACTCCGTCGAGATCGGGCATTAGCCCGATCTCTTCTTTAACTGTTTAAAACAAACGGTCCTGAATAATGACTTCTAAAAGCCTTCAAGATAAAGCGATCGGCGTTACGGTTTCTTTCTTCCGTAAAGAGTGGTCTGGCGCACTGCTGGCGATTCTGATTCTTGCTCTAGCCATTGAGCTAGTAACGGATGGTAAACCCTTCTTCCATCCCACTAACTTAATGACCATTCTGAACAACTCAGCCGCTATCGGTATTGTTGCGGGTGGTATGACGTTGGTGATTCTTGCGGCAGGTATCGATCTTTCGGTTGGATCTGTTATGGGCTTAATCGCAGCGGTCACCGGTTACATTGTTAGCTACTGGGGTTTCCCACCTTGGTTAGCGATCATGTCTGGCCTAGCGATGGGTGCATTAGTGGGTATTATTCATGGCACGTTGGTCGCCTATCTCGGGATGCCGGCCTTTATCGTTACCCTGGCGGGTCTTTCGATTTGGCGTGGTACGGCACACCTTTCAACGGATGCGCGTGCAACACCTAAGCTACCTGAAACGTTCGACCTATTTGGTCGCTACAACCCCTTTGCCGAACTTCGTGCTGATTACAAAGCGGGTGAACTGAGCGGCTTTATGGAGTCGATTGGCGCCTTCGTGAACGAGCACTGGATGGACTTCTTCCGTACCTTCCAGATGTCTATGATCATCTTCATCGTCTTCTTCATTCTGTTGGCAGTCGTTGTATCCAACATGCGTTTGGGTCGATACATCTATGCGATTGGTAGTAACGAACAGGGCTCTCGCCAAGCGGGTATCAATACGCGTCTCTACACTCTCTACACCTACGTAATCTGTTCGATGGGCGCTGCATTGGGTGCGATGCTCTTCCTAGGTCGCGCGCCTTATGCAAAATCTGACTACGGCCAGATGTGGGAGCTGGATGCCATTGCTGCGGTTGTTATTGGTGGTACCTCTCTGTTTGGTGGCCGCGGTACGATCATCGGTACCTTCATGGGTGTCATCCTTCTGAAACTGATCAATAACGGTCTGACCCTGGCTCAGCTAGAGACTTTCTGGCAGATGGTGGTACTGGGTCTGATCATTTTGGTTGCCGTTGGATTGGATATTGTTCGCCAATCTAAATCAGCGGTTAAAGTTCAGCGTATGCTGGGTGTTGTGGCTCTGGTTCTTGCTCTGTTTGCCTGCTTAACACCGGGTTCTGCACTGATCAGCTCGGCGATTTCACTGCATGAGCACAACAGCATGGTGGCAATGCAAGCAGCTGGACTTGATCTTGCGGCTAACCAAACGGCTCGCCTACTGGATGCGCCGGCTGTGGCTGAACTACAAGCCATTGTGTCTGGCAACTGGCAATCCTTCGCGTCGCTTCTCGTGCTTGTGTTGGGTGCCGTGGCTGTAGCTGTGACCTTGAAACGTTCACTGGCGCTTATCCTTGCAGCCGTCTACGTGGCAGCAGCGGTTCTGCTAGTATCAATGGGCATGGCAGCTGTTGCGCCTCTATTGATCTTGGGTGCGGTAGTACTGGCTGGTATGACGACGGTGCCTTACATGTTTGAAAGAGCTCGTACGCTAGAAGGCTAATCCCCCAATGATTAAAAAACCCCATCGCCTAGGCTATGGGGTTTTTTGTTGAAAGCAAATAGCATCGCGGCCTTTTTAAGACCGCTCCAACAGTACGTGCAGTACCCCTTCAATGCTCTTAGTTGGAGCCTTATCGAAGATGAGGCGAATGGGGATTGAAAGAATCGCGACCTTTGCAAGATCGCTCCAACGGTAATTTGGTGGTGAACTTAGTAAGGCTAGCTCTCGTAAGTGTTTCTCGTTAGAGTAAAAAGATAACAATTAGGAAGTTACCCTACATGCCTGTCATTGCACTCGTTGATGATGATCACGAGATACGCTCACTGCTCTCGGATTACTTAGAGAAAAACAGTTTCACGGTACTTGCGTTTGAGTCGGCTGAAGCGCTGCTTGAGGGCGACTACAGTGCTGCCGAGCTGTTGATTCTTGATGTCGGTTTGCCGGGCATGGATGGACTGGCTCTCTGTCGTACTCTGCGTCAGGACTCCAACTTGCCGATCATTATGCTCACCGCTGCCAGTGACGATGTGGATCGTATCCTGGGTCTTGAGTTGGGTGCAGATGATTACATGGGTAAACCCTTTAACCCTCGCGAATTGTTGGCTCGCATTAAAGCGCTGCTGCGTCGATCCGCCCCCGTCGAATCACCAACTGCTATCTCTACTCTACTGTTAGACAGGGCGAAACGAACCGTGTCAGTCAATGGTGAAGCGCTTAGTTTGACTGGGGCTGAGTTTGATCTGTTGGCGCTACTGCATGGCCATGACGGTGTCATCAGCCGTGATCAGCTCAGCATGGAGCTTAAGGGGCATGCGGCGCTTCCGCAAGATCGTTCGATTGATACCTTAGTCAGTCGACTCCGCACCAAATTGACCCCCTTCAGCGAGGATGAGACGATCAAATCCATTCGCGGCAAAGGGTACCACCTGGTTCTAAAATGATCGGTTTTTGGTCCCGCCTACGCGATCGGCTGATGCCTAAGTCGATCATTGCACGCATGTCTCTGGTGTTGATCATCGGTGTCTTAGTGGCACAGGCGGTCAGTTCTTATGTCTGGACACGCCAGATTCAACAGGCAGAACGCGAACGTCTCGTTGAGATCTCGGAAGTGATGGGCGCGCGCATAGGTCAGACGATTCAGTTCTTCTCTAAACTACCACGTGAATATCGACACATCGTACTCGATCAGCTGCGCGATATGGGCGGCACGCGCTACTTTGTCTCGATTAACAGTCAAAAAATTCATTTAGAGACCTTGCCTAACAGCGAGTTGCAGCAGCTTGTTGGTGAGCGTGTAAAGCAGAATGCAGCCCGCCAATTAGCTTATCAGTCCGAAGACTTTGCGGTTGAGTTCGTTGCGTTTTCGAATCTTCGCATTCTCTCAGATGACAACCTCATGGTGCAGCTGCCACCCAAATGGCAGCGGTTTGCTCTGTTAGATCCCGGTGATGACAGCCCTGTCGTCGTTGTGCAGCTTAAATTAAACCCTGACGAGTGGGTCTACCTAGCCACTGTATTCCCAGGCGGGGATTTCATGGGCAGTACTCTGTTTGAGTCTGAGCGGTTGGTCTCTTTAGTGGCTGTGACGCTGACAGTGGTTGTGTTGGTGACGCTTCTGGTTGCCGGTATTGTTCGACCCTTGCGAAGACTGGCACGTGAGGCGGATGCTCTAGGTCGTGGTAAAACGCCTTCCCTTATTCCGGCTGAAGGTACACGGGAGATGCAGACAACGATTCGTGCCTTTAATCAGATGGCGCAACGGCTAGAGAAGTTCATCTCCGATCGTGAGAAGCTTTTTGCCGCGATTTCCCATGATCTGAAAACCCCGCTGACGCGCGCCCGCTTGCGGGTTGAGATGATTGATGACGATAAACTACGTGATAACCTGATCGGCGACATTGAGAACGTCGATCTGCTGGTCAAAGCCTCCCTGCAGATGATTAAAGATGGCGCCATTCATGAGAACAGCGAGCAGATTGATCTGAAACAGGTGATTGAGTCAGCGCTAGCCAGTGCAGAGGTTGAAGGGCTGCCCAGCTCTGCGACACTGCCCGAAGAGTTTGTCCTAGAGGGTCGCCGCCTCTCTCTTGAACGCCTGTTCACTAACCTGATCGATAACGCGTTGCACTACGGGCGTGGAGTCGAGATCTTTGGCTACAAAGAGCCAGAAAACAATGAGTTGGTGGTTCAGGTCTGTGACCGAGGGCCAGGTCTTAGTGATGAGTTGAAGCAACGCGTCTTTGAGCCTTTCTATCGTATCGATAAGGCGCCCTCATCGATTCATGTCGGTCTGGGCATGGGCATTGTTAAGTCGATTGCCCAGCTGCACGGAGCCAGTATTGAACTGCTTGATCGTGAAGGGGGCGGTTTGATCGTTGAGCTTCGTTTTCCATTGTCACACTTTGTAACAGAACGAAACTCTGCGTAAGACTCAAGTTGTTATATTGATTTTAGTGAATCTGTCCGCAGGTTCCCTAGGTATTCTTACCTATAAACAACAATAAAGAGGTTTACTCAATGATCAAACGTACTTTAGCTGCATGCGTAGCTGCGGCAACACTATCAACTGCAGCACAGGCTGCTGACGTAGAAGTTCTTCACTACTGGACAAGTGGCGGTGAAGCGAAATCAGTTGCATACCTAAAAGAGAAACTGACTGAAGCGGGTGTGGGCTGGAAAGATTTCGCAGTTGCTGGTGGTGGCGGCGAGAACGCAATGACCGTTCTTAAGTCACGTGCAGTATCGGGTAACCCACCGACTGCAGCACAGATCAAAGGCCCATCGATCCAAGAGTGGGGTGAGCTAGGTTTCCTATCAGACATCGACAGCGTAGCTAAAGCGAACAACTGGGATGCACTTCTACCTGGTGTGGTTTCTGATGTAATGAAACACGACGGCAAATACGTTGCCGCTCCAGTTAACGTACACCGTGTAAACTGGTTGTGGGCTAACCCAGAGATCTTCCAAAAAGCGGGCGCTACCATCCCAACAACTTGGGACGATTTCCTAGTTCAAGCTAAAAAGATCCAAGACGCTGGCTACATTGCCCTAGCGCACGGTGGCCAAGCTTGGCAGGACGCGACTGTATTTGAAGCTGTTGTGCTTGGTGTGGGCGGTCCTGAGTACTACCAGAAAGCATTCGTTGAGCTAGATGCAGACGCTCTTAACAGCGCAACGACTGAAGAGGTGTTCCGCGTATTCGGTGAGATCCGTGGTCTAATCGATGAAAACTCTCCAGGTCGTGACTGGAACGTTGCGACATCAATGGTCATCAACGGTGAAGCTGCAATGCAGATTATGGGTGACTGGGCGAAAGGTGAATTCACTGTTGCTGGTAAGACACCAGGCGTTGATTACGCATGTGTTGCAGCACCAGGCACGTCAGGTTCATTCACGTTCAACGTCGACTCTTTTGCCTTCTTCGCGCAGTCTGATGCTGACGCACAGAAAGCTCAACAAGAGATGGCTAAGCAGATCCTAGGTCAGGACTTCCAGAAAGTCTTCAACCTTAACAAAGGTTCTATCCCAGCACGTCTAGGCATGGCTCGTGACGAGTTCGATAGCTGTGCACACGCGTCAATGGATGCCTTTGTATCTTCTGCACAAACTGGCGGTCTAGTACCAAGCTTCGCGCACGGTATGGCTGTCCCTGAAGCAGTTTCTGGCGCTATCTACGATACCGCTACTAACTTCTTCAACTCAGATCAGTCGGCTGCTGAGGGTAAAGCTCAGCTAATCGCTTCTATCCAAGCAGCGATGTAATCCGACCAAGAGCCCTCAACCCTGGGGGCTCTTATTTACTTTTTTAGGAGATTCACGATGAGTGTGTCAAAGGCTAAAAAGCCAATGACGCTAGAGTCCTTATTGCCAAAAATCGTGCTAGCCCCCACCACTGCGGTGATGTTGGTCTGTATGTATGGCTTTATGATTTGGACCGGAGCGCTATCTTTTACCAAGAGTCGAATGTTGCCTCAGTGGGACTTTGTCGGCTTTGATCAATACGCCAAGCTGTTTGCCAACCCTCGTTGGGATGTGGCTCTGAATAACCTGGTAGTGTTTGGCGTTCTGTTTATCGCGGTCTCGTTACTGCTAGGTCTGTTCCTAGCGATCCTACTGGATCAAAAAATTCGTTTAGAGGGTACGCTGCGTACCATCTATCTCTACCCCATGGCGGTCTCGTTTGTGGTCACGGGTACGGCCTGGAAGTGGATCCTCAACCCAGGTCTAGGTCTTGAGAAACTGGTCCGTGATTTAGGCTTCGAGAACTTCGAGTTCCGCTGGCTGGTTGAGCAGGACATGGCGATCTACACCATCGTGATTGCAGCGGTATGGCAGTCGAGTGGTTTTGTTATGGCGATGTTCCTTGCGGGCCTTCGTGGTGTTGACGACAGCTTGATTAAAGCAGCTGAGATTGACGGCGCGAGCAAGATGAAAGCCTATTGGTATGTGATTCTGCCTATTCTGCGTCCGGTCTTCTTCAGTGCGATTGTCATTCTCTCTCACATTGCGATTAAGAGCTTTGACCTGGTGCAAGCGTTGACTGGCGGTGGTCCGGGTTACGCGTCTGACCTACCGGCTAACTTTATGTACACCTACGCCTTTAACCGAGCGCAGATGGGTGTGGGTGCCTCCAGTGCGATGATTATGTTGATGGGTGTGTTGGCGATTATTGTGCCGTACCTCTACTCAGAACTACGAGGTGGAAAAAATGGTCGCTAATCGTTCATTTAACTTAGGTCGTCTATTTATTTATGGCTGTCTGCTTGCGTTTGCGCTGTTCTACCTAGCGCCACTCTATGTGATGCTGACAACCTCGTTTAAAGACATCGAAGAGATTCGTAGCGGTAACCTACTGGCACTGCCACAGGATCCAACCCTTTACGCTTGGATCAAAGCGTGGAGCAGTGCGTGTACCGGTTCCGAGTGTCAGGGTCTAGCACCCTTCTTTATGAACAGTGTGAAGATCGTTGTTCCGGCCGTCATTCTGTCGACCGTGATCGGTGCGCTGAACGGCTACGTGCTCTCTAAATGGCGTTTCCGCGGCAGCGACCTAATGTTTGGTATGTTGCTGTTTGGCTGCTTCATTCCGTTTCAGGTGATTTTGCTACCGATGGCGCGTCTACTGGCTGAATTGGGCTTGGCCAACACAGTAACCGGTCTGGTTCTGGTGCATGTGATCTACGGGGTTGCGTTTACGACGCTCTTCTTCCGTAACTTCTATGTCTCTGTACCGACGGAGTTGGTGAAAGCGGCGCAACTGGATGGCGCAAGCTTCTTCCAGATTTTCCGCCACATCTTCTTGCCGGTATCTCTACCTATCTTCACGGTAACGATCATTTGGCAGTTTACCCAGATCTGGAACGACTTCCTATTTGGCGTGGTCTACTCAGGTCCGGGTACGCAGCCGATCACAGTGGCACTGAACAACCTAGTTAATACATCGATGGGCGGTAAAGAGTACAACGTCGATATGGCGGCTGCCGTGATTGCAGCGCTTCCCACTCTACTGGTCTACATCTTTGCAGGTAAATATTTTGTACGCGGCCTGACAGCTGGCGCGGTAAAAGGATAACTATTATGGGCTCTCTATTAATCGATAACGTCACTAAATCCTTTGGTGAAACAGACATCCTAAAAGGGATCAACATCGACATTCAGGATGGTGAATTCCTCATCCTGGTGGGTCCATCAGGCTGTGGTAAGTCGACGCTGATGAATATCATTGCGGGTCTTGAAGATGCGACCAGTGGTACGCTTGAGTTGGCGGGTAAGGATGTGACTTTGGCCTCGCCAAAAGATCGCGACATTGCGATGGTTTTCCAAAGCTACGCGCTCTACCCAACAATGAACGTTGCGCGCAACATCTCCTTTGGCCTTGAGATGCGTAAAGTCCCTAAAGAGGAGCGTGATCGCATCGTCAACGAGGTGGCTAAGCTGCTTCAGATCGATCACCTACTGGATCGTAAGCCGAGCCAGCTTTCGGGTGGTCAGCGTCAACGTGTTGCCATGGGCCGTGCCCTAGCGCGTTCGCCGCGGGTTTTCCTATTCGACGAGCCTCTATCGAACTTGGATGCTAAGTTGCGTGTAGAGATGCGTACTGAAATCAAGAAGCTGCACAAGCGTCTTGGCACGACCATTGTTTACGTGACGCACGATCAGATCGAAGCGATGACTCTGGCTGATCGTATTGCCGTTATGAAAGATGGCATCGTGCAGCAGTTGGGTACTCCGGACGAGATCTACAACAACCCAGCCAATATGTTTGTCGCAGGATTCATGGGCTCGCCGCCGATGAACTTTATTGAGGTCGACATCAAAGAGGGGCAAGCGGTTGTTGAATCCGCGGGTGAAACTCATCACCTAAAACTGCCTTGTGCCGAGGCCATTGCTGCAAAAGGCCTTGATCGTGTGGTGTTGGGTATTCGTCCAGAGATGATTACCGAGCCTAAGCCGGCACCTGAAGATCAGGATTGGTTGCACAGCATGAAGCTGGACTTTGATGTTGTGGAGCCTATGGGGGCTGACACCATGGCAATTGGTCAATGGAACGGCATTGATGTTCACTCACGCCTTTCTCCTAAAGCGGGCATGACGGCAGGCGCTGGTACAGAGGTGCAGGTTAATACGGCGAAAGCGGTCGCGTTTGATATCCAAACCGGTGAGCGTATCTGCTAAACCTTGCCCTATATCTGTTGGAGCTTTCTCGAAGAGGAGGCGATGAGCGTTAAAGTATCGCGACCTTTGCAAGATCGCTCCAACGGTTCGTACAGTCTCTCTAAACGCTCTTGTTGGAGCCTTATCGTAGATGAGGCGATGAACGGTAAAGCATCGCGACCTTTGCAAGATCGCTCCAACGGGGTAGTTAATTCGCCTCTATCTCTTTAAGCGCTGTCTCTAATTGGTCGAGATTCAAAGGTTTCGGCAAAACTCGATCGGCCCCTTTCGCCAGCAGGTTGTCCGCCTCATTACCCACCGTGGCACCGGTAACTCCAATAATCGGAAGCGTTGCACCCCAGGACCTAAGCGTTTCGGTCAGTTCATAGCCATCCATTATCGGCATCATGATGTCAGTAATGATTAGGTCAAAGCTCTGCTTAGAGTAGGCGTCTAGGGCTAATTGACCGTTCTCTACATCAACCACCTCGGCACCCTCGCGTGTCAGTATGGTTTTGCCCAGCATTCTTAATGTGGCGGTATCTTCGACCAGTAGTATCTTTTTGCCTTTGATTGCATGCTCTTTTGCTGCTGCTGCTGCTGCTGCTTCTTCTTCGTGTTTGGCCTGTTTGAGTGTGAAACTCAGGGTAAAGATGGCACCCCCTTCAGGGTTAGGGCTGAAGACCAAATCTCCATTAGATAAACTGCGTGCAAGTTCGCGACTGATATGCAGACCGAGACCGGTTCCGGACGCTTTAGTGTCGCCTCGTTCAAAGGCTTCGAACAGACGCTCAACGTCTTTGTCGGGAATGCCTTTGCCATTATCAATAATCTGCAATTGATAGTTGGTTTGATCTTCGGCCGAGGTATAACTCAGATCCAGAATGACCTGGGTACCTTGACTGTGCACGATGGCGTTTTTAGTCATATTAATAATGATCTGGCGAATCTGTTTTTTATAGCCAACATGCAGATCATCACTCATGCCGCGAACTTGAATATCTATCCCAAACCGATCGGCAGTGTAAAAGAGCGTGTGGCTTGCCTCTTTAATTAATCGATAGACTGACAGTTGAGTTTCGACGCGACTCTCCATAATTAATGATGTGTCGGTGCCAACTCGCATATCATCCAGTACTTCGAGCAGATGCTGTGATGTGGCATGCGCCTCTTTAACTTGTTGGTTTTGCTGCTCTTTAAGTTGCAATTCATTCAGTTGCATATTGAGTGCAGCCGCTGGGGTTCTGAGTTCATGCCCAATAATGGCGAACATCTTATCTTGCTGTTTAAGCGTTTTAGATAGGGATGCTGACGCTTTAGTCGCTTGTTCAGAGGTCTCTTCAATCTGGTGAATGGCTCGTAACATAAATCGGAACATCAGTATTAAAAGTAACTGAGCAATTACAAATAAGAGAGAAGAGGAGATGGCGTATTGATGAGTTTTGTTTTGTTCTACTGCCAACAGACCCGCATAGGTTGCTTCTGTGTCATCGTATAGAGTCTGTATCTGATCAATAATCTCAGTCGCTTTTAAAAAGAGATCGAGATCGTAGTCTTTGGTTGGATCCCTCAACTCCATGAAACGGTATCGATCTAATCGCTCAAAATGCTCAACGATATGCTGTTCGATGATTTCAAAATCGAGTAATAATTCTGACGGGGAGCTACTTGCATTGGCCTGTTCGAAGGCTTCTAAGGTGTTTCGGGTGTTGATAAGGATCTCCGTAACTCGACCTTCTGCAATGTAAAGATTATTGCGTGAGACCAGGCCAGAATTGGATAATCCCGTTATGCCGCGAACGACACCCAATTTTTCAATCAGATCGGGTAGGTGTACAAAGATGGTTCGGCCGGCTGTGTACGAGAGGATGTTCTCTTCCAACTGTACTCCTGAATCACGGTAGATTTGAAAAAGTTCTGTTAACAGTTGCTCAGAATAGGCACTCTTTCTTAAAAAGATCTCGTAGTACTGTCCATCGACGGAGAGAATCTGATCGATCTCGGCGGCCGGGTAATCCATCGCTTCCAGCGCTTCGACTAGGTTAATACTGGCGCTTTCGCAGAGCTGAATGAGCTCACTAGAGGGTATGGGTTCAATTCGCGCCAGTGTGCAGAGCCCACGAAACTCCCCCAGTCTGGTGATGCTGTTGCGATAGAGCTTCTGCTGTTGCGTCGCTCGCTCATAAGCTAGATGTCTTTGGTGGTCTGAATAGAATTCTTGCAGCGTGATCCCTACCGCAAAAAAGAATAGACCTTGCATGGCGAGAATGACGACTTTCAGCCAATGAGGGATGCGTTTAATGCTGTCGAGCATGTGGACCATTGAGAGCACTCATATTTTGTTTATCTATGCGAAGGCAACACAACTTTCGCAATCAGTTAGAGTCAGCATAGACGGCTTTGTAGTAAAATCCAGTAAAGTCACAATTTTTTTATCTGTCACTAATGACAGTTTGTTTTAGGGAACAGATATGGCTCAAAACTCCACCGTTTTTAAAATCTATCTGCAAATTGCCGATATGGATCGCAACTACTACGCCGATCATTCGCTAACACTTGCCAGACACCCTTCAGAGACGGATGAGCGCATGATGATGCGCTTGTTAGCGTTTGTGATGAATGCTCAAGAGCGTCTGGAGTTTACCCGCGGCCTCTGTGAAGAGGATGAACCCGATCTATGGCTAAAGAGCTACGCTGATGAGATCGAACTCTGGTTAGAAGTGGGCTTGCCGAGTGAAAAGCGCTTGAAGAAGGCGTGCAACCGCTCACAAAAGACGGTTTTGATCACCTATGGCTCGGATCAGGCCTTCAACCCTTGGTGGGAAGGTGTAAAAAAGTTGGTCGCTAGCCAAAATAGTTTGATTATCTACCGCATCAACGAGGATCAAAGTGAGGCGTTAACCGCCTTGGCCGAGCGCGGTGCGCAAATCAGCGCGTCGATTACTGATGGGCAGATCTGGCTCAGTTCAGAGGCTGGCTCAGCGACCATTGATCCGCAACAGATCTACCCAGCCATTTAAAACTCGGCGGCATAAAAGCAACAGTGATTACTGCAGCTGTTGCACCAGATCGTTACAGGTCTGCAGCTCCTGCACAAAGGGTGAGTACTCAGTCGAGTTGACCACCGCTTTGATCGGCTTGTCATCATCGAATGTAATGACCAGCTCGCACTTCCCTTGGTTTGGGCTCTTATTGGGCATCATGTCTGAGTGGTAGGTCCAGACCCAAGTGTGTGGCCCCTCTTGTGCGATGGTACGCGGTTGTCCGAGCTGCATCTCGATGGTTGCTTTGTCCTTCTCAATAAGAAGGTCGCTGATCTCTTCGGTGGTTTTAAACCGAAGGTCCGGTGCTGTAGCACAAGCAGTGATACTGAGAGACGTGAGTATAAGGGCAGTGTGTCTAAACATGGTGATCTCCTTGAGCAGTAACATTAATCTCGTTTAGCCGTTTGCGGTAGGACAAAGGGCATGGATTCACTCGGTGTCCGATTCACTCGAACCGGCCACTGATAGGCGGTTGAAAGGTTGTCATCGGTTAACACAGCATCGGGCGAATCTTGGATCAGCAGTCGTCCTTTCTCAAACAGTGCAATGCTGTCCGAGAACATCGCGGCCAAGTTCAAATCGTGCATGACACAGATGACGCCACCACCGGCATTGGCATACTCTCTGGCAATCTGCATGACTTCGATTTGGTGACCGATATCCAAAGAGGAGACTGGCTCATCGAGCAGCAGCCAGTTGGCTTTACCATCGATCACAGGCTGCCAGACTTGTACCAGAATACGTGCCAGTTGAACGCGCTGTTTCTCACCGCCAGAGAGCTCTTGATAAAAACGTGATTCAAAGCCTTCTAAACCGACACGCTGGAGAGCCTGAAATGGACGTTCTGATCGGCGATCTAGGTCCGCCATCTGTACCACTTCCAACACAGTAAAGGGGAAAGCCAACTGGGTCGCTTGCGGTAGAATCGCGCGGCGTTTGGCGAGTGTTTGGTGTGAAAGATCAGCTAGGTTTTCGCCATCAAAATGAATCTCGCCTCGGTAATCAATTTCACCTGAGAGTGCCCTTAATAGGGTGGTTTTCCCCGATCCATTCGGTCCTGCAATCGAGACCAACTGCCCCGGTTCGGCGCGAAAATCGACCTTCGACAGTACCTCGGTTTGGTGGAATCCTACGCTGAGATCCTTGGTGATAATCATGATTAGAGATCCAGCAGATTACGATTACGCAGCAGCAGGTAGAGGAAGAATGGCCCACCCAATATCGCCATGACAATGCCGATGGGTAGCTCCGCCGGTGCAATCAGTGTACGACTGAGAATGTCGGCTAACATAAGAGCAATAGCGCCTAACAGTGCCGCGGCAGGCAGTAGATAGCGATGGTTTGGTCCTATGACCAGGCGCAGCAGGTGGGGCACGATGATGCCGACAAATCCGATCGCACCTGAAACGGCTACGGCGACCCCAACGGATAATCCAACCAGTAGGATAGCGGCTCGTTTAAGACGCTGCACCGAAACGCCTAAATGCATGGCAGCGGCTTCACCCAGCGCTAAACGGTTTAAGCCAGAAGCGAGTAACGGAGCTAACAGTAGCGAGATTAGCATCAACGGCCCAGCGACTTTCAGTGAGCTCCAACTAGCACCGGCAATGGAGCCAAGATTCCAGAAGGTTAGGTTACGCAACTGACTGTCGTTGGAGTAGTAGATCAACAATCCCGACAGTGCCGCAGCAAAGGCGCTGAGTGCTAAGCCAGCTAACAGCATCACGGCGACCGAGGTTCTGCCTTGACGCGTCGCGATCTTGTAGAGAATCAGCATACAGCCCCAGCCACCTAAGAAGGCCGCGATTGGGACCAGAAATCCACCGATACTATTTAAGAGTGAGATGGGTAACAGCCCACCTATGACAATGGCTGTCACGGCACCCAAACCTGCACCGGAGCTGACACCAATAAGACCTGGATCAGCCAAAGGGTTGCGGAACAGCCCCTGCATAATGGCACCCGAGACAGCTAAGCTAGCGCCGACCAATAGGCCCATGACTGTTCTGGGGGCGCGAATATCAAACAGGATGACCTGCTCTTGAATGCCGATGGCTTCGCCCTGCATTAACGCCCAAAGTGAGCTGGCGAGAGAAGTGTTTGATGAGCCAATGGTCAGGCTGAATAGGGCAACCAGGCACAGAGCCAACATCAATAGAGAGATGGTGAACTTTGCCTGTAAAGAGCGATCGCCCGTAGCCTGCATTAGCTCTTCTTAAGGCCGTAGATGTGAAGAGTTCGACCGGTCATCTCATAGCCGTGCTCTTTCGCGATCTCTTCGATGCGAGCGTTGATGATGGGGTCGTTAAACTCTTTAACTTCACCGGTTTTAACACAGACGATGTGATCGTGGTTGTCATCCGACGCCAGCTCAAAGACTGAGTGGCCGTTCTCAAAACGGTGACGCATAACAAGACCGGCCGCTTCAAACTGAGTCAGAACACGGTAGATCGTGGCTAAACCTATCTCTTCGCCCTGAAGCATGAGGTGCTTGTAGATGTCTTCAGCACTCCAATGGTCATTCTCATTGGCATCTTCGAGTAGCTGGTAAATCTTGATGCGCGGAAGAGTCGCTTTGAGTCCCGCTTTTTTAAGTTCTTGGTTGCTTGAAGACATAGTTGTTCTCGTCAATGTTTACTGTTCAGACGCTAAGAGACATCTTAGCGGGCCTCGTTTTTAGGTTCAATTTTACCTAGGTCATCCGTGACTAAAAATCGGTGTTGTTTCAATGCTAGATAGACCGTATCACCCACGCTGGGGGCTTGAACTGCATGACAGGTCACCGCAAGTGACTGGCCATCCTCCAAGAGCACACTCAATAGCGATTGCCCACCACGAAAACGCTTGGATTCTACCTGTGCGCTAACCTCGCTCTGTTCAACAATCTCGACATCATCCGGTCGTATAAATAGCTCTTTATTGTAGGGTGCCTCACTCACCTCGGTGGTTGAGCGGCTCTGGCCAAACAGAGAGTTCACATGCTGGGTATCGACGTACTCTGCTTTTATGAACTCACCTTCGCCGATGAATTCAGCTACAAACCGGCTTTTCGGCTCGTAATAGATCGCTTCAGGCAGGCTGATCTGTTCCAGCTTGCCTTGATTCATAACCGCAACGCGATCTGCAAAAGCAAAGGCCTCTGCCTGATCGTGTGACACCATCAGCGTGGTAATTTGCTCTTGCTTTAGTAGCTCGGCAATTTCCGGAATGAGCTCATCTCGCAGTGCGGCGTCCAAGCCAGAAAAGGGCTCATCGAGTAGCAGTAGATCGGGTTTGGGTGCCAGTGCTCTCGCTAAGGCGACACGTTGCTGTTGTCCACCTGATAGCTCATGTGGGTAACGACCGCCCATGCCTTGTAGGCCGATCATTGTAAGTAACTGCTCACTTCGGGCTTTAGCCTGTTGTCTTGACCACTCAAACAGTCCGAACTCAATGTTTTCCCTGACGCTAAGATGGGGAAACAGAGCGATGTCCTGAAACACCATACCGATGTTGCGCTGTTCCGGCGGGAGTTGAGACTTTCCATCATCCAGACGTTTTGTGCCCAGCATGATGCTGCCGCTAGAGAGCGCGTGAAATCCTGCAATGCAACGCAGTAGCGAAGATTTGCCACAGCCACTGGGCCCCAACAGGCAGATGAGTTCGCCCTGTTGAATGTTCAGTGTGACCCCATTCACAACCGACAGATCAGCATACCCGGCATAAGCATTCTCAATACTTAGGTGTGTAGATGTCGGTATGTTTGACTCAATACTCATAGAGTTCCTTAGTGCTTGTGGCGGCTTATGGCACGATTCAACAACAAAACTGGGACTAGCCCAACGGCAACGATCATTAATGAGGGTGGTGCCGCCTCGATAAGCTGTTCATCCGAAGCCAGCTCAAAGGCGCGAACGGCCAGGGTGTTAAAGTCGAACGGGCGCAGCATTAACGTAGCCGGCAGCTCTTTGAGGACGTCAACAAAGACCACCAGTAGTGCAGTTAGAAGACTGCTCTTCATTAAGGGCGCATGGATTTGTCGCAACACTTGAAAGGGGGATCGTCCCATCCCTTTGGCCGCTTCATCCAGGCTAGGGCTAATTTGCCCCAAGCCAGACTGCACACTGCCAAGCGCGACGGCTAAAAAGCGCACGGTGTAGGCGATCAACAGGGCAAACAGAGTGCCACTGAAGATCAACCCGCTCATACCTAAGCCGAAGCGTTCGGAGAGAGCAAGCAGACTCTGATCCACAAACACTAAAGGTGCTAAGACCCCAATGGCAATAATGGTACCCGGCAGTGCGTAGCCCAGTGCGGCGAACTGTGTGGCCTGTTTCACCAATGAGCCACTGTTAAAGCGTTGGGTGTACGCCAGCAGCGTGGCCAGAACAAGGGCGATTAGCGCTGCAAGACCTGCCAAATAGAAAGAGTTCCAAGAGAGGCTGAGGAAGTCACTCCAGGGCATTTGCGCATCAAACACCGACCAAGAGAGCAGTTGACCGGCCGGCAACAAGAAGCCAAAGAAAAACGGAATGAAACAAGCCAGAGCCGCCAGCCAAGCGCGTCCACCCTTAAGCTGAATTCGGCTAGCCATCGCTCGAGATCCTGCTCGGACGTTGTAGCTCAGTTTGCGTCGTGAATAGCGCTCGACAAAGATCAATGTCGCCACGAACACTAGCAACAGACTGGCTAACTGTGCCGCACCATTGGCATCACCAAAGCCATAGAAGGTTCTAAAGATACCTGTTGAGAAGGTCGGAATGCCAAAGTATTGCACCGTACCGTAATCGGCCAATGTCTCCATTAGGGCTAGGCTGACACCGGCAATGATGGCGGGTCTTGCCATAGGAATGGCGACTTTTAGAAAGGCCCTGAAGGGTGAGTAACCAAGATTGCGAGAGGCTTCAAAGCTAACGGCTGACTGCTCAAGGAAGGTCGCGCGAGCCATCAGGTAGACGTAGGGATAGAGCACCAGCACCAACATAGCAATGGCACCGCTATGCGATCGAATCTCCCAGAACCAGTAGTCACCATAGCCCCAACCGGTCAGTTCGCGCAGCAGGGTTTGTACTGGGCCGGCAAAGTCGAGCATACCGGTATAGGTATAGGCGATGACATAGGCGGGCATGGCTAAAGGCAGTAGCATTCCCCAATCGAGCCAACGACGACCGGGGAAGTCACACATCGCTGCCAACCAGGCAGCCGGTGCTCCCATAATGACGGTGCCGATACCGACACCGGCCATCAGGATTAATGAGTTGAGAACGTAGTCGGCGAGGACGGTATCAAGAAGGTGAGAGAAAGCCTCAGATCCAGCAAATAGGGACTGACTAACAACGGTTAGAATGGGAAGGGCAACCAGACCGGCGATCGATAAGGCTACCCAATTTGCACGGATACTATTGATAGTTAACTCTCATCTGTTTTACTTCCAGCCAGCACGATCCATAAGGCGAAGCGCTTCTTGGTTCAGTTCGCCAAGCTTAGACAGTGCAACGTCATCGCTCTTAGCTGTGCCAAAGGCTTTTAGTACATTGGATGGCTCAACGCCGGCTACGACAGGGTACTCATTGTTGACTTCAGCGTACCACTCTTGTGCTTCCTGGCTCACCATGTACTCAAGTAGGGCAACTGTTTCGTCACGATTCTTAGATGACGCCGTCAATGCAGCACCACTGATGTTGAAATGGGTACCGCGATCGTTCTGATTGGGCCAGAACACCGCTAGCTGATCAGCAACCGCTTTGTCACTCGCTTTATCAGAGCGAACCAAACGCGCTAAGTAGTAGGTGTTGGCAATAGCGATGTCACAGACACCCGCGGCTGCCGCTTTTAGTTGGTCAGTATCACCGCCAGCCGGTGGGCGAGCAAAATTAGCCACTAGACCTTCAACCCAAGCTTCTGTTGCTTCGACACCGTTAGCAGCAATCGCAGAGGCAATCAGTGACTGGTTGTAGACATTGCTTGAGGAGCGAATACAGATACGACCTTTCCACTGCTCATCGGTTAGTGCTTCGTAGGTACTGAGTTGTTCTGGATTAACTCGATCTTTGGCATAGATGATTGGGCGAGCTCGACTGGTCATACCAAACCAGTGGTTGTCACTGTCGCGCAGGTTGGCAGGAATCGCCTCGTTCAATGCAGTGGATTCAACCGGCTGAGTTAGACCCATCTCTTTCGCGCGGTGAAGACGTGCAACGTCTGCAGTGATAAGAAGATCCGCAGGGGAGGCGCCACCTTCCATCTTCAAACGGCTTAACAGTGCATCATCTTTACCGGTGAGCAGGCGTACTTCGATACCTGTCTTCTCGGTAAACTGATTCAGTAATGGTTGAATCAGGGCCTCTTTACGTGATGAATAGAGGTTAATGTCAGCGACGGCAGTGGTTGTAAAACAGAGTGCTGCAACCGCGCTAATACGACGAATCCACATGTTTGTTTCTCCTTGAGCTGCGAATTATAAACCGGCCTTACTCATTCCTTAAATAAGAGCCTTAGAACATTTGAGAATCATTACTACTAATTTATTGAAGTAATGATGCGATTCTACATGAGAATCATTTGCATTTGCAATAAGGTTTTGCAAATAGATTTTGACATCGTCCCGCTCTTAAGTAGGCTGTCCCTTGTCGTTAAATCATAAGAGTCATGGCAATGAGCGTTGTTCAGTTTCACGAATACCCCACCCAAGATGGTTATAAGCTGTTAGAGATCTCCCTGAATGCTGAGAAGTCCCTCAATGCGTTGACGTTGGAGATGATTCAGCTGATCGAGCCTCGTCTGGACCAGGCGGCAAAGGATGACTGCATCAAAGCGGTGCTATTAACTAGCGTCGGAGAAAAGGCATTTTGTGCCGGCGGGGATGTGGTTAGACTCTACCGCTCGATTACCTCAGGCGATAACCCCAACTTCCCGACCGAATACTTCACACACGAGTACCGTCTGGACTACCGCATTCACACCTTCCCTAAACCGATCATCTGTTGGGGCAGTGGCATAGTGATGGGCGGTGGTATGGGGCTGATGAATGGCTGCAGCCACCGTATCGTGACAGAGACGTCACACATGGCGATGCCAGAGGTGACGATTGGGCTCTTCCCCGATGTTGGTGGTTCATTCTTTCTGAACAGGATGCCGGGTCGTACAGGACTCTTCTTGGGTTTAACGGGTAACCCTATCTTCGCGGCGGATGCGTTGTTCTTAGGGTTAGCGGATCGCTTTATTGAATCGGCGCGATACACTGAGATGGTGACTGGCCTCCAATCAGCCGAATGGCACTGTGATAGTGTTCAGACGGTCAACCAGACGCTTCGCCAGTTAGAGCAGCAGTCGCAAGCGGCGTTTCGACAAGAGTCACCGATTCAAGATCACTATGATTTCATTCAATCGGTGACTGATCAGGATGACTTAACTCAGTTGATGCAAGCAATGGCCAACATTGAGAGTGACGATCCATGGATTCAACGATCACAAAAGGCGATCACTCACGGGTCGCCTCTGTCGGTTCATTTAATTGCTGAGCAGTTGAAACGCACTCGTCATCTCTCTTTAAAAGAGGTGTTTATGTCCGAACTGGTACTGGCCGTTCAGTGCTGCCAACACCCTGAATTTCCTGAGGGCGTTCGAGCACTGTTGGTCGATAAGGATCGCAGTCCAAACTGGATGTTCAAGTCGGTTGATACTGTGGAGTCAGCCGTTGTTGAAGCGTTCTTTGAAGCGCCATGGCCGGTGAATCCGCTGGCTGATCTTTAAGACTCACAGACGATAGGGTATCAATGCAGGATAATATGCTGGTTATCTTGCATTGAACTCTGCCATTACTGATTAGCTTTGCGCTGAGCTTCGCGTTTGGCTTTTTTCTCTTGGCGACGCTGTTCGAAATCGTGCACAGCGTCTTTACCCAAGTGGTGTTCGCCGCGCGCCTTTGCTAATTCGAGCTGGTGCTGGCGCTCCTGAAAACGTTTGCGCTGCTTATCGGTTACTTTGTCGTAGCAGTGGTGACAACTTAACCCCTCTTGGAAGTGCTCATTCTGACGATCTTCAGCGGATAGCGGCATACGACAGGCGTGACAGAGCTGGTAGTCACCGGGTTCTAAACCGTGTCCAACCGATACACGGTTGTCAAAGACGAAACATTCACCATCCCACATCGAGTTATCGGCAGGTACTTCTTCAAGGTATTTAAGAATACCGCCCTCTAGGTGGTAGACCTCATCAAAGCCCTGTTCACGGAGAAACGCGGTCGACTTTTCACAACGGATACCGCCCGTACAGAACATGGCGACTTTTTTATGCTTGCTAGGGTCTAGCTGCTCTTTAACGTAGCTAGGGAAGTCTCGGAAGGTGTCGGTATGAGGGTTGATCGCGCCTTTAAACGTACCGATATCCACTTCGTAGTCATTACGTGTGTCGACCAACAGTACTTCTGGATCGGAAATCAGGTCATTCCACTCGTTAGGTTTGACATAGGTGCCGACGGTTTTCAGTGGATCGATGCCTTCAACACCCATGGTAACGATTTCACGTTTCAGTTTTACCTTGGTGCGGTAGAACGGTTGCTCATCAAAGAACGACTCTTTGGAGCTCACCTGATCCAGCGGTGGGTGCTCTTTAAACCATGCGTAGAGCGCATCGATCGCTTCACGGCTACCAGAGACTGTGCCGTTTATACCCTCTTTAGCTAGGATTAATGTGCCGCGAATATCTTGCTCGTTCAGGAACTCTAACAGAGGCTGACGCAGTGCTTCACACTCCTCGAAGCGAACAAATTGATAGAGTGCGGATACAACGATATTGGCCATAATCTCCCCAGCGTAATCTGGATAGTTGAAAACCGCGCAATTTTACCAGATAAGGCATTGAGGTTTATAGAGTAGAGTTTTCAAGCTTGAAAAACGTTAGAATAGCGTGGTTCAGATAAACAACTTTTTTGGGGCTTAGGTAGTGGCAGATAGAGAGATGATCGGTTTTATTGGGCTTGGCGTTATGGGTAAAAACTTGGTGCTCAACCTCGTTGATAATGGTTACCAAATTGCAGCCTTTGACCTGGATGCCAACAAAGTAGATGACGCGATCGCTCAAGCAGCTGCTGAAGTTCCGGATCGCCCTCAACCGATTCAAGCCTGTTCCTCGCTCGGTGAACTGTTAGCGGCTTTGCCATCACCAAGAACCATTTTTGTCTCTGTCCCAGCAGGTGATCCTGTCGATGCAGTCTGCCGTCAGCTGATTGATGCAGGCGTTGATGTCGACGATATCGTTGTGGATACCGGAAACTCACTCTGGACCGACACACGTGATCGTGAAGTGAACTATAAAGAGCACTTTACCTTCTTCTCTACTGCGGTATCGGGTGGTGAAGTCGGTGCACGCTTTGGCCCTTCTTTGATGCCATCGGGTGATCAAAAAGCTTGGTCACGTTTACGCCCTGTTATGGAAGCGATCGCAGCGAAAGTGGATGCAACCACAGGACTTCCTATTGAGCGTCGAGAGCCCGGTAATCCTGTTACTGAGGGCGAGCCTTGTGCAACGTACATTGGCGATTCTGGTGCAGGCCACTACGTAAAAATGGTTCACAACGGCATTGAGTACGCTGATATGCAGTTGATCTGTGAGGTCTACCACTTCATGCGGTACGCCATGCAGATGGCGCCCTCTGAGATCGCTTGTGTATTCCGAGAATGGAGTCGTGGCCCACTGCACTCCTACCTGATCGAAATCAGTGCTGAAGTTCTGGATCAAGAGGATCAGTTTACCGGCCTGCCGTTGGTCGATGTCATTCTTGATAAAGCGGGTCAAAAGGGTACCGGTTTATGGACCGCGGTTAGCGCGCTTCAACTGGGCGCTCCTGCACCAACGCTGACCAATGCAGTCTTTGCTCGCTCACTATCCACCCTTAAATCGATTCGCGTTGAAGCGTCTAAAGTTCTGCCTGGGCCAATGGAGTACACCCTAGAAACGCCAAAAGAGCAGTTAATTGAACAGCTACATGATGCACTCTATTGTGCAAAAATTTGTGCCTACGCGCAGGGTTATCATCTGATGCAGATGGCCGCAAAAGAGCAGGGTTGGGCGCTCGATTTATCCGCCATCTCAAGAATTTGGCGTGCTGGGTGTATTATTCGTGCAGCGTTTCTTCAGCCGATCTCAGCAGCGTTTCAGCGCAATAAGGATCTGCCAAGCCTGCTAATGGATCCGTTTTTCTCTGAAAAGTTGGCTAAACATCAACATAATTGGCGCACGATTGTTGCGCAATCAGCACTGGCGGGTATCCCTGCTGGGGCGATCAGCTCTGCCCTGGGTTACTACGACTCATTCCGAACCGAGGTGCTGCCTGCCAACCTACTGCAAGGGCAACGTGATTACTTTGGTGCGCATACATTCGAGCGAACAGATCGCACGGATGGCAAATACCATGTGCGTTGGAGTGAGCCAGGTAGGCCGATGGAGAAGGTGTAAATACCTACTCCCCAGGTTGGGGGCCTTCGTAGCCCTCGACAACCACTAGATCAGCAATACCGGCATGTTCACGAAGAGCTTTAGCATTTTGGTAGCCAGAGGAGTGGTAGCAATCCAACGCCTGTTGGTAACTCGGAAACTCAATGATCACATGACGTGATCGCACGCTCCCCTCAACCTGTTGGTTATCGCCTGCACGGACTAAAAACTTAGCGCCATACTGTTTAAATGGCTCCGCATTAGCGGCCTGATAGAGCTTATAACCCTCTGGGTCTGAAATATCGACATGAGCCATCCAGTAACCTTTAGCCATCGTGTTTTACCCTTTTTGATTCTAATGGTAACTAGCCTAACCTCAGAACAGTCACTGCTCAAGATGCTGTCTTTAGGCTGGCTTGATATCCTTCTTAAAACGCCAAGTGTTGATAAGGGTTAGGATTAGAATAACCGTTGCAACGCCTAGCATCGGCCATTCAGCATTCAACAGATGAGTGGCCATGGCACCTATCATCACGCAGTTGAGCCCTACTGATGTGATGAATCGAAGCTGCTTAACCCAAATAACTAAGCCTCCGATCACTTCGACGACACCGGTGAAATACATAAGCCAGAGCGGGTAACCCCAGCGATCAAAAGCTTCTAATTCAAACTCCAGACCCAGCAGCTTAGCACTGCCTGATGTAACGAAGATGAGGGTGATTAACGGGGTGATGAATTTATCCATGATGTTCCCTTTGGGTGGGTGAGTCTGGATTAAGTGTAGTTGAGGATTTTGGTGGTGGGGCGGGATTTTTATGGGAATGTGTGGCGGGTGTGACTCGGGCCATCCTTGGCCTTCACCCCTTTGGGGCAACACTTTGTGTTGTCCAAAACTATATCCTTGTAGTTTTGTGATTCGGGTAAGCCGATTGTGGCTTTAAAGTAAGTGACGGGTTGGACTCGGGCCATCCTTGGCCCTCGGTCCTTCGGACCTGACTAAAGTCAGTCCAAAATTGGCCTCCTGCAATTTTGTCGAACCCGCTCCGCGGGCTCTGTAACCCGCCACAAAAATTAAAAAGGGCCACTCCCTTCGGGGTGGCCCTTTTTAATTTTGTTTGGTGGAGGTGGCGTAACCCTGCACCAAACCGCATGATATCAGCGCTTGATGCGTTTTGTAAACCGCTGATTATTCTGGATAAATAAATTATAAATATGTATACATATACAGTTGCTTGGGTGTTGCTGAGGGCTCTGTTTGGTGATTTGAATTCGAACTCAAAAACAGGATTCGAACCCGCGTCCGTTTGGCATTAATCTCCTTGCTATTCCCTCTGCGTTGAGCGTCTATAGACGAGGTCAAAATGATTTCAGGAGTGGTTAGTGAATATAGATATCGATGACGATTTGATGGATGGGCTTGTCCTTGCCGCTCTCAAACGAGACTACGCCATTAATTTAGAGGAGCCCTATTTTGAGCAACCGGTCGAACAAACACCCGGCTGGGTCATCGATGATCGAATCGCCTTGATTGAAGCTCTGTATCTGCTGCTCCGGTATCGAATGAGTCTCAGAGATTTTACTGATTTTATGACGGAAACGCGGATTGCTTACTACAAGTGGGCAGATACAGTGAAGACTCCTCGCCAGAAAAGTTTAAACGCCGTGGATGAGCCAGATCGTCAGGCACAAGAGTCAGGGGATTAGAATCCCGACTAGATTCGCTGTGATGCTCAAATTGTCCTGCTCTTTTCAGATAGCAGGCAAGCCTAGCCAGCGAAGACCCGCTTTGTAATTGAGGTGGATCTGCGCAAGCAATGAAGCCTCCCCGCTGGACGCGGCGGTTGATAATGAGGATAAGCACTAGGACGGCCTGGTGGAGCGCCTCTCATTAATGCCCGGCAATTGATTGTGACACCAATCGCGCCAAAAAATGTCACGATTATTTTGAATCGCGCCATTTGAAAGCCATTACCGATATCGTCGAAATATGCACCTGTTTTCAGAGGGCGTTTAGGTTGCCTAGCTATGATAAGCAACATATAAGTTTCATTTCTTTGAATTTTGTCTAATATGGCACGAAAGCGTCATTTATGTTGCTTTCGATTTTATGTGCAACTAATATGATGCTTATTGAAATTAGGCAATATATGAGTTTACTTGTAATGGGCGATCTACTTCAGCAATTAAAGCATCGACGGCTCGAAATGGGGCTAAAGCAAAACGATATGATGCTGCGCATAGGGGTATCCCGCCAGCAATATCAGCGCCTTGAGTCGAAGGGAAACCCCAGGCTAGATACCCTGGAGTTAGTCGCGAAAGGCCTGAACAGCGAAATCATGTTGATCCCAAATGAGAAGCTTGGAGCGGTCTTGGATGTGTTAGAGAGTTCAGAAAGTCGAGAAGCGGTAAAACCTGAGCGAACCTTATCGGATGACCCATGGAAAGGGCTTCTGGATCCTGAGGAGTGAGAGTGTAACTCATGGGCGAGAACGTCAGTGTCATCAAACTCACACTGCATGGTCGGCTTGTAGGCTATTTGGCAGGTTTTCAGAGTGGCCGAAACATACTTACATTTCTCGATGAGTTCCGAGGCGACAGCCGTCGGCCAACCTTCAGTCTGACGACCCATCCGAAATTTCCATTGTCATCCAAACTGATGTCTGAGCCGTGGACACGAAATCAAAGGCTGCATCCGACACTCTCAAACTTACTCCCTGAAGGCTCGCTTCGAGAGCTCATTGCGCAGGGCCTGAAGGTACATCAAGATAATGAGTTCCAAATATTTTCATATTTAGGTCAAGACCTTCCAGGCGCGATTGTCGCAAGTCCTCTGTCCCCGGGCGAGGTTCCTGATTCCGTATTGGAAGCGCTAAATGGTAGGAGCTACAAAGACCTGAATCTGGTTGGCTTCCAGAAGCTATCGCCTGAAAATAAATTCTCTCTAGCCGGCGTCCAGATGAAGTTTTCGATGAAGGCTAAGGATGGTCGATACAACCTCTCAACGGCAGACGCTTTAGGCGACTGGATTATTAAGACACCGTCTACCAAACATAAAGATGTGCCGCTCAATGAGTACACCGCAATGGCCTTGGCCACTCTGGTGGGGGTTGAGATACCAGAGATTCAGTTAGTTGAGTTGGATAAGTTAGACAACCTACCGCCGATAAACCTGCCAGATGAGCGCTACGCGTTTGCAATCAAACGATTCGACCGTGAAGCCATTTCTTTAAGCGAGAGCGTGTCGAGGATTCACATGGAAGATTTCGCTCAGGTGCTGGTGAAGTATCCTCATGAAAAGTATGACTCTGCCAATTACGAACAGATAGGCCGCATACTGTATCAATTTTCAGGAGATCCTTTGGCGGATACGCAGCAGTTTGCTCGGCGCTTGCTGGTCAATATTCTGTTGGCGAATGGCGATGCGCATCTGAAGAACTGGAGTCTGCTGTACACCGACCAAGTGACGCCTAGATTGTCCCCAGCCTACGATATCCTTACGACGAGCGTGTATATCGAGGGTGAACGCAATTTTGCGTTGAACCTAGGAAAGACGAAAGACTGGTATCAGGTCTCGTATATGAATTTCCAGGCTTGGGCTGAAAAATCAGGAATTCCTTGGCGGGCTATCAAGCCCCATCTTGCCGACGTTATGGATCGAGCGAGGAGCCAGTGGACACCCGCGCTGAAGAATCTACCGATGAATGAGAAGCACAAAGCCCATCTGATTGAGCACTGGAGAAGCTTACATCCAGATTTCAGGATCTAAGTTTCATTTTGCGGCGCATCAAAATTCGGTAAGCTGGGTGAGGCAATCGCTCAACGCTCTGTAAAATTAAGCAGCGCTCCCAGCTCGAGGTGAACATAGGGTATATCAGCTAACCGGTCAACAATTCAAAACCATTAATACACCCAATTACACCCATTTCTCCGAAGGCACCATCAGCTTGCCCTCCCATTCGGATAAAGGGCATTTGAAACATCATCTCTAATGGCATGTAGGTCAGCCTGGATTGCATTCAGTTTAAAATTAACAGGTGCGTTTCTGGTAACGTTTGAATGTCTGGCAATCTGATTGATGTTGGAACCAATCTTACCAAGCTGTCCTAAAATCTGTGAAAGCTGCTGTCTGTCATAAGTTGGCATCTTTCTGGGTGGAAGCCTGACAGGTTTGACTGGTTCCGATATTTCCAGGTTTAGATGACCTTGAATAATGCTTCTGCTGTAATCGTTTCTTGTTCTGTTTGTGCCGTCTCGGACTTTATCAATCTTGGCAATTTCCTCGCCGTTTAGCCTAAAGGAAATTACGAAGTCGCGAGATATAGGGGAACCCATATTGCAGGTTCCTTAAAGTTCGACTTCAACAGAATTACCGCCAACAGGGATAACTCGATTGACCTTTCGTGATGAAAGATAGTTTTCATAATGATAGACAAGGCTGAAAACTTGTTCGCTGTCTTCACGGACGGAACGACTTAAATGAATGAGGTAGTCCGCTAAGTGCTGGTTGCCTTCGGCTGTGTCGAATTTCTGGACTGCAATATCAACAGCACGATTAAACAATGCTGCTGCATATTCCACCTGGTCGATATGCTTCTTGTTCATTTTGCAGGCTAATGATTGGCAGAACTCTGGTTCTTTCATCATGAGTTCTGTTTCGATGGTTTCTATGTTTTGTTTACTTAAACGGTCCCTTTCTCTGTAATGCATTATGATTAAACTCCTTAAATTATATGTTCATGTTATATTCTTTCTTTAAGTGAGCCAGATTTAGAGATGACATTCGTCAGATTAAATCTTGCTCGGAAAATAATGTTCAAGATACCCGGTACCTAGCCCCGTAAACTTTGTTTGCATGGAAAGGCTAAGGCGGTGTCTTGGGCTTATAGCTGTTACATATGTAAACAGCATAGAGTGCGCAATAGTTTTATGAAAATAAGTGAAAAATAATTTCGGATGCAGGTTTTAAGATGTCATCGAAAGGAATTTATCTTGCTATAAATTATACTGGGGTCGACGGGGTGTGAAATCCCCTCGCAAGCGGTGTCTGGAATGTAATGTAGACGCCATGGCTTGCTTAACCTTTATGGATATATAATACATCAAGCATAGGAAAAAATACCGTAAATTGGGGGCAAATGTATCAGGTTAGATGTTAGATGAATCACCTTAAAATAGGTTTGCAACGCTTATGTTGAGGTTTGCACTAGTTCCGCGCACATTGTTTTAGGTTGTTATAGGGCGTTATAGGTTGAAATAACCTGTATCAGGGCGTGACAATTTGTTCTGAAGAGTTATTTCTGTTGTTTGTGGCAAAGCGGAAATTAGTAAACTACAACAGAAACAGCCGAATTTAGCCAAAAACGGACTTTCTATTCTGTGTGTTGAGTTTCACACAGGCTATGATCGTAGAGAACTTCAATAACTCGGCAATCTGACATTGGCCCCCCTTTGCAATGGTCCAACATTCGTTCCATTTCGGTCTTTAGATCGGTCAATTCCCGGATGCGTTTGTTAATATCTGCGAGTTGTGAAATGACAATTTCATCAGCTTCATAACAAGGTTTGTCGGGGCTATCAGATAGTTTCAACAAATTCCTGATCGCTTGTAGTGGAAACCCCAAATCTCTCGCATGTCGAATAAAAGTAAGTCGTTTGACCGTGTCTTCGGTATACAAGCGCTGATTACCTTCTGAGCGTCTTGGCTCTGGAAGAAGACCAATTTGTTCATAATATCGAATGGTTTGCACCTTACAGCCTGTAGCTTTCGCAACTCTGCCAATTGTTTTTTCAGCCATGTTCATTTTTCCCTTGAACCTATAGTTCCTGTAGATGTTAGATTTTTTATAAGAAAATTCATAGAAAAATATGGAGTTTAAAATGTCAGCTGGATGCTGCAACCACGAAACAAAGTTTGATGGAACCTCAAATGGGTTTCGCACAGCACTGTGGATTGTTTTTTTTATAAACGCCATCATGTTTATTGTTGAGATGATTGCAGGATCAATCGCGGGATCTCAATCTTTGAAAGCTGATGCGTTGGATTTCTTCGGGGACTCCGTTACTTACGGTATCAGTTTGTACGTGATCGGCATGTCATTGAAAGTGCGATCCACCGCAGCCCTTTTAAAAGGCATTAGTCTCGCTTTGATGGGCTTTTGGGTGTTTGGTTCAACAGTCTATCAAGTGTTTGTTCTAGGTGTGCCACAAGCACCAATCATGGGAGCGATTGGATTTTTAGCATTAGCTGCAAACATGGCGAGCGTTCTTATCCTTGTTCGTTATAAAGATGGCGATGCCAATGTTCGTTCTGTCTGGTTGTGTAGTCGCAATGATGCCATCGGCAATATCGCCGTGTTAATTGCTGCCGTTCTGGTTTTCTATACGGGCTCAGCATGGCCCGATCTGGTCGTGGCTGGTGTTATGGCTGGATTATTCTTGTGGTCTGCAACGCAGATTGTTATCCAATCCCTGAATGAAATGCGAAGCATCCCTTCATGCGAAGAAGAGACAAAAATATGTCAGAAATAGCTGTTCCTAAAAAACAAATGAATGCCCTCTATCTTTCTTGGGTTATTGCCCTGACAGCAACATTAAGTGCTCTGTTTATTGGGGAAATATTAGGTAAAACGCCCTGCCTTTTGTGTTGGTACCAACGTATAGCGATGTTTCCGTTAGCGATTATTCTTGGGGTTGCCTGTTATACAGGTGATGCGTCAGGGCGAAAATATGCGCTTCCGCTTGTCGTCATTGGGCTATTGATTGCAGCTTGGCACAGTCTAGTTTTTGCCGGAATTGTGCCTGCCGAAGTTCAGCCATGCTCACAAACAGGTCCATCCTGTTCTGGCGAAGGACAAATTCTTTTTGGTATCTTACCACTGCCATATTTATCGCTTTTAACTTTCCTCACCATTTTCGGATTACTAACAATTCCATTTAAAAAGGACGCAACATGAATAGACGTGCTCTCATCGCAACAACAGCAGCTGGAGCTTTGGCTCTCTTTACAGGTGGTGTTCTTTTTTACAAACCATCCGGCGGCCCTGCTCAGAAGATGTCAGAAGACGGGCCTCTTTTACGCCCATTTGCACCAACATACGGCCCCGATGATGCTCCGGTAACAATTGTTGAGTTCTTTGATCCTGCTTGTGAAGCGTGTCGTGCCTTCTATCCAATCGTTAAAGATATTATGAAGAAGCACAAAGGCAAAGTCCGATTGGTATTGCGATATGTTGCCTTCCATGGACCATCCGAAGAAGCCATTCGCCTTTTGGAAGCTGCACGAGTTCAAGGAGCATTTACCAAAACGCTGAAACGCCTTTATGAAACTCAGCCAAGATGGGCTCCGCATGGTCGTCCGGCTGCAAGTGTATGGGCAATGGTTGAAGGTTTAGGACTTGATATAGATAAAGCAAAAATCGACAAAAACCTTCCAGATATTCATGCGATCTTGGCCACTTCTGCTCAGGATGTTCAAGCTGCAGGCGTTAGTAAAACGCCGACCTTCTTTGTGAATGGAAAACCCTTGCCAAAGTTTGGTGTAGCTGAATTGGAAGAATTGGTCGCAGAGGAAGTAAAGGCTTCATCTTAACAAAGGTATTGGAAACAATTTTCTGATAACGACACTTTTTAAGGGGTGTTATCACCCCTTATTTTCCCTTTATTCCTATTGCCATACCCTTCCCAGAAAGCCCATAGGGAAACAGGTCTAACTTAATGCTAATTTTCTCAAAAAAAACGCTTATCAGTATGTGCGGAATAAGTGCTGTCGTTCTTACAATATGGCTCAGCAATAATCCAATTATCGAGCGTGACAAAACGCCTCAAATTGAGCCACCCAAAATTGCATCAACAAAAGAACAAACAAATGAAGCAGTACAATCGGACCTTCGTCAAACAATAGAGAAAGCCACCGAAGAGCCAAATATCAAAGTAAATATATCTTTGCAACCCGGAAGCAATCTACTTGATGCCCTGGCTGCAGAAAATATATTGAAGACCCAGATCAATGCGGTCAGTGAAAGTTTAAAGGATGTTATTAATCTACGGAAACTTAAACCAGGCCAGAGAATAGAGCTGAGTTTGCAAGAAACTGATGATGGAGGAGCAGCCTTCAATCTCGAGAAATTGGTAGTGGTTGCCAGTACAGATCGCCTTGTCGTTGCCCACAAGACAAAACAAGATCAATTTGAAACCACATTGCAAAAGATTGAACATAGCTCTGAATTGGTATTTGCCTCTGGTAAAATCAAAAACAGCTTTTATGCATCTGCAAAAAAAGAACGTGTTCCAAATTCTATTTTAATGGACACATTTTCTACTCTTAGCCACGCCATTGATTTTCAACGTGATATCAATAAAGGGGATGGTTTTATACTTGGCTACGAGAGCTACGATGACAAAGAATACGGCGGGACGCACCCCGGCAGGCTTATGTATGTTTCAATGTCCTTGAATGAACGAGAGGTTAGCTACTTCAGATACGAGACTGATGATGGATACTCTGGTTTTTTTGATGCTGATGGCAAAAGTATTGACACCAGTTTGTTAAAAACCCCAGTAGGAGGAGGTCGCTTATCCTCGTTGTATGGTAAACGTAAGCACCCGGTTTTGGCATATGCGCGAATGCATAAAGGGTTAGATTTCGCAGCACCAATTGGAACGCCGATTTTTGCTTCAGGTGATGGTGTTGTAACAGCTCGTAAAAGAAATGGTAGTTTTGGGAAATATATTCGTATCAATCATAACAACGATTATGCCACCGCCTATGCTCATCTCAACAAATATGATGAAAACCTTGCAGTAGGTAGCCGCGTTCAGCAGGGAGACATAATTGGATATGTTGGAACCACAGGGCTAACCAGTGGGCCTAATCTTCATTATGAGGTTATTTATCGTGGTAAACAAATCAATCCATTTACCGTTAAATTACCATCTCGTCATGTTCTTCAAGGAGAAGAATTGGAGGGATTTGAACAGGCAAAGAATAACCTCTTAGTAGAATATAAGCTTAAGTCTCATTTTAAATACAAAATGAGTAAGCTCAGTATTTCAAGTGATACATATGGAAAAAGCTGAAGCTAGAATCTTGGACAAACCAATCGTTAAATTCATTTATGCAATTGAGGCGGTTTTCCTTTTAGTTGTCATTGACATAGCATCGAAGTGGCTTGTTGCGTCAGTTGTTATGGATCCGCCACAAAGATTTTCTGTGCTGCCTTTTTTTGACCTCGTACTTGTTTTCAATTACGGCATCAGCTTTGGCATGTTCGGAGAGATTGGACCTTGGGGGCCAAAACTATTATCTCTTCTGACAACATGTGTAACGATTCTTTTGATCGTATGGCTTTGGCGTACCAAGCACCTATATGAAGTTATTGGTCTTACGCTCATTATTGGGGGCTCTATTGGCAATATCATTGATCGTTTTCACGATAATGCCGTTACCGATTTTTTGAGTCTCTATGCGGGTTCATTCTATTGGCCTGTATTTAACGGTGCAGATATATTCATTACAGTCGGCACAGTATCTTTATTAGTTTCCAGCGTGATCCTTCGTGAGAATAAATAAGGCAAGAAAGTAAGGGGCGTCACTGCCCCTTACTTTCTGCAATAATTTCTTTTATGCGTTTTGCCATATCTTTGCCTGGAAGACCATGAGCAAACTTGCGGATAAAACGCCCGCCGGGGCTCATAAAATAGACCCCCGCTGAATGATCGATTAGATAATGTTCATCTTTTTCGTCACTTGCAGGAACTTTGGAATATTTAACTTTAAACAGATCTGCTGTTCGTTTGATGAGATTGGCTGGCCCTGTCAAACCTATGATCGAAGGATGGAAATTTCTAACATATTCACGTAGAACTGTTGGCGTGTCACGTTCCGGATCGACTGAGATAAAGAGGGGCTGAAATTCTTCTTTCATACCTTCCAACTCGTCCATGGCTTCTGCAATATTTGAAAGGGATGTCGGGCAAACATCAGGGCAAAAAGTGTACCCGAAGAAGATAATCTGAAATTTGCCAAAGTAATCTGCATCTGTAACAAACTCATTAAAATGATTACTCATCATCCATCTGCCACCGATGGTTCGTTCGTTTGACTTTTCTTTGGCTTCCCATTCCAAATTTCCAGCATACGAAACCGTAGAAAATAAGAGTAACCCGATTATTGCTAAGAAGGTTTTCATGATATTTTTTCCAATAGAATTAAAAAAGGAAAAGCCATAAAATTTTGTCTTCAAATGCTTGATCTCGCACATTAACTTTCTTCTGTTTATGTGGAGGAATTGAAGCAGGTTGAATATGGCTATGAAGGTGTTTTTTTAGTTTTGAGTTTTTAGCTTTGATGCCTGAGGGCCAGAATATTTTGCACCGATCGAAGCATAGCAATTCGCAATGGTGTCATAGTTATATTGCATCAAATCAACATATAACTCGGGTCCAGCAGGAAAGCTTAAACCGAAAGATTTTAGTTTTTCTACTTTGACCTGATCTTTAATGACTGCAAGAGACAGGTTTTTCTCAGTTAAACCTTCTTCAGTGAAGAAACATATCTTATCTAGATCACTTAGCGCAGCCCTCATTTTAAATAAGTTTTCTGTTAGTGCATCCTCCGCCGGTTTTTCAGATAAAAAGCCACGAGTTTTAAAAGCGTAAGATTGTTCAAAATATTGTTGAGTGTCATGATACATCCAGGAGATACCTGCAGCGATACCTCTGAAACCAAATTCAAACTTACGGTCTAATGCCGCAACTTTATACTTCAAGGCATCCCGATTTTTCATGAATATTTGTTTATTTTTGGGGTCAATAGCTTCAATTTGTGTATAGAGGGCATCAATAAAAACTTCGGCATTTCGAACATCAAGCCACATATACGGGTCGCGTAAATCATCTGATTTACGTGATGGGAGAACTTTGAAATCTGTATCACTTAACATTTCGTAGTTCTTTGTTTCAGGAGTCAAAACATCCGCAACACTTTTCTCTAATTCCGGCCCCATCCAAACGACCAAATCAGCACGTTTTAACGGGTAAGCGGATTAAATGGTTGATCTTACCTTTGCATGAGAGTGAGACAGACCGGCATCTCATCGGATTATCTGGTTGATGCTTCACCTACTGCTGGTGCATGCTTCCTTCGCTAATTCCAGCAAGAACCCCACACGCCTCAACTTCCCGATCATCGTTGCAACTCGCTCTCAGTGAAACGAGTTGTTTCTCAAGCGCTTGCAGAGCGGTTATCTGCGACCGCACATGAGAGATGTGATCATCGAGCAAGGTGTTGACGGCGGTACAAGGCTGATGAGGGTCGTCCTGATAGCTCTGTAGTTCGTGAATCTCAGCCAGTGACAGGCCCAGGATTCTGCAGCGACGGATGAAGGCCAGCCCCTCACCATGCTTCTCGGTATAGACACGGTAACCGTTGTCCTGCCGATCAGGCGGCGGCAACAAGCCCTGCTGTTCATAGAAGCGGATCGTCTGTGTTTCGACCCCTACCAACTGCGCCAACTGACCAATGCGCATCAGCCTCCTCCCCAACGGATTCTTTACTCTATTGACCTTATAGTAGCTTTATAGTTTTAAATGGTACCACAACATTGTTCAAGTGGAGTCGTATCATGAGCAAATCCTGTGGTGGCGCCTGTGGCGGTGATGCAACGTCCGCAGCGGATACCGATATACAGGCCTCCTCCGAGGCGCCAGGGAGATGGGTCAGTGTTTATGCCGTGCCGAAGATGGACTGTCCATCAGAAGAACGAATGATTCGCCTAGCCCTGAACGGCTTTGAGGAGATTCGGGCGCTGTCCTTCGACTTGTCGAACCGCCGGCTGAAGGTCGTGCATGACGGCGAGGTCGAGCCCGTTACCTCGAAACTGAAGACCTTGGGGCTAGGCGCCTCGCTTCAGGAAACCGTCGCTGCAAATCCGGAGACCATCAAGGCCGCCGAGTTTTCGGCAGCTTCTGCTAAGCAAGAATCCGGGACCCTGCGCTGGTTGCTCGGCATCAATGCACTTCTGTTCGTGGTGGAAATGACTGCCGGTCTGATCGCCCGGTCCACCGGCCTGATTGGAGAATCCCTGGACAATTTTGCCGATGCGGCGGTGTACGGGCTTGCCCTTTATGCGGTTGGACATAGCGTGAAAATGCAGGTACGTGCCGCGCATCTTGCTGGTGTACTGCAACTGATCTTGGCTGTGGGCGTGCTCGTAGAGGTGGTGAGACGCTTTGTATTCGGTAGTGAGCCTGAATCGCTGGTGATGATGGCTATCGCATTCGTCGCATTGATTGCCAATACCAGTTGTCTGCTGCTCATATCCAAACATCGGGAAGGCGGGGCGCACATGAAGGCAAGCTGGATATTCTCGGCCAACGACGTGGTGATCAACCTGGGGGTCATCACCGCCGGCGCCCTGGTCGCGTGGACCGGTTCCAATTATCCGGATCTGATTATCGGCACCATCGCGGGGGGCATTGTACTTAACGGTGCCAGACGCATTTTGGCGTTGAAGGGTTAAATAATGCTCATTATTGGCAAAAAGCTCTCGCCGTATGCCCTATTGTCCATATCGGGCCTGCTGGCAGCGTCTGATCAGGCTGTAAAGTGGCTGGTGCAGCAATCAATGGCCTATGGCGAGTATGTTTCGGTGACCCCGTTCTTTAACTGGGTGCACCTATGGAACACCGGTGCCGCATTCAGTCTTTTTGCGAATGGTGGAGGCTGGCAGCGCTACTTTTTTATCGGAATCGCGGTAGTGGTCACGATTTTTCTGATCAAGCTGATCCTTGAAAATCGTCATAAAGGAGAAGCCATCGCTTACAGTCTTATCCTCGGTGGCGCCATGGGTAACCTGATTGACCGGGTCTTTCGCGGCTATGTTGTGGATTCCTTTGATTTCTATTGGCGAGACTGGCATTGGCCGGCCTTCAACCTGGCTGATATTGCAATTGTCCTCGGTGCCTTACTTTTCGTTTCCAGCAGCTTGTTGGGTAAAAAAGCAAACACCAATGCCGAGTCGGATGGATCTGACTGACACCTACGCCTATACAACACCATGACCGAACTTCCCGACAACATCCTTCACCTGCCGCAATACCAAGTACTGGGCTGCAAATCAACCGACGACGAAATGCACTTCCAGGTGGACGTGCCCGATCCCATCGCCTGCGAGGAATGCGGCGTGCAGGGTGAGTTCGTACGGTTCGGCAAGCGTGACGTTCCCTATCGTGATCTGCCCATCCACGGCAAGCGGGTCACTCTCTGGGTGGTCCGCCGCCGATACACCTGCCGGGCCTGCAAGACAACATTCAGGCCCCAGCTACCGGAGATGGTGGACGGATTCCGTATGACACTGCGGCTGCATGAGTACGTGGAGAAGGAATCCTTCAACCACCCCTACACCTTTGTGGCGGCACAGACCGGCCTGGACGAGAAGACGGTGCGCGACATCTTCAACGCCCGCGCCGAGTTCCTGGGGCGCTGGCACCGCTTCGAGACGCCCCGCATCCTGGGCATTGACGAGCTATACCTGAACAAGCGCTACCGCTGCATTCTGACCAACATTGAGGAGCGAACCCTGCTCGACCTGCTGGCCACCCGCCGCCAGGACGTGGTGACCAACTACCTGATGAAGCTGAAAGACCGGCAGAAGGTCGAGATCGTCAGCATGGACATGTGGAACCCCTACCGGGCAGCGGTCAAGGCTGTGCTGCCCCAGGCCCGTATCGTGGTCGATAAGTTCCATGTGGTGCGCATGGCCAACGATGCCCTAGAGAGAGTGCGCAAGGGCCTCAGAAAGGAGCTGAAACCGTCCCAGAGCCGGACTCTCAAGGGAGACCGGAAAATCCTGCTGAAACGCGCTCACGAAGTCTCAGACCGGGAGCGCCTCATCATGGAGACCTGGACAGGCGCGTTCCCGCAACTGCTGGCCGCCTACGAGCACAAGGAGCGCTTCTACGGCATCTGGGACGCCACCACACGGCTCCAGGCAGAAGCCGCCCTGGACGAGTGGATAGCCACCATCCCGAAGGGCCAAAAGGAAGTCTGGAGCGATCTGGTCAGGGCAGTGGGAAACTGGCGCGAAGAGACCATGACCTACTTCGAGACGGACATGCCCGTCACCAACGCTTACACGGAGTCCATCAACCGACTGGCCAAGGACAAGAACCGTGAAGGGCGCGGTTACTCCTTCGAGGTGATGCGGGCACGAATGCTCTACACCACGAAGCACAAGAAGAAGGCACCGACTGCGAAGGTCTCTCCTTTCTACAAGAAAACCATCGGTTACGGACTGCCGGACTTCGCAGAGGAACTCAGCTACGGAGTCGATCTATCAACCATCTGAGGGTGGTATCAGATTGATGGGGTGAAGGTGCCCCATCAACCATTAAATCCGTATACCCAAAATTGGGCTATTTTCAATTCTGAGCTTGGTCTTCTGATCTGCTGGACAGTGATAGTATATCGCTGTGATATACCGCTACTTCCAAAGAATCTATTCCAATTGCCAGAGCTTCAAAAAAGAGCTCACTACCTTCTCTACATGTAATCTGGTTTCCCCTTCGACGCTACGCGGAGGTATACGATGAAACGCCCGCACGATATCTAATCCAGTAATCATACTGAGAAACATCTCTGCTCCGAAGTCGGGATCCGCGCAGTTGATCAAACCTTCCTTGTGTTTCAGCGTCAACCATTCGCTTAACGCTTGGTGCGCGGCCATCACTCCGCCACTGTAGATATTATGGAGTATCTGCGTATGCTCCTCGGAGATAGATGCCATCATTCTCATCAGATTCATGTGCTCATGACTGACGATAAAATTAAGGAGCAATAATCCAAACTCTGATAAAGCATGGTGACAATCTTTATAGTCATTCGGTGACACTGTCAACGTGCCGTTTATCCTTTGCGACAGCTGTTGTATCACGGCATCAATTAATGTTTCTTTGTCCGCGAAGCGCTTATAAAGCGTTACTTTCGACACACCTGCTTGCCGAGCTATCGCTTCCATTGACATCTTAGCTGGCCCCTTAGCGAACATAAGAGCGCAGGCTGCATCAAGAATCGCTGTATCTTTGGAGTGATCTAAAGGCCGGCCGACTCGACTATTGGTAATCAATTTATTTTCCGAATAACTTAATGTACGATACCGTACAGTAAATATTAATCAAATGAGAATAGCAAATATGCGCAAGGTTCTGCCGCCGCTTATACTAGCCCTTCTTCTCGTCGGCTGTGGCGACACCACTCCAACTGAAACGCCAACGACCGATGCACCTTGGGTACGCACGGTGGCGGTTAAGACGGACGACCACGACGAAATCAGAGCATCGGGAACCATTAGAGGGCATTATGAGACTCCTGTCTCTTTTCAGGTTTCTGGGCGCATTCTCAAGCGAGAGGTGGATGCTGGTCAGAAGGTAGCGAGTGGCGCTCTGCTTTTTGAACTCGATAAACGTGACTTAGAGGCTACTATGCAAGTTGCCAAAGCGGAACTTCAAACTGCACAGGTCGCCCTCGCGATCGCTCAAAATGAGCTCGACCGTCAACGCCAGTTAATTGAACGCAACTTTGTTAGCCGACAAACTCTAGAAGCATTTGAGCTCGCACTACAGAACGCGGAAAGCCGTCGTGATTCCGCCAAAGCTGTATTATCTCAAGCCCAAAACGGGCTTAGTTATGCTGAGCTACGTGCAGATAAATCCGGTGTATTAGCCGAGGTTACAGGTGAACCGGGAATGGTTGTTGGAGTGGGGCAACCTGTGGCACTCCTCGTAGAAGATGGTGATCTAGAGGTCGAAGTGTTCCTATCCGACGGCAACCAAGCTCCAGAATCAGGTGTATTAAAGCTACAAGAGCAAGATTTGCCGCTTCGTCTACGTGAGGTAGCTGGTGCAGCAGACCCAGAGAGTAGAAGCTGGAAAGCTAGGTACAGAATAGAAGCCGTGACAGAGGCGTTGAACATAGGGACTGTTGTGCAGGTTGCGCTTAACCGTAACACATCAGATGTCACCTTCGAGGTTCCCCTGGGCGCGCTTGATGAACGCAACCAGGGCCCTCAGATTTGGCAGGTTGTAGGCAATACAGCTCAACCAGTCTCAGTTGAGGTACTGGAATTGAAATTAGAGTATGCGACTATTCGCGCGCCACTAAACAGCGAAAGTCGCGTCATTGCCGTTGGCACCCATCTATTGGAACCTGGAATGGCGGTTAGGGAGCAGGCGCGATGAGTTTCCCCAACCTCTCAGCGCTTGCTGTACGTGAACGCTCAATTACTCTGTTTTTTATAATACTTTCTGTCCTGGCTGGTGTTTTTGCATTCTTCTCTTTGGGGCGCGCAGAAGATCCGGCTTTCACAGTGCGGGTTATGGTTGTCTCCGTTGTATGGCCAGGAGCTGAACCTGAGGTTTTACAAAATCAAGTCGTCGACCGCTTGGAGAAGCGAATCCAAGAGGTCGAATACTTAAGTAAGATCGAGACCACGGTTAGACCTGGTCGAGCAGACTTACAGATAGAGTTTGAGGATTTCTCACCTAGTGAAGTTGTGCCTGATCTTTTCTATCAAGTACGAAAAAGAATGCAGGATGAGGCGCACAACCTACCCTCAGGTGTCATAGGGCCGATAGTAAACGATGATTTCTCCGATGTGTACTTCTCCCTTATAGCTCTAACAGCTCCCGGCATGCCTATGAGGGATCTTAGTCGGGAAGCTGAGACAATCAGGGATCGGTTACAACAGCTCCCAGCCGTTCAAAAGGCGATGATACTTGGTGATCGACCTGAACGTGTGTTTATCGATTTCGATATGGACCGTTTAAATAACCTAGGAGTAACGCCCGAACAGATTTTTGCAGCGATCGATGCAAGTAACACACTCATTCCTGAGGGTTCTTTGGACCTAAACGGGCCGCGTGCCTATCTTCGTACACACTCTGATTTAAGCGACCCAGACAAGCTAGCAGACCTACCGCTCAGAGTTGGTAATGCATTGATACGCCTCTCCGACATCGCAGAGGTGAGTCGTGGATATGAAGATCCGCCAACCTATCTAGTGCGGGCCAATAGCGAAGATGCGATTCTGTTAGGCGTGGTCATGAACAAAGGTGAAAATGGCTTGGCCTTTGGTGAAAGCCTCGCAAACTTTCTCGATAAAGAGCGCTCCAACCTTCCTTTAGGTGTTTCGCTACAGGTGCTCACCAACCAAACGGATGCCATAAGCCAGGCTGTTGACCTTTTCCAGGTAAAATTTCTAGTGGCTGTACTTGTGGTGATGGCGGTCACTGTCATCGCTATTGGCTTCCGAGCAGGTCTTGTTGTCGGCATCGCAATACCGATCACTATCGGTCTGACGTTCCTCATCATGAAAATGGTTGATATCAACCTCGACAGGGTCACACTTGGTGCGTTGATTATCGCCTTGGGACTGCTAGTCGACGATGCAATTATCTCCATAGAGATGATGATCGTAAAAATGGAAGAGGGCTGGGATCGAATTCGTGCTGCAAGCCATGCATGGAATGTTACCGCAGCCCCTATGCTCTTTGGGACCCTAGTTACGACTGCTGGCTTTGTCCCTATCGGTTTTGCTCAATCGGGAGTCGGAGAATACGCCGGCAACATTTTCTGGGTACTGGCATTTTCACTGCTGATATCTTGGGTCGTCGCCGTCACCTTTATGCCCTACCTCGGGGTGAAGTTACTCCCTAACTATCAGAAACACGATGCAGCGAGCCTCTATCAAACCCCGATTTACACTAAACTACGGGCAATCATCACTTACTGTGTACGCTTTCGTAAGACAGTTATTCTAGTTACCGTTGCAGCGCTTGTTATGAGCGCAGCTGTGATGGCGATACTTGTTGATAAACAGTTCTTCCCAAGTTCTGACCGACCCGAGGTATTGGTTTCAGTCTATCTACCTCAAGGCAGTTCAATTAAAACAACGGATGCTACAGTACAAAAATTAGAGAGTGCGTTATCTGAGCTACCGGAGGTTAAGAGCCTCTCCTCTTACATCGGGGCGGGAGCTCCACGATTCTTCATTTCAGCAAACCCTGAGCAACCTGATCCATCCTTCGCTAAGATTATCGCAATAGGTGATGATGCAGCAGGACGCGATAGAATCATGGCCGCACTTAAGCAGAGAATTGCCAACGGCGAGTTTCCAGAAGCTCGAATCCGTGTAACAAGCCTGCTGTTCGGGCCACCGGTTGTCTGGCCTGTCAGCTTCCGTGTCGTAGGTCCTGATCAACAGATATTGCGCGATATTGCCTATAAAGTCAGAGATAAAATCGCATCTAACCCACACACTGTAATTCCGCACCTAGAGTGGGATGAGCGTGCTCCAAGCTTCCATCTTGATATGGATCTAGAGCGACTTCTATTAATGGGACTCACACCTAACGACGTGTCACAGCAACTTCAGTTTCAACTAAACGGAGTCGAAGTTGCCGAGGTACGACAGGATATAAGAAGTGTTCAAGTGGTCGCGCGTAGTTCACGCGACACTATACTCTTACCCGAACAGTTAGAAATCAAGACTCAGGATGGAAAGAAAATTCCGGTTAGGCAGTTGAGCAAACTCACCATTCAATACGAAGAACCTGTTATCAAACGCTACAATCGCGAACCCTTTCTAGCCGTGCATGCCGATGTCGAGGGGGCGCAGCCGCCTGATGTCACTAAAGCAATTTGGGATACGATGCAGCAGATTAGAGATGATTTGCCGGCCGGCTATCGAATTGATATTGGGGGATCAGTAGAGCAATCCGGCAAAGCCGATCAGTCTATCCAGAAGCTGCAACCGCTGATGCTCGCATTAATGCTGATATTTATTATGCTACAAATGCGATCGTTCTCTGGAACCTTCATGGTGTTTTTTACTGCACCGCTCGGGTTAATTGGTGCTGCTGTTGCACTCTTTATATTTGACCAACCCTTTGGCTTTACCGCCCTGTTAGGCTTGATCGGACTAGGCGGTATTTTGATGCGTAACACCATGATCCTGACTCAGCAGGTACAGGATAATTTAGAAGAAGGGTTGGCAGCAGGCAAGGCGATCATCGAGGCAACCGTCTCACGAGCTCGCCCCCTAATTCTGACAGCACTCGCGGCCATCTTCGCTTTTATCCCGCTTACATTCGACCTATTCTGGGGACCTCTGGCCTATGTATTAATTGGCGGGGTTATGATGGGGACATTTATAACACTGCTGTTTGTCCCAGCTATGTATGCATTGTGGTTTAAAGTTGAAGCACCAAAATATGATGATGCGCTTTAAACTGCGATTAAAACAGAGATTCAACGAGTCAACAGAATTGAACTTCAGGCTACTACCCCTAGTTGATTCATGAAGAATTAGAAATGAGGAACAGCTATCGCCTAATCAAAAGTGGAATTCGTAACTTACCAAACTAGATGTATAACGTATCAGCCATAAAATGTGGGAGTCCACCTTTCTCAAAATTTTGTCATTCAAAGCCTCTTTGATTGAATAAATTGAAGGTCCGGAAAGGGCCAGAACCAGCAGTTCAGTATTCCAACCTAAGAATGTAAACAGCCAAATAATTTGATCACTTTTTGCATTAACCCTCACGAGCTTAAATCCGTTCGAAACCACGTGATGGCCAGATAGCTCGCACACCCTGAAAATTATCGTCAACAGTCGTTAGTTATTCAGGAGTGCCTACCAATGTATCAAATCAAACAGATTCCACCTGACAAGATGGATGCGAGCCAGCGACTCAATGAGGTCGCGCAACTGCTGGCGAATGGCTTGGTTCGTTTGCGAGAAAGTGGATGCGCTAGTTCGCAGAAACCTCAGGAGTATAGCGAAGTTCAGCTTGGCTTCTACCAGGAGAAGAGCGTTCATACAAACGACACCCTAACCAACTTTAAGGAGTCGATATGAACAGAAAACATCAACCCGTCGCGATACCTTCATCAGTGATAGAACAGATTGTTGGTCTTAAGGAGATGTCCTTCGAAGATCTCAAGTCCTTCTGGCTCGATGTCTATCAAACTGAACCGCCTACAAACCGCAGGCCATATCTTGAACGTCGTCTCTCCTACAAGTTGCAGGAGAATGTTTACAGGCAACAGAACCCCGGACTTTTAGAGAGGAACCAAAAACGAATCGAGCAGTTGCTAAAGGATACCGGCAATCCGCGTGCGGCTGGAAAGATTGTACCGGAGCCGGGAACGGTGCTCATTCGTGAATATCAGGAGGAGCGGCATGAGGTCACTGTTACCTTAGATGGGGCGTTTGATTACAAAGGCACTTTGTACAGCAGTCTTTCTGAGATCGCGCGATTGATCACCGGTACTCGGTGGTCGGGCCCTGTGTTCTTTGGCCTGCGCTCAGCATCTAAACCAAGCAAAAAAGGAGGTGCTAAATGAGCGAATCGACTCGACAGAGAAAACGCTGCGCTGTGTATACGCGAAAGTCTACTGAAGAAGGTCTGGATCAGGAGTACAACTCCATCCATGCCCAGACTGATGCGGGGCATAATTACATCAATAGCCAACGTCACGAAGGCCGGATACCTGTGGCTGATGACTATGACGATCCGGCATACTCCGGCGGCTCAATGGAGCGTCCCGCATTACAGCGGTTACTGAGGGACATCGAAGCGGGAAAAATCGATATTGTTGTGGACTACAAGATCGACCGACTAACTCGTAGCCTCGCAGACTTTTCGCAAATGGTTGAGGTTTTCGATCGCCACAATGTTTCGTTTGTCTCTGTAACGCAACAGTTCAACACTACTTCTTCCATGGGTCGATTAACATTAAACATCTTGCTCTCCTTTGCCCAGTTCGAACGCGAGGTCACGGGTGAACGTATACGAGACAAGATCGCCGCCAGTAAGAAGAAGGGCATGTGGATGGGCGGTATTCCGCCGCTGGGTTATGACGTTAAAGACCGCCATCTGGTACCCAACCCGAAAGAAGCGAAATTGGTTCAACGGATATTTAAACGCTTTGTTGAACTAGGATCTGCGACACTGCTGGTCCGAGAGCTTCAGCTTGAAGGCGCAACAAGCAAGTCGTGGACGACACAGGAAGGAAACTACCGAGCTGGTAAGCCCATCGATAAGGGCATGATCTACAAGTACCTCCATAACCAGACGTACATCGGTAAAATTCATCACAAAGATAACTGGTATGACGGACGGCACACTCCAATCATCACTCAGGAGGAGTGGGACTCAGTCCACTCGATTTTGGCAACCAACGGAAAAGTGCGAGCGAATCGTACGCGAGCCAAAGTGCCATTCCTGCTCAAAGGGATTGTGTTTGGTAACGATGGTAGAACACTCACGCCCTGGACGACGAAAAAGAAAAACGGCAAGCGCTATCGCTATTACATTCCTCAGCGCGACGCTAAGGAATATGCAGGCGCGTCAGGGTTAGCGCGATATCCAGCTGCGCAGCTAGAGGCAACCGTGCAGACGCAACTGCGTGAAATACTGCGATCACAACAGATGATCGAAAAGATACTCCCTGCAGCGGTATCAATTGATAATGAGCTTGATGAAGCGAAAGTCACCATAGCGTTGCGTAAACTGGATGATATCTGGGAGTTTCTGTTCCCGGCCGAGCAGGAGCGGATCACCAAACTTCTGATCGAGAAGGTGGTGGTCTCACCCGAGGATATAGAGGTCCGGCTCAGACTAAACGGCTTGGAATCTGTAGCCAGAGAACTACTCACAGCAACACAGACAGACAGAGCGGGGGCTAGCGTATGAATGAGATCGAAATCAAATCCAACGGCCAACGAGAAACTTATGAGTCATCCGATGGTGTTATGAGCATTCGTGTTCCTATCAAGATAACCCGTCGTGAAGGTCGCAAAGTTCTGAGGAAACCTACAGGCGAAGTAATTGGACGACCCTGGGAGAAAAAGTTCACGGTACTGCAGTTGGCCTTAATACGTGGGCATCGGTGGCTCAGGTTGTTTGAGTCAGGAAAAGTCAGCAGTCTCAAGGAAATTGCCAAGCGAGAGGGGATTGACAGTAGTTATGTCAGTCGCATGATTAACCTGACCACATTGGCACCGGAGATCGTCGAAGCTATTCTGGATGATGAAGTGCCGGATCACGTGACGCTGTTTGATTTGGCTGTTGATACTGCGGTGTTGTGGAGCGAGCAGCGTCAGCGGTTTGAATACTAAATGAACCTGGCAGGCTCGGGACGTTACCTATTTTTGAAGTTCCAGGCGGTCATCCCTCAATCCAAACATTGCCAGGGCGAGGCTTGGATTGTGGCATTTAGAGTGGCCTTTTAAGAGTTGTTAAAAACGATTGCCTTGAAGTTTAAAAATAAAACTCGTCGATTAGTTCGCTGGCTAACCGATGTTTGCTCGGGACTGGAAATCCGATGTTCGTTGACTTCGCTGTTTCAAAAAACGGAGAGAGACAGAGAATATAGGGCCATCAGAGAGAAAATAGCCCGATATGTCGATTTTCAAACTTATAGGGAAGTCAGCAAAAACCCTCATTAACCCCAAATAATACAAAGAGATAGGTAATAAAAAAGGCCAACCGATAACGGTTGACCTTAGTGTATTGGTGGAGGTGGCGTCAATCGAAATATACCATTAGATTACTGATAAATATGAATAATTAATTTAGCTCTTTATTAAAGAGCCCCCATAAAAGCCCCCGTTTTTTGAGTGCTTTTTGTTTACTGAGTATTCGATTGCGGATTAAAAATAACTAAAAAACATAATTTTCTCGACAAAATTTTACACAAAATCAGGTGCGCAAAACATGGGATCTCTGAAGCTCTTGTGATGTATCGCGAAATCAAACTTGGTTTTTCAATACAATAATAAGTCGTCTGCTCAATTCCGCTGGCAGAGAGGTTTTTTCAATTAGTTTTTTAAACTCAACTAAAGTTATATAACTCGTGTGGTTTCTTACAGGGGTATTTGATGTATATTTGGCTGTTTATGTCTATGCGGAAAGAGTAAGATGGCTGAAGAAATTGTTGTAACTAGTCCACCAGTTTGGGTGAAACAATCTGGTTATTCAGCCACTGCAGGCGCTTTAGTATTTTCGGATTCAAATTCGACTTACGATAAATGGCTTCCTTACCTTCCCGGCGAATCTATTTCAGTTAGAGTTACTCCTGAATACTGGCAACAACTTCAGGGAGATGAGGTATTAGACTCCTCTAATCCATCAGTTACGGTTACCGCAAGTATTGGCGGTACAACCATCAAAACAGGCGTTAACACTTTAGATTTTGTTATACCTAGTGATGCCTCTGGCAGCCTACAAATAGAACTCTCTTGGACTACACCTGCAGGTACCAAAAAATCCGTTTCGAAAGTATTGCCTGTTTCATCCATTGATGTTTCAGACTATTTGTACATTCAGGGTGATTTTTCAGTTGAGAGCACATTGACGGCTAATGCACTGAAGCTAAATGGTGCGTTAGATCCCGATAATTTTGTCTGGTATAGCGGTTCCAAGAAGGTTGGAACTGGTGCGACTCTGGAGGTTCAGGAGGAGTATCTGAACTCTTCCCTTTATGTTACATATTTTGATCCAGAATATCCCGATGATTCTCTGGCATCTGATGTTCTTAATGTAAATGGTAAACAAGGTTTAGTTGAACATACTGTCATAACTTCAACTACCGCAAGGGAAATCGATTTAACGTTGTTCGGTAAAGCATTTGGAGAGTACATCTTCTCGACCGAAGTTTTTCTGGATCTAAACGAGAATTTCCAGGGTGCTGTTTTACCTGATCCAACAGGGGGGTCGTGGTTGACTTTTGGTGATCAGTTTTTATCTCTAGCGGGCTTTGAGATTCCAATTTTAGAAGCTGATATTGTGGGAGACAAGTTACGGGTTACGTATAAATCATTTGTAATTGGCACAAAAGACGCTTATATAAATGTACAGTCAGGATATATCGATTTTAAAAATGGCTCGTTTACAATCAATGAGGGCCTGGGTTTTCAGCCCTTTGAATATGCAATAAGTACTTTAGGGTTCCTATTTAACCCTTCAGACTATTTAACTCAAGACTTGGACGACAGTCCTGGGCTGTCAGGTATTACGGGTGGTATTGATAGTCCCTTTAAAGAAGGGTTCTTGTCATTAAATTATGATGCTTCGAGCGATCAGTTTTTGCTTGGTAATGATCTGGTGCTTTTGCCACGAGTGCCATGGCTTCCTAGTATAGATTTAGAGCTTCCAGGCTCCGGTCTTGCGTTTAGTCAAGGAAAAATTACCAATCTATCGTTAAGTGCATCGATAGATTCCGTAGTTGAATTCAAAGGTTTTAAGCTCGATAACTTTGAATTTTCCATTAACACATCCAACAAAACGATAGATGTAACCAGTAGTCTTGTCGTTCCATATTTCAAAAGTTTGTCATTTGATCAGTTAGCGCTTGGAGTTACCTATGACCCCTGGGCCCTTGATTCAATTGCACTAGTTAAGACCTTTTCAGGGTATGGTATACCCGTTCTTTCAACGCCGTTCAGTCTTAAGCAAATTAACGCTTCACTCAATAACCTGACCAGCGAAACAACACTGCCTAGTTTGGCAGGTGGATTTAAGCTTGATGGTTTAAAGGGGCTGGTGAATATCGATGTGCAAGGTGAATTTACAGAGTCTTATTTAAAGGGAAGTGTTACAGGAACTCTATTCAGTGCAAGTGTAGCGACCATCAATGGCTCTGCTTACATTAACTGGGAGGGCGATGGGAGCATTGTCCTTAAAGGCTCTGCAAACCTTGCAAATGGCTTTGTAAAGGCAGGGATGACACTATCAACTGACCTGAAATTCAGCAAAGCGGTAGCCAGCGGCTATGCCTCCATCAATATTAAAGGCAATTCCATTTCAGGCGAGTACCTTCTTCAGTACACCAATAACAATGTGAGTTCTGACGACTTTGTTGCTGGCTGGGGTGAGGTGACATTGGATGCTGGCATATTTGACGTTAGTTTCTTTGGCGGAATTAAGTACTATTTTAACGGTAAGACGGAGTTCTTTGGGCGAAATGAAGTGCCCATACTCAGTAGTTGGTGGATCGATGAGAGCATAAAAGACCTTAGCGTAGAGATTGATTGGCAAAATGAGGTTGCCGGTTTAATCGAAACAAGGGTCTTAGTTTATGCTGATAAAGAGAAAACAATACTCGAGCGAGTAATTACGCAAGCTGAATATCAAGAAAACGGCATTTTCGACCTTAAAGATTGGGCTAGTACCAAAAGTAGGACTATTTTCATCACCTCGCTAGAGTCCAATAAGCTTTGGGATGTCGAATTAGTCAGTGATTACGATTATGGTGAGGTTGAATACACTGCAACCACTTCACTCAAAGATTATTCACTTACATTAAATGCATTTAGTTACAGTGAAGGACTCCTCTCTGTTGATTATAAAACAGAGAACCTGAATTACAGTGGATTAAATGAGTCAGCTGTTGATTCTTATAATCCATCGTCTGACGCTACCGCCGATACCCCTGATGAACAAGTGTACTTCTATGCCGATGATGATGATTCAGGATTTGATGGGGTTTATCTGGGTGTGGGGGGTATTGAAAATTCGTTTACAACCCTTTCACTAGATTACGGTACTTACTTTGTTTACGGGATTATGACCGGGGACAATCTAATTCCTTTGAAAGAGTATTTTGAGGGTACTTTTACCAAGACTTTACCTTTAACTGTGCTCGATATAGATACAGACGATCTTATATCCATTTGGGATCAGGATACGTTTACCCTTCAAGGTTCGATGGCGAAAGGTGCAAATGTAAGCATCAACAGTGATTACTTAGATGCATCGATTAAAATAACCGATCCTCTTAGAGGTGGCGCTTGGAATTCGGGTATAGAGATAGAGATATCACCAGAATTGTTGGTTAACAACAATGGATCAGTTACATATGAAATCGACACCTCTTTAGGTGATAAGCCTGCTCCGCAGACGCTCAGTAAAACGATCTCATTAGATTATGACCCTAGCCTCTATAAAAGTATTGTTGGTAATTCAGAAGCGGATAGCGTTCTAGCAATAGATGGTGTTTCTCAAATTATTGGAGGAGCCGATCTTAAAACCAATCTTTCTATCGATACAGATTCCATTTCAGATTCTGGGTTACTGATTTTTTCGATAGAGGATGTTTCAAACCAAGTCAATTGGGATGTCTTTAATGCATCAGGTCAAATGCTTGGTAGGGGAGCAGATATTGGTGGCACCATTAATATAGAGGGTGTGACCTATTTTGCTACAACGCTTAATTACCTCTCTGTACAAGCCAATGATGCCATACTGCAGTTATCTAATTTAGCTGGTGCATCGACATTAGAATCAACAAGTTTTCAGGCCCCTTCTTCTGATGCCGATTATGGGACCATTGCATCGTTTATCGAAGGCGAAAAGATCGATAAAAATGATTTTAAATCTATCACTAAGTTGTCAGGTACTTCTGCTGCGAACTCGTTTGTTTATCTAACAATCACGCTTTCGAACTCTTCTAGTCAGACTGTAAGTGATTCATTGCTTGTAGATGGTACGGCGGTTGATACAGGAACTACATCAGGTGATGAGGCCGATGCAATTGATGCCCAGTCTAAATCTGTACATGAATTTATTGTGTGTACAGATAATGAGGGCGGTTGGAATTGGGATCTCTTTGGAAGTTTATTGAGGGATAATCCTGGCTATGACGAAGTAGCGGTTACCAGCTGTACTCTGGATGTGTCAGGACAAGTGCTCGGTGCTACAGAAGTTAGTTATCAATTTGATCTTACTGACCCTCTCGAAAGCACCGATACAATTTCAGATGGCTCAGGTACCGATACGATTCTAGATGGTTCAGGCACCGATACAATTTCAGATGGTTCAGGCACCGATACAATTTCAGATGGCTCAGGTACCGATACGATTATAGATGGCTCAGGTACCGATACGATTCTAGATGGTTCAGGTACCGATACGATTCTAGATGGTTCAGGTACCGATACGATTCTAGATGGTTCAGGCACCGATACAATTTCAGATGGCTCAGGTACCGATACGATTCTAGATGGTTCAGGTACCGATACAGTTCTAGATGGATCAGGCACTGATACGATTCCAAATGGTTCGGGCAAGGTTTACCACTGGTCAAAACACGAGATATTTACTGACACAGATCGTTCAGGGCTGATTCCACATCGCGAGTTAGACGAAATTGACCAAGGGCGAGTAGTCAGTGCTGCAGATGCGTTAGCAGCTTTAAAATTAGCAGTAGGGATTAATCCTAATGAAGACTCTGTTGAAGTAAGTCCATATCAATTTCTTGCGGCTGATGTGAACGAGGATGGTAGAGTTAGTGCGGCTGATGCATTGAATATTCTTAAAATGGCTGTGGGTCTGAATGGTGCGTATCAACGTGAATGGAAGTTTGTCACAGAAGATACTGCTTTGTGGGATTTCGAAAAAGGTCATTCAAAGGTAGATAGGTCTAATGTGCCATGGGAGCAGATCAATACTAACCTTGATTCTATAGATGCTAGCGACAATCTTGTTGGTTATTTGGTCGGTGATGTAAACGCTAGTTGGGGTGGCAATGAAAATGCCGATCATCTTTCAATGTCACACTTTTCTGATTTAAATTCGAATGGAGTAGCTTCACTGGAACAATGGTGGTTGGTATAAATTAATACTCTTGCTAAGAGGCTGTGCAAGCTGGTCTCGTAATGTAAGTCAATTGGTTACTTGCACTAGTTCAAAATTATAGTATTCTCCTTAGAACCTTTTTCTGTATTAAGAGATCGTAATGAAAGATTTGTTTGTAGATCGTTTGGTAAACGTAAGTGTATTGGCTGGTGTTGCACGTCTTGATTTCGCGCGGGTAGACAGCGTAAACCCAGAAGATAAGAAAATCCAAATGTCTAATTCTTACAGGGTTGCGTTACCTCTTGACGCACTTGTGCACCTTGCTGAGCAGTCATCGAAGGTGGTGGAAGAGCTCAAGAAGCAGGCTGCTAATCAGAGTGAGGCACAGGGCAGCGAACTGAACTAATGCAAATGCGTTTCCTTGGAAAATGTGCGAGCCGATCGCTAGTAATTAGGATTACGCTGGCGACACTTTCTGTCTATGCATCGGAAAGTCGATCTATTGAGCCCGCTTCCCAGCTTGGAGGGCTCTACGGCCTAGCAGCTGATCACCCGTCAGTCTCCTTTGCCCGCAGCGAAAAGCGCATTGCCGAGTACGACCTGGAAACTACTGAGTGGGGGCATTATCCATCCCTCTCTGTCAATGGTGCTCAGCCCTTCGATTCATCCTCTTCTTTAACACTTACGCTTGAGCAGCCGATTTATACGGCTGGACGAACTGATTTTTTGATCGGGGCTGCTGGTACACGTGTAGATTCGGCGACAATTCGTATTGATGAAGCGCTTCAAGATATTCAACTCGAGACTGCTTCGGCCTATGTCGAGATGCTGCGTGCTCAGCGCAGGGTAATTGATGCAGAGGCTAATATTCGTGAGCTTGAGAAACTCTTCGCCGTAATAGAGCGTCGAGTTAAACAAGATATCAGTGCGAGGGCTGAACAAACGCTAGTTCAGGCAAGGTTGCAGCAGGCTATTTCCGATCGACACCAATATTTAGGTCTGTTCCAGTCGGCAAAAAACCGAATCCGCAGTTCTACGGGTGAAACAGTCGAGTCAGTTATACCGTTGGACTGCAGTTTAGCTGATGTTCTGAGTGAAACTGATCTGGTCGGCGAGACTTACTCGCGTTCCCCTCGATTAAAACGAATAGCAGAGGAGCGCCGAAGTGCTCTTTATGAGGTCAATGCTGCTGAGGCAGAGCGTTATCCCCGAATCGTTCTAGGTGCTGAACACATTAGTGATCTAAATGCATTCGATAATTCGAACTTCACTGCTTACATCGGCATTCAGTACCAGCTACAAGATGGCTTTTCTCTCGACTCTAGGATAGCTAGTGCGAGGGCTCGGGTAGCTTCGGTCGATGAGAGCGAGCGTCTGACCAAAGAGCAATTGCGGCAGCAGGTTGCTGGCCTTGTCCGCGACTATCAGGCGGCTAAGAATCAATTGCCGCCGCTCACTGAGCTGGTGGAGTCGAATGAGGGTCTGATCGAGTCCTATTTGCGGCAGTATCGGGCGGGCAAAAAAACGTGGTTAGATGTGATTAATGCACAGCGCGAAATGATACAGGCACGGTTTTTACTGACCGACTCATACGCTGCGCAATGTGCGAGTGCTGCAAGATTGGAATTATTGACTGGCGCTTCTCTGATAGTGGAAGCTCGGTAAAACGGATTAAGGTATGGATAATATTGAGGCTTCTGTGAATTCCGAGGGAGGACAGGAGCAGTGTTTTGACGATGAAGGGCGACTACTGAGTCGTTTGGCGGGTGTTTTGGGTCATGCTGTGCCTGCTCACCGTTTCAGTATGGTCGATCACAGTATTGATGGAGCAGATCTCGCGAGTCTAAGTCTGCTCGATCGTTTGGTTGAGCGCTGGCGCACACGTTTCCCATCAATGGCTGCTTTGGAGCAATCTTTCGAAAAACTCGACCCGGGCTCTTTCCCACTGCTTTGGTTTTCGTCAGACGGTGAAAGAGCGCTTTTAGTTCGAGGTAACTTGTCTAATCGGCTAATTGCCGAAGACGATCAGGGCAAGAAGCTCGAACTTCCGCTCGACGAAGCTAAAAACGGCACTTTGATTTCGCTTCGAATCGAAGGTGTTGTTGAAGTAGCGGGTATGCGTGCTAACCGCTCGGCAAGTGAATGGTTCGCTACTGCTGTTCGTGCGCACCGCAGCATTTTCATTGAAGCTATTCTTGCCACATTTTTGATTAGCTTGATTGGCTTGGCTTCGGCGATGTACACAATGCAGGTGTACGACCGTGTAGTACCAACCAAAGGCTATTCGACCTTGATGGTGCTTACTGTGGGCGTGGCGATTGCGATGATACTAGAGTTGATTGCGAAGCAGGTTAGGGCCCATATGGTGGACCGCGCTTGTAAAGCAATTGATCAGGACTTGAGCTCAGTCTTCTTCGGTAAAGCGTTGGATATTCGCCTTGATGCGCGACCTAAGACAGTCGGAACCTTCGCATCACAGATTCGCCATTTTGAGTCTGTGCGCAACTTTATGACCTCTTCGACACTGTTTATATTTGCTGATGCGCCTTTTGCACTGTTCTTTGTCGGCGTTATCGCAATCATTGGGGGGAAAGTTGCACTCGTGCCGCTGCTGGTACTTCCGCTATCTTTCTTACTGGGGATGTTTTTCCGCAAGCCGATTGAGCGCTACACCGCAATGCATATGGATGAGTCCAACCGTAAGAATGGTTTGCTGATTGAGGCCATTGATGGAATTGAGTCGGTGAAATCTGTGAATGGCGAATGGAAGCTGTTAGATCGTTGGCGTGAACTAACCGGCACTATCGCGCAGAGCGAGTTGAAAATGCGTGCGCTCTCGACGCTATCGACCAATATGACTCAGACGATGCAGCAGGTTAGTTACGTGGGTATGATCACTGTGGGTGCTTATTTGATCACTCAGGGCGATATTACCATGGGCGCCCTTATTGCGTGCTCTATCATTGGTGGTCGTGCATTGGCACCGCTTGCTCAGATTCCAAACCTAATCGTACAGTGGAAACAAGCGAAAATAGCTTTGGATGTGCTGGACAATATTATGGCGATGCCGGGCGAGCGTGAGCCTGAGGTGCGGCTGGTGATTCCAGAGGGATGTGATGGGCAACTCAAAGCGGAGGAAGTACAGTTTGGCTATCATCCCGAGATCCCTGCTTTGCAGGTGCCTAAGCTAGAAATTAGCTCAGGTGAGCGTATTGCTGTGCTTGGAAGTATAGGTTCGGGTAAGTCATCTCTGATAAAAGTTCTCGCTGGTTTATATAAACCACAGCAAGGGCGTGTGTTCCTTGACGGTGTTGATACATCTCTGATCGCTCCTGAATTTATTCGTGAGCACACAGGGTACTTGCCACAAGATGTGCGTCTATTTAACGGAACGCTCCGCGATAACCTAGTTTTAGGTCTTCCTTCTCCAAATGATGAGACTATACTGGCTGCTTGCAAATTGACCGGACTGGATCGTGTCATCCAAGCGAATCCAAAAGGTTTAGAGCTAGAGATCGCTGAGGGGGGGCGAGGTTTGTCTGGAGGGCAGCGACAGTTAGTGGGCCTCACACGCATGCTGCTATTGAAACCAAGCTTGTTATTCCTTGATGAACCGACAGCCTCCATGGATGCCCAAACTGAGATGATGGTCATGCGTCACCTCTTCAATGAGATGCCTCGCTCGTCGACACTGGTTATAGTCACGCATAAAATCGCAATCCTTCCACACGTCGATAGGGTAATCGTTATGGATAAAGGACGAATTATTCTTGATGGCCCTCGAGACAAAATTATGGCGATGCTGAAGCAGGGTGAGGGAAAGCCAGTTCAAGCCGCTACGGCAAAGCCGAGTGTTTCTGACCCCAGCGCAAACAAGGGATGGGTAACTGAATTAAAGTCTGACTCGGAGAAGAAATCATGAGGTTGTTTTGGTTTCTTCAAGGACCTGATGATCACTTCAGCAGTGCGGCAACCCGCAGATCGCTGCGTGGGCCTCGCTGGATTCTGTTTCTGATGTTTTTGACTGTATGTGCTTTCTTGGGTTGGTCTCAGTGGGCAAAGATTGATCAGATTACCCGAGCGCCGGGAGAGGTCATCGCAAGCAGCAAAACTCAGGTAGTCCAATCTCAGGAAGGCGGGATACTAGAGCACTTAGTCGTAAAAGAGGGTGACCGAGTCGAACGTGGCGATATTGTTGCTGTGCTTGAGCGCACTCAGGCGGAGAGCGCCTACCTAGAATCTATGGCAAAGAAAGCTGGCTTGTTAGCAGCGACAGCGCGGTTACGTAGTGAGGTGTTTGGTACCAGTCTAGTATTCGATCCGATTCTTGAAACATATCCTGGGTTTGTAGAGAACCAACGCCAACTGTTTGTCAAACGCCAATCCGCTTTGAACGAGGAGGTTGAGTCGTTGGAATCGATGGCGGGTCTTATTAAACAGGAGCTGGCGCTTAACCGTCCGCTTTTGAAAACAGGCGATGTGAGCCGAGCCGACTTCTTGAGGCTGGAACGACAGTTGGCAGAGATGGAGTCGCAGATTACTAACGTTAGAAATGAGTATTTTCGTGATGCTCAGGCCGAGCTCAACAAGCTAGAGGAAGAGCTTGCGAGTGTTGAGCAACAGCTTAAGCAGCGCGAAGATAAACTTAAGCAGACAACCCTCACGGCACCAGTGAATGGTATTGTGAAGAACATTGCCGTGACAACTGAAGGTGGGGTAATCAGGCCTGGCGAAGAGATCATGCAGATTGTTCCAGTCGATGATCGGTTGATTATAGAAGCCAAGGTAACTCCTGCCGATATCGCATTTGTACAACAAGGTTTACCCGCAACTGTAAAGATTGATGCGTATGATTACACAATATATGGGGACCTTGATGGTCGGTTAACCTATATCAGTGCTGATACTTTGCGTGAGCAGTCTCAGTCTGAACAAGAGCCTTATTATAGAATTCAAGTTGAGACAGAAGGCCGTCGTTTCAACGGCAAGTTCAATAGACAACTGGAAATTCTACCGGGTATGACTGCTATGGTTGAAATTAAAACTGGCACTAATACGGTTTTAAGCTACATTACGAAACCATTGGTAAAAACACTTTCTGAATCTTTGGGCGAACGCTAGCTCATAAATATAATTGTTGGAGAAAAATATGTTGAACGAAAAACTATTACAACAAATCGAGAAGGCCAATCCGGAACTCGCGGATGCGATTGAATCGATTCGTCAACTTCTAAAAGATGGTGCAACAACAGAGCAGCTACTTTCAGCGATTAAAGAAGTTTTGGGTACACAGCCAGTAGTTGATGACATCACTGTGATTCAGCTGGAGCAAATAGCTGAAGTGATAGAGAAGAAGCGTGATGAGGAAGATGACTTCGTTTCTCAACTTGCATCAGCAGAAGAGGCATCGCGTTGGGATCTAGCAACTGCAGATGCTCACGCGGCTTCTTCTGAACAGATGGGTAGTGCAACAGCTACCGATGCAGTTCCAGCTGCAGCAGATGCCGCTGCTGATACAGGTACAGGCTCAGGTGCTGCAGCTGCAGGTAGCGGTATTAGTGCGGGTGTTATAGCTGCCGGTGCAGGTATTCTTGCACTTGCGGGAGCAGGCGGTTCATCCTCTGCGGGAGCAGGCGGTTCATCCTCTTCATCAGTTACTACTAGTGGAGTCACGGTCACAGAATCGATTGATGATACAGGTGCTAACAACGAAATCACATTAACTTTCACTTTTGACGAAGACGTAACAGGTTTCGATGCAAGCGATGTTACTATTACCGGTGGTGTCGCTAATGGCGCAGTTACGCCAGTTAATGGTAGCGCTAGTGTTTACACACTTGTTATCACAGGTGATGATCCAGGCACTCCAGTTACATATTCAATTGCCCAAGGGGCGGCTACAACATTGGCTGAAGGTACGGCTACAGCCGCGGTATCTGCAACGGTTGACCAAACAGGGCCTACATATCTAAGTACTGAAACAAGTGTTAACGATCAAACTGTCACATTAACCTTTAGCGAAGATATGAGCAGCTCTGTAGCTGTAGGTGATGTCCAGTTTACTATTGATAATACTATTGTTCCTGCATCTAGTGTTTCTGTTGACGGTGCTAAAATTACATTCACATTTGCGCCTATGACTTTTACCCAGGGTGATCAAATTGATATTGATTACGTAGGTAGCTCAGTCGATGCTCTTCAAGACGCCTCAGGAAATGATTATAGCGGCAATATTAACGTTACTAGCATCACGTTGGCCGATGGCTACATTAAAGGTGCCTCGGTTTATCTTGAACTAGATGACGGCTCAAGAGTTGACACAGGCATTGTTACAGATGCCAATGGTAATTTCTTCTTAACTCCCGAAACTCAGGAGCTTATTGCTTCATTCACTGGTAATTTCTCAATCGTTGCCGTTGGTGGTTTCAACGTTGATACTGGTCTTCCAAATACCCAGGATATGCGTGCGCCTCAAGGTTCAACGGTTATCAACCCTTTGACTACGCTGATTGATGAGGTTGTTAAATCGACAGGTGATGACGTTGCGACAGCGCAGCAAAAAGTTAAGACAGCCTTAGGTATTACTTCTACCCAGGACTTGACGGCATATGATCCTATATCTGCGTCTAAGGATAGTAGTGACCCTGCCGCGGCAGCTGATGCACTCGCTGTTCAAAAAGCAGCAGCAGCAATTGCCACTGTTATTGCATATGCTGAAAAGGCATCGGGTAATGAATCTGCATCTGAATCAGTAGTAGATGCCATGGTTTCTAGCATCGCAGCTAATGCAACAATTGATCTTACTGATGCTTCAACTCTTCAAACTCTAACTGGTCAGAGTTCTGTTGCTAACCTTGATGCAGCTATTGACGGTATCAACAGTGCGACTGATGTAGATGCGGTTTCAACCCAACAGGGAACGCTGTTAGATACAACTGCGCCTTCAACTCCTATCATTTCTTTGGTCGGTGGTAATTCTGATGGTTTGGTTAACTCAACAACTGTAGATATAAAAGTAGCTTTCGATACCCTTTCAAGTGATGGAACTGCTGTTTCACTTGGAAATATTGTTCGAATCTACGAGAGTGCTGATCTTTCCTCAGCAGTTGCTTCACACACTGTTACAGACGCAGATCTTAACCGAGGTTATGTGACATTCAGTGGTATTAGTCTCGCGTCGTCTGAAACCATTTGGGCGGCAGATATTACTGATAAATCCGGTAATGAATCAGATATCAGCGAAACACTAATAATTACCCAGGATACTGAAGCCCCTACTGTAGCAATAGAATCCCCAATTTCTAATGGATTCATAAATGCTGCAGAAGATGATGTGGCTCTTATAATTACTGGTACAGCAACAGGTGCCGAAGAGGGGCAAATTGTTACTGTAGAATTGTCTGATGGTGTTGTTACTCGTTCGAAGACTGCTGTAGTAGCTGCAGAAGCGTTCTCAGTTAAGGTTTCTTCTTATGACTTAAATCTTTTAGATGAGGGTGAGATAACTGTCACTGCAACTGTATCTGATATTGCAGGTAACGAAGGATCTAATTCTGTAACCTATGTTTATGACGCATCCGCTCCTGCGGCACCGGGCCTAGCGCTAGATTCAGATACGGGCGCTGACTCGACCGATGGTATCTCTAGCTCTATAGCAATCACTGAAATTTCCGGTGTAGAGGCTACTGCAACTGCGGAGTACAGCATCAATGGTGCTGCTTGGACTGAAAGCTACACAGCGCCTACAACTGACGGTGATTACACGATCAGTGCGCGTCAGACAGATGCTGCTGGAAACGTTTCAGAGATCGAAACGATCACAGTAACTCTCGATGCAACCAATCCAAAGGTTGCAAAAACAGTATTCAACGTGGATGAAGACACAACTGCTGTGGCAACGCTTGCAGCGGATGAAGAAAATGTTGTTTGGACGCTGGGTACAGGCGGTGATAACGCTCTGTTCACCCTATCTGAAGCTGGCGTTCTGGCGTTTGCCGAATCACCGGACTTCGAAACTGATGCAACAAGCTACACAGTTAACGTTGTCGCTACAGATACGGCTGGCAACACAACTGAACAGGCTATTGCCATCACTCTGGTTGACGTAAACGAAGCGCCAACCGTTGAGACAATTCCAGCACAGACGGCGGTTACCGATCAGTCATTTAGTCTAGATCTTGCGGATTACTTTGCGGACGAAGATGCAGCTGATGCAACCCTCTCTTACGCGCTTGATGGTTCTCTGCCTGCAGGCCTAGCGTTGGTTGACGGCGTGATCTCAGGTACTGCAACTGCGACAGCGGCAAACGCAGAGTTTACGGCCACAGCTACTGATTCAGCAGGTAACACGGTTTCACAGACCTTTACGCTGCAGTCAGTTGAAGCGCCTGCCATCGTATCGTTCACTATGGTAGATGAAACAGGTGATACGACTACGGGTAATCAGGGCTCAGCTCTCACAGTGGTTGCAACCCTGTCTGAGCCGTTCACGCTAACGCTCAACAGCGCCACACCAAGCATTACGCTGAACTTCGGTGGTACTACTACTGAAGCGACATACGCTTCTCACGACGGTACCGCGAAGACAATTACCTTCACTGCAACTGCACCGGCGGGTGATGCAACCAGCACCACTATCAGCGCGATTACGCTGGGCGCGGCAACACTCATTGGTGATCTGAGTGGTCAGGCACTGATTACGGATGCCTACGGCGCGGAAAACACGACTTATGCGCTGGACAACACGGTAGCAGCGCCTGTTGCGAATCTAGCAACAGATTCAGGTGAAAGCGCTGAAGATGATCTGACAAACGATGCGACAGTAAATGTGACGCTGGCAGACGATGTGGCCTCTTGGGAGTACACCACCGATGGTGGCACTAACTGGAACGCAGGTACAGGTACCTCATTTGAGCTGGCCGATGACACAACTTACGCCGCGGGCGATCTGGGAGTGCGTCAGACTGACCTTGCTGGCAATACCAGCACAGTTAACTCAAATGACACCGCAGTTGTCACTGATATGACTGCACCAGCGTTCTCAACTTCAGCCGCACTGAGCATGGATGAGAACACAACGGCTGCCGGTGATGTGACTGCCGATGCAGATGCGGTTGCTTACGCATTGAGCGGTACAGATGCGACGGCCTTCTCAATTTCTGAGGCCGGCGCACTCTCACTCAATAACGCTGCAGATTTCGAAACTAAGGCGAGCTACACCTTGACGGTCACAGCAACCGATGCGGCTGGTAACAGCCAGACTCAGGATGTCACAGTGACCGTAAACGACGTGAACGATGCACCAACAGCTGAAGGTACTGTGGCGACACAGACTGCGGTAGTTGATGGCGATGCATTTAGCCTGGATCTATCGTCTGCGTTCGCCGACCAGGATGACAACATTACTGGCTACACACTGACGGCGGGTACGCTTCCATCAGGTCTGTCACTGAACGCGACTACTGGTGTTATCAGCGGCACGGCTACTGCTAGCACCTCTGCCGCTGAATCTGAGAGCGTAACCATCACAGCGACTGACGCCGGTGGTGAAACCGCAACTCAAACATTCCTGCTACAGGCGCGTACGGTTGACGAGTTAGATGAGAATGCTCCGGTCTTCATCTCAGGTGATAAGGGTGCGACTCTGTTCGATATCTTTGCACCGGATGCGGTGCTTTATAAAGCTGAGGCTCTAGATGAAACAACTCTAAGTTATTCAATTAGTGGCGATGATGCTCAATTCTTCAATATCGACTCTCTAACGGGTGATATTACTTTGAAAACATCAGCATTTACGCCAACAGGTGATTACAGTGATGAGTATGATTTTGCCAATGATGGCTACACGCTTACTCTAACAGCGACCGATCTGGCGGGTAACACAGCGACTAAAAATGTTGATGTTGATGTTACACCTGTGGAGCTCGTAGAAGGTAATACCTATCTGCAGGATTCAGTCATGACTGCCGAGGTTACTGCATCGGCGGCAAGCGGGTTTACGGTGTCATTTGGAATTGATGACAGCGAAGTTTCTGAGAGTATTCAATCACTCCAAGTGGACGTGGTTTATCAAACAGATGCTGTGGAATCTATTTCGCTGACTGACCTAAGTGGACTTGGACTATTCGCAGGCACGGCTGTGGATAATGGTGATGGCACTTCGTCAATCTCTTACGGTGCCTACAGCTTAGCTGGTTTTGATATCACTACTGGCTATGCATTTACAGCATCTGTGACTCTTGCTGATGGACATACCTCCGCATTTGTAGGTGTTAGCGCCCCTGAAATTACTTATGAAACTACAGGTGAAGTGTTTGATGAATTTGGTTTCACTGAAGTTCTATATGACGTTTCCTCGACTGCTGGTGTTGCCGTAGGAACCGCCAATAGCGAAGGCTTCGGTATCTCAGGTGAAGCAACCGTAACAGGCGGTGCTGGTGCAGATGTCTTCCATATTGATAGTCCTGATGGCCTGATGCTAACAATCACTGACTTTACTTCGGGTGAAGACGTGCTAGATGTTGGCGGAATCCTATTTGAGGATCTCGGATGGTTAGAGGGTGGCCTAGAGAACTATGAGTCATATACGATGACTGGGCAGTTTGGGAATGGTGTCGTGATGCTTGAAGATGAGATCACAGCTGATAACTTCCTATTAACTGTAGAAGAAAATGGTTATGGCTTCGAGCTAGTAAATGACGAGTATGTATCCTCTAATTCTGCTTTGAATCAAAAAGCTGGTGTGTTCATGCTTGATGCAAATACGGCGCTTTTCTTCGCGGATACTAATCCAAACTCCGACGGCACATATGTCCGCTCTATTCAGATTGAACTTGGATCTAACAGCGATTCAATTACAGCTGCAGATCTGGCATTTTCTACACCATACCTAGTGTCAGGTACATCTGGTAATGATGTAATAGATCTAATGAGCTATGTTGATGCCGATGTCCTTGATGATACTTGGTTTGATGCAGGTCAAGGCGGTGTTGTCGCAACAGGTAATGGCGGCGCAGATACGTTTGCGATTGTGGAGCCAGACGGCAGTATTTATTCAATTACTGACTTCAATACCGGTGAGGACACTATTGATGTAACTCGGCTTTTAACTGCTGAAACTGGTTATGAAGGTTTCTCAACTGATGCAACATCCGCAGAAAATAATGTGATTAGATTTGTTGATTCATCTCTAAACCTCATCACATTGTCTGACGAGCTCCAAACATTACTAAACGTAAATGATTGGTCGGAAGTGGATGTTACCTCTGAAGAATATGCAGCTGTGCTTGCAGAGTATGCAGATCTTGATGAAATTGATAACGCAATGGGTCTTGTGTATTCAGCTGATTATGGTGGTGCAATGCTTTCAGTCGATACCGATTCAGCTGTAGGAGCAGTGGATATGGAGTACATATTCTTCCGTATTGATCAAATTGCCAACAGTGACATCGTTGTGAACGAAGCATTCGTCGTTTAATCCACTTTTTTCATCAGGTATCTCGTGCCGGGTGCCTGCGTTTATCAAATACCGCAACTGGATTTCCAGTTGCGGTTTTTTTTGCATTGGCCAGCGCCTAAAGATACTGGACTTGAAGTCCTACCTGATAGCTACTTTACCGCCGGTGTTGCCCCATCGGAGCAATGGTGGGCGGTCTAACCGACACATCTCTGAGTTATCGAAAGACGGCTGCTTATGCGGCAGTGAAATGTTGGCCGATCAGCTAATCGGCGACCGTTCTTTTATCAAGTCTCAAGAATTATTTTATTATATATTTAGGAATTTTCTGATAGCTTAGGCTTAGTACATACTTTGCACCGGAGTCTTGTTTGTCATTTGAAGATATATTTGACCTTGTAGTCGAGCGAAACGGCAGTAGCTACCTTATCCATTTTCGTTTATCCGATGCTTATAAGTCGCAGATGGGAAACGGAGTAACCTCGTATCAGCTAACCTTTGATTATGATTCCGCCAGCGTTAGCGAAGTTGCCATAATTAACGCTGCTCTTGTAAACATTGGTAACCTGACTTCAGGACGTGTTGAGTTTGGCGGTTACGGTATAGAACCCTTCAGTCCGGGTGAATCAAATACCCAACTTTTAACTTTGGGTTTCACAACTGAAGCGGCAACTGTAAGCGTTTCCAACCTTTCAGTGGAGCTTTGGGACGCGAATTGGAATGAGACGTTTGAACAGTTTTCAGAACCTCTCGTTCTTGAGTTGCTGGTGCCTCCTAGTATTACATCTGATTCTTCGGGTTCTGTTGATGAGGGTGCTGCGGCTGGAAGCGCTGTTTACACAGCAACTGCATCAGATGATCTCAGCGGTCTATCCTTTAGCCTCAAGCCCGACCTGACGGATGACGCAGGAAGTTTCGAAATTGATAGCTCTACTGGTGTTATAACACTCACGGGTGTACCTGATTATGAAACCAAAACAAGCTATACCTTTACAGTCGTTGTAACTGATAGTGATGGATTGACTGCTGAGCAGCTGATTACCCTCAGTGTGAATAACCTGGATGAAGTAGCACCGACGATCACTTCAGGAGCAACGGCAATTGCGCTGGATGAAAATAGTCAATCCAGCCAAGTTGTTTACACGGTAACTGCTACTGATGATGCGGATATTTCGGGCGGGGTCACATTTTCAATTAAACCTGAAAACGCAGACGATGGTGCTCTGGTTGCTATTGATTCGAGCTCCGGCGCGGTCACTCTAAGAGAAGCGCCAGACTATGAGACAAAATCAACTTACAGTTTCACGGTTGTGGCAACAGACGCCGCAGGTAATGCATCTGAGAAAAGCGTTTCGCTGTCGATTAATAACTTAGACGAGGTGGCGCCGACATTTACATCATCGACATCTGTCGACGTTAATGAAAATGCCGGTGAAAGTACGCTTATCTATACAGCCGTTGCAACCGATGATGGGGATATCTCGGGCGGCTTCTCGTTCTCACTGAAGTCGAGTGACTCTGATGACTCATCCTTGTTGAGCATTGATGCGGCAACAGGTGAAGTCGTCCTATCGAATGATCCCGATTATGAAACCAAATCAGAATACCGCTTTACTCTAGTGGTAACCGATGTGGCAGGTTGGAGTAGTGAGCAGCAGATTACACTGAATGTTGTGAATTTGGATGAAGCGGCTCCGACTTTCCTTGCTGATGCCGCAACTGCTTCTGTCGACGAGGAAACCGGCGCTGATCAGGTTATTTATACCGCACTTGCTGATGATACGGGTGATATCTCATCGGGTATTACCTACTCGCTCAAGAGTAACAGTTCAGATAACGCTGACCTATTTTCGATCGATGCGTCGACGGGAGAAGTCTCGCTGCTGATCGATCCGGACTACGAAACGAATAGCGCACTAACCTTTACTGTTGTAGCCACTGACGGCGCTGGCTTCAGCGCCGAGCAAGCTGTTACATTGAATATTAATGACCTCCCCGAAGTACCCTCAGTATACGTGTGGAACACCCACCAGCTATTTGACACGGTTACTAAAACGCAAGATGGAGCGATAAACGTTCCTCTTACCGATCTCGAACTCGGTCGTGTAATCAGTGCGTCAGATGCGTTGGCTGCTCTAAAAATAGCGGTGGGTCTGAACCCGAACAGACCCGACGCAGTTACCGGAGAACCTGGATATTTATCGCCTTTCCAGCTGCTCGCGGCCGATGTGAATCAAGATGGTCGAGTCTCTGCTGCTGATGCGCTTAATGTGTTGAAGATGGCAGTTAACCTAGATGATGCATATGAACGTGCCTGGGTATTGGTTGCCGAAGATGCGCCACTGTGGGACACGGATAATGAGAAGGCGCTGGTCACGCGAACATCGATTGATTGGGATGCAATACAAAACGCAACGGATTCAGCAGGTGGTGCCACAAAACTGGTAGCCGTACTCAAAGGCGACGTTAATGCCAGTTGGCAGGGCGCCGACACCCTGGAGATGCTCGCAGACGCGTATTTCGGCGGCGATACTTTTAATGGTGCTGGGCCAGTAGAGCAGTGGTGGGTTGTTTAGACCCACCATTGCTCGGTAGAAACCGCAGTGCTGAGGGCAAGATCCTCAAAGTAAGCCGCATCCACAACCGAGCCCAGCCCCGAACTGCTCCAAGAACCATTTACATCGCCTGCAAGGACGCCAACTAAGTTTATCGCAGCGTCCGTCTTCACATGCTCGTTATCCACCAGACTCCAGTCAACTGAATTGCGTGAGAATAGCATCTCATCGGTTTCACTGTTCCAGAGCTCTGCGCGCTCGTCGCAGAGAATCCAGTCACGATTCGGAGCCCCGTCTAATCCGACAGCCATTTTCAAAATTGAGAGGGCGTCGGCAGCCGAGACGCGACCGTCCCGATTCACGTCGGCTGCTAACATCTGATAAGGGGAAACCGTTAGCCCTTCGCTGTTTGGGTTTAGTCCAACGGCAATCTTGAGCGCTGCTAAGGCATCTGATGCCGATATTGCACGTCCGGTATCGTCATCAGTTAGCATACGCGTCACTTTTCCTTCTGCCGAGATCATAGCCGCGTCTATTACGCTGTGTTCCGCCCAGTGGTATACCGTGTTTGATAGCTCCTGCCCAAAGAGGCTGTCAATGTGTGTCGTTGTATCACTGAATTGTATGTATTCGACATTGCTGAGCTTCAGAGTGACGCTGCCATAGGTGCTGGAAAAGAGTTCTGCTGCCCCGGACTCGTCCACGCCAAGGTACTTAAACTCCGACTGGAATTGTGCCATCGTGTAGGCGGTATCATTGAAGGAGGAGTACTGCATTCCATCCCAGTACCAGCTTGATGTGCCCTTCTGTGTGGATAGGTCTAGAGTGTCCCAACCATCGCCTCCATCTATGTCGATATCGCGGGTGATAGTCGACCAATAGTTTGATGTGAGCTGATTGAGTTTGTATGACTCCGAGCCGTTCGCGCCTTTTATTTCAATCTGTTGGTATGCACCATAAATATCAAGCGTAAGCGTCTCAAATCCACTGATATCTGCAGAGATGTTGTCCAGCTCCGACGTCGAAATTAGTGTGTTCAATACGTATATCGGTAGTTTGGGGCGTCAGCTTGGAATATTGGGTCAAATCCGTTGGCATTAGACTCTACATCCTTTACATCCTTCCATTGAAAATTACACTCTGATCCGTCTATCTGGTGGAAAAATTATAGATCTTGTGCTAAATAATAGTTAATGATCAGTTGATCTAAATTTTTAGACTCAGACCCTCCGCGGTCATCTGGAGTACTTTATGGCTATTGTTTTTGATTCTGCAGCACAACTTGATATCCAAGAGCGCATTCAAGCTGGTCAGATTTTGTATACGGCGAGCGCAAGCTATGACGACAGTTCGTCGGGGACGATAACCTACTCACTTGCTGCCGGAGCCACGCCCGGCGTTAGTATCAATTCCACCACGGGTGAGGTGACCTATTCGGGTGCGACCGATTATGAAACCTTAGCTGCGTTAAGCTTTACGGTTGTTGCAACGGATGGGGTTACGACTACGCAGCAAGCGGTGACGCTTAGTGTTGTCGATGCCATTGAAGGTACATCTGGTGCCGATACGATCACGGGTACCTCAGGTGATGATCTGATATTCGGTGATGCGGGTGCTGATACCATCAACGCCGGGGCTGGCGACGACAAGATTGATGGTGGTTCGGGCGCCGATGTCATCGATGGCGGTGCAGGCTACAATATTCTGGAGCTCGAAGGGGCCGAGTATCACTACATCATTTCGCGCCAGACCGATGGATCGGTCAAAGTTACGCCTATCGTCGGTACGCCTTATGAAAATGATGGTGAGAAGACGGTCTCTAATGTTCAGCTAATCCGCTTCTTGGGAAGTAACTCCGAGCGTATCCTGGATGATGTTTCCAACGTCCAAGCGTCCGACAATCTGGTTCTCAACTTTGGCGATGCTTTTTCGGGCCAAATTTTTCTGCAGGATTATGACTGGTTCCTGGTAGACGGCGGTACGGCGAATCAGGCCGTTCACTATACATTTGCGGGTTCCAGTAGCAGCGGAACCAATTTATCAACAGATACGCTGGGTGCAAGCAGCATCAGCTTATGGCCAGATCAGATTTACAGCGACACTCTAGACGCTAATGGCCAGAAAGCACTCCAAGTCTACAACACCAATCTAGCTGTCAATGCGATTGACCCCTACCGTTTGACCGTTTATCGCGATCTATTGGGTACGGCTGCAGGTGAAACACTGCAGGCGGGTACTGACTTTGAATATATCGATGCCGGAGCGGGAGATGACTCAGTAGTCGGTAGTTCGCGCGATGACTATCTGATCGGTGGGCTGGGAAGTGATACGCTCGTTTCGGGTGGTGGCGCCGACATCATCATTGGTGGTGATGAGATTGGTGATAAGGATATTGCGGTATTTGCCGGTAACTTTGCGGATTATAAGGTTACGTTCAGTGATTACTATATGTCGGGCAGTAACGAATCAGCTGCTGAGACACCATGGTGGATAATTGAAAGTCGCGCAACCGGAGAAAAATCCTACGTCAAAGGTGTGGAAGTTCTGCGATTTGCGAATCAGGACTTTACAGTCGATGACTACGACACACTTCAAGGGGCTGATATCAGTGGTATGGGCGACTATGCTGCTATGGGTGAATTGATCGAAGGTCGCCATAACCTCACCTATGATGCTGACTGGATTCCTTTTGATTTTGGTTGGGATGTTGTTGACAAAAATTCGACAATTAAGATTACCGTTACTCGCAGTAGTGGGTCGAACTCAACGCTGCAATTAGTCAATGCAACTGGCTTTGCTTTGCAATTTGAGAATACGGCAGACGGAACTCTATCTCAGACGCTAAACCTTCAATATGGTACAAATGAATATTTAATCAAAGGTATCCAATGGGGTGAAAATGGAGAGGGTGGCGGCTTTGGAGGCGGACAGGCGTTTCTCGTCGTTGACGGATATGGGTATGGTTACTCATCTTACCAGTACAATAATAGCGGAGAGCTCCCGGGCAATGCTGAGGAGCTGGGTGCATACAGCATCACCGTATCCCGCTATCGCGAAGGTACAACTGGCGACGACACCTTAACTACAGACGGTGCATCAGCTCAGGAGCAGGTAGAGCAGCTTGCAGGTCTTGCCGGTAATGACGTTCTTCAAGGTCGAGACGTCGCCGAGAGCTTCGATGGTGGTGCCGATAACGATACCATCTATGCCGGTGGTGGCAATGACCAGATCACCGGTGGTTCTGGAACTGATGAGCTCTATGGTGAAGCCGGCGATGATACCTTTATCGCTAGTGGAGTTACTACCACCTCAGACACCTACGACGGTGGCGCCGGTGTCGACACTATTAAGGTAAGCTCCTCGGTAGACTTCAGTACCGCAACCTTTGTTGATGTCGAGCAATTAAAAGGCGTTGGTGATACCAAAGTTTGGCTGTCACAGGGGCAAATCGACAGTTTGGTTAGCGCTGATGGCGTCACGTTGGTTGGATCTTCCGTCGAAGCGGGAGCGCTTGACGGTAATTTCTCGCTGTATGGTACTTCTGGGGTTGACACCCTTATTGGCGGGGCAGGTAATAACTTTATTAGAGCGCTTGCGGGTGCTGATACCGTTGATGCCGGAGCGGGAGATGATGTTCTCTATTTTGGCCGTAGCGACGATTACCTAGTCTACGGTGAGCAATTTTACAGTTCGAAAGCTATTTCTAATGTTGTCGATATTCCTACGCTAACTTACTTTATCGACGGCGACTATCAAGGTGGCGCTGGCAATGACGTCATCACGATCGATTTTGTAAGTAATTTCTATCATCAAATCGGTTCGAACTTTTGGAACTATCAGTCACTAGATAAACGTGTGTCGATAGATTTTACTCAAGCTAGCCTAAATGGCTTCGAAACCTTTGATGCAATACGTTCAACCTACACCTACAACGGTGTTACGGCAGAGATAGGTCCAGAAAATATTTACCTCACGACCGGTCAGCTCGCAAGCTTTAATGAACTATCGGGTTCGAACTTCGTAATCAGCGGCGGCGGTGTAGTCGATCTATCCTCTGTAACCCTGAGTAACAATGCAACTCTAAGTCTGTCCGGTACTGAGGCTTTCAACGTCACCGGTTCTACTAATGGCGATCAGATCACTACATTCAGCGGTGACGATACGATCGTCGCTCTAGGCGGAAATGACACGATTAATTCTGGTGCGGGAGTGGACAACATTTCCGCGGGGGATGGTGATGATAAAATCACGATCAGCTCTAAGTCGGAAGTTCTCGACACTATCGCAGGTGGAGCTGGCACTGACACACTTCGTATTACTGGAGGTGCGGTCGACCTCTCCGGTGCCACCCTATCTGGAATTGAGCGAATTGAGGCTTACTCGGCCAGCTTGGCGCTGACCCAAGCTCAATACGATCAGTACGTTGCTAACCTCTCAGGTACAGCGGGCCTGATTCTCAAAGTTGATGGCTCGGGTACCAATTATGTGGCTGATCTGCCGGCAGGTTTTGTTGGGTTACAGGGATCTGCACTTAACAATAACTTCATCGGTAGCGACGGCAACGACATTCTTGCCGGCGGCGCGGGTGCCGATACCTTAGCTGGAGGCTTGGGTGCGGATACGCTGGTGTCCGGTACCGGTATAGATGACCTCTCCGGCGGCGAGGGCGGTGATACGCTCGACGTGCGCGGTAAAGTTAGCGTTTCTGACCGCCTGTCGGGTGGTAACGGTGTCGACACCCTGTTGGTGGAGGATGGTCAAAACCTCACTGCTGCAACCATTACAGGCATCGAAGTTCTCAAAGGCAGCGGTACAGTCACGCTCAGTGCGGCCCAGCTAGCCGGCTTTACTCAGATTGTGGGCCTTACAATTCAGCTTAGCGGTACCTCATCTGAGTTCGCTCTACCCTCGACTGTTAGTCTTTTGAACGGTGCTCGCATTCTTCTGCCTGATACCGATTCGGAAATTGTAAATAACAGTGGCATTTTGGGTTCGGCTGCAGACGACAATATCAGCGGTGGTTCACAGGCAGACCTGATTTACGGTGGCCGAGGCGCTGATTATCTCTCAGGTGGTGAGGGTACCGATACGCTTGTGGGCGGCAAGGGCACAGACACGCTTATTGGTGGCGGCGGTGATGATACGTTCATCATAGACGAACTGCTCTGGGCCAACACTAGTACCGTTTACTCGGATATTGTTGATGGAGGAAGTGGTGACGACCGGATACTAGTATCGACGGGTACTTCAGGGTACAGAGATTTTTATGTAACGACTGGTTCGATCACCAATGTTGAGGAAATAGCCCTTCAAGGCGGGTACAGAACTTCAATCAGCCTAGATTCGTCACTCTTTAACTCTCTAACTAGTCTATCAAATACATCCTCATACGGTGATCAAGCTTCCTATCAAGGCTACCTCACTGTTCGAAATGGACTTGGTGAAGATATCTCTTTCGATGTCTTGAACGCTAACGCTTGGCGTTACATAGTGCTTCAAGGTGAATACGGTACGGTTGATATGGGGTCAGCCGCATTGAATCACGAAGGGCAAAGCTTTGATCAAAGCTACACGCTAAAAATTGGTGGTAGCGACAATGTAGTGGGTGAGTGGCAAACAGGTTCGGTGGATTCGATTATTGGCTCTGATCAGTCTGACTGGATCTGGATCGAGAGCGATAAAGACTTCTCTGCTGTTCTTGGAACTGGCGATGACATAATTGAAATCTTTTCGTCTGGTGATATTGTCGTAAATCTCGACGGTGGTGATGGTAGCGATACTCTCCGTCTAACCAATGGCGGATTGTATGACCTGACAGGATCGACCCTCACAGGCATTGAGAATATCTACCACGCTTCTAGTCGTCTCGTTGTAACAGATGCTCAGTTTGCTTCAGGGAACTTTGATGGCTCGGGCGCGATCTACACCAAAGTCGGTGACACCATTGTCGGTACCAACTCAGCCGATAGTTACTCTGGTGATGGCATCAACGGTAAGTTCCAAGGTGGTGGTGGAGATGACTCAATCTCTAATATTGGTACCGCGGTATTTACAGGCAACTACTCCGATTACGATTTTGTTCGCAACGGCTCTTCACTGACGATTCAACACGCACGTGGGACCCTTGAGGACGGTACAGATACGCTGAGCGGTGTCCTAAACGCCCAATTTGCCGACACCTTAGTCGTTCTTGACGATGCTCCAAACGAGCCGTATCAATTCCTGAGTGATGGAACTGGCGGAGATGTAACTGCTGCTCAGAGTGCACTCTCTTCTGTTGAGTATGGCAAACGAGTATCGGGCTCATGGGACTACGCGAACGATCAAGACGTTTACCGCATGACGTTCCAGCCGAACTCACCAATTTATATCGAGGATAGCCAGCCAAGTGGAGCTGGAATTTATTATGAGTTTTACGATGCTGAATCGCGACAAAACATAGCTTTCAAGTCTCTTGTGTACGGTGATATCAACTGGCAGTGGTATCCTTGGATGAACGAGATTGGTAAGTGGTTGCCGGTAATACAGAGCAATGGCGTCTACGTTCCATATGAAGGCGGAGACGTTGTTTTCAAAGCTTACAGCAGTGATTCATCAACGATTGAGGATTACGCGTTCACCATCCAGTACATGGATGACTACGCCGGCAGTATCGATACCCTCGGTGAGATGGATCCTCAGGATGGCATTATCCGCGGTTATATCGGCGATCTCGGCGATCCGGACTGGATCCGCACCGAACTAATAGGCGGCACCAAGTACGAGTTTACTCTACAGGGCGTCTCTTCCAACGGCGGTACTCTAGCCGATCCAAAGCTGCAACTGCGTGATTCGCAAGGCCGCCTGATTGAGTCAGGGCTCGGTATTGGTGACGGTGCTGTGGGTACCGATGATTCGATTGTCTTCCGTCCGGTCGATACAGGTACCTATTACCTTGCTGTTACCGATGTGGCAGGTATCAATAAAGGTTCTTGGACGCTGGTTCAGGAGAGTCTGGACACTATCGCGGGTAACGTCTCTACGACTGAGCGTATTGAGTGGAATGCCACCAACCGCTTTACCGTAGAGAGTGAAATTAATCAGCTGTCCGACCATGACTGGTTCAAGATCTGGCTGGATAAGGGCCTGACATACGACTTTAACCTTGACAGTAATACGCTCGCTGATCCGCAGTTGTCACTGCGCTCCGCGACTGGTCGTCTGCTTGTTCAGGACGATAACAGCGGTACAGGTAGTGATGCTCAGCTTTATTACTCAGCATCTGATTCAGGCTGGTACTTCCTGGATGCGGGTGCCTCGGGTAACGCTTACAAAGGTACCTACATCCTGCGGGGCTCAACGCTGGCGGATGATTTCTCTAACGACGTCAACACACTTGGTGTAGCGACTGTCGGCGAGACTGCGCAGGGGCTTGTCTCTTACATTGGCGATAGTGACTGGTTTGCGGTTGGTCTAAGCGCAAACACCACCTATGTCATTACGCTCGCCGGTGATATCGCTGATGGTGTGCAGTTGGATCCTCTGACTGACCCTCTGCTCTATATTCGCGATGAGTTTGGCAACATTATCGAACGTGTGGACGATAGCGACGGTTCGCTCAATGCGGTGGCCTACTTTACGCCTGACGCGGCGGGTAAATACTACCTCGAAGCACGCAGCGCATTTAAGTATGACATCGGTGCTTATGCGCTGGATGTCTCGCTTGCTCCACCTGATGACCATGCCGATACTTTGGACGCTGCAGCAACTGCATTGACGCTAGATGTAACCAATGCGGTCAGCGCCACCGGTAAGATTGGTATCCCCGGGGACAAAGATACCTTCGCGATCAGCTTTGAGGCTGGCAAGGTTTATCAGATTGACCTGAAAGGCTTGGCCGGCAATGGCGGTACGCTTACGGACCCTACCGTACGCATCTTTAACAGTGCCGGTAAGTTGGTTGACTTCAATAATAACTCCGGCGCAGGTAACGACGCTAAGCTCTACTTTGCGCCGAGTGCAGCGGGTACCTACTACATCGAAGCGTCGGCATACCGTGACAATGGTCGCGGCACCTACACTTTGGAAGTGGTTGAGCGCAACATTCCTGCTGATGATGTAGCAAACGATATCAGTACAACTGAAGTGCTCACTCCGGGTGATAGCTTCAATGGCCAGTTGCTGACCTCTAACGATCAGGACTGGTTTGCCATAGATCTAGCTGCTGGGGAGTCGTATGTCTTCCGTGCCAAAGCAAGCACCAGTGGTATGGGTACCCTGGATGATCCCGTTCTTGAGCTGCGCGCTGCCGATGGCACTTTAGTGAAGTCTGTTGACGATATGCTGATCTCGAATGAGCCAGCTATCCAGCACACCCCAGTTGCGTCTGGTAGATTCTACCTGGTTGTTAAGGCTGCAAATGGCCAAGAAGACACAGGTAGTTACACCCTGATCACACGTGCACCGGATGATCACAGCAACACCCAGAATGATGCGACCGCTATCACGCTTAATCAGCAGATCCTGGGTGGTATTCAGTACAACGACGGTGAATTTGGTGTACGCGCCTACGACTCGGTAGGTCTGGCGACAGACTTTGATGAGGATTGGTTCACCTTCACTGCAACTGAAGGTCAGGTGCTCTCATTCCAAGTCGAACTGGATGACGGTTCGGCACTGAGCCGTCCTCTGGTTGAGGTGGTGAACGCTCAGGGGACTACCGTTGCAATCGGTGATGGCCTAGAGACTGACAATGGTCTTGCGGCAGCCACATTTAAAGCAGCCGCTGATGGTACCTACTACGCACGTGTCATCGATGGTGCGGGCGCCAAAGGTGCCTACATTGCCACTCTGGTTGAGGGTGACTCCTCAGACGAGGATAGTGCTGGCCCGGTTTCTCTGACATTTACCAGCGATGGCACCATCACTCAGACTGAGGTGTTGGGCAAAATTGGCTTGTCTGGGGATACCGATACCTACACGGTTAGCCTGCAAGAGGGGCATAGCTATCGTATCGAGACAGTTGCTGTGCGCGATGGTAGCACCGCGCCTCTCGATTCTGCGAAGTTGCTAATGACCTGGAAACCTGATGGTTCCGGTGTACAGCAGATCGATGCATTGACCCAGAATTGGGTAGACAACGGCGATGGTAGTCATACGCTGCAGCTGTTCGTAAATACGGCCGTCGCACCTGATTTCGCCGCAGGCCTAGAGGCGTTTGATCTTCAATTTAGCTACAACGCGTCTGTTCTTACCGCAGTGGATGGGGCGAGTTTCGCAACGGGCGCCTTTGGGGCGTCTAACCTTGATACCGCCGGTGAGATCACCCTAGGAGCGTTTTTCTTACCTGATCAGTTTGTCCCGGCAGCTGATGCGCCACTGGCTGAAATTACGTTCAGCGGTGTGGTTGGAGATGTTGCTAATGCCAACATCTCGATCGGTGAGTTGATCTTTGATGAGCGTAATATAGAACCGATCATGCAGGCGCAGGCGCCAAGCTCTTTTGAGGAGGGCGAGTTTACTGCACCTAGCAGCGGCACGCTGGAGATCAACCTCTCTCCTGAATATGCAACCAGCACCGGTCAGTACCAACTGCGTGTCGTGGATCTGGGTGTAGATCAGGCCGATGACCGTCCGAATTTGGTCGCTGATTACGATACGGCTAACGATACGATCTTTGCGATCAATGAAACCCTGTCGGGCAAGATCGACGAGGCAGGCGACAAGGATCTATTTGCCGTTAGCCTGACGACGGGCAACATCTACGACTTCTCCGTTAAGAGCTACTTCGATGGCTTGGGTTCGCTCGGTGAATCGAGCCTGCGCCTGCTCAATAGTTCTGGACAGCTGGTGACTGCGGCTTCATTTGATGAACTGACTGGCCGTTCGGAGATGGCGGTATCGGTATTTGAAGATGGCCTCTACTACCTAGAAGTATCTGCACCAGATCTGCCGGGTAACACAGGTACCTATGTGGTTGATACTCGACTGCGCGGGACTACCGAAGGCCTTGAAGACGATATCAGTGCCGATACTCAGAGTGCCGTTGTTGTTGGTCCTGGTCAGCCGGTTTCCGGCGAAATCAATTACGCGGGTGACCATGACTGGGTCCGTGTAACGCTGACTGAAGGCAAGGTCTATGTCTTTGATGTGTTAGGCGATGGCGATGGCGCCGGGACGCTTGCCGACTCTACCCTACGCCTGCTTGATTCGGCCGGTAATCAACTGGTTATGGACGATGATACGGGGGCGGGGCTGGATTCTCATATCCAGTTTACAGCGGGTTCAACGGGTGATTACTACCTTGATGTAGGTTCAAACTCGACGTCGACAGGCACCTACACACTGCGTGTACGCGAGTTGTACTCAGGCGTTGCGGATCCGCTGCGTGCTACTCAGTGGTATCTGGATCAGAGCTTCATCTCAGAGCTTAACAACCAGTACACGGGCGCAGGTATTAAGGTTGGTGTGGTAGACGATGGTATCGATGTCACCCACCCAGATTTGATCGATAACCTCGATTTCGCACTGGCTTACGATACTCAGTTTGATACTCGAGATGGCTCGCCAAAATACCCCTATTTGATCGGTTCTCCCGATAACCACGGTACCCTTGTGGCGGGTATTATCGGTGCGGTTGCTAACAACGAAACGGGCCTTGTAGGTTCAGCTTACGATGTTGACCTTGTGTCTACTCGTGTTAAGTGGACCTGGGGACAGATCACCGAAGCACTGAACCTGCAATATCAATTTGACGTGAGTAACAACTCTTGGGGTGCCATCGATCCATTCGGTGATAACTTCAATAGTACTGAATTGACCTTCGCATGGATGGGATTGCGCAAGGGTGTCGAGTTGGGCCGCGATGGTCTGGGAACCGTGTTTGTCTTCTCCGCAGGTAACAGTGCTGGCTCAGGTGACAACACCAACTACCATAACTTCCAAAACGCGCGCGAAGTTATTGCTGTAGGCGCTGCAGCGCCGGACAACACGGCTTCAGGCTTCTCAACCCCAGGTGCATCGGTTCTGGTCAGCACCTATGGTGAGAGCATGGTCACAACAGACCGTGTAAAACCTGGCTGGGGCGTTGAAGCAGGCAGCGCATTCTCACCAGACTTCAATGGTACTTCGGCGGCCGCTCCGCTGGTATCCGGTGTAGTTGCTCTGATGTTGGAAGCCAATCCAAACTTGGGCTACCGCGATGTTCAGAAGATCTTGGCCTACAGCTCTTGGCATCCTGATGTACAAGACTGGAAGGTTAACGGCGCATCTGACTTCAACCTAGGCGGCTTGTCATTCAACGACAAGGCCGGCTTTGGTCTGGTTGATGCCTACTCTGCTGTGCAGTTGGCGCGCACCTGGACTAAGCAGAACACCGCCATTAACGAAGCGACTGCCTCTGCACGCACGTTCGGATTGGTGGATACTATTCCTGATGGTACCGGTGAGAAATACACTGCCACCTTCGAGATAGATTCATCGTTGAGCGTTGAGCACGTTGAGCTCGGCATCGATATTCGCCATGCCCGTATGGGTGATCTGATTATCACACTGACCTCACCGGACGGCACGCAATCAACATTGATGAACCGCCCAACTGTGAATGCGGAGCTGCCATTTGGTCTCTCAGGTGATGCAAGTGGTGTGCCTCAGCATCTGCTTTGGGACTTCTCAAGCGTTCAGTTCTGGGGTGAGTCTGCCTCGGGTACTTGGACAGTAGAGATCGAAGATACTCGCGCTGAGCAGGTCGGTACGTTGCACAGTTTGTCGCTACGTTTGTACGGTGAGCAAACTCAGGGTAATGATATCTATGTGTTCACCGATGAGGGCTTTACGGCAGCTTCAAGTCGCGTTCTTGAAGATGAATACGGTATTGATGCAATTAACGCGTCGCCAGTGCGTTTTGATACTTACATCGACCTAACGCAAGGCATTATAGCGGCTAATGGCGTGGGACATGCAATCGCTGACTGGACCACGATTGAAAATGCGTACACCGGATCTGGCGATGACCGTGTCGTTGGTAATGCGGAAAACAATATCATCGATACCTATGATGGTGATGATACGATTGAAGCGGGCCTGGGTAACGATACTATCAGTGCCGGACGGGGTGCCGACGTGGTCGTATTTGCTGGTAACCGCGATGAGTTCACGCTGGCGTGGAACCCAGATACTGAGGTTCTGACTGTTACTGACAACTTATCGACGGGTGGCAATGAGGGTGTGAATACGCTCACTGGCGTCGAGCGCCTTGTATTTGCCGATGCAGAGGTGAGCCTGAGCTCTACCGTTGGTAACAGCGCGCCGGTTGCCAATACTACATTCTTCGACACGCCAGTTTATCTGGAGTCGGGTATGGGTATCGACTTCGCGCTTCCTGAGGACGCGTTCAGTGACCCTGACAGCAGTAACCAGACTTCACTGGTCGATTTGCTGCTGAATGTAACTGATGCCGCGGGTGGGGAAATCCCAGATTGGCTCACTTTTGACCCTGTTCAAGGCAAGTTTGTGGGTGTTCCACCGGAAGACTTTATCGGTCAGCTCAAACTCAAGGTTGAAGCGGTTGATGAGTTCGGGGAGACCGCGTCAGACATTCTGACACTTCAGTTCGGTGACAACCAGGCTCCAGTTCTTGAGAGCCCGTCCGAAGTAGTTCTGCGCGAAGACGAGGGCGATGTTGCTCTGAGTATCACGCTGCCGTTCGACCCTGAGGGGACTGACGTCAGCATTGAGATCACAGGAATACCTACCTTCGGCTCATTGGTCGACAAATTGGGTAATGCCCTTTCAGTAGGAGCGACCCTCACTGCAGACGAATTGACGGAACTGGTCTACCGCACGGCGGCAGATGCCAATGGTGATGCGGGTTATGTGCGTTATCGCGCGACGGATGAAGATGGTGTTATTGCTGATAGCTCAGTCCATCTCTTTGTCACTGCCGAGAACGACGCGCCAGTGTTTGAACCTGAGTCGAGTAAGCTAGTGGTTAACTACTCAGCCGATCAATCATCAGTCACTGTGCCGCTCGATTTGGCGACGCCGACAGATGCGGAGTCGGTACTTGAGTACGTTACAGTAATTGGTCTTCCAACCTTGGGTACAGTCACACTGAACGGTGTTGCGTTGCAAATTGATCAGGTACTGACATTCGATCAGTTGGCGAACCTCAGCTACACCCTCACTGAGAATGTCAACGGTCCGGTAGGCTCGTTGACTATTCAAGCGGTTGACCCCGAGGGTGCCGCGACCAACTTCAGCCTTGCGCTCGAAATTTCTGGTGACGCTACGAGTACCACGGGTACTGCAGGTGCAGATGAGCTCTACGGTAGTATCGATGCTGACGCTCTGTACGGTAACGGTGGTAACGATACCATCGTAGGTAATGCAGGTAACGACCGTCTGTTGGGTGGGTTGGGTAATGACCAACTCTTCGGTGGAAGCGATGCGGATTATCTTGATGGCTCCGCAGGTATCGACTACCTAGATGGTGGTTTAGGAAATGATTTCATGGCGGGTGGTCCGGGTGATGACACCTACTTGGTAGATAATGCTGGCGATGTCGTACTTGAAGCTATCGCCGGCGGAGCTGGCGGTAATGACTTGGTGGTTACCTCCATTAGTCTGACAGCTCCCGATAACGTAGAGAATCTGACTGCTGCGGCAGGTGCTGCTATTGATCTTACGGGTAATGAACTTGCGAACTTGTTAGCAGGCAATGACGAGTCCAATACCCTCATGGGACTGGCAGGCAGGGATACTCTGCTGGGTGAAGGCGGCGATGATACGCTCGACGGTGGAGAGGGTATCGACCTAATGGCAGGTGGAACTGGTGATGACACTTACTACGTTAGCTCTCGCTCTGATCGAGTTGTAGAACTCGCGAATGCCGGAGTTGATAAGGTTATCGCCTCATCAAGCTACACGCTGGCATCAAATATCGAGAATCTCGAACTTGCAGGGGGTGGTGATTTTACAGCGGGTGGTAACTCGCTTGATAACCACATTGTCGGAAACTCTGGCAACAATATTCTGGCTGGCGGTCTTGGTGCTGACACGCTCGAGGGCGGCCTGGGTAACGACACCTATGTGATCAGTGACGACCTCGACACAATTATTGATACGGGCGGTATCGATACTCTGCGCTCGATACTCGACGTTCAATTAATGGATGGTATTGAGAACGTGCAACTTGTCGGTTTGGCAAACCTAGTTGCCATAGGTAACAGCGCTAATAACGAACTTGTCGGTAACTCAGCGAACAACATTCTGGAAGGTGGTCTAGGTGTAGATACTTTAACCGGGGGCGCAGGTGGTGACCAGTTTATTGCGTCCTACAACGGAGTGGATATCGCGGCAGACCGTATTACTGACTTTGAGGTCGGTAGTGATCTGTTGATTGTGGATCTGGCAAGCTTCGGTATTGATGCTCAATCTCTGGGATTACAAAGTTCAGGATTAGTGGCTGCAGAGTCGTTTGTATCCGGGGCAGGTGCAATAGCCCTAGATCCGAACGATCACTTTGTATTTGATACAGCACAGGGTCTATTGAAGTTTGATGCGGATGGTAACGGTGCTGGTTCAGCCATCGATGTAATGCACATTACGTTGGATGATCCTACGACTCAGCTTCGCGCAACAGACATCTTCGTTGGTATCTAGTAGGGGTCGAAACGGTGATTCTTGAGCGTATTGCATTACCATCACTCGATGATGTGGCTCTTGCGTCAGCAACGCTGACCTATATTGAAGCGACCTCCATCAGCGCCAACGAGCAGTTGGCGTTGGTGAAGGTGCGTTATTTCGATGACCTTGAGCCCGGGACACAGTACACCACCTATTACGTTTACGATGTGCAGGCGCAAACCTATACGTCGGTTAACTCGATGCTCTCGGCCTCACTCAGCGGTCAGGCCGCTGATTATGAACTTTTTGATGCGGTACTCGTTGGGAATTCAGACGACTGGCAGTTGTTTGTTGATGCGGGGCTAAAAGCCTCAGACGAATCAGATCTGATACTCATCAATAATGGGACTGTAGCCGACTCGAATCTGTTGCTATCAGAATTTGGTATAGATGCTCAGATTGATATCGAGCGTATTGAAACGAGTGCTGACGGGCGGTTTGTCGCATTGCAGACATCAAGTGCACTGCTTGCAGATGAGCTCTCGCCTGATATCAACGATAGCTCGGACATTTACCTTTTAGATCGCGTTACTGGCCAAATAACTCGCGTCAGTTTTGTAGGTGGAGCGGAAGTCTATGAGGATACTTACCTCGCGGACCTGATGTACACCGGTGGTGAGCTACGTATTGCGTTTGTAACCGACGCAGCATACGTTAGTCCAACGATTGACAATAACTCCACCGAAGTATCGGATCAACAGGGCTCTAAAACCGATGCTTATGTCTGGTCGGCTGCAGTCACAGCTGCTGGCGTCGACCTAGACTCCGTAAGCTTCCGGTTAGCGTCTGAGAGTACTGACGGGGCAGCCTCCGGCTTTGTAAGTTTCGACCCGACAGCAGAGAATAGTCAAGTGCGGCTGACGACGACAGGCGTAGTCTTTAGTTCGTCTGCAGGTGGCCTTGTTTCCAACGATCAAAACGGGTCTGAGGACGTCTTTTTCTCATCTGAACAGGGCAGTGTGAGTCGACTCTCTGTTTTAGGCGGGGAAGAGATTTCACTGGGCGGTAGATTTCTCGACACCGATGACTATGGCCAGGCGATCTATTACACGACTGAAGCTAATGAGCTAGGCGGCTCAACGGACTCCCCGGTATTGGTTCAGTTCAATGCGGTGTCTGGAGAAACCAGTATTGTGGATCTTAATTCCGATCCCAACGCGCTGCCATTAAGCCTGACGAGCAGTGATGATGGTTCTCTGATTTTTAGTTCGGTTTACGATCCGACAGCATTGTCCCTAGATCAGCAAGTAAGTCTAAACTCTGCAGAAAACTCTGACCTAGGAATTTGCGGAACAGTCTATGAGTGGGCAACACACACACTACTTGATGGCGTGACAGCTTCAGTTCTCGACTCTACAGGTGGATTAGTTATCTCAGGAGAAGAGAGTACCTCTGCTGGCGAGTACTCGATTGCTGCGCGTCTTTCAGCCGATCAGACGCTGGGTTACAGCCGGCTTTTATCTGCAGAGGAGACTGGGCGAGCAATTAGTGCAGCCGATGCCCTAGCAACACTTAAACTGGCCGTTGGACTAAATCCAAACTCAAATGACACTCATATCTCGGCGTATCAGTATCTTGCAGCTGATGTTAACCAAGATGGTCGTGTCTCTGCGGCAGATGCTCTATCAGTGCTTAAAATGGCAGTGAATTTAGCGGGTGCACCTGAACGCGAGTGGCTATTCGTAAATGAGCAGGCTGATTTTTGGGATGAAACTGCAAACAATGGTGCCGGGGGATACCTTATCGGACGTAATAGTGTTGACTGGGCTATTGTCAAAGAGTCGGCTGCTCTCGCAAATTCAGCGGGCCAGGTAAATCAAGTAGCGGTGTTAAAAGGTGATGTAAACGCATCTTGGGAAACTAGTAGTTCAAACTCAACGTTATCAGATAGTTATTTTGAAGCGCTCGAAACAGCAGGAATAGGCCCTGCTGAGCAATGGTGGCTAATCTGAGAGGCAATAGTTAGACAAAGAAAAAGACAATTGCTAATAAGCTATTGTTTTTATTATTGTAAAGAGTATTGAAAATCCTCGTGTCGGTGGTTCGATTCCGCCTCGAGGCACCATCTAATTAAAATTAAGCCCTGTAAATCAATCATTTGCGTGGCTTTTATACCTCCGGTACCGTAAATAATACCGTTTTTCCAATTGGTTTTTAGAGGTCCTTGCAGGACTTCTGCAGACATCAATTATCTACATCTGTATGCCTTCAATGGCGTGCCCCTTACGGACACCAGTATGTCTCGTAATATGTATTATAATTAGGCACTGGCTTTGTTTCCGATAGCTGATATTTTACTATCAATCAAATAGCAAGAAATTAGATGTTCTATAAACACAATTCTATAGACTTGGTAGCTGACACATATGGCAACAAAAATAATTACGTTTGATTATTACAAATACGCATTCTCGGACACCTCTAGTTTTATATTTGGTAGCAGCACATCTAATACCTACCAAGGCCAGATTTATACTCTATCGGGCGACGATACCGTTCAGCTTCTAGATTGGGGGTATGTATACCTAGGTGATGGCGATGACTATCTTACAATGGGTTATAGCGAATCCTACGAAGAGGGAACCGTTTATGGCGGTGATGGCTCTGATACAATTTTCGGCGGAATCAATGGAGATCATATTGAGGGCAATGGCGGTAGTGACTCAATTGAAGGCGGTGCAGGTGATGACACCTTAATCGGTGATTGCTACGTTTACGACCGCTGGTTCTGCACGGGCCCAGACTACGACTACTACACAGACCAAGAAATTGGTGGTGTAGACACCATCAAGGGCGGTAGCGGAAACGACGTTATCGTCGGTGGACTGGGTGCTGATGAACTTTGGGGCGGCACTGGTAGCGATACATTTGCTTATGAACATCAGGAAGGCTTCGGCGACATAATCTATGACTTTGAAGTAGGTGCATCTGGCGACCAAATTTTTATTGACCATCTTTTCTTAGATGCAGCAATTCTAAGAGACAGCTTTAGTGATCTGATTAAATTCACTCAAAGTGGCTCAGACGTCATTGTTCAAGCTGACCTAGATGGGACTGATTCGACCTACGGCTTCGTTAATGTTGCTACTCTTAAGAACATTTCAGTTTCGTCCCTCTCCTCTTCTCAATTTATCGGATTTACCCCAGATACAATCTCAACATTTGAGTATCAGAAAGTAGTCTCCTTCTACTCAGACAATATTGTTCTGGGAACCACTACAACAAATACCTACCAAGGCCAGATTTATACTCTATCGGGCGACGATACCGTTCAGCTTCTAGATTGGGGGTATGTATACCTAGGTGATGGCGATGACTATCTTACAATGGGTTATAGCGAATCCTACGAAGAGGGAACCGTTTATGGCGGTGATGGCTCTGATACAATTTTCGGCGGAATCAATGGAGATCATATTGAGGGCAATGGCGGTAGTGACTCAATTGAAGGCGGTGCAGGTGATGACACCTTAATCGGTGATTGCTACGTTTACGACCGCTGGTTCTGCACGGGCCCAGACTACGACTACTACACAGACCAAGAAATTGGTGGTGTAGACACCATCAAGGGCGGTAGCGGAAACGACGTTATCGTCGGTGGACTGGGTGCTGATGAACTTTGGGGCGGCACTGGTAGCGATACATTTGCTTATGAACATCAGGAAGGCTTCGGCGACATAATCTATGACTTTGAAGTAGGTGCATCTGGCGACCAAATTTTTATTGACCATCTTTTCTCAGATGCAGCAATTCTAAGAGACAGCTTTAGTGATCTGATTAAATTCACTCAAAGTGGCTCAGACGTCATTGTTCAAGCTGACCTAGATGGGACTGATTCGACCTACGGCTTCGTTAATGTTGCTACTCTTAAGAACATAACCGCATCGAATATTTCTGAAAGCCAAATAGTCATTGGGCAGAGCTCAACAGAAGCATCTGACGAGTCATCAGGAGACACAACACCTCCTACAATTACCCTCTCTAGCTCATCAAATACGCTCGGCATTGAAGAATCAGCTTCTATCACATTCACACTATCTGAGAGTTCGACCGACTTCACGGCCAGTGACGTAACAGTCTCAGGTGGCACGTTAAGCAACTTTACAGGGAGTGGTACTAGTTATACTGCGACCTTCACTCCAGACAAAAATAGCACTATTGACGGTGTTATCAGTGTTGCCAGCAACAAATTTACAGATGCGGCAGGTAACGCTAATGTCGACGGAGCTGATGCTAACAATACTGTTACGCTGACGGTGGATACTACTAGCGATACGACACCTCCGACCATAAGCATTGCAAGTTCAACTAGCGCCTTAGGTATTGGTGATACCTCTACCATTACCTTTACCCTGTCTGAGAGCTCAACTGATTTCACATCTAGTGACGTCAACGTCTCTGGCGGCACATTAAGTAACTTCATTGGATCTGGCACTAGCTACAGTGCGACATTTACTCCACTAACAAATAGCACCGAGGATGGAATTGTATCAGTTTCTAGCAACGCGTTTACTGATGCAGCGGGCAATGCAAATGCAGATGGTGCGGATGCTAACAATAGCATTTCGATGACAGTCGATACTCTGGTTACACAGACTGTCCAGCCAGACTTAACGTGGACCGGTGCTTCAGGTCACACATACCAGCTATACAAGCAACTATATACCTGGGACGAAGCGTCAAACTTCGCACAATCAATCGGTGGCTATTTAGTAAAAGTTGACGATTATGCCGAGAACACAGAGCTTTATAGCAAGCTAGCTAGCTCTCTAACTTACAACGACTTAAACACATCATATGCTCTTGACGGAGGTGCTGCGGCGTATGTTTGGTTAGGGGCTTCGGATGCAGCTTCAGAGGGAAACTGGGTCTGGGCTTATGATAGCTCAACGCTTTCAACCACAAGAGCCGAATGGGGTGAGGGAAACCTCGGGAGCGAGCCCGACAATAGTAACGGAAATCAAGACTATCTAGCTATGGGTTTGGAAAACTGGCCCTATGGTTCCTCAAGCGGCTCGGGCTATGGTGACGCTGGCGAATGGAACGATATCGCAGGCACAAACCGGCTTTATTTTGTAGTTGAATCCATCGAAACAACAGCGACTGACACTACTCCACCTACGGTAGCCATAACTAGTTCGACTAGCACTCTAAGCGTCGGCGATAATGCCACGATTACCTTCACTCTATCTGAAAGCTCGGAAGATTTTACTGCCAGTGATGTAACGGTCTCAGGTGGTACCCTGACCAACTTCAGTGGAAGTGGCACTAGCTATACAGCTATCTTTACACCCAGTGCGAATAGCACCACCAACGGTGTTGTCAGCGTATCTAGCAACACATTCACAGATGCAGCAGGTAATGCAAACACCGACGGATCTGACACTAACAACACTGTAACTCTAACGATAGATACCACAACATCGGCAAATACCGATGACGTAACTCCACCAACCATCCCGTTTGGCGGAAAAACATTTTATAAAGATACTGTTGTTATTACTTTTGACGAAAACATCGTTATCGATGAGACTAAAATTCATCTTTATCAAGTCGACAGCCAATACCAAGTCGTTGGAAGTGATCTCTTTACGTCTGCTACTGTTGATGGGGCAACGCTGTACGTTGAGCCGTCTTCGGAACTAGATATTAATGAGATGTATAAGATCGTCTTCTATGAGGGCGCAGTCAAAGATCTTGCTGGCAACGATCACAATTACAACACAAATACTGGTTCCACTAGCTACAGCTATGGATACATAGAATACGTCACGAACGAGTACTACCAAACAAATCAAACAGACCCATCTGATAGTACCCCTCCAACAATTGATTATGCTGACAGCCAGTTTTACCTCGACGGAATAGTGGTCGAGTTTGATGAAGAGATTAAGTTTGGCTCAGGACAGATATCAATTTTCCAAGTTGACCAGGATAGCAATCCTCTGAGCTCAGATTTAATCTCCTCTGTGTCCATTCAAGGCACGACGCTGACAGCGTTAATAGATGGGACATTCAACACGAGTCTCAGTTACCAGATTTTCTTTTATGAACAGTCTATACTCGATTTAGCTGGCAACGATCTTAATTACAACCTAGACACAGATACCACTTACTACTCGAAAGGTTGGAATAGCTACATAACCAACCAAACTCTGAATCAGAGCAACATAAGCGATACTGTCGCCTTTAGCAGTGATACTAGCGATTACATATGGGTTAAATCCCAAATGACTTATGCAGACGCCCAAAGCTATGCTGAATCACTTGGTGGCAATCTAGTCTCAATTAACTCTGCGACTGAAAATGCACTCGTTTACAACCAGCTAATACAAGATTTCGATTCTCAAACATCATGGGAAACACTTGGTTACGCAGAAGATGGGGGTAGTTCAGTTTATGTGTGGCTTGGTGGTAATGATATTAGTTCAGAGGGAACGTGGGTCTGGGAAACAGGCGACAGCTTTAGCTACTCAAACTGGGGTAATGCCGAGCCTGATGATTACAACAATCAAGATACTCTAGCTATAGGGCTAGAGGATTGGCCATATGGATGGGAATACGATATGTCTACCCCCTATGGTTACGCAGGAGAATGGAACGATATTGATGCCTCGAACCTTTTAACTTTCGTTGTTGAAATCGAGAAAAGCACATCATCAGACACCACATCTCCTACTATCGCCATCTCGAGTTCAACTAGTGCGTTAGGTCTTGGCGAAACTGCTACGATCACCTTCACTCTATCTGAAAGCTCGGAAGATTTTACTTCCAGTGATGTAACAGTCTCAGGTGGTACCTTGACCAACTTCAGTGGAAGTGGCACTAGCTATACAGCCACCTTTACACCCAACACAGATAGCACCACTAATGGTGTGATTAGTGTATCCAGCAGTAAGTTCTCAGATGCAGCAGGCAACTTCAACTCTGACGGTTCTGATGCCAATAACTCTGTTTCATTAACAGTCGACACTACAAGAAATATTGACTACACGAATCCATTTGAGGGACAAGTTTACGAATGGTCATCACATAAAATTTTACTCGATAATTACACACAACCAGATTCTACGATTTACAAAAGCTTATCCGAAAACGAGACAGGTCGAGTAGTGAGTGCTGCAGACGCCCTGGCGGCCTTGAAACTAGCAGTAGGTATTAACCCAAATTCTGTTGGCCTGGATACATCCCCATATCAATTTATCGCTGCTGACGTTAACCAAGATGGTAGGGTCTCTGCTGCAGATGCTCTTTCAATTCTTAAAATGGCTGTAGGCCTCTCTGGTGCGCCCGAAAGAGAATGGCTTTTTGTGAATGAAAATACGGACTTCTATGATGAGGTTGAAGGCAAATACTCTATCAACCGAAGTGATGTAGATTGGGAAACAATAAACAATGATGTTCTCGGTCGAGAATATAACGATAGCCTTGTAGCTGTTCTGAAAGGCGATGTTAACGGTAGCTGGGAAGGTGATGCCTCCATGGAATCGTTATCTACAGACTACTTCACCGCCCTGGAAACAGCAGGAATAGGCCCCGCTGAGCAATGGTGGGTTATATAGCTCCATGAATAAGCGTGAACCGGTGGCGTAAGCTGCCGGTAAATACTCCAAAACTAGCCCTCATGAATTACCTACACGACCATACACCTAGCTCTCACGTATCCATCCAAGACCCTTTACATACAAACCTCTACACAGTACAGGTTTTGACGTACATGAAAGTACAGGCAAGTTCATGCTTGTGAGCTCTAGTAACTAAGTGGCCATCATCATGAACGGACGGATTAGTCATACCCTAGTTAATTATGATCCGTCCGGATTCGATAACAGATCTAGTGAGCCATCCATCAATCGATGTTTGCCACTCCTAACGGAGTGTCATCATCTCTTATACTTCGCGCTTATGGAGTGGCGTAGCTCCGTGTCGCTTCGCTAACTACGCTACTGCTCCAGCGCTCAGTAACGAGCTGAACAGCATTGCTTTCTAGTTCTGAAGTTTGGTTTTGTTTTTATTTTTACTTAAGGAAAAATGGAGTGATATTGTCAGATACGTAATGCTGGGCTGTTAACAAAACTAGGGGATATACCCCTGGTACATCTTCGCTAACCAATACTCCCTAGTTCCCCTTCAGTGCTAGCCAGAACAGTCACACGTAAAATTGTTCGCGTTTGGTGAGGGGGTATTACTTACATAAGCTACCAGCTTAAAGATATATCCCCCCCCCGGGACTTTGGAAAGCTCAGTGGATTACGGTTTTTTCCTTACGCACCTTTTGGAGTTAATCTACGTAGTAGTGTTTTTAATTTTGGAATATCTGCTATGGCTATAGTTAGCACTCTTTACAGTCTCGATATGGGAGACCTTAATCTCAATCGAATGTACATGAATATGGTCCATGCCGGATTCATGGATAACGAGTATGCAGTATTCAACGAAACGCAATACGAAGACGTAATCTGGGTCGAGTGGCTGTACAACGGAAGTTATTATCAAAGTGCTTTCGGAGGAAGTGGCTTCACAGTTGATCAATACGGTAATGTCACCGGTGGTACTGTTACAGGTTACTTGGAGTCATTTTGGAATGGATACTATTACCAAACAGCCGCTGCAGTTGAGGGGATAAGTGTTTCTGCACGGACAATGTGGGCTGCAGCAGTAAGTTCATCCACAACAGATGATATTGCGGTTTTCTCGAGTGCGCTGTCGGGCAACGACCTGATTTATGGAAGTAGCTCAGTTGATCTCCTAGTTGGTTATGCTGGAAACGATACGTTCAATGCAAGTGAAGGGAACGATGAGATTTTCGGATTCAGCGGTCAAGATACATACTACTTATCGTCAATCGATAGTGCAGATGTTGCTGTTATTAACTTTGGTGAAGGATACCTAGTAAGCAGCTCTTTCGGGCGTGATTATCTTGAGTCGGTGGAGAATATCACCCTGAGCGATGGGACATACCTTATCTCCGATCTAGTGCCTGAAATGACGAAAACCGCTGAGCCGGACTACCGTTATTTTGAGCTTACTGGAGACAACTTAGTCGACGTTATGACTCACGGTTACACCTGGGAATTAGGTGCTGATCGCACAATAGACTTTGCTGTTGCTAATGGTTTTTTAAACGAATACTGGATAAACCCATCCACCGTTCTCGAGCACATGGATGCCGCTCTAGGTTTGGTCTCGTATTACAGTGATGTGAACTTCAATAATTTAGGCTTTTATGCAGATGCTAGCGTTGCTTATAACTACGGAAGCGAGATAACACTCTCACTGGATAGCGAGTACATTAGTACCGCAATGGGTGATAATACTTGGGCGGTAGGTAACTTCCCTAACGCCGATAGTGACGATTACTTTTACACAGGATTTGGTGGTGACCTCTATTTAAATATTAATAGTCAAGCCAATTACCTACCTAGCTATGAACCGGGTTCAGCAGGTTGGGCTCTCCTACTACACGAGCTTGGCCACGTTTTAGGTCTTAAGCACCCACACGATGCAGGAGGAACCGGAAGGCCTACTTTTGAAGAACTCGGCATTCAAGCTTTAGATGTCGACTATGCAACAGTGATGTCATACAAAGATGACCTTAACTGGAACCTCATCAGCTATGATCCTGCAACCCCAATGGTTCTGGATGTTCTCGCTCTTCAATATTTGTTCGGTAAAAACACAACGACAAACGCGGATGACAGCATTTATTCTCTGGTGAACAATGAGGGCTACTATCTAACCATTTGGGACGCTGCTGGTGACGACACTGTTGACGCAACAGGAACCAGTTCCGGTTGGGAAATCGTACTACCCTTCGATCTTGGCTCAGCTTTAATTGATACCGAAGCTGGCTGGAGCTTCTCTTTGGGATCAACAGGAGTAATGGACGAGGCTAGTGTTGTTTGGTTAACAGGTGATATTGAGAACGCAACTGGTTCAGCGTTTGACGATTCAATCACTGGTAATAACGGCGATAATTTTCTCAAATCCGGAGCAGGAAATGATTTTGTCTTTGGTGGTTTAGGTAGAGATACTCTCTTTGGTGAAGCTGGCAATGACACTCTCAATTCCGGTGAAGGTGACGACAAGATCTATGGCGGATTAGGTGTTGATCTGATTTCTACTGGCAATGGTATAGACAGAATTATCTTTGAATCTGTTTCGGATTTCGGTGACACAATCACCGATTTTTCGTCCGATGACATAATCGATGTCACAAAAATTTTAAAAGGTACGATTTCTGATTCATACATTGCCACGGATTACTTGTCCTTAGCTCAAAGCGGCAGTTCGGTTAATGTAAATCTAGAGGTCGCCGGTTCAACAGAGTTTCTAGTGAGCCTGTCTAACGTGAATTTGAGCGACATCTCATATGACCAGTTCTGGTTAAAATCTAACGGGTGGGCTGGTAAAGCTTACCACTGGGCAAGTAAAGAGCTTCTAGCTGTGACTCAGGAATCTAAACTTGATCCTCTTGAACTCACTCTTAATAGTAATGAAGAGGGACGTGTTATCAGTGCTTCAGATGCTCTGGCTGCATTGAAGCTAGCGGTGGGGATCAATCCAAATTCAAACGGTTTTGCTGCATCTCCATATCAATACCTAGCCGCCGACGTAAACGAAGACGGTCGTGTCTCGGCAGCAGATGCGTTGTCTATTCTAAAGATGGCAGTGGGTCTCGAAGGCGCTCCCGAACGTCAGTGGGTCTTCGTAAATGAATCAACAGCTTTCTGGGATGAGGCAACACAATCTTACACCATGGATCGTAGTCACATTGATTGGGCTAACATTGCTGCCGAGGTTGCGGATTTGTCTCCATCAGATCAGGTAGTAGCTACACTAAAAGGTGATGTTAACGCCAGCTGGCTGGGATCTAGTGAGCTAGGTGTTATCGAAGATTCATACTTCAACAATCTTGATTTAGCAGGTACAGGGCCACTTCAACAATGGTGGATCGCTTAGTTAACTATAGCTCATTGTCCTAGCATGAGTGGTCATGATTAAGCTGCTCACAACTTTGCTTCAAAATAAAAAGCACCATTAGAAAATGATGCTTTTGTGGGGATCAAAAAATGGACGGATGACGAAACACCAGGGTAATCCGCATCCGTCCGAATGTTACTCGAGCATCTCGAATTTGTTTTTTGCAACCTCTTCGATATAGCCATTCTGAACCAACAATTTCACTTGTTCGCGAAAGATCTTTTTGATGGTGTCAGGCTGGTACGTTGAATCAACAATCTCTCGAGCGAAGGCTTCAACAAAGTTCTGCTGCCACTCAGATTTAACCTGCATGAAGGTATCAAGCGCCAATCCTTCGTAGATTTTCTCTTGAGAATCACACTGGCATTTGACCCTTTGAATGCAAGCACCCCTGACCCACCGACCTTTTGAGTCTTGGTCGTCCAGTTCAACTGTGATGACTTTGAAACTTGTCGACGGAATTTGATCGCTCGCATCCTTTTGTTTTTCGCATTCAAGATCGGCAATGCTCAGACCTGCGAAGTTGAATGGTGTCAAAACGAAGCTGAAGTCAATGTTGGCTCGAATAGAGGATGCACCACGTGAACCATTTTTGGCGTTCTTACCAGTATGGTGAACAATCAAAATGGAAGTGTTGTACCTCTGCTTCAGCTGTTCCAGTCGATTGATGACGGCTGCCATGTCCTCGTTGCTGTTTTCGGAGCTGCTCATCAAGTGACGTGACAGTGTGTCCACAATGATCAAGTCTGGTGTCTTCTCCAAAGCCTCGATCGCGGCAACTAGTTCTATGAAGCCTTTGTCAGTGTCAACGCCAACAGCTCGCTCTGAAACAAAGAGGTTGTTCTGGTCAATTGTGATGCCATTGTGCTTCTCAATAGACTGAAGTCTTCGTTTGAGTCCACTTTGGCCTTCACCAGCCATGATCAGAACAACGCCTTTTTCGGTGTCCTGGTCACACCAAGGGATGCCGTTGGCGATCTTCACCGCCATATCCAATGCTAGATGTGACTTACCTACACCGGAGGGGCCGTAGAGCATCCCCACTGATTGTTTGGGAATGTAGTCTTCGATCAACCATTGCACCTCAGTTGACTGTTCATAGACAGTTGAGATCGGTACGAACTTGTATTCTGGGAGTGCAAAATCAAACTGTGCTGTTTGCTGGAGTGGCGCGTTCATTATGCCACCTCCAGATCGCGTGCAGCGATTCTAGCTTCAATCCAATCTTGAACTTCAGATTCAACCCAAGCGCTAGAGCGCTCAGACAACTTTACTGGTTTCGGGAAGAGGCCCTTTTTAGAAAGGCCGTAAACATGTGAGCGTGATAAACCAGTCATTTCAGTCACGCCATGTAATTTCAAAAAGCTCATAATTGAGTCCTCTCAAAAAATTGTGCGACATTGCACGTGATCTACAGAGGAATTTCTGCAGAACATGGCGAATTCTGATTTCGTGTTTTTCGTGAATTTTCTTGATCAGAAAAATGCGAAAAGAAAGCTACTTTCGGTGCCTCTCTTCACTACAAATATCCTGAAAGCGCTGCTTAGATACTGGCTTGTCTAGGTATGTAAATATGGTGACTGATTGAACAGTAATGCTGTAGGGGGAGATATCTGAACCGCTGAATTTAAGATCATCTACAAAGGGGTATTGAGTACTGTTCTTTTCTTGAACTTGGCTTTTAATCCAATTGTAGATTTTTTCGTTTTTAACTCTTTTACCTAAAACTGCAATTGCTGATCTTATAGCTGTAATATGAGGAGATGGATCTGACTCTTCCTCAATACCTACATTCTTGATTGCTCTAGTATCGATGTAGATATCTTCAATCTGGATTGGGCTAAGCTTCTCTATAGAGCTAATTCTGTGGTTATGTGTATCCAGGTCAAACGGGATGTATACCAAAATTAGTTTTTGCAGTCCTATTACTCGATGAAGTGCCAATTCTTTGAGAGCTTCATGAGATAGTGGTATACGATCCTCTCGCATGTACTTATGACTAGCAACACCCTCTTCAACAGAAATCTGAGATTGCTGAGTTTCAGGGCAAATATGCTCTTCAATGTAATCAAAAGAGATATCGATATCGTCCTTAACTGCGTAATAAAGCTCTAATTCACCAGCAATCCCTTTAACCAAAAGATCAAAGTAATTTGAATTTTTGATTGTGGTGATTGGCTTAATGTAATCCGCTTCCATCTTTCAATCCATCCAAGTAATCAGCCCAAGCTTGCATCATTTCAGTTCTTTGTTCGAGATGCTTGGTTCTGTTATAAGCTCGTCCGTTAGGGTCTTTAACGGAGTGAGCAAGTTGCTGTTCAATCCACTCTATCCTGTAATCCAGAGCTTCGTCTAGCAGTGTGCGCGCCATGGCTCTGAATCCGTGTGCTGTCATCTCTTCGTTGCTATAACCCATTGAGCGTAACGCCACGCGCAACGTATTTTCTGACATGCATCTAGACGCACCGCGGGTAGATGGGAAGATATACTTTGACTTTCCCTTCAGTGCTTTCAGTTGGTCAAGAATGGTTCTAGCTTGGCTGCAGATTGGAATGATGTGTGGTTGTTTAGTCTTTTCAGAAACAAGCTCAACGCGCTGTTCTTCATTATTAATGTTTGACCACTCTAAGTGTCGTAATTCACCAGGACGGCAAAACCATAGAGCTGAAAGCTTAAGTGCAGACTTTACATGAAATGATCCAGGGTACTCTTCAATAGCCAATAAAAGCTTACCAACTTCCTTGGGGTCTGTTATTGCTGAAAAATGCTTTTTAATCGGAGTCTTGAGTGCTGATTCAAGACCTTCAGTTGGGTTTGAGGTTGTCTTGCCTATAATCTTTGCGTGATTGAATATTTGGCTGGCAATTTGCTTTGTTCGGTGTGCAGTTTCTAGAGCGCCTCTAGATTCGATGATTCTTAAAGTTTCTAGCAGGGTAGGCGTATCAATGTTTCCAACATCCAGCTGCCCCAGTCTTGGGATTAGGTCGTTTTCTATTGCTCTAGTAACGCGTCTTTGATGTCCTTCTGACTTGTCATGCATGCGAGCTAGAAACCAGTCTCTAGCTACAGCTGCAAAGCTGTTAGATTCGTTTGTTGGTATTCCTTTTCGTTTAGCCTTTTTGGCTGCGCTAGGGTCTATTCCATCTCTTAATAATTGACGTGCTTTTTCATGTTCAAGCCGAGCAGCTTTTAATGAGATTTCCGGATAAACCCCAATAGCTAGCTTCTTCTCCTTGCCAGCGAATCGGTACTTGTATCGCCAGTACTTTCTACCAGTCGTCGTTACTTCAAGATAAAGGCCCTTCTCATCGGATAAACGGTAGGTTTTATCTTTTGCTTTAGCTGCTTTGGCTTGAATGTCTGTGAGTGGCATGAGGCGTCTCCAAATTATTATCTGGGGGCTTCAAATGTGTCGCTAAAAGAAAAAGCCCCCTAATGTGCCCCCATAATCGTCTGGTTGGTAGCGGATATTGGAGGACGTTGCAGGAGATAGGTTATCCTCAAGGCCCTTGTATTACAAGGCCTCGAGGACTTCTTAGGACTTTCTAAGATTTAAATTTGGTGGAGGTGGCGGGTTTCGAACCCGCGTCCGTCAATCCTCTGCCTCAAGCTCTACATGCATAGACATCTCTATTGAGTTAACCCGTCACGAGCCGAGAGTCAGGCTGTTATGGGCGAGCCTTTTTGAGTTTTAACCCTTTGCCTTAAGGCGAAGTCTCCGGGCGATTCTATCTCATATGACACTGCCGAAACTCTGAGTTATAGACACCTTAGAGGGCAGCGCTAGCAGGCTTAGGCTGCTAGAGCGTAGTTATCGTCGTTTGCAACTATAACTGTGTGATGAGGGATTTACGAGAATCATCACATTCTCGACATGCACCTAAGGGTTCGCAATCGGCGTCGAATCCAAGTCACCCCCAGAACTTGCCAGTATAGCGTTTGCTATCTGGGTTACAAGAACTCTATTGGTTCTTGCTGAGAACACGCTGCTTTTCACGATTCCAATCGCGCTCTTTTTCAGTGGCGCGCTTGTCGTGAAGTTTCTTACCTTTTGCTAAACCGATCTCACACTTAATTTTGCTCTCTTTCCAGTAGAGGCTTAGTGCGACACAGGTGAAACCCTTGGCTTCGACGGCACCGGCTAGGCGGTTCAGTTCTGTGCGGTTCAGCAACAGTTTGCGTGGTCTAACCGGATCTGCAACAACGTGTGTGCAGGCGGTTTTTAATGGCGAGAAGTGGGCACCTAATAGCCAAGCTTCACCGTTTTTAAAATCGATGTAAGACTCAACCAGTTGTGCGCGGCCTTCGCGTAGGCTTTTGACTTCCCACCCGGTCAGCACAAGGCCAGCTTCGAATTTATTTTCGATGCTGTACTCGAATCGTGCACGTTTATTTTGGCAGATGGTGTTTCCGCCAGGAGCTTTCTTCTTTTTTGCCATGCGGCGGATTATATAGAGCTGTTGTAAGCAAAGGAAGGAATCCTCTTGTTCAAAGCGTATATAAACTGGACAATAAGCAGCTTGTAACTGTTATTTGAGACTTGCCACCCGTTATGACGGTCGTAAATAGAACCGCCCTTGTATTACACACCGCTGAGCAGATGTTTGATCTGATCAACGATGTGCGTCGCTACCCAGAGTTCCTACCTTGGTGCTCTGGCACGGAGGTGATCGCAGAGAGTGATGAGATGCTCGAAGCGACACTAAAGCTCGCCAAAGGGGGGCTTAGTTATGATTTTACGACGCGTAATCGTCTGGTCCGTCCCGCTTCAATGACCATTGGGTTGGTTAATGGCCCCTTTAAAAGTCTTGAGGGGGTTTGGACGTTTACTGAGTTGTCAGATGAGGCTTCTAAGGTGGAACTCAATCTCAGTTTCGAGTTTGAAGGCAAGCTAACGGGAATGGCGATGTCTAAAGTGTTTAATAGTGTCGCGACAACTTTGGTGGATGCCTTTGTGTCGCGCGCTGATCAAATTTACGGATGAGGTGATCAGTGATTAACGTTGAAGTGGCCTATGCTCTGCCGACTGAGCAGAAGATCATTGCTCTGCAAGTAGAAGAGGGTACAACGGCTTATGATGCGGTTGTTCGCTCGCGCATTGCTGAGCTGTATAAACAGATCGATATCAACAGCGACCCAATGGGTATCTTCAGCCGTGCGATCAAGGACCCTAAAGCAGAGGTTCTACGTGACGGTGATCGAGTAGAGATCTACCGCCCGTTAATTGCTGACCCTAAAGAGGTTCGTGCCCGCCGAGCAGCCGAAGCTAAAGCCAAAAAAGCCAACTCGTAAGTTGGCTTTTTTGTATTCGTTGAGCTCTGCGTTACTGAGGTTTCAGATCGCCTTCCAAACGCACCAGCTTGTCGTTTTCAAAGTAGACGCGAAACTGACGTAGCTCGACCACTTCATCCTCTTGTACCAACTGGAAGACATAGTCCCATCGGTTCTGGTTGAAGGTATCCGTTAACAGGGGTGTTCCTAGCACATAGCGAACTTGGCTCGGCGTCATTCCAGGGCGAAGCTGATCTACCATCTCTTGTGTCACCTGGTTGCCTTGCGGAACATCCATTTTGTACACGCCTGGAAAGGTTGTACAGCCGGTCACGAGAGTAGCAAGAAAGGCAGAGATGATGAGCTTGCGCATGTTCAGGTTGTTCCTGTTACTGTTCAAAGTGGCATTAGTTTACACGCCACTGTTTGAATCGACCAGTCTATAGCGCGCTGGTCAGCATCTCTTTAGCGTGCTCAAGGGTGGTATCAGTCATCTCAAGTCCACCCAGCATTCGAGCGATCTCATTAATGCGCTGATTTTCGGTGAGTGGTGTGATTTTGGTCTCAACCGAACCGGTGTCTGCGCCTTTGCTGACAAACAGGTGTTGGGTTCCTTGTGAAGCCACCTGAGGTTGGTGTGTGACACAGAGAATCTGTGCTCGTTCACTCAAATGACGTAACAGTCGGCCAACGACTTCGGCAATGCCTCCGCCAATACCGACATCGACTTCGTCAAAAATGAGTGTCGGGGTGTCAGTCGTCTTAGCCGTTACAACTTGAATCGCAAGGCTAATTCGTGACAGTTCACCACCCGAGGCAATTTTGGCCAGCGGTTTTGCGGTTTGGCCCTGATTGGTATTGATCAGGAACTCAATCTCTTCCAAGCCCTGAGCCGTAATGTATTTAGGATCGATATCACTCAAACTGGCTGTGAAACGCGCGCTGTTCATGCCCAGCATGGCAAGTTGTTCATTCACCTCTTTATCAAGCTGTTTGGCTGCTTTGCTGCGTAGTTTGCTGAGTTGGCGAGCTTTCTCAATCAATGCGGCATTAGCCGTAGCAACCTCGGATTCGAGTTGCTCTAAGTTCTCATCGACATGAGCCAAAGAGTCGAGTTCAGTATTTAGTTGGTCTTTTAATTCCGGTAACTGCTCTGGCGCAATGCGGTGTTTCCTGGCTAGATCGTAGATGCTGGTTAAGCGATCTTCCACCTCTTGTAAGCGCTCAGGGTCCAACTCAACTCGTTGAACAAAATGGCTCAACTCGCGTTCGGCCTCTTCCACTTGAATCAGAGCAGCGTTTAGCATCTCGGCGGTCTGCTGTAGTGCAGGTGAGTCCGCTTCGATGTCGCCCAATAGGTGCAGTGCTTGGTTGAGTACCGCTGTGGCGTTGCTCTCTTCACCCTCGCTAAGAAGCATCTGGATCTGTTGGCCACTGTTAAGGATTGACCCTGCGTTGGAGAGTATCTTCTGCTCCTCTTCTAAGGCTTGCAGTTCACCTGTTTGAGGGTCTAAACGGTTGAGCTCTTCCGTTTGATAGCTCAGCAGTTGCAGTTGCGCATTCGCCTCTTCACTCATGTCTTGAAGGCGTTTCAACTCACTCTGCTTTGATTGCCACTGGGTAAAGAGTTTACGTACTTCCTGTGCTGTCTCATTGGCTTTGGCGTAGTTGTCGAGCAGGGTGCGGTGAAAATCGCGCTTTAATAGACGTTGGTGTTCGTGCTGGCCGTGTATGTCGACAAGCAGCTCACCCAGCTCTTTGACGCGGTTCAGTGGGCAGGGGTGGCCATTAATATAGCTTCGGCTGCGACCGTCGGCACTCAGTGTGCGGCGTAAAATACACTCGTTGATCTCTTCCGACTCTAGCTCATTCGCCTCTAACCAGCGTTTCGCATCGGGTAGTGCTTGTATATCGAACGCGGCGCTAATCTCAGCTCGTTTTGCCCCTTCTCGAACCGAGTCGGCTTCAGCGCGTTTGCCTAAGGCTAATCCCAGTGCATCAAGCATGATCGATTTGCCGGCACCGGTCTCACCGCTGACGACGGTCATGCCCGATTTCAGTTCTAGGTCGAGTGTTGAGACGATCGCAAAGTTTCGGATGCTGAGTAGCGTTAACATGGCTTAATACCTGTTTAGATATACAGTTACTGTATTTTTAACCAATGTTTGTGTATTAGGCAATAGAAAAGTGCAGTCTTAGGTCAAAAAAGCGCGTGGAAGGGTTGAATTTCAGATGGTCGATACCACATAGGAGACAAGATTGAATGATTCTGGAGATAACACCATGGCGAATGAAGATCAGACACACCAAGATCAGGTTGAAGAGAGTCAAGTCGACGCGACGGCTGAAGAGAATCTTGTGGAGCCTGAACTGGTTGAGACGGAAGAGCTGACCGTTGAATCCCTTCAAGAAGAGCTAGCCGCTGCGAATGCGACGATTGCTGAGCTGCAAAAACAGCTGGCAGAGCTTGAACCTCGTGCCCAAGCGGAGATCGCTAACCAGCGCCGTCGTGCTGAGGTTGAGGTGGATAAAGCGCGTAAGTTTGCTGTTGAGAAATTTGCCGAAGAACTACTGCCGGTCATCGACAGTCTAGAGCGCGCTATTGAGGCGAGCCAGGTCGAAGATGAGGTAGTTAAACCGCTTCGTGAAGGCGTTGAGATGACGCACAAAATGTTCATCGATGGCGTTGCTAAATTCAATCTAGAAGTGATCAACCCAGAGGGTGAGGCGTTCAACCCAGAGCACCATCAAGCGATGTCGATGGTTGAAGCGGAAGGTGCAGCTCCAAACTCTGTCATTGCGGTGATGCAGAAGGGCTACCTACTTAATGGTCGCTTAGTTCGTCCTGCGATGGTGATGGTCGCTAAAGGTTAAGACCTTTTTATAAACCAGACTTGATATTTGAAAGACCACACCCATATAGGGGTTAAGGTAAAACAGTTTTAAACACCCAGCGCGGTGTCATTAGGAGATTTAAACATGGGTAAAATCATCGGTATTGACCTAGGTACTACCAACTCGTGTGTAGCAGTACTTGAAGGCGATAAAACTAAAGTTATTGAGAACGCTGAAGGCGATCGTACCACTCCGTCGATCATTGCTTACTCGGCAGAAGGCGAAACTCTGGTTGGTCAGTCGGCGAAACGTCAGGCAGTTACTAACCCAGACAACACTCTATTTGCGATCAAGCGTCTAATCGGTCGTCGTTTTGAAGACGATGTTGTACAGAAAGACATCAAAATGGTGCCTTACAACATCGCTAAAGCGGACAATGGCGATGCGTGGGTTGAGGTAAAAGGCGAGAAGCTAGCACCGCCTCAGATCTCTGCAGAAGTTCTTAAGAAGATGAAGAAGACTGCTGAAGATTACCTAGGCGAATCGGTAACGGAAGCGGTTATCACGGTTCCTGCTTACTTCAACGACTCTCAGCGTCAAGCAACAAAAGATGCGGGTCGTATCGCAGGCTTAGAAGTTAAACGTATCATCAACGAGCCAACCGCTGCAGCTCTTGCGTATGGCATGGATAAAGCTGCCGGCGATCGCACGATCGCAGTGTACGACCTAGGTGGTGGTACTTTCGATATCTCGATCATCGAAATTGCAGACGTTGATGGCGAGCACCAGTTTGAAGTACTTGCAACCAACGGTGATACATTCCTAGGTGGTGAAGACTTCGACCTTGCGGTTATCAACTACCTAGCAGACGAGTTCAAGAAAGAGTCTGGCATCGATCTACATAACGATCCGCTAGCGCTACAGCGTCTAAAAGAGGCGGGTGAGAAAGCGAAAGTTGAGCTATCATCGGCACAGTCTACTGACGTTAACCTGCCATACATCACAGCGGATGCAACAGGTCCTAAGCACTTGAACGTTAAACTGTCTCGTTCGAAGCTAGAGTCACTGGTTGAAGACCTTGTTCAACGTTCACTTGAGCCATGTCGCATTGCACTACAAGATGCTGGCCTATCCGCTTCTGAGATCGACGACGTTATCCTCGTCGGTGGTCAGACTCGTATGCCAATGGTGCAGGCGAAAGTGGCTGAGTTCTTCGGTAAAGAGCCACGTAAAGACGTTAACCCAGACGAAGCGGTAGCGATGGGTGCTGCGCTTCAGGGTGCGGTACTGTCAGGTGATGTGAAAGACGTTCTTCTACTGGACGTAACACCACTGACTCTAGGTATCGAAACAATGGGTGGCGTTGCGACACCACTGATCGACAAGAACACGACGATCCCAACGCGTAAGTCGCAGACCTTCTCGACAGCGGAAGACAACCAGACAGCGGTAACCATTCACGTTGTTCAGGGTGAGCGTAAGCAAGCGACTCAGAACAAGTCGCTAGGCCGTTTCGACCTTGCCGATATCCCACCAGCACCACGTGGCATGCCGCAGATCGAAGTGACTTTCGACATCGATGCTAACGGTATCCTAAACGTTTCTGCTAAAGACCAGGCGACTGGCAAAGAGCAGTCGATCGTTATTAAAGCCTCTTCTGGTCTAAGCGATGACGAAGTCGAGAAGATGGTTCAGGATGCCGAAGCGCACGCTGAAGAAGATAAGAAATTTGAAGAGCTAACGGCTGCTCGTAACCAAGGTGATGCCATGGTTCACACAGCACGTAAGACGCTAGAAGATGCGGGTGATAAGGCTTCTGATGAAGAGAAATCGAACATCGAAGCAGCCATCACTGCACTTGAAGAGGCGTTGAAAGGCTCTGACACTGCAGAGATCACAGCAAAAACTGAAGCGCTAACAGAAGCGGTTTCGGGTGTTGCTCAGAAGATGTATGCAGACGCTGCACAACAAGCAGAAGCTGGCCAAGGCGCTGAAGCTGAAGCGGCTCGCGATGCAGGCGATGACGTTGTTGATGCTGAGTTTGAAGAAGTCAAAGACGACAAGAAGTAAGCTTAGCAAGCAATAACGAGAGTTAAGACTCTCACAAAATCGTGTGTCAGCGCGGGGGTCTTTACTCCCGCGTTGTCATATTCACGATAGCGTAATTACAGGTTTACACGCAGTATGAGCAAGCAAGATTATTATGAACTCTTAGGTGTCTCTCGTGATGCATCTGACCGTGACATCAAAAAGGCTTACCGTCGCTTAGCGATGAAGTATCACCCTGACCGCAACCCGGATGACGAGGCGGCTGAACTCAAGTTTAAAGAGATCAGCGAAGCGTACGAAGTACTGTCGGATGCGCAGAAGAAAGCGGCCTACGATCAGTATGGTCATGCTGGGTTGGGTGGCCAAGGTGGTATGGGCGGCGGCTTTGAAGGTGGCTTCTCAGATATCTTTGGCGATGTCTTTGGCGACATGTTCGGTGGCGGCGGTGGTCGTGGTCGCGGTCGTTCCAGCGTGCGTCGCGGTGCCGATCTGCGTTACAACCTCGATTTGAGTCTTGAAGAGGCCGTTCGCGGTTGTGAAAAGACGCTAAAAGTTCCAACCTACGTCTCTTGTGAAACCTGTGATGGTAGCGGTGCTAAGAAGGGTACTACGGCTAAGACCTGTGGTACCTGTGGTGGTGCCGGTCAGGTCCGTATGCAGCAAGGTTTCTTTGCGGTTCAGCAGACCTGTCCAACCTGTCATGGCGAAGGCAAAGTGATCTCTGATCCTTGTAATGTCTGTCATGGCCAGGGTCGCACGCAGAAGACCAAGACGTTGGAAGTTAAGATTCCAGCGGGTGTTGATACTGGTGATCGTATTCGTCTTTCAGGCGAGGGCGAAGCGGGAGCACACGGTGGCCCTTCAGGCGATCTCTATGTTCAGGTGAGTGTTAAAGATCACCCGATTTTTGAACGCGACGGTGCTAATCTCTACTGTGAAGTACCGATCAGCTTTGTCGATGCCGCGTTGGGTGGTGAACTAAACGTGCCAACACTGGATGGTCAGGTTAAACTGAAGATCCCGGCAGAGACACAGACGGGTAAGATGTTCCGTCTGCGTGGCAAGGGTGTCAAGCCGGTGCGTGGTGGCGCCTTGGGTGATTTGATGGTTCGTGCGGTTGTTGAAACCCCAGTCAGCCTCACTTCACGTCAGAAAGAGTTGCTAGAAGAGTTCCGTGACTCTACGGAAGAGCACCAGAAACATGGACCGAAGAAGCACGGCTTCTTTGATTCAGTCAAAAAATTCTTTGAGGATATGACCTAAATTATGGGTGATCAGGCGGTTGCAGAGGTATGGCAAGCACTTCAGAGTGAGGCGAGTACATTAAGTGCTAACGAGCCGCTTCTGTTGAGCTTCTACCATACAACGATAAACAGCCATCCAACCTTGCGTTCGGCACTCTCTTATCTGTTGGCTGAAAAGCTGTCGGATGATGTGGTGCCGGCCGTGGCGATGCGTGAGATCTTTGAGGTCGCTTATGAAGCGGACCCTACATTGATCGAAGCCGCCTGTGCCGATCTCCTTGCCGTCTACACGCGTGACCCTGCAATCCGTGACTACAGCACGGTGCTGTTGTACTTAAAAGGGTATCACGCGCTTCAATCCTATCGAGTGGCTAACTATATGTGGCGTCAAGGGCGTCAATCCTTGGCAAACTATCTACAGAGTCGCATGAGCTCAACCCTGCAGGTTGATATTCACCCCGCTGCTAACATCGGTCAGGGTGTAATGTTTGACCACGCGACCGGCATTGTTATCGGTGAAACTTGTGTCATTGAGAATGACGTCTCGATACTGCAATCAGTGACCCTAGGGGGTACCGGTAAGGAGTCGGGCGATCGACATCCGAAAATCCGTGCTGGGGTTTTGATTGGCGCTGGTGCTAAGATTCTTGGCAACATCGAAGTCGGCCAAGGTGCCAAAGTGGGTGCAGGTAGTGTGGTTTTAGAGCCTGTAGAGGCGCATACGACGGTAGCGGGTGTCCCTGCCAAAGTGGTGGGTTGCCTAATGAGTGATATGCCAGCCTTGGATATGGACCAAGGGCTGAGTGTCACTGACGAATAGATTTTTAGTTAAGGAAAAAGAGATGACACGTATTGCCATCACGGGTGCCGCAGGGCGCATGGGGAAAACATTGATCGAAGCTGTAGACGCGGCAGAGGGTGTGACCCTAGGCGCAGCCATTGTGCTTCCTGATAGTTCTTTGATCGGTGCCGATGCAGGTGAGTTGGCAGGCGTGGGTCGTCTGGGTGTCGCAATTACTGGCTCGTTGGAGACTGTGACAGACGATTTTGATGTGTTGATCGACTTTACTAGCCCAGAGTCGACTCTTGCTAATCTTGAGATCTGTAAAGCGGCTGGTAAGTCGATGGTGATTGGTACGACGGGGTTAAACGAGTCGCAGAAGGCGAAGTTGGCAGAGGGCGGTGAGTCTATCTCCATTGTCTTTGCACCGAACATGTCTGTTGGCGTAAACCTCTGTTTCAAACTGCTTGAAGTGGCTGCCAAAGCACTGGGTGACGATGGTGGTTACGACATCGAAGTGATCGAAGCACACCACCGTCATAAGGTGGATGCGCCATCAGGCACAGCATTGCGTATGGGTGAAGTGGTTGCCGATGCACTGGGACGTGATCTGAAAGAGTGTGCGGTCTACGGTCGTGAAGGTCAGACCGGTGCGCGCCCTGAAAAAGAGATCGGTTTCGAGACCATTCGTGCCGGTGATGTGGTCGGTGATCACACTGTACTCTTTGCCACAGAGGGCGAAAGAGTCGAAATTACCCACAAAGCGTCTAGCCGTATGACCTTTGCAAAAGGCGCTGTACGAGCAGCAGGTTGGTTGTCAGGCAAGGGTGCAGGTTTGTTCGATATGCAGGATGTTTTAGAGCTTCGTTAAGCCCGCTCCAGAGAGTTGAGGACTGTACTTTTCCTACCTCTCTCTGATATTATCTTCATGTTGTTGTTCCTTTTATGGGCCCGTGTCGAGTTACTCACACGGGCCCTGTTTTATTCAGGGCGAAAAAAAGCCAGCTACATGAGCTGGCTTTTTTGTGTCTGTATCAATGGGCTTGTTAAACCTTTTGATTCTCTACAGATTCTGACTCTGTTTCAGAAGAGTCGACCAGTACTTCCGCCAAGCTTGAGCGAGATAGCTCACCTTGCAGCTGGCCCTCCTCATCCACAACAGGGATTGGGTGATCCGCTTCAAGCGTCTCCGGGATAACCGTTTCAAGTACTGCATCAGAGGTGATGGTCGTTGTCTCGGTTAGATCGGCTTCTTCCCAAGTGGAATCTGCATTACCGCCCTTAGCTTCCTCTTCAAGCCATTCTTGAGTGACGGTGCCTTGGTAGCTACCTGAATCGTCCACCACATGACCGTAGTCGTAAGCGCCTCTCTTCATCTCTTTCAACGCTTCACCGATGGTTTCAGCTGTAATACGGTGTTCCGGCTCCTTCATAACGGTCTCTACCGTCAATGCGCGGGCACGGTTCACATCCTTAACGAACGCTTCTACGTATTCATCGGCAGGGTGGAGTAGAATCTCTTCTGGCTCACCTTGCTGGACCAGCAGGCCATCTTTAAGAATCGCGATACGATCACCTAGGCGTAGTGCTTCGTCCAAATCGTGCGTGATGAAGATGATGGTCTTATTGAGCTTGTGTTGCAGTTCAATCAGTTGATCCTGCATCTCTGAACGGATCAGAGGATCCAGTGCCGAGAAGGCTTCATCCATCAAGAGGATTTCAGCATCAGTACAGAGTGCGCGAGCAAGACCAACACGCTGTTGCTGACCACCCGATAGCTGGTTTGGGTACTGCTCTTCATAGCCTTTCAGACCAACCGTCTCTAACCACTCAACCGCTTTCTGCTCACGAACTGACTTGTCGACACCTTGGATTTTAAGCCCGTATGCGACGTTATCGAGTACTGTGTAGTGAGGCATCAAACCGAAGCGTTGAAACACCATCGACATCTTGTGACGACGGAACTGTTCAAGCTCCTTAGTGTTGAGTTTCATGACGTCGGTGCCTTCAACAATGATCTCACCCGCAGTCGGTTCAATTAGGCGGTTGAAGTGGCGAATCAGTGTTGATTTGCCTGAGCCGGATAGGCCCATGATGACAAAGATCTCACCGCGTTTGATTTCGAGATCGATCTCTTTAAGACCGACGGTGTGGCCAGTTTCCGCTAGGATCTCATCCTTGCTTTTACCCGCTTTAACCATCGGCATAACGCTTTCTGGTTTGTCGCCAAAGACTTTGTAAAGATCTTTAACCTGAATCAATACGTCTGAATTACTCATGGCCACCTCCTAGGTGCGCCTGAGTGCGCTTTCCGTATGCCTGTGAAACGCGGTCAAAGATGATCGCAAGTACAACGATGGCTAAACCATTCAGAAGACCGATGGTGAAGTATTGGTTGGTGATCGATTTAAGTACCGGTTGCCCAAGGCCTTTTACACCGATCATAGAGGCAATAACGACCATGGCGAGCGCCATCATGATGGTCTGGTTGATGCCCGCCATAATTGTCGGCATCGCCAACGGCAGCTGAACACCTAAAAGACGCTGACGTGGGTTAGCACCATAGGCCGTCGCTGCTTCAAGTACCTCTTTATCAACCAGGCGAATACCCAAATTGGTTAAGCGAATTACAGGCGGGATAGCATAGATCACTACCGCGATCACGCCAGGGATACGGCCAATACCCAGAAGCATAACGACCGGGATCAGGTAGACGAAGGCTGGCATGGTCTGCATGATATCGAGCATCGGAGTGACAGTGGATTGCACGCGGTTAGATCGCGCCATGGCAATGCCGATTGGGATACCCAATACAATAGAGATCAGTGTGCAGACGGTGATGATACTCATGGTCCGCATGGTGTCGTCCCACATGCCAAAGTAGCCAACCACAACCAGGGATACAGCAACGCCGATCGTCAGTTTAGCTGAGCGACTTGCAGCATAGGCAAGACCAGCAATGACACCCAGAACCAACCACCAAGGGCTGTTGAGTAGGAGTTTTTCAAACCAGATTAAGAAGGTAAGAAGCGGATCAAAAAATGCTTCGATAGAGTCGCCATATTCACGTGAAAAGTCACGATATGCACCGTCCATCGTTTTGCGAAGCTGCAGTAGTGAGCTTCGGTCCATCTCAGGAATATCCGTTAACCAGGATTTCTCTGCCATAGATACCTCTTGTTATTACACAGAAACGCCTCGCTTTTATTCAAAGCGAGGCGTGAGTATAACGCAGTTGTTAAGGATTAAAGAGCGCCTTCAACCTTAGCCGCTTGATCAGCTGTTAGCCACGTTTTCCAGATGTCTGCGTGCTCGGTTAGGAAGTACTCAGCTGCGTACTCACCATCTGCTTGGTTCTCATCCATCCACGCTAGAAGGCTGTTAAGCTGTGGGTTTGTGAAAGAACGGTTAGCTAGGTACTCAGCTGCTGCTGGAGCGCGATTAGAGAACTCAGCAGTTGTGTATGTGTAGACAGGTGATTCAGGGTACATAGACGGTTTTGGATCCTGACAGTCTGCTTTGTAGATACAGTCGATGAAATGCTGCTCATCAACACCTGAACCGAAGTCCACTTTAACCATCTCGTACTTACCAAGAATCGCTGTTGGTGCCCAGTAGTAACCGAACCAACCTTGGCCGCGCTCGTATGCACGTGCAATCGAACCGTCTAGGCCTGCTGCAGAACCTGGATCAACCAGTTCAAAGTTAGCATCGGCTAGGTTAAGTGCTTTGTGAAGGTTGCCTGCAGTGATCTGACAGCCCCAACCAGAAGGACAGCCTACGAAACCTGCTTTTGAATCATCTTCTGGGTGTGGGAACAGTGCTGCGTTTGCTTTGATACCCTCGATTGTTGCAAGGCTTGGATCCTTCTCAACCATGTATTTAGGTACCCAGAAGCCCTCTTCACCGCCATCGCTGAAGACTTTGCCAGCAACCGATAGTTTGCCTTCTGCTACCGCTTTCTCTAGACCCTCTTTGAAAGAGTTAGTCCAAAGCTCAGGTGCAATGTCTGGCTGCTGTTTCTCAATCATTGACGTTGAAGTCGGAACGGTGTCGCCAGGCACGACTTCAGCATTACAGCCAAATGCATGCTCTAGGATGAAGCGGTCAACGTTGGCGATAAAGGTTGCTGATGCCCAGTTCATGTCGGCAATCTGAACGTCACCACAAGACGCGTGTGAACCTGCAAATGCAGTTGAGCTAGCGGCTAGCAGTGATGCAGCAAGTATCTGTTTTTTCATGTGTCTGTTCCCATTCGTTTTCAGTTTCTTATTAGGCTATTAACCTCTCGTGACAAACATCCTAACAGGTCTAATCATTAGAGTTCAAATAATTATAGTTGTAATTATTTAAATAGTGATTGATGATGAAAAGGGGATGGGCTATAAATGCGCCCGCTCAGCAGGTTGTTAATCGTGCTACTTATCTCAATGACAGGCTTTACATGACAGACATTCAGCAATCACAAGATGTACTCATTGCTCTACGTAAGATTATTCGTGCGACGGATATTCAATCAAAGCGTATTGCGAAGAGCTGTGGCCTCACCATTCCGCAGGTAATGGTGTTGCGTGCAATTGGGGATCTGGGTGATGTGACTGTTAAGACGCTGTCGGAAAGCGTTTCACTGAGTCAGGCGACGGTAACGACTATTTTAAACCGCCTAGAGCAGCGCGGTTTAGCGGTGCGTGTTCGTTCAGTGACCGATAAGCGTAAAGTAAATGCGCGTCTGACCGAAGAGGGTGCTTCTACCCTGGGTTCCGTTCCACCACTTCTGCATGAGCGTTTTGAAGAGCGCTTTTCTAAGTTATCTGAAGCGAAGCGATTCCAGGTCGTTAATACCCTGCAGGATCTTGCTCAGATGATGGATGCTGAGGCGATCGACGCTTCGCCGCTTCTCGATTTGGCGGCGACGGCGAATCAGTAGTCGAGCTGAAGTTTTATCTCTAACGATTCTGCGATTGATTCAATATTCTGGTTAACCCAGTCTGGATCAATACAGCCCCACTGATCAATGCGGTAGACGCCCTGGTTATTCAAAGCCCCCTCAGTTTGTTGAAATGAACACTCGATCGACAGATCATCCAGATCTTTAATGGCATCCTGCAGTGTCCGTCTTGGCATGCCTGTGAGTTTCTGTAGGTGGGTGAGGTTGCCTGGGTGCTTATCAATACACCAAGCGATCAGCAGTTTGCGTTGGAAGGCTTTGGCCGCTTTGCTCTCTTTTAACACTGGCATTAAATGTGAATCTCATGCTGGGTGGTCGATGCGTTGTTCTGCTCGTTGTGGCGATCGATACTGATTCTGTGGAAGTTAAACGGCCCGCCAGCGTTTCTCTCTTTAAAGAACAGACGCAGTGCGTTGCTGACCGTCGGGAAGGCGATCTCATCCCAAGGGATCTCATCTTCGCTGAACAGTGCGACCTCATTGGATTCTGACGTCGTTGAAAAGCTTGGGGTGCGCATCTTGGCTAGGAAGAAGAGCTGCAGCTGATTCACATGCACAATGGAGGTGTGGGTGTAGAGCGAGATAATATCGACTTCCGCTTCAGCCTCTTCCCAAGTCTCACGCATGGCGCCCTGTTCAGTGGTTTCACCATTCTCCATAAAGCCTGCCGGTAGGGTCCAATAGTTTTTGCGTGGTTCGATGTTGCGACGACACATCAATACTTTCTCTTCCCAGATGGGTAGGCAGCCGGCGATGATTTTGGGGTTGGAGTAGAAGATCGTCTCGCAGTTGGGGCAGACGTGTCTGGGAAGGTGGTCACCCTCTGGAATGGTCCATTCAACAGGTGTGGCGCACTCGCTGCAGAACTTCATCGAATCTCCTATCTTTTGCGTAGCTTTCTTCTATTCGGTGTATGATTAAACTAATGATTTCGAAAATAGAGCAAACCCTGACTCACTACAAGCCTTGGCAGCTATCTGACCACTATTCGTCTGATCGGCAGGCGGGTGTGATGATGTTAATCACCGATCTGGCCATACCAGAGGTGATACTGACCTTGCGACACAGCAAGCTGTCGAGTCATGCCGGTGAGGTGGCTTTTCCAGGTGGTCGCAGAGATCCCGAGGATCAGGATATTCTTGCTACGGCTTTGCGTGAGACCCATGAAGAGCTAGGTATTGAGCCTTCACAAGTTAGGCCCTTGGGGGCTTTAAGTGATGTGCTCTCTAAGCATCGCCTCAAAGTGGTTCCCTGGGTTGGTGTTGTGCCGCATAGGGTTGTCGAGCAACCTAATCCCGATGAGATCGAAGCTGTTTTTCGAGTACCGTTGAGCTTCTTTATGGAGCCGGGCCGTGCGCGATTTGATCAGTTCATGGATCTATCCGGTAAGACTCGATATGCACCAGCATGGGATTATCAAGGCTATGAGATCTGGGGGCTAACCGCCTGGGTCATTGCTGAGCTATTAAACAGTGCCTTTGATGCACAGATTCAAACCAGACCGAGGCCAGAGCGAACATAATGGATTCAGAAAAACCGATTCCCAATCCTTGCATGGGCGTGTGTGCTCTCGATGAGGACGATCTCTGTATTGCCTGTCGTCGTTCAGGTCTAGAGATCGCCTATTGGAGTACTTACTCCAATGAGAAGAAGCGTGAAGTCTGGGCGTTGATTCGAGAGCGGGAGGCTACTCCTCCTCGTCACTCTCGATCTCGAGACGCTGGACACGAACCGTCTTAATCAGGTTGTCACTGATTTGTAGCGTCTCTAAACGGTACTCATTCAGTTCGATACAGACGTTAGCATCGGGAATGGACTCGAGCTGCTCCGTGATCAAACCGTTAAGCGTTTTTGGCCCTTCGGTCGATAGCTCCCAATTCAGTGCTTTATTGATCTCACGAATATAAGCCGAGCCATCGATAAAGTAGCTGCCATCTTCCTGTTGGTGGATGTCTTCATGGATATCCGATTGATCGTTGGAGAGCTCGCCGACGATCTCTTCTAAGATATCTTCCAGGGTGACAATGCCTTGTACATCACCGTACTCATCCACTACGACGCCGATGCGGCGGCTCTCTTTCTGAAAGTTAAGGAGCTGTGTCTGCAGCGGTGTGCTCTCTGGAATGAAGTAAGCTTCATGAACCACCGCCATAATGGCCGGTTTGGTGACCTTGCCCTGTTGAATCAACTGGGCCAGATTGCGCATGTGAAGTACCCCGACGATCTGGTTGATGTCGCCACGGTAGACCGGAAGGCGGGTATGTTTGGTTTTAGAGAGCTGCTCAAGAATCTGGTCCATCTCATGGTCCAGATCGATGCCCTCTACCTCGTTGCGTGGAATGATGATGTCATTAACGGTCACTTCACCAAGCTCCAGGACCCCAAGTAGCATCGATTGATTCGATTGAGGGATCAGAGCGCCTGACTCATTCACGATGGTACGTAACTCTTCGGTACTAAGATTGTGGGCATCTTCCCCGGTCGTCTTGATACCGAGTAGACGGAAAATTCCATTGGTAATGAGGTTGACGGCAAACACCAAGGGGTAAAACACTTTAAGTAGCAGTACTAAAACATAGGAGGCCGGAAAAGCCACCTTCTCTGGATACATGGCTGCCAGTGTCTTTGGTGTCACTTCCGCAAAAATCAGCACGACCAGCGTCAAGGCACCGGTCGCGATGGCGATACCTGCATCCCCCCAGATTCGAACCGCAATGACGGTCGCGATGGCTGATGCGAGAATGTTGACGAAGTTGTTGCCAATCAAAATCAGGCCGATCAGACGATCTGGGCGATCTAGCAGTTTGGCGGCTTTGCGTGCACCTAGGTGGTTATTCTTCGCTAAATGCTTCAAACGGTAGCGATTGAGCGACATCATGCCAGTTTCTGAACTAGAGAAAAATGCAGAACAGAGGATCAGGATAAACAGAAGAATTGAGAGCGAGCTTATCGACGCGTCTTCCAAGGGGAAATGCCTATATTGTTAACGGAAGCTCATTTTGTGTAGATGGGGCGTGGGTGTCAACCCAATTAAGCCCCAAGTATTAGCTCTAGAACGGCTTTTGAACCAAAGAAGCCGAGCATCAGCAGAACAAATCCGCTGAGTGTCCAGCGTAGAGCCGTGCGGCTTCGCCAACCAAACATCGCACGTCCTGTTAGCAGAATGGTGAAGACAACCCAAGCGCCAAGGGATAGCAGCGTTTTGTGAGCGAGGTGTTGTGCAAACAGATCATCGGTGTAGACGTAACCCGTTATCAACGCCAGCGTCAGTACCACCTGACCCGCAGTAATCAAATCAAACAGTAGGTTCTCCATCACCTGCAGTGGTGGCAGGGTATTCAGTAAGCCTCTGGTCTTATGGCTTTTCAGAGCATGCTCCTGCTTAGAGAGCAACAGAGCTTGCAGTGCGGCAAGCGTGAACAGGCTGTAGGAGATAATAGACAACAGAATGTGGCTTAGCAGTCCAGCGCTGTAGCTTGATTTGGTCCCTTCGCCAGGGAAAGCATAGGCCAGAGCCAGAGTGATGGCGGCCATTGGAAAGACCCACATAAACAGATTGTCGAGCTTATGACGTAGGCTACCCAATAGCAGAAGAACGACCACGGCGATCGAGATCATCGAGCCGGCAACAAAGAAGCTGAGGTTTAAGCCAAATCCGCCCGAAATGATCTGTAAAGTCGCGATCAGTTGAAAAATGACGGCGATGAAACCAAAAGCCTGTATGCGGTTGCGCGGTCCGCCTTGTTGAGTCGCGAACTGCTTCATTTGCCACTGGCTGGCAATCAGATAGAGGCCAATGGCGGCAAGGGTAAATAGCGATAGCATCCAAAACTCCGGACTGTGTAAACCTAATTCCACAAGTGTGGCACAAATTGCTGGGATGCGAAATATACAGTCAGCCTGTCCCTGCGCTATACTACGGCGCAAATTTGGCGGGATATCTCGATATCGAAACGACCCATTAGACCCGCACAATGAGGAATAGAATGTTTGCAAATCTTCAAGAACGCTTAACTGGCACGCTTCGCTCCGTTACAGGACGCGCGAAACTGACCGAAGACAATATTAAGGATACGCTGCGTGAAGTACGTATGGCGCTTCTTGAGGCTGATGTTGCCCTGCCGGTGGTTAAAGAGTTTGTAAACGCGGTCAAAGAGCGTGCGGTTGGACAAGAAGTTTCTAAGAGCCTAAGTCCTGGTCAGGTTTTCGTTAAGATCGTTAACGAAGAGTTGGTTCGCGTGATGGGTGAAGCGAACGAGCAGCTTAACCTTGCGGCAACGCCACCTGCTGTGGTGATGATGGCCGGTCTGCAGGGTGCGGGTAAAACCACCTCGGTTGCAAAGCTGGCGCGTTTCCTCCGTGAGCGTGAAAAGAAGAAGGTGTTGGTCGTATCAGCTGACGTCTACCGTCCAGCAGCTATTCGTCAGCTAGAGACTCTGGCCGGCGAGGTGGATGTCGAGTTCTTCCCGTCGACTATTGAACAGAAGCCGATCGATATCGTTAATGGCGCGACGGCGCATGCAAAAATTCAGCACCATGATGTTGTCATTGTCGATACCGCGGGTCGTCTAGCGGTTGATGATGCCATGATGGCTGAGATTAAAGAGCTGCATGCAGCGGTTAATCCGGTCGAGACGCTGTTCGTCGTTGACTCTATGACGGGTCAAGATGCAGCGAATACTGCAAAAGCCTTTAATGAAGTCTTGCCTCTTACCGGTGTGATTCTGACTAAGACCGATGGTGATGCCCGAGGCGGTGCGGCTCTGTCGGTACGCCACATTACTGGCAAGCCTATTAAGTTCCTAGGTGTTGGTGAGAAGGTCGATGCCCTTGAGCCTTTCCACCCTGATCGTGTTGCTTCGCGTATTTTGGGTATGGGTGATGTGCTCTCCTTAATTGAGGAGGCTGAGCGCAAGATTGATAAGGATAAAGCGGAAAAGCTGGCGAAGAAGGTCAGCAAAGGTAAAGGCTTTGATCTAGAAGACTTCCGTGATCAGATCAATCAGATGAACAACATGGGCGGTATGATGTCGATGATGGAGAAGATGCCGGGTATGGGGCAGATGATCCAAGCGGCACAAACGGCTCAGGCTGAGCAGGGCATGAAGAAGTTTGCCGTGATCATCGACTCGATGACGGCTAAAGAGCGTCGCAACCCAGATATTATCAGCGGCTCGCGTAAACGTCGTATTGCAGCTGGTTCGGGTACCAACATCCAAGAGATCAATCGCCTGCTTAAACAGCACAAGCAGATGGCTAAGATGATGAAGAAGTTTGGTTCTAAATCGGGTATGGCGAAACTGGCGCGTGGCATGAAAGGGATGATGCCACCGGGTATGGGCGGTCCTGGTGGTTTCCCACGTATGTAATTGATCAAACTCTGATCAAAAAATAGCTTTTAATGGGCGCAGTATTCACGTAGAATCTGCGCCCTATTTAATTTGGCCTTCATCTGTCTGGGCAATTTGCTGGGATTGGTGAAGAAACAACAATGATGGGCGATCTCAAAACCCATCCGCGAAATAAAGGGGTCCTTAATGGTCACTATTCGTTTGTCCCGTGGTGGCGCTAAAAAGCGTCCGTTCTATCACATTCATGTCGCAGACTCTCGTTTTGCGCGTGACAGCCGCTTTATTGAGCGTGTTGGTTTCTTCAATCCGGTTGCTCGCGGCCAGGAAGAGCGTCTACGTCTTGATCTAGAGCGCGTAGAGTACTGGGTTAGCAAGGGCGCTCAAATGAGCGAACGTGTTAGCACACTGGTTAAAGAAGCACGTAAAGCTAAGTAATTGATTAAGGCCTGATAGCAGTGGCAGAGATTGCAGCAGAGGACTACGTAGTTCTTGGACGCTTCAACTCACCTTTCGGTGTACAGGGTTGGATTAAAGTCTACTCATACACTGATTCGATGGAGAATATCCTCAGCTATCGCCCCTGGTTGGTAAAACAACAAGGTGAATGGGTACCGGTTAAGGTCACCAGCGCTAAAAAACAGGGTAAGGGTTTAATCGCAAAATTGGACTCTATAGATTCACCCGAAGCAGCCCGCCAATATTGTGAAGCGGAGATTGCAGTACCACGCTCGGTTCTACCAGTGTTGGATGACGGTGAGTACTACTGGAGTCAATTAGAGACATTATTGGTTTATACCGAATCCGGCGAATTGTTGGGTCGGGTAGATCACCTAATAGAGACCGGCGCAAATGATGTGTTGGTTGTTAAAGGTACAGACGAGAGCGTTGATCGTGAGACACGATTGATCCCATATGTACCGGATCAGGTGATCAAACAAATTGATTTAAACGCTGGAACAATGCGGGTCGATTGGGACCCAGAGTTCTAAGTTGTGTGGTTTGGGATCGTATCGCTGTTCCCTGAAATGCTTGAGGCGGTTAGCCGTTTTGGTGTTACAGGCAGAGCAGTTAAAAACGGACTGATCCAAGTCGAGAGTTGGAATCCAAGAGATTTTACTCACGACAAACATCGCACCGTCGATGATCGCCCCTTTGGTGGTGGTCCTGGGATGTTGATGAAGGTTCAGCCATTGAGAGATGCGATAGCGGCGGCGAAAGCGGCAGCACCCAGTCAGGCTAAAGTGATCTATCTGTCGCCACAAGGCAGACGCTTAGATCAACAAGGTGTGACAGAACTGGCCACGGCAGAGAGTTTGATCTTTGTCTGCGGTCGCTACGAAGGGGTTGATGAACGCCTGATCGAAGCGGAAGTGGATGAAGAGTGGTCACTCGGTGATTTTGTCCTGAGTGGTGGTGAGCTCCCAGCCATGGTGATGGTTGATGCGATATCAAGAATGGTGCCTGGTGTACTGGGTGACCAAGCCTCTGCTGAAGAGGACTCCTTCTCGGAAGGATTGCTTGATTGTCCACACTACACACGACCAGAACAGTTAGATGGCGTTGGCGTACCGTCGGTATTGATGAGTGGAAATCACGCAGAGATACGTAAATGGCGCCTAAAACAGCAGTTAGGAAGGACCTATGAGCGTCGCCCTGATCTGCTAGAGAAGATCGATTTGGACCCAGAACAGCAAACGTTGTTAAACGAATACATCGGCGAGACTAAAAAGTAGTCCGCAGTTGAAAAGTTAGGAGCGAGCGATGAGCAGCAAAAACTTAATCATTCAGCAGATCGAAGCTGAACAAACTGGTAAAGAAGTACCGAACTTCGGCCCAGGTGACACTGTAGTAGTTCAAGTACGTGTAGTAGAGGGCAACCGTAGCCGTCTACAGGCGTTCGAAGGTGTAGTTCTAGGTAAGCGTAACCGCGGCCTAAACTCTGCTTTCACTGTACGTAAAATCTCTCACGGTGTGGGTGTAGAGCGTACTTTCCAGACCTACAGCCCAGCGGTTGAAGCGATCGAAGTTAAGCGTCGTGGTGACGTTCGTCAGGCGAAACTTTACTACCTACGTGAGCGTAGCGGTAAGTCTGCACGTATCAAAGAGAAGCTTAACTAAGTTAATTTTATTAACTGAGTTGATCTCGATTAAAAAAGGCGACCATGGGTCGCCTTTTTTATTGCTCAAATTTCTCCTATTTCTAATAGTGGTCTAGTATGAAGTGATGACTGTTGGGGGGAATCCTTTGCGTTGGTTTAAAACCGTTCTACTGTTATTGATAGCGACGCTACTGGTCGGTGGGGGCGGTTATGCCTATGTCTATTACAAAGCTAAAGCCTATATCGATGATACGTTAACGGTTCTGCTGCCCGGTTATCGTGTGCACTATGAGCAGTTGGTTCTGGATCCACGCGGTGAAGTCCGTATTGAGTCGCTGCAGGCGGCTCCTTTCGGTTATGAATCTGCCATCAAGGTGGCCAATATCAGTATTCGAGCGGACGCGCCGCTCTTCTTCCTGCAGCCCTCTCCTGTCAGCAGTGCTTCTGACTGGCCCAGTTTCTTGGCCATCAAAATCGATAAGTTAAGAATGGATCTGGCATCCGACTTTATGGAGACGGCCCTTGCGAATCAGAGTGCTGCTGCGAGCAAAGGGTTGGTTAACATCGCCGCTCTGGGTTGTGGCGATGTGCGTGAATTCTCTCTGCCTGTGTTACGAGATATGGGATACCCCGAAATTCAGGCGGATCTTAACATTCGCTTAGACCCAGATAACGATAATGGACGTCTAGTCTTGGGTAGTCAGATTCAGCTGTTGGGGATCGCCTCGCAACGATTGGTGTTGGAGGTTAGTTTTACACCTGGATACCTTGCACCACAGACCTTGTTGGCGGCCAGTCCGCGAGTCCAGCGTTTTCAGTTTGCCTACCAAGACCTTGGATTTAATGCTCGCCGCGATACCTACTGTGCTGAACAGACTGAGGTGACGGAGGCGGAGTATCGCTTGGCGCATGCCGATCTGTTAAAAGCTCAGGCTACACAGTTGGGTATGCAGGTACCAGAGCGGCTTTGGAATGCCTATGAGCAGGCCATTGCCCCGGGTTCAAGTGTTGATTTGGGTATCTCACCAGCGGGCGGTATGGGCAGTGAGCTGTTCGTATTGATGAACGCCCCCCACGTCTTAGCTGAACGCTTGAATCCCTCTTTGCGCATCAACTCGGTGGGGCTTGATTTAGCGGGATTGGATTGGGAGTCCCTGTTGCCAGATGCGGAGCAGGCTGAACAGTTAACCCCTCAGGAGGAGGGATTGGTCAATGTTGAGCAGCTCAAGGAGAAGATTCTCTCCAGTCGCGAAGTGCAAAAGCTTGAGGATTCTAAGCAGTTCTATCCTGCTAGCTTTGATGAGCTGGATGACTATCTACAGTATCAGATTCGTCTCTACACCCACTTCGGGCGCTTTATTGAGGGGCGTTTGATCGAGGTGGCAGACAATAAGTTAGTTCTACTAAGAAGGGTCGATCAAGGGTATGCTTCCTACTCTGTTGATCGTAACTTTTTAGAAACTATTGAGGTCTACCGTTAGTGCCGGATGCACGTTTTACTGCGCAAAGCCCTGACTCCAAAGATGCCGCGTTAATCAAAGAGTTCATTCAAGGCTTGTGGATGGAGCGTGGCTTAAGTGACAACACGCAGAGCTCCTATCGACGCGATCTGAATCAGTTTGCCTGTTGGTTGAATCAGCAGGGTAAATCACTGATGGATGTTACGCAGTCCGATTTACAGCACTATCTTGCCTGGCGCCTGTCTGAAGCGTTTAAAGCCAGCTCGACTGCTCGACAACTCTCCTGTATCCGTGGATTTTATCGCTACCTATTGCGCGAAAGTGTGATCGACGTTGACCCTACGTTGAATATCTCCAATCCAAAGCGCGGGCGCGCGTTGCCAAAGTCCATTTCCGAAGCAGAAGTGGATGCGCTGCTTGAGGCGCCGGATGTTGAAGATTCACTGGGGTTGCGAGATCGAGCTATGTTGGAGCTGTTGTACGGATCCGGGTTGCGTATCTCTGAGTTGATTGGGCTTGAGGTGGGTCAAATTGACCTGAGGGCTGGGCTATTACAGGTTGTCGGTAAGGGTGATAAAGAGCGACTGGTCCCTGTTGGCGAGGCGGCCATTGATTGGTTGAAACGCTATCAATCAGCTGCACGGCCACTGTTGATGGGTGCTACCAACCCTGAAGCGCTCTTCTTGAGTCGTCGAGGACAGCAGATGACCCGACAGACCTTTTGGCATCGTATTAAGTTTTGGGCTCAGCAGGCGGGTGTGAAGTCGGAATTGTCGCCCCATACGCTAAGGCATGCGTTTGCAACACACTTGTTGAATCATGGGGCGGATCTTCGTGCCGTGCAGATGCTGTTGGGGCATGCCAATTTATCAACCACTCAGATCTATACGCAAATTGCCACGCATCGCTTAGAGCAGTTGCACAAGCAGTTTCATCCGCGCGGTTAAACTGGCACACTGGGCGCAATTTTTAAGGAGTTAAGATGAAAACCCTGTTCGTACTGTTGTTATCCCTTGTGACTTTGCCGGCTCTGGCAAATACAGAGACCCTGATTGAAGAGAAGCTGAAAGCGGTTGATCCTTCGATCCCAATTACGCTGATTGAGCCGTCCGATATGACCGGTTTTTATGAGGTGTTACTCGGTTCTGGTGAGGTGCTTTACGTCAGTGAAGATGCGCAGTTTATTCTGTCGGGCAAGGCGTATCAGATCACACAAGAGAACCGTCTGATCAATCTTACCGAGAAGCGCTTAAGTGGGATGCGTTTAGATGCCATGCAGCAGGTGGCTGATAGCGATATGGTTATTTTCCCAGCTAAAGGTGAGAAGAGAACTCGACTTTATGTCTTCACCGATATCGATTGCCCCTACTGTCAGAAGCTGCACGAAGAGGTGGATGCTCTGAACGAAGCGGGTGTCGAAGTCGCTTACTTAGCCTTTCCTCGCTCTGGTCCTGGCGGTGCTACTGCGTCACGTATGGATCAGATCTGGTGTGCCGATGACCGCTTAGCAGCAATGGAGTCAGCGCTAGATGGTGGCTCTGTTAAAGCGGATGGCTGCCAAACACCCGTGCTTGAACAGCTGGCGCTGGGTCAAAAGCTAGGGGTTACCGGCACCCCTGCGATGATTACCGAGACGGGTGATCTATTACCGGGTTACATGCCAGCCGAGCGTCTGCTGCCGGTGTTGGGGATTAAGTAATCTCTGGAAAATGCTGGTAGGGTCGTGACAGGCTGAAAGCCAGTCACGTTTCTCTGTAGTTAGGTTGAAGCACTGGTGTCAGGCTTCAGCCTGACATCCGCCCTCTAATTACGCTTTTTATCAGTAAAACCTCCCTAATACCCATAGTTCAAACACCCTTTTTTAGCTATAATATGCCCCATTTTTTAACGCTCTGGGTCGGGTGAACCGCTCGAGCTCACTTCGAATGAGGTAAGGTTGTGAAGCCGGTAAAAGTTGGCATCTGTGGAATGGGTACTGTCGGTGGCGGTACGTTCGATGTTCTTAATCGCAATGCGTCTGAGATTGCACGTCGTGCGGGTCGTCGAATTCAGATTGAACAGGTCGCTATGCGTCGCCCTAACCCTGCGTTTGATACGACAGGAATCCACGTTACATCGGACATTTTCGAGATCGCAACCAACCCTGAGATCGATATCGTCATTGAGCTGATCGGCGGTTACGAGACAGCCTTTGATCTCGTGATGACGGCCATTCAAAACGGTAAACACGTCGTCACTGCGAACAAGGCGTTGATCGCGGTGCATGGCAACGAGATTTTTGCGGCTGCGCAAGAGAAGAATGTGATGGTCGCGTTTGAGGCCTCAGTTGCTGGTGGCATCCCAATCATCAAAGCGATTCGTGAAGGTCTATCTGCGAACAAGATCGACTGGTTGGCTGGCATCATTAACGGTACCGGTAACTTCATTTTGACCGAAATGCGTGACAAAGGTCGTGCCTTTGAAGATGTATTGGCGGAAGCTCAGGCGTTGGGCTACGCAGAAGCGGATCCGACCTTTGATGTTGAAGGCATAGACGCAGCGCACAAGCTGACCATACTTGCCTCAATCGCGTTTGGTATCCCACTGCAGTTCGAAAAAGCCTACACCGAGGGTATCAGTAAGATCACTTCACAGGATGTGAACTACGCTGAAGAGCTAGGCTACCGCATCAAGCACCTAGGTATTAGCCGCCGCACAGCGAAGGGTATTGAGCTACGTGTTCACCCAACGATGATTCCAGAGAAAGCGTTACTGGCCAATGTCGATGGTGTCATGAATGCCGTCCTTGTTGATGGTGATGCGGTGGGTCAAACCCTCTACTATGGTGCGGGTGCCGGTGCTGAGCCAACGGCTTCTGCAGTAGTTGCTGATGTGGTGGATGTGGTTCGTACACTCACTGCTGACCGTGACAACCGAGTTCCCCACTTGGCTTTCCAGCCTAGCGAGCTTTCAGATGCTGAAGTGCTTCCTGTTGAACAGGTTGAGAGTGCTTACTACCTTCGCTTGCAAGCCGTTGAGCGCCCAGGCGTGATGGCTCACATTACCCGCATCCTCGGTGAAAAAGGGATCAATATTGAAGCCGTGATTCAGAAACCGATCCGTGAATCACAGGTGCCTGTCATTCTGCTGACTCAACGAGTGGTTGAATCGACAATGAACGAAGCGCTTCGCGAGATCGAAGCACTGCCAGACGTTGTGGGTGAAGTGACCCGCATCCGTGTTGAACAGCTGGCTGATTAAGAGGAATTTTCGATGCGTTATATTTCGACTCGTGGTGATGCGCCCGCACTCAATTTTGCGGATGTGCTATTAGCTGGTTTGGCGTCTGATGGGGGTCTCTATGTACCTGAGACTCTACCGACTTTCTCGAAAGAGGAGATCGCAAGCTGGGCAGGCCTTAGCTATGCGGATCTTGCCTTCAAAGTGATCAAGCCGTTCGTTGAAGAGTGCATTAGCGACGGGGATCTTAAATCGATGATCGATGAGACCTACGCTGTCTTTAAACACGATGCCGTAGCACCTTTGGTTCAGATCGATAGCAACGAGTTCGTTCTTGAGCTGTTCCATGGTCCTACCTTGGCATTCAAAGACTTCGCACTGCAGTTGCTCGGTCGTTTGATGGATCATGTGCTGAAACAGCGCAATGAACGCCTGGTGATTATGGGTGCTACCTCAGGTGACACGGGTTCTGCAGCGATCGAAGGCTGTCGTCACTCTGATCACTTGGATATCTTCATTCTTCACCCTTACAACCGTGTCTCTGAAGTACAGCGTCGTCAGATGACGACCGTATTGGAAGACAATGTCTTCAATATCGCCTTGGAAGGTAACTTTGATGACTGTCAGGAGATGGTGAAAGACAGTTTTGCTGATCAGAGCTTCCTAAACGGTATGAAGCTGGGTGCAGTGAACTCAATCAACTGGGCTCGTATCATGGCTCAGATCGTCTACTACTTCTCAGCCTCGCTGACCTTGGGTGGCCCTCATCGTCCAGTCTCTTTCTCGGTTCCAACGGGTAACTTCGGTGATATTTTTGCCGGCTACCTCGCTAAACAGATGGGTCTGCCGATCGATCAGTTGGTGGTAGCGACTAACCGTAATGACATTCTTCACCGCGTCATCAGCGGTAACGATATGTCTAAAGGTCAGCTTGAGCATACTCTGTCGCCATCGATGGATATTATGGTCTCGTCGAACTTTGAGCGTCTTCTATTTGATGTTTATGGTCGTGACGGTAAAGCCGTTGCTGATCTGATGGCGCGCTTTAAGAGAGAGTCTGTTCATCTTGGTGATGGTGAGTGGGATAAGGTTCGCGAGCTGTTTAACAGCTACGCCGTTGATGATGAGACAACCTGTCAGGTTATTGCTGATGTCTACGAGTCGACTGAGTACCTACTGGATCCGCACACAGCGATTGGTGTTAAAGCAGCACGCGAATGTCGTCGTGATATGAGTGTACCGATGGTCACTCTGGCCACCGCGCACCCGGTTAAGTTCCCAGATCCTGTTGTGAAAGCAGGTCTTGAATCGCCTAGCTTGCCGGCTCATATGAGCGATCTGTTTGAACGAGAAGAGCGTCTGTCGGTGCTGGATAACGATCTGGCCACAGTACAACAGTTTGTGGCGACTCACTCGCACAAGAGCTAAATGAATCGCCCCTCCTTTGAGGGGCGTTTTTTTGTATGGACAGTTTCTTCTCGCTCTCAAAGCTTTTCTGGTTCCTCGCTGCACCTGACCATCTTTTGGTCTGGTTGATGCTGCTTGGCCTTTTTTTACTTTGGTTAGGTAAGCGCCGCTTAGCTAGCTGGCTGCTATCTATTGATCTACTGCTGTTGATGGCGATTTTATTGATGCCCTTGGGAGATGCGGTTTTGTACCCTTTGGAGTCACGTTTTAAGCAACCGGATCTGAATCAGATTGAGCCCGCCGGGATCGTGATTTTGGGCGGCGGTGAAAACCCTGAGCTCTCTTCGGTTTGGCAACAGTCCCAGTTCAATGCCGCTGCTGAGCGGGTGATGGTGATTCCAGCCTTGGCTAAGCGTTTTCCTGAAGCGAAAATCATCTTTACCGGTGGCAGTGGGTCCGTTCTCCGTCAATCGTTCAAAGGGGCGGATGGTGTGGCCGATTATCTGGGGCAAATAGGTCTTGCGGATAGGGTCCTTTTGGAGAACCAGTCCCGAAACACCTATGAAAATGCGCTATTGTCGGCAAAATTGTTGGGTGCTGTGCCTGATAAGCCGTGGTTGTTGGTGACCTCGGCTTTTCATATGCCGCGCTCTGTAGGTATCTTTGAGAAACAGGGTTGGCAGGTCATTCCCTACCCAGTGGATTACTACACGACGACTACAACAGGCTTTAAGTTGGATCCAAGGCTGTGGCGTAACATGCGAGACCTTCACACCGGTTTGCGCGAATGGATAGGCCTGGTTGTCTACTACCTAACCGATAAAACTGATCAGCTTTTGCCAGGTGAGTCTTGAGCGAAGCGATGATTATTGAGCGCCCAATAGGCGCTGTATCTTCCTCACTTGCCTCTTTGCATCCGGTGATTGCGCGTATCTACGCCGGGCGCGGCGTGTCTGAGCTCAGTGAGCTTGAAAAGGGGTTGGAGACCCTGCTCCCCGATGGTGCCATGTTAGGCATTGATGCCGGGGTGGCAAGGCTTGTCACTGCGCTTCGGCAACAGGAGTCGATCCTGATTGTTGGCGACTTCGATTGTGATGGTGCGACCAGTACGACGACAGCGTTACTGGCTCTGCGTGCGTTTGGTTTTAATCAGGTCGACTATCTCGTTCCGAATCGATTCGAATACGGCTATGGCCTGTCTCCGGAAATTGTTGAGGTTGCTCAGCAGAAGCAGCCCGATCTGATCATTACCGTTGATAATGGTATCTCCAGTATCGAAGGTGTTGATCGAGCCAATATGCTAGGGATCGATGTGATCGTGACAGATCACCACCTGCCGGGCTCGGTATTGCCCAAGGCTGTGGCAATTATTAATCCCAATCAGGCCGGCTGTCAGTTCATGGCGAAATCGACCTGTGGTGCCGGAGTCATCTTCTATCTTTTAATCGCACTTCGTCGTCAGCTGCAGCAGCTTGGTTGGTTTGAGAAGAGCGGAGTTAAGGCTCCGAATTTGGCTAACTATCTTGATCTTATTGCTTTGGGTACGGTGGCCGATGTAGTGCCTCTGGAGCGGAATAACCGCACCTTAGTGCATCAAGGGTTGGCCCGTATCCGTGCCGGCAGAGCGCGTCCGGGCCTCCTTGCGCTTTTAGAGGTTGCTGGGCGTGATAATCAACGCATTAGTAGCTCTGATTTGGGGTTTGCCGTTGCACCACGTCTTAATGCGGCAGGTCGTTTGGATGACATCAGCTTGGGTATTGAGTGTCTACTAGAGGAGGATCCACAACGTGCCCGTGAATACGCTGAACAGCTGGATGCCTTAAACCGCGAGCGACGCTCTATTGAGTCTGAAATGCAGGCTCAAGCGATGGCCCATTTAGAGTCGTTGGATCTTTTGGAGGCGGAACGCCCAGCCGGCATAGCGCTCTTTAACGAGCAGTGGCACCAAGGCGTTATTGGTATTCTTGCCTCTCGCGTTAAAGAGAAACTGCATCGACCGGTGATCGTGTTTGCGCCGGGTGATGAGGGTGAGATTAAAGGATCGGCTCGTTCCATTGAGGGGTTCCATATACGCGATGGATTGGATCGTATAGCGACCGAACATCCTGGCTTAATTTCAAAGTTTGGTGGTCATGCGATGGCAGCCGGTTTGACCATTTCTAAAGCGGATCTAGCCCGTTTCGAGACTGCTTTTGCGGCTGAAGTGACTCGTCAGACACGCAAAGAGGATCTGGATCGAGTGATCGAGACAGATGGTGAGTTGGCACCTAATCAATTCACCATGGAGTTGGCTCAGATGATTCAAGAAGCGGGCCCCTGGGGGCACCAATTCCCAGAACCGAGCTTCCATGGTGAGTTTCGACTGTTGCAGCAGCGTATCGTCGGTCAAAAACATCTGAAAATGGTACTGCAAGAGCCGACAACAGGCTTGGCACTGGATGCAATCGCCTTTAATGTAGAGTCTGATATTTGGCCGAATGCGTCGATCAATCGTGTGCGTGCCGTCTACCGATTGGATATCAATGAATTTCGTGGGCAGCGCAGCTTACAGCTAATGGTGGAGTGGCTTAAGCCACTCTAGCTCGATAATAAGGAGAAGAGAATGAACGATTTTACGACAGACGAACTGGGTATTTTGGTCTCTGTATTTGAGCGTGCTGGAGTCGCTGAAGATGGATCCGCTGAGGGTAGTCTATTGAAGGTGATTAAAAGCGCACACTCTGAGCGAATGGAGCTTGAGTCGATGGACTTTGACGACTGTGCAGGTGGTGCGTGCAAGCTGTAAGTAACTCACTGAAGCCCTACTACGTTGGTGCCCATGTTAGCGCAGCGGGTGGGGTGCAGAATGCGCCATTGAATGCGGCGGCGATCGGTGCCAATGCGTTTGCGCTGTTTACTAAGAATCAGAGACAGTGGGTAGCTAAGCCGCTTGCCGATGAGACAATCGAGCAGTTTAAAGCGAACTGTGCCGAGCATAGCTTTCTGCCAGAGCAAATTCTTCCGCACGACAGTTACCTGATTAATTTGGGGCACCCAGAGGCAGAGCCACTTGAGAAGTCACGCGACGCCTTTGTTGATGAGATGCAGCGTTGCGAGCAGTTAGGGCTCTGTTATCTGAATTTTCATCCGGGCAGTCATCTTAAAAAGATCGATGTGACAAGCTGTTTAGCGACCATCTCTGAATCGATCGATATCGCGACTCAGGAGACCGAACAGGTCATCGCCGTGATTGAGACGACGGCGGGGCAGGGATCCAATTTAGGTTACAGATTTGAAGAGATTGCGGCCATCATCGACAAAAGCCGATACCCTGAACGCATTGGTGTCTGCATCGATACCTGCCATATTTTTGCTGCAGGTTATGATCTACGCACTTTTGAAGCCTGTGAGCAGAGTTTTGCCGAGTTTGAACGACTGATCGGCTTTGATAGGTTGTGCGGTATGCACATTAACGACTCTAAAATAGCGCTGGGTGGTCGCGTCGATCGTCACCACTCATTGGGTCAGGGTGAAATTGGCTGGGAGGCGTTTCGTTACATCATGCAGGACGATCGTTTTCGTGGTGTCCCGCTCTGTTTAGAGACTATTGATGAGACGATTTGGCCAGAAGAGATTCAGCAGTTGCGTCAATTTGCTGGCGAGAAACAGGCTGCGCAATGAGTTCTGAGCACTCCAAACCGGCTTGGGCTCCCAGCTTTGGGCAACAAGATTATCGCTTGATCACCGATGAGACGGCCTTTCAGGGTTATTTTCGGGTTAAGCGGTTAACGCTTGAGCATAAGACTTTTTTAGGTCAATCGATTGAGATCACACGCGAGCTGTTTCAGCGGGGAGATGCGGTCTGTGTGCTGCTTTATGATCCTGCGAAGGACTCTGTCGTGTTGGTTGAGCAGTTTCGGGTTGGGTCTCTGCAGGGCCCCTCTCCATGGATGCTTGAGGTGGTTGCTGGTGTGGTGGAAGAGGGTGAAAGCTCTGTACAGGTTGCTAAGCGTGAGTCGATTGAGGAGGCTGGCTTGGTGATCGGCGAGCCGCGTAGAATTATTCGTTATCTGCCCAGTGGCGGTGGCTGTGATGAGTGGATCGATCTGCTTTATGCTGAGGTGGATTCGGAGCAGGCCAGAGGCATTCATGGTTTGCCGGAGGAGGGTGAAGATATTCGTGTTCACGTCCTTTCGAGTGATGATGCCATAGAGTTAGTCAATCAGGGTGTTATTAATAGTTCGCCTGCCATCATAGGTTTGCAGTGGCTGGCGCTGAATAAATTAAGTTTACAAGGTGCTGTTGATGCATGATGTGAAGCGTAAGTACGTACCGGATTTGGTAAAACAGAGTGTTGTCTCTGAGACCAACTATGCCCGTCTGATGCGTCTGCTTCCTGCTCAGCAGGAGTCTATTGAGTTTCGTATCGAGTGGCATCAACACGCCTATGTTGTCGCCATTAAACGCGATGAGGAGTTTGCCTACACCTCGACGTGGACACTCTCTTACTGGCCTGAGCAAGCTTCCCCATGGTTTAACCCACAGTCTTTTGTGATACGTCTCTATCATGATGCACGGATGGCGGAAGTGGTCTGTTTAAAACGTCGCTCACAACTGCCTGGACGTTACGATTACCCTAATGATGCGATGCATCAGCCAGATGAAAAATACCAGCTTAATCAACATCTTGCGGAGTGGTTAGGACACTGTGCGACTCAGGGTGTGCGTCATGATGTGAAGGTGGTGAGCGGACAGTAATGCATTTTCTCTATATTCACGGTTTTAACAGTTCACCCGAGTCGCTTAAAGGTCAGCAGTTGATACGCCACTTTGAGTCGATCGGTAGGGCATCGCAGCTATCAGTACCCGCATTGTCGCACTGGCCAGAAGAGGCGATGCAGCAGCTAGAGACGATTGTTCAGCAGCATGACGAGCTACTATTGATTGGCAGCTCTTTGGGTGGTTTTTATGCGACTTGCCTCAGTGAGCGCTACGCACATGTAAAAGCCATTTTAGTTAACCCGGCGGTTGCGCCACACACACTGTTGGGTGCGTTACTAGGTCCGCAAAAGAATTTCTACTCTGGCGAAGAGTATGAATTGACGCTTGAACATATGGCTCAGTTAGAGCGGTTGTATTATCCTCAACTGACATACCCGGAACGTCTACTGCTGATGCTGCAAGAGGGAGATGAGACCCTCGACTATCGTGAGGCTGTTAGCTACTACAGTGAGTCCTCGCAGATTGTTCAACCGGGCGGCCATCACGGCTTTGAAAATTTTGAATCCATGTTGCCGACGATTTTTGCCTTCGCTGAGAATCGCTGGCAGCCTGAGAACGGCTAGGAAAAGAGAGATATGTCAAAGGACTATAATGCTGGTTCGATCGAGGTACTAAGCGGGCTTGACCCAGTAAAGCGTCGCCCGGGAATGTACACAGAAACGGATCGTCCCAATCACCTAGCACAAGAGGTGATCGACAACTCAGTCGATGAGGCGTTGGCAGGCCATGCAAAGCAGATCGATATCATTCTGCACCCCGACAACTCACTCTCTGTGTCCGATGATGGTCGCGGTATGCCGGTGGACATTCACCCAGAGGAGGGTGTCCCAGGGGTTGAGCTGATTCTGACCAAGCTTCATGCCGGCGGTAAGTTTAACAATGACAACTACAACTACTCGGGCGGTCTCCACGGGGTGGGTGTCTCCGTTGTTAACGCACTCTCTAAGCTGTTGGAGGTGCAAATTCGTCGTGGTGGTCAGGTGCATCGCATCGGCTTTGCAGACGGCGAGAAAGTATCGGATCTTGAAGTGGTCGATACCTGTGGTCAGCGCAATACCGGTACCACCGTTCGATTTTTGCCCGACCCTAGTTACTTCGATTCGCCTAAGTTTAGTGTCAGTCGTCTGAAGCATAATCTGCGTGCCAAGGCGGTTCTCTGTCCCGGTTTAAAAGTGACCTTTACCGATCTCTCTACGGGTAAGAAAGAGAAAGAGGAGTGGTACTACGAAGATGGCTTAGTGGCGTATCTGAAAGGTAATACACAAGTTTATGAGACCCTTCCTGAAGAGCCATTTTGTGGCTCTTTGCAGGGTGAAGAGGATGCCGTTGAGTGGGCTGTCCAGTGGCTAAAAGAGGGTGGCGAGATGACCTGCGAAAGCTACGTCAACTTGATCCCGACCGCGCAAGGCGGAACCCATGTGAATGGCCTGCGTACCGGTCTTTTGGAGGCGTTGCGTGAGTTTTGTGACTTCCGCAGTCTGCTGCCACGCGGTGTGAAACTGTCGCCAGAGGATGTCTGGGATCGTTGCTGCTTTATTCTTTCAGCCAAGATGCGTGACCCGCAGTTCTCTGGTCAAACCAAAGAGCGTCTCTCTTCGCGTCAAATTGCGGCGTTTATCTCGGGTGCGGTAAAAGATGCCTTCCTATTATGGCTCAATAAGCACGTTGAAGAGGGTGAGGCGATTGCTGAATTGGTGATCGCCAATGCACAAAAACGTCTGCGTTCTGCTAAGAAAGTGGTGCGTAAAAAGGTAACGCAGGGGCCCGCTCTACCAGGTAAATTAGCCGACTGTTCGGGCACCGATCCTATGCGCAGTGAGCTCTTCTTAGTCGAGGGTGACTCGGCAGGCGGTTCAGCAAAGCAGGCACGTAGCCGAGACTTTCAGGCGATCATGCCGCTGCGTGGTAAGATTTTGAATACCTGGGAGGTCGACTCTTCAGAGATCCTCGGTTCGCAAGAGATTCACGATATTTCGGTGGCTATTGGCGTGGATCCGGGTGCCGAGGATCTGAGTAATTTGCGTTACGGTAAGGTCTGTATTCTTGCCGATGCCGATTCTGATGGTGCGCACATCGCCACGCTGATCTGTGCACTCTTCCTAAGACACTTCAAACCTTTGGTGGCTGCAGGGCATGTCTATGTCGCTATGCCGCCGCTGTTCCGAATTGATGTGGCGAAAGAGGTCTTCTACGCTCTGGATGAGTCTGAGAAGAATGGCATCGTTGAACGCATCAAAGCGGAGCGCAAAAACGCGCGCATCGGTGTGCAACGATTTAAGGGCTTGGGTGAGATGAACCCGATGCAGCTGCGTGAAACAACGATGGATCCTGATACCCGTCGTTTGGTTCAGTTAACGCTGGAGTCTGGAGATGATACTCACCAGGTGCTTGATATGTTGTTGGCGAAGAAACGGGCTTCGGATCGCAAGAGCTGGCTTGAGGAGAAGGGCAACTTAGCTACAGTTTAAGTTGACTTTTACTCACCATATTCGACCGATTCGGCATGGACTTGCGCAGCTAATTCCCTTAGAATACCGCAGGTTTTGCCCGCGATAGCGGCGCATCCCACCGAAGAGATGTTTTTGAAAGCGAGGCGGACCCCAAGTTGGCCTCGCTTTTTTGCAGCCAAGCCACAGTAATTTTTCATATCTAGCCAGCGCGCGGGGAGGTTCTTTTGACGCAGCCAGCCATCTTAGCCCTTGAAGACGGTTCTATTTTTAGGGGTATTTCGATCGGCGCCGAAGGCGAATCATCAGGTGAGGTTGTATTCAACACCTCAATGACCGGTTATCAAGAGATCCTTACCGATCCATCCTACTGCCGCCAGATCGTGACACTCACCTACCCACACATTGGTAACGTGGGTTGTAACGCTGAAGATGCAGAATCTGATCGCACTTGGGTTGCAGGTCTTGTGATTCGTGATCTGCCACTGCTTGCGAGCAACTTCCGTTCTGAGCAGGCGCTAGATGAGTACCTAAAAGAGCGCAACATCATGGGTATTGCCGGCATCGATACACGCCGCTTAACGCGTATTCTTCGTGAGAAAGGTGCCCAGAATGGTTGCATCGTTGCGGGTGATAACATTGATGAAGCGAAAGCACTCGATGCTGCTCGTGGCTTCCCTGGCCTGAAAGGCATGGACTTAGCAAAAGTCGTTACACGTGACAGTTCTGATGCTTGGCGCACGTCCACTTGGGAGCTTGGTACTGGCTACACAGAGAAAGCCGATGCTGATCAACCGTTCAACGTAGTGGCTTACGATTTCGGTGTTAAACAAAATATTCTACGCATGCTGGTTGAGCGCGGCTGCCGTTTGACGGTTGTGCCTGCACAGACTCCAGCATCTGAAGTGCTTGCAATGAATCCAGATGGCGTTTTCTTGTCGAATGGTCCTGGTGACCCAGAACCATGTGATTACGCGATCGATGCGATCTCTGACATTCTAAAAACAGAACTGCCAGTTTTCGGCATCTGTCTTGGTCACCAGCTACTTGCGCTTGCGTCAGGTGCTAAAACTGAGAAGATGAAGTTTGGTCACCACGGTGCCAACCACCCCGTTCAGGATCTAGATAGCAAGCAGGTGATGATCACCAGCCAGAACCACGGTTTCGCGGTGGCTGAAGATTCACTACCTAGCACACTACGTGCAACACACAAATCACTGTTCGATGGCTCACTACAGGGTATTGAGCGTACTGATCGTCCAGCGTTCAGTTTCCAAGGGCACCCAGAAGCGAGCCCTGGTCCACACGATGTGGCACCACTCTTCGATCGCTTCGTTGAGATGATGCGCTCACGCCAACAGGGCTGAGTTGTAACGGGTAACTTAGAGAAACAGATTTAGACCAGGTTTTACGATGCCAAAACGTTCCGACATACAAAGTATTCTTATCCTAGGTGCAGGCCCGATCGTTATCGGTCAGGCGTGTGAGTTTGACTATTCTGGCGCACAAGCGTGTAAAGCGCTTCGCGAAGAGGGTTACCGAGTTATTCTTGTTAACTCAAACCCAGCGACGATCATGACTGATCCAGCGATGGCTGATGCGACATACATCGAGCCAATCAACTGGAAAACGGTTGCTAAGATCATTGAGAAAGAGCGTCCAGATGCGCTGCTACCGACTATGGGTGGCCAGACTGCACTGAACTGTGCACTCGACCTCGACCGCGAAGGTGTTCTCGCTGAGTTTGGTGTTGAGATGATCGGTGCTACTCAAGATGCGATCGATAAAGCGGAAGACCGTGAACGTTTTGACAAGGCGATGAAGAACATCGGCCTTGAGTGTCCACGCGCCTCTATCGCTCACTCGATGGAAGAGGCTCTTCAGGTACTGGATCAGGTTGGCTTCCCAGCGATCATCCGTCCATCATTCACTATGGGTGGTTCTGGTGGTGGTATCGCCTACAACCGTGAAGAGTTCATCGAAATCTGTGAGCGTGGTTTGGATCTATCACCGACCAACGAGCTACTTATTGATGAATCGTTGATCGGTTGGAAAGAGTACGAGATGGAGGTTGTCCGCGACAAGAACGACAACTGTATCATCATATGTTCGATCGAAAACTTTGATGCCATGGGTGTGCACACAGGTGACTCAATCACAGTCGCACCAGCGCAGACGTTGACCGATAAAGAGTACCAGTTGATGCGTAATGCTTCGATTGCAGTTCTGCGTGAGATCGGTGTTGAAACAGGCGGTTCGAACGTACAGTTTGGTGTTTGTCCAAAGACTGGACGCGTTGTGGTAATCGAGATGAATCCACGTGTATCACGCTCTTCAGCACTGGCTTCAAAAGCAACAGGTTTCCCAATTGCGAAAGTGGCGGCAAAACTGGCGGTCGGTTACACGCTTGATGAGCTTCAGAACGACATCACTGGCGGTCAAACACCAGCGTCCTTCGAGCCTGCCATCGACTACGTGGTAACGAAGATCCCTCGTTTCACCTTTGAAAAATTCCCACAAGCAAACGATCGCCTAACGACTCAGATGAAGTCGGTGGGTGAGGTGATGGCGATTGGTCGTACTCAGCAAGAGTCTTTGCAGAAAGCACTACGTGGTCTAGAGGTTGGTTCTGAAGGCTTCGATCCGATTGTTGATATTACCGCTGAAGATGCACGCGATAAGATCGTATACGAACTCACAACTCCAGGTTCTGAGCGCATCTGGTACATCGGCGATGCCTTCCGTATGGGTATGAGCGTTGATGAGATCTACAAACTGAGTGGCGTTGATCCTTGGTTCTTGGTTCAGATCGAAGACATCATCAAAGATGAGCAGCGCGTATCGGAAACCGCACTGAGTGAACTCTCTACAACCGATCTGTTCATGCTGAAGCGCAAAGGTTTCTCAGATGCTCGTCTAGCCAAGCTATTGGGTGTTTCAGAGAAGCAGTTCCGCAAGCATCGTCAGGCAGCTGGTATTAAGCCAGTCTACAAACGTGTCGATACCTGTGCCGCAGAATTTGCGACTGATACCGCTTACATGTACTCAACGTACGAAGAGGAGTGTGAAGCGAACCCATCGGATCGTGACAAGATCATGGTCATCGGTGGTGGCCCTAACCGTATCGGTCAGGGTATCGAATTTGACTACTGCTGTGTTCATGCAGCGCTTGCAGCGCGTGAAGATGGCTACGAGACCATCATGGTTAACTGTAACCCTGAAACCGTCTCTACCGACTATGACACATCAGACCGCCTCTACTTCGAGCCGATCACTCTAGAAGATGTGTTGGCAATCGTTGAAGTTGAACAGCCTAAAGGCGTGATTGTTCAGTACGGTGGTCAGACTCCTCTGAAATTAGCCGTAGCTCTAGAACAGGCTGGCGTTCCAATCATTGGTACCTCGTCTGAAGCGATCGACCGTGCTGAAGACCGTGAACTGTTCCAGCAGATGCTTAAGCGTCTTGGTCTGAAACAGCCAGAGAACTCAACAGTACGTAGCCTTGAAGAGGCGATCATTGAAGCCGAGAAGATCGGTTACCCACTGGTTGTTCGTCCATCTTACGTATTGGGTGGTCGTGCGATGGAGATCGTCTACAAAGAGGACGAGCTGCGTAAGTACATGAATACAGCCGTTCAGGTCTCTAACGAATCACCTGTCCTGCTTGATCACTTCCTAAACGCAGCGATCGAAGTGGATATCGATGCGGTCTGTGACGGTAAGCAGGTCGTGATTGGAGCGATCATGCAGCACATTGAGCAGGCGGGTGTTCACTCAGGTGACTCAGCATGTTCATTCCCTCCGTACAACCTTGCAGCAGACGTCCAGGACGAGATGCGCGAGATGGTGCGCAAGATGGCACTTGAATTGGGTGTTGTTGGCTTGATGAACGTCCAGTTAGCCTACCAAGATGGCGAGATCTACGTGATCGAGGTTAACCCTCGTGCATCACGTACAGTTCCTTTCGTATCTAAGTGTATCGGTGTTTCTCTAGCGAAAGTCGCTGCACTGGTTATGACCGGTAAGTCATTGGAAGAGCTAGGCTTTACGAAAGAGATCGTACCAAGCTACTTCAACGTGAAAGAGGCGGTATTCCCGTTCAATAAATTCCAGGGCGTTGACCCAATCCTTGGCCCAGAGATGAAGTCTACGGGTGAAGTCATGGGTACCGGTGAAACCTTCGGTGAAGCATTCATGAAGGCTCACTTGGGAGCTGGCGACAAGCTACCTAAGCCAGGTACTGCGTTTGTTTCAGTGCGTGACGTCGATAAAGAGGCCGCTTGTGAACTGACTAAACAGTTGGTTGAACTTGGCTTCGATATCGTTGCAACCAGCGGTACAGCAGCACTACTAGAGACTCACGGCATTACAGCTAAGGTTGTGAACAAGGTCACTGAAGGTCGTCCAAACATCGTTGATATGTTGAAGAACGGCGAAGTTAACTACGTTGTAAACACAACGGAGGGCCGTAAAGCGATTGCTGATTCAGCCGATATCCGTCGTGCAGCACTGCAGCATAAAGTGCCTTACTCAACGACGATGGCCGGTGCCGTCGCGATTACCGAAGCACTTCGTTACGGTGAAGAGCGTACCGTGCGTCGTCTTCAAGAGATCCACGCGGAGGCGTCTGCATGAGTGTCAATCGTGTTCCCATGACCGTTGAGGGCGAAGTGGCACTTCGCGCTGAACTGGAGCGTCTTAAAACCCAAGATCGCCCAACCGTGATTGCAGCGATTGCTGAAGCACGTGAGCACGGTGACCTTAAAGAGAATGCTGAGTACCACGCAGCGCGTGAACAGCAGGGCTTTATCGAAGGTCGTATCGCGGACATTGAGAGCAAGCTTTCAGTGGTTCAAGTGATCGATGTCACCAGCCTGCCTCACACGGGTAAAGTGATCTTTGGTACGACGGTTGATCTAATTAACGTCGATACCGACGCGGAAGTGACCTACAAGATCGTCGGGGACGATGAAGCAGACATCAAACTGAATAAGATCTCTATCAACTCCCCGATTGCACGAGCACTGATCGGTAAAGAGGAGGGTGACATCGCCGCGGTTGAGACCCCGGCCGGTGTGACTGAATATGAGATTGCAGAAGTTAAGCATATCTAAGCTGATTCAAAAAACCGCCTTCGGGCGGTTTTTTATTATTTGGAGTTCCTCATGTCCCAAGAAACCCCTACAGGCCGTCTTACTACCCGTACCATCGCAATGCCGGCTGATACCAACCCCTCAGGCGATATCTTCGGTGGTTGGGTATTGTCACAAATGGATATGGCTGCCGGTATATGTGCGGGCCAGCGTGCACAGAGTCGAGTGGTGACGGTTGCACTGGATGGTATGAGCTTTATCCGCCCGGTTCGTGTAGGAGATGTACTGGGTGTCTACACCGAAGTGGTTAGAGTCGGCAGTAGCTCAATGGATATCAAAGTGGAGTGCTGGGTGCGCCGCAGTCGCATAGGTCATCGTGAAAAAGTGACCGAAGCGATCTTCAAGTTTGTCGCACTGGATGATGAGGGTAACTCCAAGCCAGTACCACCAGCACAAGAGCTTCCGGAGTATGTAGAGACACTGCTCTAGCGTAATTTCAAATCAGGTGACAAGCTTCGGAATATTTTCGCGGTTTGCCCTACGGGCAATTCGCTCCTACAGTAGGACTCCGTTACGGGCTTGTCGCGAAGTCCTATTGTAGGAGGGAATTCAGCTCTGCTGAAACCCCGATCGATTTCAACAGCGGATGACAGGCTGAAGGCCAGTCACCGAAAAGATCGCCACATCTTCGATATGGCTCCAACAAAAAAAACCGCCATAAAGGCGGTTTTTGCAGTACGATTTAACGCGCTTAATCCGGAATAATACCCCAGGTCAGAACAGGGAATAGCAGTAGCAAGGCTACGCGAACGAAGTCTGACGCCAAGAAGGGTAGAACACCCACAAAGGTATCCCGCATCGGAACGCCCTCTGCGATTTTGTTGATGATGAAGACGTTCATCCCTACCGGTGGGGTGATCATGCCGACCTCAACCACGATCAAACAGATGATACCGAACCAGAGCGCGGTCTGCTCTTCAGTCATGCCGAAGTCTAAACCCATGATGGCTGGGAAGAAGATCGGTACTGTCAGAAGGATCATCGAGAGTGAATCCATCAAACAGCCCAGCACTAGGTAGACAGCTAACATCAACATCAGTACCAGCATAGGCGACAATTCGCGATCCAGAATCCACTCCGCCAGTGTCTCTGGCATGCCGCTTAGACTCAGGAAGGCATTGAAGATATCGGCACCTAGAAGGATGACAAAGATCATCGCGCTGTTGATAGCGGTCTGCTTGATACAGTCGATGAATCCATCCCAGGTAAGTTGGCGGTTGATTAGCGCAATGACGATGGTACCGACCACACCGTAAGCGGCTGCTTCAGAAGGTGTGAAGATACCGCCGTAGATACCACCCAATACACCAATGAATAGGAAGCTTGCAGGTAGCAGTTCAAGCAGTGCCTTACCGCGTTCAGACCAGCTCGCTTTCGCGCTCTTGTCCGCGTAGTGAGGCTTCAGCTTCACCAGAATCGCGATAACCAGCATGTAGCCCATGATCGCCATGATGCCGGGTACCATCGCTGCCATGAAGAGCTTGACGATGTTCTGCTCGGTCATGATCGCGTAGATGATCAGAACGATGGATGGTGGGATTAGAATGCCTAGAGTACCACCAGCGGCTAGTGCGCCTGTTGCCATAGCACCGTGGTAGCCGTGCCGTTTCATCTCTGGAAGTGCCACCTGACCCATAGTCGCTGCTGTTGCCAGTGATGAACCACAGATCGCACCAAATACACCACAGCCGCCAACGGCAGCTAACGCCAGGCCACCGCGGTAGTGGCCAATAAAGGCGTTAACACCGGTGAATAGTGAACGGCTAATACCTGAACGAGTTGCGAGGTTACCCATCAGTAGGAACAGAGGAATGATCGATAGCGAATGGCTTGCCATCTGTCCGAAGGATGAGCCCTTCATGTAGAACATTAGGGTGCTGAAGTCGTCGATGATTGAGTAACCGACCGCACCGGCAAGCATCATTGCGATGCCGATCGGCACACGCAAAAACATGATGACTAGCATGAACAGGATAATGACGCCTGCCGTTAATTCGTCACTCATTTCACACCCTTATATTCTGCAATCATTGCCAGTGGTTTAAGCACACCAGCGATAGAGGTAAGGCTAAAGCCAAAGGCGATGGTCATATAGAACCACCACTCTTTCATCCGCAGCATCATCGTCTCATTGCCGTATTTCTGGGCAGCTAAGCCACCCTCATAGGCCTGTGTCGCCAGGAAGTAAAAGAGCACGGCCAAAATTAGGCTGCCGATAACATCCATAGTGAGACGGAAAGGCGCGGGAGCTGAAGCTGTTAAGACGTCGACAATGACGTTGCCAAAGCGCATTTGGCAGTAGGGCATTGCTAACGCAACAACCACAGCGGTAAACATTTGGACAATCTCGGTATCACCATTGATGGGCGAGGAGAAAAAGTATCGTCCCGCCACACTGGTCACCGTAGTGAATGCCATGATCGTCAGGATGAATCCTGATAAAAGAGCGAGCCACAAAGTGGCTCGCTCGTAGAGGTCTGCTAGAGACCGGGTTTTCAGTAACAGTGTTGTCACTTGAACACCTTTTAATTATTTGCTGTATTTCTCAAGCATAGCGTTAGCTGAGTCAAGAAGCTTCTGGCCTGGTAGACCTAGACCGTCCATCTCTTTAACCCACTCAACGGGTACGTTAGCGGTTACTTCCTGCATTTTCTTCACTTCTGCAGCTGGCATCTGTGAGCGAGTTGCGTTCTCGTCAATCAGCTTACGACCGTAGTTTTCAGCGTTTTTGAAGAACTCACCGCCTAGCTTGGCGAAGTACATGCCAGCGTGGTCATCCATGATCTGTTGAAGATCAGCAGGCATTGATTCGTACTTAGCTTTGTTCATGCCCAAAAGGAATACTGCGGTGTATAGACCACGGCCATCTTCTGTTTGAACTTCAACCGCGTTGTCGACAAGCTCATGAAGTTTGAGAGCAGGTACGATTTCAAATGGAATCACTGTGCCGTCGATCACGTTTTTGGCCAGTGCCTGTGGCATCTCTGGTACAGGCATACCGACTGGAGTAGCGCCTAGAGCATCTAGAGCAGCAGCAACTGGACGGCTTGGGTTACGAATCTTTTTGCCAGCGAAGTCAGCAACAGAGTCGATTGCGTCACCTTTAGAGTAAACAACGCCACGGTCATGCGTCCAGAATGCTAGAGGGTGCATATCAGCAAACTCTTTCTGAACTTCTGGGTTAGCTTCGTAGTAAGCCTGAAGTGCCTGCGACGTTTCGTATGCATCCGTTACCATGAATGGGTTTTCAAATGCAGAGATCGCTGGGAAACGGCCTGGAGTGTAACCAGGAAGCGTCCAGATGATGTCAACGAAACCGTCTTGTACTTGGTCAACTAGCTGAGGTGGTTTTCCACCTAGAGACATTGAACCGTAAATCTTGATCTTGATACGGCCTTCAGACGCTTCTTCAATAGAATCAGCCCATGGCTGGAAGAACTTAGCGTGTGCAGGTGCCTTCGCAGGTAGGAAGTGGTGCATCTTTAGATTGAATTCAGCGGCCTGTGCAGAAGCTGCAATAGCAGCGCCAAGAACTGCAACACCGGCAGTCTGAGCGATAATACGTTTGATCATTATTTTTCTCCTTGGGGTTTTAAACAAGACATCGACTAACTTGTTAATACTAGCTCAAGAATCATTAAACTCGTTGAATTGGATCTAGATATTAGAAGTTGTTTTTCTTCTATTAAAGCGTCTCGTTGCGTAACACTATTTTTTATACGGTTGTTCAACAATCCCTTGTTCACATTTTTGAATAGGGGGTTGGTTACATTTAATTAAGCTGTAAGGCCTGTAATATCAATAAATGAACCAATGGTTAACGCATTAGATTGGAGAGTTTTGGATTTGGTTCATCCGATGCTCTGAATAGCACGGCTACGTTACCGATCTCTTGCACCAGTTCCGCTTCAACGACAGCGACTAGCTCTTTGATCAGTTCGCGCTTTAGGTCACGATCGCCAACGGCGAACTTTACTTTGATCAGTTCGTGATCTTCCAATGCTCGGTCGACTTCTAACTGAACGTTTTCAGTCAGTCCGTTGCCGCCAACCATAACGATTGGGTTTAGAGTGTGTGCACGCGTGCGAAGACGCTTTTTTTGATCAGTTGTTAAGCTCATATTAGAATTAGTGCCTTAAATTTGGTGGGCGTTACAATTTCTTCATTTTAACCCCTTTGTTGCATGCATCATAGAGTGATGCTTTCTAGGAACATCCCTTGGCAAGATCTAAAAGCAGTGGTCGTTGGTTAAAAGAGCATTTTGACGATCAATACGTAAAGCGTTCTAAAGATGATGGTTACCGTTCACGCGCCTGCTATAAGTTGATGGAAGTGAATGATAAAGACCATCTGTTAAAGCCTGGAATGACGGTTGTCGATCTGGGCGCTGCGCCAGGTGGTTGGTCTCAAGTGGCGGCCGAAATCGTGGGTGACTCTGGTCGTGTAGTGGCTTCAGACATTCTTGAGATGGCTCCGCTGGGCGGAGTTACATTCGTTCAGGGTGACTTTACTGAAGATTCCGTCTTCGAGGAGATCCTCTCTGCGATAGGAGATGAGCCAGTAGACCTTGTAATTTCAGATATGGCCCCCAATATGAGTGGTAATGCATCATCGGATCAGCCAGCTGCGATGTACTTGGTGGAGTTGGCGTTGGATATGGCGCGTCAGATACTGAAACCGAACGGCAACTTTTTGGTGAAAGTATTTCAGGGTGAAGGGTTTGATCCCTACCTTGCAGAACTGCGCAGTAGCTTTAAATCGGTGGTCACCCGTAAGCCAGATTCATCTCGCGCGCGTTCGCGTGAGGTCTATCTGCTCGGAAAAGGTTTTAAAGACGTATAGCTTTTAAACAGAGCTTTCGTTTTAGTTTATAGAGGGTAAGAAGTTGAACGATATGGCAAGAAATTTGGTGCTATGGTTAGTGATTGCAGCCGTACTGCTAACCATCTTTAATAATTTTAGCGCCGAGACCGAGAGCGGCCGCCTGAGCTACTCTGACTTTGTGGCAGAGGTTCAATCAGGCCGTATTGAGCGTGTGACGGTTGATGGTTTTACCATCGAAGGTGTGCGTCAGAATGGCGATCGTTTTGAAACCGTTCGCCCAGCGATCTCGGATCCCAAGCTGATTGATGACCTTCTAGAGCACAATGTCGTCGTTGAAGGCAAAATGCCTGAGCAGCAGAGTCTATGGCAGCAGCTGCTCGTCGCGACCTTCCCGATTCTTATCATCATTGCCATCTTCATGTTCTTTATGCGTCAAATGCAGGGCGGTGCCGGCGGTAAAGGCGGCCCTATGTCTTTCGGTAAATCGAAAGCGCGCATGATGAGTGAAGATCAGATCAAAACAACCTTCGAAGATGTCGCAGGTGTAGAAGAGGCCAAAGAGGAAGTTGCTGAGTTGGTCGACTACCTTCGCGATCCAGGTAAATTCCAGCGTTTAGGTGGCCATATCCCTCGTGGTGTCCTAATGGCAGGTAACCCTGGTACCGGTAAGACGCTGCTTGCTAAGGCGATTGCTGGCGAAGCTAAGGTGCCTTTCTTCAGTATTTCCGGTTCTGACTTCGTTGAGATGTTTGTCGGTGTCGGTGCGTCACGCGTGCGTGACATGTTTGATCAAGCTAAGAAACATGCGCCTTGTATTATCTTCATCGACGAGATTGATGCGGTCGGTCGTTCACGTGGTGTCGGTCTTGGCGGTGGTAATGACGAGCGCGAACAGACGTTGAACCAGCTTCTTGTCGAGATGGATGGTTTCGAAGGCACTGAGGGTATCATCGTGATCGCGGCAACCAACCGTCCCGATGTGCTTGACCCTGCTCTGCTACGTCCAGGTCGTTTTGACCGTCAGGTGCACGTTGGTCTGCCTGATATTCAAGGTCGTGAAAAAATTCTTAAAGTCCACATGCGCAAAGTTCCGCTGGGTGATGATGTTAAGCCTGAGTTGATTGCGCGTGGTACGCCGGGCTTCTCGGGTGCTGATTTGGCTAACCTGGTTAACGAAGCAGCCCTGTTTGCCGCACGCGATAGCCGTCGCACTGTCGGTATGGAGCAGTTCGAGAAAGCGAAAGATAAGATCATGATGGGTGCTGAGCGCCGCTCTATGGTCATGTCTTACAAAGAGCGTCTGAATACGGCATTCCACGAGGCAGGTCACGCGATTGTCGGTCGTCTGATGCCTGAGCATGATCCTGTCTACAAAGTGTCTATCATCCCGCGTGGTCGTGCGTTGGGTGTGACGATGTTCCTTCCTGAAGAGGATCGCTACTCGTTCAGTCGTCAGGGCATTATCTCGCAAATCTGTTCGCTTTACGGTGGCCGAATTGCGGAAGAGATGACACTGGGTAAAGAGGGGGTAACAACCGGTGCCTCAAACGATATTCAGCGTGCGACTCAGCTTGCGCGCAACATGGTGACGCGTTGGGGTCTGACCGATGAGTTGGGTCCACTGCTCTACGGTGATGAAGATGATGATCCATTTGGTCGCGGCATGGGGCAGCCATCTAAACCGATGTCGGGTGAAACTCAGAACAAGATCGATGCCGAAGTTCGCAAAATCATCGATGAGTGCTACCAGAAGGCTTACCAAATTCTGACGGATAACCGTGATATCCTTGACTCAATGTGTGAAGCGTTGATGACCTACGAGACGATCAGCAGCGATCAAATTGATCAGTTGATGGCGCGTCAAGAGGTGACTCCACCAGAGGGTTGGAACGACTCTCAAGAGCGTGTTGATGCAGTCAAAGAGGAAGAGGCGGCTAACAGTTCTGAGGCTGAGTCTGATGTGCCAGAGGTAGATCAGGATGATCAGGCGTCTCACTCTAATGAGGGTCAGTCAGGTTGGGGCGATCCTCAAGATGATCAAAAAGATGAGCCCAAACAGTAAGTCGTGATTCACAAAAGCCCTCACTCGTGAGGGCTTTTTCGTTATTTGTAGAGTGTATGAATAAAGGTAGAAATGTGACGCAGCTACAGTGTGCCGGTCGAGTACTCGATCTCTCTAAAACGCAGGTAATGGGTATTCTTAACGTGACGCCTGACTCCTTTTCGGATGGCGGTCACCTCTATCAACACTCTGCGCTCTCGATTGATAAAGCGCTCCAGCATGCCCAGCAGATGGTTAACGACGGCGCGACGATTGTTGATATCGGCGGTGAATCGACTCGTCCTGGTGCCGCTGAAGTCAGTGAGCAGGAGGAGATGGATCGCGTTTTGCCTGTTCTGGAACGAATCAATGCCGAGATCGATGTGGTCGTCTCCATCGATACCAGCTCGGCTCAATTGATTTCAGAATCGGCCAAGCTAGGGGCTGGTCTCATTAATGATGTTAGAGCGCTTGGGCGTGAAGGCGCGCTAGAGGCTGCTGCAAAAACGGATCTGCCAATCTGTCTGATGCATATGCAGGGTAGCCCGGCGACAATGCAGCGACAGCCAGAGTATGCCGATGTGGTCTCTGAGGTGATGGATTTTCTCGATCAGCAGTTAGATCGGTGTATGGCTGCAGGGATTGCGAAAGAACGATTAATCGTAGATCCCGGTTTTGGGTTTGGCAAAACCTTGCAACATAATTTACAGTTACTCAATCGCTTGGATAAATTATTGGACTTAGGCGTGCCTGTGTTATCGGGCACCTCTAGAAAAACCATGGTGGGCCAGGTGCTTAATCGTGAGGCTGACCAGCGACTCTTTGGTAGTCTTGCAACCGTTGCGCTCGCGGTTGAGCGCGGTGCAAAAATTATTCGTGTGCATGATGTTTTAGCAACCGTCGATATGGTTCGTATGACGGAAGCCGTTTTAAAGGAAGGGATCTAAATTGGGTCGTCGTTATTTTGGTACAGATGGTATTCGTGGACAGGTAGGAACCTTTCCTATCACCCCAGATTTTGTGTTGAAGCTCGGTTGGGCTGTGGGTCGTGTGTTTGCCCGTGAAGGACGTAGTAAAGTCCTGATTGGCAAAGATACTCGAATCTCCGGTTATATGTTTGAGTCGGCGCTTGAGGCAGGCCTGTCTGCCGCCGGTGTTGATGTGTTATTGCTAGGCCCTATGCCAACGCCAGCGATCGCTTACCTAACTCGTACCTTCCGCGCTGATGCCGGTATTGTGATCAGTGCATCGCACAACCCCTATGACGACAATGGTATTAAGTTCTTCAGCTCGGCGGGCACTAAGCTGCCAGATGATGTCGAAGAGCGCATTGAAGCCCAGCTTGATCTGGCTATGACTACGGTTAGCTCAGCCGAATTAGGCAAGGTTCGTCGAGTCAATGATGCCGCTGGGCGATACATAGAGTTCTGTAAATCGACTGCCGCGGGTTGTTTGAATTTAGCGGGCCTTAAGGTTGTCGTTGATTGTGCCAACGGCGCTGGTTATCACATTGCGCCTAAGGTCTTTGCTGAGCTAGGCGCTTCAGTCATCGAGATTGGTACCGATCCAGACGGCCTAAATATTAACGAGCAGTGTGGTGCGACGGCGCCTGCAGCACTTCAAGCTAAAGTGCTCGAAGCAGAGGCAGATCTGGGTGTTGCGTTAGATGGTGATGCCGATCGATTGATTCTTGTTGACCATAAGGGAGAGATCGTCGATGGCGATGAGATCCTCTTCATCATTGCCCAGGCGTTACAGCAGAGCGGTGAGTTGCAGGGCGGTGTCGTTGGTACGCTGATGACTAATCTTGGTTTAGAGCAAGCGCTGGCAAAAATGGATATTCCGTTCGTGCGAGCTAAAGTGGGCGATCGCTATGTATTAGAGCAGCTCGCAGAGCACGACTGGAATTTGGGTGGCGAAGGGTCAGGTCACATTGTCTGTCGTAATATTCTACCGACGGGTGATGCGACCATTGCCGCTGTTCAGGTGCTTAAAGCGGTCGCGCAGTCAGGCAAAACGATTAATCAGCTGAAGCACGGTATGCAAAAACTACCGCAGAAGATGATCAACGTGCGCTTGGCTAAGAAGGTAGATATCGCATCTTCGCCAGCCGTGGCAGAGCATGTTGCAGCAGCCGAGGCGCGTTTGGCTGATCGTGGTCGCGTATTGCTACGTCCCTCCGGGACTGAGCCTGTGGTCCGTGTTATGGTTGAAGGCTCCGATCTTGATGAGGTGGATCAGGTCTGTGAGACACTGGCGGGGCAGGTTGAAAAAGAGCTGCAGGCGCTTGTATCTTGACGGGTGCTCGGGTAAGATTTGCGCCTCTTTTAAATGGCACCCCTGTTTTCGGTGCGTAATTAAGGTTTAAAGCTAGAATGGAAACCATCGTTCTTATCATTCACGTATTGCTTGCAGCAGCGGTTATCGGCCTGATTCTTATTCAGCAGGGTAAGGGTGCAGAAGCGGGTGCGTCATTTGGTGGTGGTGCCTCTCAAACTGTTTTCGGTAGCCAGGGTAGCGGTAGCTTCCTAGGTCGCGTTACAGCCATTCTTGCTGCGGGTATCTTTGTAACCAGCTTCGTTTTGGCTGTGTTCGCGAAAGAGAAAGCCGCGTCTGTTGGTGATGCAGGTATCCCTGATGCTGCAACGATTGAAGCGGCTGCCCAGGTTGAGCAAGCGTCAACAACGGAACTGCCTGTTGTGTCGGAATCAGAGATTCCAACAGCAGGAGACAACTAAAAGTTTAGCCCAGGTGGTGGAATTGGTAGACACGCTATCTTGAGGGGGTAGTGTCTTAGGACGTGCCGGTTCGAGTCCGGCTCTGGGCACCAAGTTGTAAACGCAGTGGGTGAAGCGTAAAATTTACCTGTTTTTGATGCGGGGTGGAGCAGCCTGGTAGCTCGTCGGGCTCATAACCCGAAGGTCGTCAGTTCAAATCTGGCCCCCGCTACCAACTTTACGTTGGGTATTTGTGAAAATCCTGAAGACTAGTTTTGACGGGTTTTTACTACCACTTTTAGGATGTTACATCCTTGTTTGGTAAGCCCCTTTATGGGGCTTTTTCGTAGCTATTTGATGGCCGCGTCCAAACAGAAGACAGTGATATCTGCCTTCCGTACATGGTGGTAGATAAGTCAAAAATGGGTCTATATGACCCATTTTTTGTTTTTGAAATTTATAGGTGAACAGTGTCAGCAAAATTAAAGCTGTTACAAGAGTTGATTGATCCAGTTGTGCAGGGCTTAGATTTGGAGCTTTGGGGGCTGGAGTACAACGCGTCAGGTAAAAATAGCCTGTTGCGTATCTATATAGATGGCCCTAACGGAGTGTCGGTCGATGACTGTGCGCGCGTTAGCCAGCAGGTGAGTGCTGTGATGGATGTAGAAGACCCCATTTCAGAGAACTACACCCTTGAAGTCTCATCCCCAGGGATGGATCGTCCCCTTTACACTCTAGAGCAATTCGCTGCGTATGCTGGCCATACGATTCAACTGCGTCTGCGCTCGCCGTTTGAGGGGCGTCGCAAGTTTAAAGGGATTCTTAACGGCATCGAAGGCGAAGATGTGCTTTTGGTCGTTGATGATCACGAATATTTGTTACCGCATGACCTGATCGATCGGGCCAATGTGGTTCCGCAATTTTAATCCGCTTTGACTATTAGGAGCGAAGAACTGATATGAATAAAGAGATTCTACTGGTTGCTGAAGCCGTCTCTAACGAAAAAGATGTCCCGAAAGCGGTCATCTTTGAGGCGATTGAAGTCGCGCTGGCAACAGCCACTAAGAAGCGCTACGACGAAGAAGCTGATATCCGAGTGGTTATCGACCGTGCAACGGGCGATTATGACACCTTCCGCCGTTGGTTGGTTGTGGATAACGAAGCGGTTCCTGCACTGGGTACCGAGTTGACCATGCAAGAGGCAGAAGAGATCGACACTAATCTGCAGCCTGGTGATTACCACGAAGAGCAGGTTGAGTCGGTTGCATTCGGTCGTATCGCAGCTCAAACAGCGAAGCAAGTTATCGTACAAAAAGTCCGTGAGGCTGAGCGCGCTAAAGTAGTTGATCTTTACCGTGATCGCCAGGGCGAATTGATCGCGGGTACTGTTAAGAAAGTGACTCGCGACAATGTGATTGTTGATCTGGGTAACAACGCAGAAGCACTTCTGCCACGTGAAAACCTACTACCTCGTGAAATCTTCCGTATGGGTGAGCGTGTTCGCGCGGTGCTTCAAGAAGTTCGTTCTGAGGGTCGCGGCCCACAGCTTATCCTTAGCCGTACTTCAAACGAGATGTTGATCGAACTCTTCTCTATCGAAGTGCCAGAGATCGCCGAGCAGATGATTGAGATCCGTGCAGCGGCTCGTGATCCAGGTGCTCGCTCTAAGATCGCTGTTAAGACTCAGGATCGTCGTCTAGATCCTGTAGGTGCCTGTGTTGGTATGCGCGGTGCGCGTGTTCAAGCCGTCTCTGATGAGTTGGGTGGTGAGCGTGTCGATATCATCCTTTGGGACGACAACCCTGCGCAGCTTGTGATCAATGCAATGGCGCCTGCTGAAGTCGCTTCGATCGTTATGGACGAAGAGACTCACTCAATGGACGTCGCGGTTGATGAAGATGCTTTGGCGATGGCGATCGGTCGTGCCGGTCAGAACGTTCGTCTAGCAGCAGAGTTGACTGGTTGGGAACTGAACGTGATGAGCGAAGCGGAAGCGGCGTCTAAACACGAGTCTGAAGTGGGTAAAACAGTGGATCTGTTCATCAAGCACCTTGATGTCGACAGCGACCTTGCTGAGATCCTAGTTGCTGAGGGCTTCACCACGCTTGAGGAAGTTGCCTACGTACCGGCTAACGAAATGCTTGAGATCGAAGAGTTTGACGAGGAGATCGTTGACGCCCTTCGTGAACGCGCAAAAGATGCACTGCTTAACCTTGCAATTGCAGGTGAAGAGCAACTTGGCGATGTAGAGCCAGCAGAAGACCTCCTAACTATGGAAGGTATGGAACGTACCCTAGCGTACACATTAGCAAGCCGTGGTGTGGTTACCATGGAAGATCTTGCAGAACAGTCTATTGAAGAGCTGCTAGACATTGAAGGCATGACCGAAGAGCGCGCAGGTGAGTTGATTATGACAGCGCGTGCACCTTGGTTTGCAGAAGATCAGCAGTAATTAGACAACGGAAAAGGAGAACCCATTTATGGCAGAAGTAACGATTAAACAGCTTGCCGATGTGGTTGGTGTATCCGTTGAGCGTTTGTTAACACAGATGCAGGAAGCGGGAGTCGAAGGTAAATCCAACGATTCAACTGTCACAGAGATAGAGCGTCAGCAGCTATTAGCCCATTTGAAACGCAGTCACGGCGAAGATGCCGATGACGTTGGCGCACCGAAGAAGATCACGCTTAAGCGTAAGACAACCTCTACGCTGAAAGTGGGCGGTGCCGGCAGTCGTAAAACCGTTAACGTTGAAGTGCGTAAAAAGCGTACCTACGTGAAACGTACAGAGATTGAACAGGCTCCAGAAGCTCCAGCAGTGGAAGAGACTCCAGTGGCAGCGCCTGAACCACAGGTTGAAGCACCGGTCGTTGAAGCGGCACCAGAGGTGGCGGTTGAAACGGCTGCAGAGCCTAAAGTGGAAGCGCCAAAAGCAGAAGTTAAAGAGGCCGCTGAACCGGTTAAAGCTGAAGAGCCTAAGCCTGAGCCAGTGGTTGAAACGCCGGTTGAGAAGAAACCAGCTGCGGAACCTAAAACTGAAAATCCTCGCAACAAGAACAAGCAGCGCGATGAGCGCCGTAACAACCAGCGTGATAACGACGATCGTCGTAAGTCGAAAGGTCGTGGTAATGGCACGCTGAACGCTCGTCCGGGTAAAGGCGGTAAGCCAGGTCGTGGTAAGCCAATGCGTCAAGGCGATAACCAGCACGGCTTTAAAGAGCCGACGACTGCGATTGTTCATGAAGTCTCTATTCCAGAGAGCATCACGGTTGCTGATCTGGCTAAGAAGATGTCGATCAAAGCGGCTGAAGTGATCAAGGTGATGTTCAAGATGGGTGCGATGGCAACCATCAACCAGCCAATCGACCAAGATACTGCGATCCTTGTGGTAGAAGAGATGGGCCACAAAGCGGTGCCTATGGTTGAGAACGCGATCGAAGATGAGTTGATGGAGTCGGTGGCCGCTCACAGCGGTGAGTCTGTGACACGTGCTCCGGTTGTTACTGTTATGGGTCACGTTGACCACGGTAAAACATCCCTGCTCGATTACATCCGTTCAACACGTGTAGCTTCTGGCGAGTCTGGCGGTATTACCCAGCACATCGGTGCTTACCACGTTGAGACTGACAACGGCATGGTGACCTTCCTAGATACTCCTGGACACGCCGCGTTCACCGCTATGCGTGCCCGTGGTGCCTCTTTGACGGATATCGTTGTCCTGGTAGTTGCCGCAGATGATGGTGTGATGCCACAGACTGAAGAGGCGGTTCAGCACGCTAAAGCGGCTGGTGTACCTCTTGTAGTTGCGGTCAACAAGGTCGATAAAGAGGAAGCGGATCCAGATCGAGTTAAGAACGAGCTGGCTCAACGTGATGTTATTCCTGAAGATTGGGGCGGCGATGTTCAGTTCTGTCCAGTCTCTGCTAAAACAGGTCAGGGCATTGATGAGCTGCTTGAAGCGATCCTTCTTCAATCAGAAATTCTTGAGCTTGAAGCAGTTCCAGATGCGCCAGGTACAGGTGTTGTCGTTGAGTCACGTCTCGATAAAGGTCGTGGTCCGGTTGCTACGCTACTGGTTCAAAACGGTACCCTTAAGCGCGGTGATATCGTACTAGCTGGTCTTCACTACGGCCGTGTACGTGCCATGCTTGATGAAAACGGCAAGCCGCTAGAAGCGGGTGGCCCTGCGATTCCAGTTGAGATTCAAGGTCTAGACGGAACGCCAGATGCAGGTGAAGACTTCACCGTAGTATCCACTGAGAAGAAAGCGCGTGAAATCGCTCTATTCCGTCAGGGTAAATACCGTGAAGTTAAACTGCAGCGTCAGCAACAGGCGAAACTTGAGAACCTATTCTCGAACATGGAAGCGGGTGAAGTTAAGTCGCTTAACATCGTCCTTAAGACCGACGTTCGAGGCTCTCTAGAGGCGCTGACTAGCTCACTAGAAGATCTCTCTACCGATGAAGTAAAAGTGAACATCGTCTCTGGCGGTGTTGGTGGTATCGGTGAAACCGATGCTAACCTTGCGTTGGCCTCCTCAGCGATCCTAATCGGCTTTAACGTTCGTGCAGACGCTCAGGCGCGTGCGATTGTTGAGCGTGAAGAGATGGAGCTTCGCTACTACAGTGTTATCTACGACATCATCGATGACGTGAAACAGGCGATGAGTGGTCTACTCTCTCCTGAGTTCAAAGAGGAGATTGTTGGTATTGCTGAAGTTCGTGATGTCTTCCGTGCGCCTAAGATCGGTGCGGTTGCCGGTTGTATGGTTATCGAAGGTACAATCTTCCGTAATAAACGCATCCGTGTCCTACGTGATAACGTCGTTATCTACGAAGGTGAGCTTGAGTCACTGCGTCGCTTTAAAGACAACGTCAACGAAGTTCGTCAGAACATGGAGTGTGGTATCGGCGTGAAGAACTACAACGATGTTAAAGTCGGCGACCAGATTGAGGTTTACGACACAGTTGAAGTTCAACGTACCATCTAAGAGGTTGTATGGCTCGCGATTTTAAACGCACAGACCGAGTAGGGGACCAGATCCAGCGTGATTTGGCGACCCTTATTCAGCGTGAGATTAAAGATCCACGCATTGGAATGGTGACGATTAACCACGTCAAAGTAGCGAAAGACTTAGGCTATGCGGATGTCTACATTACCGTTCTCCCACTGGGTGAACAGGATGAGGCGGAAGCGACCAAGCAGAGCCTAGAGGTGCTTAAGCAGGCTGCAGGTTTCCTTCGTGCTGAACTGGCAAAAGGCATCTCACTGCGAGTCATGCCGGCGTTACGTTTCCATTATGACGAGAGCATTCATCGCGGTCGTCACCTAACGAGCTTGATCGAGAAGGCTCGCCGTCTCGAAGATAACGAGGGCTAACATGGCTCGACGTAAAAAAGGACGCCGCATTGACGGCGTCTTTTTGCTTGATAAGCCTCAGGGCATCAGCTCGAATGCTGCCCTGCAGAAGGTAAAACGTCTGTATGACGCAGCGAAAGCGGGTCACACAGGCGCACTAGACCCTCTAGCTACCGGTATGTTGCCCATCTGTTTGGGTGAAGCGACTAAGTTTTCACAGTTTCTTCTCGATTCTGATAAGCGCTATATCACAACGGCAAAGCTAGGGGTTCGCACTGACAGCAGTGATGCTGATGGCGAAGTGATCGAAACTAAGCCTGTTCCTGAGTTAGATCGAGACGCGTTAAACGATCTGATTCAAGCCAAATTCTCTGGCGAAATCGAACAGGTTCCATCGATGTTCTCGGCCTTAAAGCACAATGGCCAGCCGCTTTACAAGCTGGCGCGCAAAGGTGAAAAGGTCGAAGTTAAGCCGCGTCAGGTATGCATTTACGAGATCAAACTGCTGGATCTGCGTGCTGATGAGATTGATCTTGAGGTGCACTGTTCTAAAGGCACCTATATTCGCTCCATCGTCGAAGACCTAGGTCTGGCACTTGGCTGTGGTGCGCATGTCAGTATGTTGCGACGGCTTGCCGTGGCTACCTACGATCGAAGCGCAATGCTGACACTCGAACAGTTGAATGAGATTGCACAACATCGTGAGTCAGATCAGTCGTTAGAGTGCATACAAATGCGTTTAGATGCGCTATTATTGCCGCCCTGGAGTGCAGTGGAGTCATTGCCTTCAATCGAATTACCCGCAGATTTAGCAAATCGTCTTCTGCAGGGGCAACGTTTAGGGGAGTTATTCTCAGAGCGCGGCCTCGTCAGACTCTTTGCTGAAGAGCGATTCTTAGGTATGGCTGAAGTGGATGATGAGGGGCGATTACGCGCTCGTCGACTACTCGATACCTCTGAAAACTGATTTACCCTCAAGGGTATGACGCTTCACTGAAAATATGCTCGGTGTTGCGCGACTTAACCCGCAGCCTAGGCTGTGTGCATATTGCTAATAGGAGATAAAACAATGGCATTGTCTGTTGAAAAGAAAGCTGAAATCGTTGCAGCGTACGGTCGTGGTCAGAACGATACTGGTTCACCAGAAGTTCAAGTTGCCCTTCTAACTGCAAACATTGAAGGCCTTCAGGGTCACTTCAAAGCGAACAAGCAGGATCACCACTCACGTCGTGGTCTAATTCGTATGGTTAACCAGCGTCGTAAGCTGCTGGACTACCTTAAGAAGAAAGATGCTACTCGCTACGTTGAGTTGATCGGTCGTCTAGGTCTTCGTCGCTAAGAGCTAGATACCCAGTTAGGGCCATACTTAGTATGGCCCTTTCTACTTTAAACCCTCCGCAAAACCAAATGATCTGACAGCCTGTACTCACTTGAGTTTACTGAATTCAACTGAGTACTGGCTTTAAAAGAGTGAAGATCAGGGGACGCGGAACATAGTTAATTACTAGGAGTTAATCGATGTTTAACACGGTTACTAAAACGTTCCAGTTCGGTAATGACACCGTAACGATCGAAACTGGTAAGGTCGCTCGTCAGGCGACTGGTGCAGTTATGGTTACTGTTAACGAAAAGACACAGGTTCTGTGTACTGTCGTTGGCGCAAAAACAGCGAAAGAGGGACAAGACTTCTTCCCACTTTCAGTGCACTACCAAGAGAAATACTACGCAGTTGGCCGTATCCCTGGTGGCTTCTTCAAACGTGAAGGCCGTCCAACTGAGAAAGAGACACTAACGTCTCGTCTAATCGACCGCCCAATTCGTCCACTGTTCCCTAAAGGGTTCATGAACGAAGTTCAGGTGGTGTGTACTGTGGTCTCTTCTGATAAGAATGTTGATCCAGATATCGCTGCAATGATCGGTACCTCTGCAGCACTCACCATCTCTGGTATCCCATTTGTTGGCCCAATCGGTGCAGCACGTGTGGGCTTCACGGAAGATGAAGGTTACATCCTTAACCCAACCTACGAAGCGCTAGCAAACTCTGAACTAGACATGGTCGTAGCGGGTACCAACGAAGCGGTACTGATGGTTGAGTCAGAAGCGAAAGAGCTTAGCGAAGATGAGATGCTAGGTGCGGTTCTATTTGCTCACCAAGAGATGCAAGTGGTTATCAACGCCGTTAACGAATTTGCCGCTGAAGCCGCTAAACCTAAGTGGGATTGGCAGCCAGCTGCTAAAAACGAAGCGCTGACTGATGCGATTACTGCTGCATTCGGTGCACAGGTTGAAGCAGCCTTCCAAGTAGCAGACAAGATGGAGCGTCAAGACACGCTTAAAGCACTTCGCGATGCCGCTGTAGAGCAGTTTGCAACAGGTGAAGAGGGCGCACCAGGCGCTGGTGAAGTCTCTAAAGTATTCGCGTCTATCGAGAAAGCAACTGTACGTGAGCGCATCCTTAGCGGTCAGCCACGTATTGACGGTCGTGACGGTAAAACCGTTCGTCCAATCGAAGTGGAAGTGGGCGTTCTTAAAAACGTACACGGTTCAGCTCTGTTCACTCGTGGTGAAACTCAGGCAATCGTTACCTGTACACTGGGTACAAGCCGTGACGTACAGATCATCGATGCGCTAGAGGGCGAGCGTCGTGATCCATTCATGCTTCAGTACAACTTCCCTCCATACTCTGTTGGTGAAGCTGGCCGTATGGGTGGTGCAGGTCGTCGTGAAATCGGTCACGGTCGTCTGGCTCGTCGTGGTGTCTCTGCGGTACTTCCAACTCAGGAAGCCTTCCCTTACACCATGCGTCTTGTTTCTGAGATCACTGAATCAAACGGTTCATCATCAATGGCCTCTGTCTGTGGCTCTTCACTTGCCATGATGGATGCGGGTGTACCAGTAAGTTCAGCGGTTGCCGGTATCGCAATGGGTCTGGTTAAAGAGGGCGATCGTTTCGCTGTCCTAACCGATATTCTGGGTGACGAAGACCACCTAGGTGATATGGACTTTAAAGTAGCAGGTACCGAAGCCGGTGTTACAGCACTGCAGATGGATATCAAGATCACGGGTATCACTGAAGAGATCATGGAGATCGCTCTAGAACAGGCACTGGACGCTCGTGTTCACATCCTACGTGAGATGGCGAAAGTGATCGGTTACGCTCGTCCAGAACTGGCTGACCACGCTCCTGCCATGACTCAGCTTAAAGTGAACCCAGAGAAGATCCGCGACGTTATCGGTAAAGGTGGTGCAACTATCCGCTCTATTACTGAAGAGACAGGCGCTTCAATCGATCTAGATGACGACGGTACTGTTCGTATCTACGCAGACAACAAAGCAGCTTCACAAGCAGCTGTTGACCGTGTTGTTGCGATCACTGCAGAAGCAGAGATCGGCAAGATCTACGAAGGTAAGGTTGTTCGCATCGAAGAGTTCGGCGCATTCGTTAACATCCTTCCTGGTAAAGATGGTCTAGTACACATTTCACAGATCGCTAAAGAGCGCGTGAACGCAGTAACTGACTACATCAACATGGATGACGTCATTAAAGTTAAGGTACTGGACGTCGATAACCGCGGCCGTATCAAGCTTTCAATGAAAGATCTTGAAGAGGACGAAACTGCAGAGAACTAATCACTGCTGATTCGCACTTAAAAAACCGCCTTTATGGCGGTTTTTTGTTGGTTCCATATCGAAGATGTGGCGATCTTTGCGGTGACTGGCCTTCAGCCTGTCATCCGCAGGTAGGCTTTACTCCTTTTCTGGAAAACGCTAAGAAAGCAGATGACAGGCTAAAGCCAGTCACTGGAGCGCTGATCTTCCTACGAAGTATGGTGACTGGCCTTCAGCCTGTTACCCGCTGTTGAAATCGATCGGGGTTTCAGCAGAGCTGAATTCCCTCCTACAATAGGACTTCGCGATAAGCCCGCAACGGAGTCCTACTGTAGGAGCGAATTGCCCCGAAGGGCAAACCGCGAAAAGATGCTCCAACACCATTAAAGAACCGAAGGTTCATCCTCAACCGGTTCTTTGTCACGCCATGCGCGGTAGACGCGATAGGCGTAGATGGTGCCTAGGACATTTAGGAAGTCTAGGGTGACTGAGATCAGCATCGAGATCATGCTGCTTGGATCGACCATCGGCGATAGGATCACCTCTAGAATGAACAGGCCACCAAAGATCAGAGCCAGACCTTTGAACATGGTCCAGAACAGGCCGTCAGTGCCTTCCCAGCTCTCTTTCATCGAGTCGATTGGCCCTTTACCTTCAATGACACAGATGGCGTTAGCCAGGGCTAAGCGAACGGCTATATAGATACCGGGGGCGATCAGCAACATGAGTCCCAGTGCTGTTACCAATGCCGAAAGCACGAAGGTTAAAAATAGTCTGCCCCAGCAGCGGAATGCCATAAACCAGCTTTGCGTGGTTGTGATCGAACCTCCATCGATGACGGCTTGCATATAGAAGATGGTCGCCGCTAGGTAGATAGGAACAAACAGCATGTCCATACCGGTTAGCAGAATCAGCTGTGCCTGCATGTTGCTCGACTCATCCACTCCGGAAATAGTGCTCATCTGGATGATCATCAGAATGATCAGAAACGGCAGTTGAATGCTCAATAGAGCACTGAAGTTGGAACGGAAGAAGAAAAACGATTGTTGTAGATAATCTTTAGTCATAAAACTCTAGCGCTTAGGCTTAGTCAGTAAATAGGTGCAAAAATGTCCTGTATCTTGGTCAAGCTCGACAGACTCGAAGTAGCTTGATGCGATACGTTTCAGTGGTACATGCTGGTTCACGACGAAACAGGCTTTCCCCTCTGCTGCTAACAGTCTAGCGGCATTTCTCGAAAAGCGGTCAGTTAAATCGTAATCGATCCCAAAACCACTATGAAAGGGCGGGTTACATAGTATCAGATCGTACTCAGAGGCCAACTCTTCACCGGCATTGGTTAAGCAAACTTCAGCCTGAAAGTTCGCTGCTGCCAAGGTTGCTTGCGTCGCTTTGATTGCTGCTGCGTTATTGTCAGTCGCTGTGATGAAAGATGCTTGGCTACAGGAAGCGAGAGTAAGATAACCTGATCCACAGCCCAGGTCTAACACACGATCGGCTCCAATCGGTAGCTGACGATTGAGGATATAAGGTAGGCGCTCAATCAGCTGCTGGCTACCTTGGTCGATTTTTTTCCAACCATATACACCGGGCTTTGATAGTAGTGAGTATTCACTTACTTTGGAAACCTCTCGGACTTTATGATAGTCTTGATCATCTAACGGTGTGCCTGTTGCCTGGCCTACTGTGAGTTCGACCCTCCAGCTATCGCCGCCCAATTTAACCTCAGAGCGATCACCGTTTAGGCATTTTTGGCCATTTTTGGCGTAGCTTTTTATCCCTTCTGATTTATCACCCAACAAGATTAGGCGAGCACCGGACTTTAACTGCTCTGCTGCCAAATTGATGAGATGATTAACAACCGCCTTCTCTTTGCTGATGCGATACAGAATAAGATCAGTGGTTAAGTCTGTAGGCCACTCAAAATCAGAGAGTGAGCATTGCCAGCCTTGAGCGCAAAGTGCTTGTTGCTGATCAAAGCGGTTGGTCAGAGCCTGCCAACCGGAGGCGGCTTGAACTGTTTTTGGGTTGAGGTTTTCATCAACAATCAGAAGGCCGTTTGGATTGGCTTGAATCTCCTGATTGATGAGCGATTCGAAGTTAGCCATTAAAGATGCTGGCTACCTCGTCGTCAGTGAGCTCTCGCCACTCACCCTCATAGAGATCATCATCCAGTGCGATCGGTCCAATCGATTCGCGATGCAGCTCTTCTACTTTGTTACCCAGTGCTGCGAACATGCGCTTTACTTGGTGGTAGCGTCCTTCGAACAGCTCCACTCTGGCTACCTGCTCAGAGAGAATCTCTAATTTTGCCGGTTTAGTGAGCTCTTTCTCACCATTAAGCTGAATACCGCGCTCGAATTTCTCGATGTAGCTCTCATCAATCGGGTCTGCCAAGGTCGCTTCATAGATCTTACCCAGCTTATGACGTGGCGAGGTGATACGGTGACACCACTGCCCGTTATCACTGAGCAGTACTAACCCTGTTGTATCAACATCTAACCGACCGGCAATGGTTAGGTTATCAACACGGGGCAGCTCGATTAGACCCAACACCGATGCATGATCCCCTTCGTCGTGTGAGCAGACGTAACCCAGGGGTTTATTAAGCATGATGTAGCGATCACGCGGGGCTTCAATTTCGTAGCCGTCCAGAATGACTTCATCCTCTTCAGCCACTTTGCGTGCGGGGTTCTTTTCGAGTTCGCCATTCACTCGTACCTCTTCAGCGTGCAGCATGCGCTTCACCTCTTTACGAGAGAAACCGGTGGATTGAGCAAGGTACTTATCGAGTCGCATAGGAAGGGTTCACCTGAATTAAGATTTTTGCATTATACCGGAGCAGCCAGTGGCTGCGAACAATCAGGTGATTTCTTATCCCGATTCGCTAAAATAGCAGCACAAACTGTTAGGAGTCGTGTGTGAAGCTATTTGTTGATGATCTTACCCATGTTGATTTTACCTATCTGGACGCACAACGCGGTCTTGTGGGTGAGTCCTGGGCTGTCCGTTTAGAGCTGGACGGCCAATTAAATGATGAGGGGATGATTGTCGATTTTGGCATCGTTAAAAAGCGCGTGAAACAGTGGTTTGATGCAGGCTTAGATCACTCGTTAGTGATTGCTGATAAGACACCTAACCTAAAGGTGACTTCAGCCGAACAGAACACGACTGTGGAGTGGCACTACCCATCGGGTGAGACACTTAGATGCAGCGCGCCACATCAAGCGTTTGAGATCCTTCCTGTGGATGCGGTAGAGCCTGAACCCGTCGCTCGTTGGTGTGAACAGGAGTTGGCTGCGATCTTTCCAACGGTCAGTGGTATCAAAGTGACCCTATACCCGGAAGTGATTGACGGTGCCTACTACCATTACACACACGGTCTACAGAAGCATGAGGGTAACTGCCAACGTATCGCTCATGGACACCGCTCAAGAATCCACATTCTAGTTGATGGTGAGCGTGATCTAGCACTTGAAGCGCAGTGGGCAAAGCGCTTTGAAGATATCTACATAGGGACAGAAGATCACGTTGTCAGTCGCACTGAACAGTCTGTCGATTTTGCCTACCAAGCACCCCAGGGGACATTCAGCCTAACGCTTCCTACCTCAGTGGTCTACATGATCGACACGGAATCTACCGTGGAGTTGATCGCCAATCACCTGGCGCAAACCATTGCTGCAACCCTACCTGGCAAACAGATTGAAGTGCGTGCGTTTGAGGGGATTGGTAAGGGTTCGATCGCAACGGCTTAGCGATCGAACTCCAGATTATCAATTAGACGAGCGTGACCCAAATAGGCGGCCGCTAAAATCACCAATTGAGTGTCATCCGGTGTCGCCGGCTGAAGCGTATTGCGATTAACGATATGCACGTAATCACGACGGAACCCTGCCTCTTCTAGTGCTTCACTCGCTTTGACCTGTAGCACTGCAAACTCATTGCTACCCGCTTGAACCTGATCACGGATTTGGCTCAGTTGCTGGTAGAGCGCTGGCGCTGCAGCCAGTTCGCTGTCGGTTAGATAACCGTTACGAGAGCTCAGGGCTAAACCTGATTCAGCACGGGCTGTCTCTTCCCCAACAATCTCAATGGGCATCGATAGATCATCGACCATACGGCGGATCACGTGCAGCTGTTGAAAGTCTTTCCGACCAAATACCGCTAGGTCAGGTTGGACCAAATTAAACAGTTTGTTGACGATGGTCGTGACACCGCGGAAGTGTCCGGGGCGGCTAGCACCGCAGTAAAGATTAGAGACTTCTGGTACTTCAACAAAGGTCTGTGAATCACGACCCTTTGGGTAGACCTCTGCCTCAGCTGGCGCAAACAGCAGATCACAGCCAAACTCTTTCAGACTTGCCTGATCCTCTTCAAGGGTGCGCGGGTATCGTTCCAAGTCGTCAGCGTTATTAAACTGTAACGGGTTAACGAAGATCGATGAGACAACAAAGTCTGAAAGCTCGCGAGCCCGAATCAAAAGATTTAAGTGACCTTGATGAAGGTTGCCCATGGTCGGCACGAAGCCGATTTTTTTACCTGCAGCACGTGCTGCAGTGACCGCAGCTCGAAGCTCGGCAATGGTCGTAACGGTTTTCATAGATTATTCGAAACTGTGCTCTGGGCCAGGGAATGTGCCGCTTTTAACGTCGGCAACGTACTGTTCAATCGCCTCTTGGATCGAGCCAGCACCTTCCATAAAGTTTTTAACGAATTTGGGACGCCGTCCAGGTGTAATACCTAGCAGATCATGCATTACAAGCACTTGAGCATCGGTAAGATTACCTGCACCGATGCCAATCACTGGGATGTCGAGGTTTTTAGTGATTTCACAGGCCAGTAGGGTTGGCACACACTCTAACACCAGCATATCTGCGCCTGCGTCCTGTAAGCGCTGAGCGTCCTCAAGCATCAACGTCGCAGCATGATTGTCGCGTCCCTGTACCTTGTATCCACCCAATTTATTGACCGATTGTGGTGTTAAACCTAGGTGTGCGCAGACAGGTACGCCTTGGCGGCTGAGTGCTGAAATGGTGTCAGTTAACCAAGCACCGCCTTCCAATTTGACTATGTGAGCACCTGCACGCATCAGTTTTGCGGCACTCTCTTCCGCTTGCTGAGTGTTTGAGTAGCTCATAAAGGGCAGGTCAGACACGATCAGCGACCCTTGGTTGCCCATAGCCACCGCGCGAGTGTGGTAGGCCATATCGTCAACCGTTACCGGCAGTGTGCTGGATTCACCTTGCAGAACCATGCCCAATGAATCACCGACCAGTATCAGGTCTACGCCAGCACTGCTGGCGACATGGGCGAAGGTTGCATCGTAAGCAGTTAGAACCGCAAACTTCTCTCCCGCCTGTTTTTTCTCAATTAAACGGTGCAGGCTTGGTGTGCTCATTTAATCAGTCTCTCTATTCGATAAGATGCGCACTATTATAGTGCGATTGGTTCCAGTGTGCCCATAGGACATTCCAGCAAAATTTCGCTTAGGTGATCACCATTTGGTAGCACTAAATTGGGTTCAATCTCAGCGAGAGGGTAGAGGACAAAGCTTCTCTCACGCATAAAAGCGTGGGGTACAGTAAGTCGCTCAGTGTTAATGGCTTGATCACCAAAGAGTAAAATATCCAGATCTAAGGTTCTCGGCCCCCAGTGTTGCACTCGAACACGATCATGGGACTGCTCTATCGCTTGCAGTTCATCCAACAGTTGTTCAGCTTCTAAGCTTGTCTCGAGGCAAGCAGCCGCATTGATGTAGTCGGGTTGTCCAGGAGGACCCACTGGGTCGGAGCGATAGAGTCTGGAGTGCTCTACTAGCTTAGAGTTGGGAATCGCCTGAAGTTCTCGCAGAGCGTCAGCCACCTGCTGTAGAGGATTCTCTAAATTGCTGCCCAATCCAATATAGGCGCGAATCATCTTATGACTGCTCTTTTGGCTTACGATTAGGACGGCGACGGCGAGAGCGTTTGCGGCGCTCTTCAGCGGGTATCTGAGGACGAGCATTGGGTTGGCTGTTCTGGTATTCGGTCCACCAACCACTGATTCCGTTAAGATCTTCACCACTCTCTTCACGCAACACTAATAGATCGTAGCCAGCACGGAAGCGAGGGTGCTCCATTAGTTGATCGGCACGATCGCGGCGGATTAGACGGTGCTGCATCTCCCAGATTTCACGAATCGTCGTGGAGAAACGTCTTGGAATGGCAGTCGCTCGGACCTGTTCACCTAGGATCTGATTAGCGGCCTCGTGAAGTCGCTGTAGAGGCGGTAGGTCTTTATGTCCTTCAAGATCACGCATGCGATCCACCAGCGGGTACCAAAGCATCGCTGCAAATAGAAAAGCGGGGTTGACGCTCTTATCCTGAGCAAGACGGCGATCAGTATTGCGTAACGCATTGTTAACGAGCTGCTCGACTGGGTACTCATCGCTACCTAACATGCGATCAGTGGCCGGTAGAAGGTACTTAAATAGATCAAAACGGAGCAGTTGGCGAAGGCAGGCTTCGCCGTAGCCGGTTTGTAATAGCTTAAGTACTTCATCAAACATGCGAGCAGGAGCGACTTTGCTGATCAAGCCACCCAGTTTATGAATCGGTTGGGCGGTGTCGGGGTCGATATCAAAGCTCAGTTTTGCAGCAAAGCGAGCGGCGCGCAGCATGCGAACAGGGTCTTCACGGTAGCGCTCTTCAGCATCGCCGATGATGCGAATGCGTTTTTCCAGAAGATCTGGGTAGCCATTAGCGAAGTCGTAAACGGAGTTGTCTTCAACGTTGTAGTAGAGCGCGTTAATCGAGAAGTCGCGGCGCTTTGCATCCTCTTCGATCGTGCCGTAGACATTATCACGCAGCAGCATGCCAGAGGCGGCCTGTCGTGATTGATCCTTAGAGGTTGAAACGCTGTCGTGTCCGGCACGGAAAGTGGTGACTTCGATGATCTCTCGACCAAAACGGACGTGGACGATCTTGAAGCGGCGACCAATAAGTCGAGCACGGTTAAATAGGGGTTCTGCTTGCTCAGGGGTTGCGGAGGTAGCAACGTCAAAATCTTTAGGGTTTTTGCCGACCAGAAGATCGCGTACACAGCCACCGACTAGATAGCCATCGTAGCCGTTATCAAGCAAACGGTAGACGACACGCATGGCATTGTCATCCAGAGCGTGGCGAGGAATGTTATGGATCGACTCGGGAACAACGCGACGTTCACCTTCCGGCAAAATGGCTGTGACTAGATCATCCGCTTGGGTGTTTTCAATATTGGCTTCAGTGATCGGTGCCGCTTTAGTACGAAGCGCAAAATAGAGGCCAGCAATCGCGGCAATGCCCAAAAGGAACAGAACAATTTGAGAAGTCATTTAAAAACAGTTCGAGTCAAAATACAAAGGCGCTAGTCTACCAGTAGTTAGTAAGAATTAATAACCGGTCTGAAAATGTCTTATATAAAATGAATTTTAGAGGGGTAGGATTTGCGTTTGGGGGTTCGAGCGTGAGGCTGCCACCAATAATTTGGTGTTATTTTTATTGTCCCTTGCGGTGACAGTCCTCACGATCGAGTAATGCTCCATTTTTATTTTTATTCGGAGCAGGTATTTCGTCGGCACCTTTTGCTCTTGTTATTTTTATTTGAGCTAAGTATTGCGCCGTCCTTTCTTGTTGTTGTGGAGCGACTATAGGTAATCCATTAGCTCTATTCAACCCTAAAGTGAAAAAAATTTAACACTTCATACCAAAGTCTAAATAACTAGCTGTTTTTAATAACTTTTGGAACTTTTTGTATATCCCAAACGTCTAGTGCGAACTGAATAAAAGTCTCTACATCGCTCGGTGTATCGCACTTTTCATCAATCTGCCCAAGCCTAACCATCGCCTTTTTAAGTTGTTTAATGATTTCCAATGGTTCTGTTGGCAAGGCGCACGCAAAGGTCTGTTTCGATAGTTTTTGTCCATCAGCGGCTAACACCAACGGCAAATGAGCATATTTCAGCAGAGGGTAGTCCTGTGTGAGCTGCAGTGCTCGCTGTTTATGCGTTTCATCAAGCAGATCTGACCCTCTAACAATGTCAGTCACTCCCTGTTCATAGTCATCCAGTACGACTGCAAGCTGATAAGCAACAATGCCATCACGACGGTAGAGAATGAAATCACCAACCCCTTCTGAAGGAGTCGGCTGAGAGCCTTGAAGGAGGTCATCAAACCCTGAACATTGCTCCACTTTAAATCGGACTGCGGTTGGCTCTTTATTGGCAGGGTGCAGCAAACAGTACCGATCGTAATGCGGTAAGGCGTGCCGACTCTTTAAGTCCGTTCGGCTACAACCACAGCGATATGCCTGCCCTTGAGCGATGAGCGACTGAAAGAGATCAGTGTAGCGATCGATTCGGTCAGTTTGACGCATGACCGTTTTATCCCAATGGAGACCGTAGGCTTCTAGCGCTTCAAGAATCGCCTTTTCATGCGCCTGCTGACAGCGTGGTTGATCAAGATCCTCTATTCGGACTAGCCAAAGTCCATGATGCTTTTTAGCTTCTAGGTAACTGGCCAGCGCGGTTAGCAGTGAGCCTTCGTGAAGAGGGCCTGTTGGAGAGGGGGCGAATCGACCAATGTAGTTCATTGTATGAATATAAAGGACATAAAAAAGCGCGGTACAAACCGCGCTTCTATTATTTGCCTGTCTGCTTTTCTTTTATCTCTGCAAGCGTCTTGCAGTCGATACAGAGAGTTGCCGTTGGTCGAGCTTCGAGTCGGCGAATACCGATCTCTACACCGCAGGCTTCACAATAGCCGAAATCGTCTTCATCGATTGACTCGAGTGCTTTATCGATCTTGCGAATCAGCTTGCGCTCACGATCTCGTGTGCGAAGTTCAAGGCTGAACTCCTCTTCCTGGCTGGCACGATCGGCAGGGTCAGCAAAGTTGCTAGCCTCTTCCTTAAGGTGGTTGATGGTCATATCGACCTCTTCCATCAGTTCGCGCTTCCACTCTTTAAGAATAAGTCGGAAGTGATCCTTCTGCGCATCGTTCATGTACTCTTCTGAGTCTTTGATGTCGTATGGCGCAATGTGAGTAAAAGATTCAGTATTACTGCTTGGCATAGTGTCTGCCTCGTACCCTGTGATTGTATTATTGCTCTCGATTATTGGGTAATACGTTGGATCGAGAGAGTCCGTTTTTTAGTAAGTCAGCGAAGTTACCAGAACAGTATAAAGATGGCTAGTCTCTGTTGGTGTAACAAGTATACTGTGTCGATTCGATCGGGAGGTGATATGTCTAAGAGTTGGAGTCAGCGTTCGCAGTTAATTGAATCCTTTAAAGTGATGGATCTGCTTAAACACGCTCATGCGTTAGCCGATCAGGGGCGCTCTATCATCCATTTAGGGGCGGGCGAACCCGATTTTGGTGCGGCACCCCAGGTGATCGAGGAGGCAAAACGTCTGCTGGACACTACCCCTATGACCTACACACCGGCAGCAGGTATTTCGGCTCTTCGTGAAAAAATTGCAGCCTTTCACCAACAGCGTTACGGGCAGAAGATCGCCGCAGACAATGTGTTAGTCACAGCAGGTGCTTCAGCTGCACTGCAATTGACCTTTGCCCTGTTAGCCAATCGTGATCAAAAGATATTGATGGCCGATCCAGGCTACCCCTGTAATCGTCAATTTTTGCGCATAGTGGAGGCCCAAGCGGTCTCTATTCCCGTGGATCATGAACAGAACTACCAATTAACCGCTGAATTGGTTGAGCAGCATTGGGATGAACAGACTGCAGGCGTTCTTATTGCCTCGCCAGCTAACCCAACCGGAGCGGTCATCGATCCACAAGAGCTTGCCAATATTGCAGCAACGGTCTCTCGTTTAGGTGGCACCTTGGTTGTTGATGAGATCTACCACGGCCTAACCTACGGTGCAGAGACTCCCAGTGCCTTTAGCATCGATACAAACTGCATCGTGATCAACTCGTTTTCAAAATATTTCGGCATGACGGGCTGGCGCTTGGGTTGGTTGGTAGCGGATGCATCAGCGGTGGCTGAAATGGAGAAGATGGCACAAAATCTCTACATTTCTCCCACGACCTTGTCTCAGTATGCTGCGCTCAGAGCATTCGAACCTGATGCGATTGAACTGTTCGAGTTGCGAAGAGAGGAGTTGCAGCAGCGACGTGATCGCCTGTTAGAAGGGCTCAAGCGAATTGGTTTTAAAGTCCCTAGAACGCCAGCGGGTGCTTTTTATATCTATGCCGATGCTTCAGACTTGTGTGATGACAGCTTTAGTTGGTGCTGGGAGTTACTAGAGAGGGCGGGCGTGGTCGCGACGCCTGGTGCCGATTTTGGTGAGTATCAGGCGCACAAATTTGTTCGCTTCGCTTACACCACCTCTTTGGCCAATATCGATGAGGCGCTTAACCGAATTGAACAGTTTGTCAGCGACACTAGAGGTTAAATCGTTAACCTAATATTCCCGTCGATGATTTCAAAGGGGATCGCCTCTAACCGTTCACCTGGGCAGGGGCCCGCAATGCATTCACCCTCGTTTATCGTGAAAAGTGCGCCATGCGTGGCGCATTGGATGAACTGCTTTTCGACATCCAAGAAAGTGTCTGGTTGCCACTCTAGGCGAATTCCGCGATGGGGGCAGCTGTTTTTGAAAATTGAGAGTTGGTCGCCCTGTTTTACAACAAAAAGGGATAGGCCCTCCCGTTCAAAACCACGGCTTTCACCGTCGACTAAATCCGATACACTGCAGAGAATCATGGGTTACACCTAAAATTTTTCCAAATTTTAATGCTTTACAGAGAGAAACGGTATGCCTGTTCATCCCTTTAAACGTCACAAAGTCAGTGTCATTTTACAGGCCTATGACGTGGATCTGTTTGGCCATTTTTCTGAGTTAAGCCAGTCTCTCTCAAAGTTTAATCTTGATCCTGATATGAATGTTTCGTCTCTGCTTCTGCAGGCCGGTCACTCTTCGGGTGCTGATGAAGTCTTTTTCGAATCGCGCAGTGAAAGGGTAAAAACTCAGTTGTTACTCGAATCAATATTGCAGCGCCCCTTTAAAACGCTCTCGAGAGGAGAGAGGCAGCGTGTGCAGCTGGCCTGTGATTTGGTGAGTCGCCCCAATGAGCCCAGCCTAATATTAATTGAAGAGCCTTGCACTGCCATGGATGCGGAGTTTAAACGCCGGGCAGGGGAGCTACTTAGATCATTTAAAGAGGAGGGCTATGCGGTTGTTGTGACCCTTCAAGAGGCGAGTTTGGCTTCACGAATGGGGGATTACTTTTACTTACTTGGCACCCAAGACTCTGTTGTCGAGGGTGACCACTCTGTTCTAACGGTCGCTCACTTAAGGCAACTGTTCGAGGTGGAAGTCGAGAGTGCAGAGCCCACTGAGGAGGGTTATCCGCAGTTTACCGTCTCTGGTAGCAGCTTCTGATCAATCAAGTATTGAATGATCTTAAGGTGCGCATTCTCTTCGCTGGTATCGATGTGAAGGGCGATCTTCTCTTCCTCTTCACTTAATGGCTCAGCGACGCGTTTTTGCGCTTGCATCACTTCAATGGTGGCATCCGTTGGGTCTTCACGCTCTTCAGATCGTTTAGCCAGGCGCGCCTCGATGACCTTTTCTGGGGGTTCACAAGCGATGATTCGTGCTGGGCAGCCCAGCTCTTCGGCCAGTTGCAGAAACTGTCGACGTGAACGTTGGCGAATGTATGCGGCATCCAGAATCAGAGTCTGGCCCGCTTCTAACAGAATGCCAGAGACGCGCTTCATCTCTAGGAAAGTGCGCATATTCATGTCTGCACCGTACATCTCAAGGCTTTCACCTTCGCGAGACGCTTTGCGATAGATCTTTTTACGCTCAGCACTTGATCGTACACGAACACCGGAGATCAGCTCGGCTAATTTGCTAGAGATATGTGATTTACCGGAGCCGCTAATCCCCTGCATCATCACCAACATCGGTAGTGGCGCAGCCGCGTATTCGGCGGTCAGTTTAAGGTAGTGTTGGAACTCAGCAAGATTGGGTTTCTCGCCCAACATGGCGACTTTCGCTCGTACCATCGCGCGGTGCGCTTTGTAGTAGGGCAGTAGAATTAACCCTTCGTAATCGCCGGTGATCTCCATATAGCGGTTAAGACAACGGTTCGCCCAACGAGGGTGGCCGTTAGCCTCTAGGTCCATCAACAGGAAGCCAAGGTCCGACATCTTATCGATCCAACGGAACTCTAGGTTGAACTCAATGCAGTCAAACACGAGGAGTGAATCACCATCTAAGGTGATGTTGCCCAGGTGAAGATCACCGTGACACTCACGAATCGAGCCATCGAGCTTGCGACGACGCATTAAGGGTTCAAGCAGTTGGTAACGATCTTTAATGTGCTGCCAAAGACGGTCGAGCTCTTTGGCATCCTCTTCGGGAATAAGCGAACGATCGATGTCCCTGTAGTTATCTTCGGAAATGGCGGCAATGCTATCGGGTTCACCCCATGGACTTCCGGGGGCAACAATGGGTGCGCGCTGATGGAAGTCAGCAATTTTATCAGCCAGTTTATCGATCCAGTTGGGGTCGAATTTGTAGACGTTTAGTAGCTCGGAGAGCAGTAGCCCTGAAGCAAACTCACGCATTTTGACGGCGTATTCGATCGGCTCACCTGTCGCTCCAATCACTGGATCGCTCTCAGTACCGCCGATAGCCACAACTTCAATATAGGTATTTTCAGAAAGACGTTGATTGAGGCGAAGTTCCTCCTCACAAAAGTACTTTCGCTTCTCAAGTGTAGTAAAATCTAAAAATCCAAAGTTGACCGGCTTTTTGATTTTGTAGACGAACTCGCCGGTTCTGATAAGCCACGCGATGTGCGTCTCAATCACTTCAAACTCGCTCACCTCATGCGGGTAGCAAGCTGGATTGAGTAGATTGTTTACCAGCGTGGATTCCATAGTTCGACTAAACTGCCCTTACTAAACATAAGCTGGCCTAACGAAATACGCACCAGCGAGTCGAAGATTATACTGAGAAGATGACAAAAAAGAGACATCAATCTAAGCAAACCAAAGCAAAATCGAGCCGCAATTGGGCTAAATCGCTGTTTTGGTTTCTTTTTAAACTGGGCTTGGTCGCTACCGTTGTTGCTGCGGTGGGTCTGGTCTACCTCGATGCGCAGGTGCGTGAAAAGTTTGAAGGCAAACGCTGGTCGTTGCCGGCTAAGGTCTATGCACGCCCATTAGAACTCTACCCAGGCCAACGCTTGGACTCTGCTGCTTTGCAGCTTGAACTAAAAGCGCTGGGTTACAGTATTGGTAATCAGGTCAATCGCCCTGGCACAGCGCGAGTCAGTGCCAATCGAGCCGACATCTACACTCGTGGCTTTGATTTTCCTGAGGGCGCTGAACGATCAAAACGCGTCACCCTTAGCTTTCAGCAAGGCCAGATAGCCCGCCTGATGGATGCTAACAATCGCTCCATGACGTTGGCGCGTTTAGAACCGGTGCTGATAGGGGGGATCTACCCTGGTGATAATGAAGATCGTGAACTGGTGCGTATTCAAGATGTGCCCAGTCTACTGCCCCAGGCCCTAGTTGCCGTTGAAGATCGGGCCTTTTACGATCATTTCGGCATCTCTTTGAAAGGCATTGCCCGTGCGATGTGGGTCAATCTTCGTGCGGGTCGATTTGTTCAGGGGGGGAGTACCCTTACTCAGCAGTTGATCAAGAACTTCTACCTGACCTCTGAGAGAACCCTCTCGCGTAAATTGCTTGAACTGCCGATGGCGGTTCTGTTGGATCTTCACTACGAGAAAGATGAGATTCTTGAGGCCTATCTTAATGAGGTTTATCTGGGACAGGATGGCGCGCGTGCGATCCACGGTTTTGGTCAAGGTAGCCTCTTCTACTTCGGCCGTCCCGCCGCTGAACTCGAGCTGCATCACATTGCATTGCTAGCTGGGTTGGTTAAAGGGCCTTCTTATTATGATCCTCGGCGTCACCCAGAGAGAGCTCTAAAACGCCGTGATCTGGTACTGAAACTGCTGTTGGATCAAGCGATGATCAGCTCCAATCAGTATCAACGTGCGATACAACAACCGCTTGATGTCATTAAACGAGGCACCCGTTTAAAAGGGGCTTACCCAGCCTACCTCGATGTGGTTAAACGTCAGCTTCGACAGGAGTATCGCGAAGAGGATTTGAATTCTGAGGGGATTCGTATTTTTACAGCACTGGATCCTTTAGTGCAGCAGAATGCGGCTTCGGCGTTAAGTGAACGTATCGCGTTGTTAGAAAAACAGTACGGCAAAAAAGCACAGCCTCTGCAGGGCGCAACGGTGGTTACCGATCCGCAAACAGGAGAGTTGTTAGCGGTTATTGGTGGACGTAATGCCCGATTTGCTGGATTTAACCGGGCCTTGGATGCTCGCCGCCCGATTGGTTCCTTAGTTAAACCGGCCACCTTCTTGGCCGCGTTAGAGAAGGGGTACACCCTAACGACACTGATCGAAGACAGCGCCTTTCAGATGCAGCAGCCGGACGGGTCGGTATGGTCACCTGAGAACTTTGATGGCAAAGAGAAGGGTATGGTGCCCCTGTATGAGGCCATTTCGCGCTCCTACAATCTCTCCTCAGCACGCTTAGGTCTGGATATAGGAGTCGATTCGGTCATCGATATGTTGAAGCGACTAGGCGTTGATTCAGAGATCAAACCCTACCCATCGCTGCTATTGGGAGCGCTCAACTTGGCACCTATTGAAGTAGCGCAGGTCTATCAAACGCTAGCCGCGAATGGGTTCAGAATGCCGCTTCGCGCCATTCGTCGAGTCACCGATGCCTATGGGCAAGAGCTCTCTCGCTACCCCTTTAAGCTCAATCAAGTCGTTGATCCTAAACAGGTTCATCTGATTCACTACGCAATGCAATCGGTGGCTCGTGAGGGTACGGCTAGATCGCTCTACAGAACGCTTCCCAGCAACTTAAATGTGGCGGGTAAAACAGGGACATCTGATCAGCAGCGAGACAGTTGGTTTGCTGGATTTACCGGCAGCCGTTTAGCCGTTGTTTGGGTTGGCCGGGATGACAATGCGACCTTACCTTTTACTGGATCAGGCGGCGCATTAAAGGTGTGGACGGATCTGATGAAGAGAGAGCAGCCCGAACCCTATTTAGCTTTAAAACCTAGAGAGGTGGAGTACGTTTGGGTCGATGCATCTCAAAATGTTCAAACTGATCAGCAGTGTGAGGGGGCTCGTTCGGTTCCCTACATTCAGGGCACAGAACCGGTTCAACGTGTCAGCTGTGGTGGCAAACGCAAACCTGGGGAGGCGATTAAATCGCCATTAGACTGGTTCAAAGGTTGGTTTAATTAGATTTTCTGCAATCAACTGATTATTCTTAGTGCGTCTTAATCTTGAGAACATCGAGTCGGTTCATGAATCTGTACCAATCTTTATCCACTTCAGCTGTGCTGACCTTGCTGGTCGGTTGTGCAGGCCCAAGCCCTTACCTCACTCCGGTAGAGGAGCGTGATGTGTCGCCACGCAATGCAAAGGTTGCACCCGGCGCGGTTGTTCCGGTGGAACCCCGCGGTGATGTGAATGTTGCCCCCATCTACGATGTGCCGAACTTCGCACCAACTCAACCTTCACAACAACCCGCTCAAATTGCTCCCTCTGAGCCGCTCGCGATTGATGAAAGTTCCAACTCAGCAACAGTGTCGTTGCTCGCTGAAGCAAAACAGGCTGCGGATAGAGGTGATCTGGCAGCTGCTGAATCCCAAGTTGAACGCGCACTGCGTATCTCACCGCGCGATCCACAGGTCTATTTGCATTTAGCGTCTATTAAACGCCGCCAGCTGAATCTGATTCAGGCAGAGCAGGTTGCGCTAAGAGGTGTTGCCGTTGCAACGGGACTTCCCGATTATCAGCGCAAACTCTGGCGTGAGCTGGCACTGATTCGCGAACAAGCCGGCGATGCAGCTGGCGCCGCTGCTGCACGCGCAGAAGCTACTCGATAAGTTGGAGCGGTCTTATTAAGGCCGCGATTTTATTTGAATGACTTATCGGTTATGAGTGTTAAGCCCTAGCATTAACCGCCTTAAATCGCGTTCTTGTCGTATCACCCTAATTACGAAGACATTTTCTTTCTCGATTCTGTAGACGATGCGTGAGGGTGGAGTGATCACTTCCCTGTAGTTTTGTAATGGAAGCTCAGGTAAGCGGCGACCTGATTCAGGATATTGTTCCAGTCGCCTGACGCTAGACAGTATTCTCTGCACTAACTGCTTTGCTGCGGCTCTGTCACTAATAGCAACATACTCTGCTAATTCTGAAAGGTCATCGATCGCTTTTTCTGTCCAGATTAGCTTAGCCATTTGTCCAACTTGGCTTCTACTTCAGCTTGAGTATGAACTTTGCCTTCAGCAACGTCTTTTTCACCAAGCGCAATCGCTTCAAGCAAAGCCAATCGGTTTTGCATGTACTCGTAATCTTCTACGTCTACTAGGTAGGCCGAAGGCTGTCCATGTTCTGTAATCAAGATAGGCTCCTTGTTGACGTGCAACTCACTAAGAATTTTAGTCGCGTGCCTTTTAAGGTTGGTTACTAACTCTGTTTTCATAGATAACCCCTGAGTTTTAAGTGATACAATTGTATCACTTTATCTAAATGGAATTCATCTCAGGGGTAACTTAAGGGGGCTGACCTTTCGGTCTGACCCCCTTATCGAGTATCAATATCACTCACTATGCCAGGCAGTCGCTAAGGTGTTGTTGAGGGTGTTTCTATCCTCCAACGTCACCTCTTCTTCATCGAGTGCATCAAACTGGGCAATTGCATGAATGATGGCGTAGATATCAGCCATGTCAGCCCAGCCATCTTCAGTTTCTATCCTCTCAATGCCATCTTTATTAGCCGATTGAATAGTCACCTCGGTGCTGGAATCACGGTCTTTTATCAGTAGCGAATCATTGAGCATCTCCAACTGTAGACGCTCCCAATTGATGCCTTCCAATACAATCGTATCACTCCCACTGCTATCCACTATTTGGTCAGATCCATCATTCGCTCGAATAATGTAAGTATCATCGCCTTTTCCGCCCTCCAGCAGGTCATCCCCTTTACCGCCGGTTAACTGGTCATCGCCGTTGCCGCCCATAAGTGTATCTTGGCCACTCCCCCCAAAGAGATGATCCCTGCCGTTATCGCCTGATAGCTGATCGTCGCCAGACCCACCATAAAGTTGATCCGACTCGTTGCCACCAAACAGTTGATCGGAACCGCTGCCACCATGTAGACGATCTTCTCCCTGATCACCAAAGAGTTCGTCATCGCCGGAATCGCCATAGATGAGATCGTTGTTCTGATCTCCGTGGATAAGATCATTGCCGCCACCCCCGGAGATAGTATCCTCGCCACCATGACCACTGATGACATCAGCAGAGGCTAAGCCTTGGATATGATCATCGCCGTTGCTGGTCGCAAGGGTCTGTTGGGCAATGTCCGATAGATTCATCTGTTCACCGTTACTGAACTCAATCAATTTGATGGTGTCGAGTGATATCAGATCGCCATTAAAGAAGGATTTGACGGTAATTAGATCCCCCGGCTGCCCAGTTTCGATCAAAAGATCATCGTTGATGCGGCTGATATCGACCTGTTTTTTGCTAATAGTGGAATCGAACAGCACCCTATCGATGGAGTCACGATCGCGGTTGTTGATCACATCTTGACCGTGACCTCGGCTAAAGAGGTAGGAGTCTTTGCCTTTACCTCCTTGCAAAACGTCAGCACCTTCACCACCTACTAACAGGTCACCTCCTTGACCTCCTGATAAGTGATCATCTCCACGGTTACCCATTAAATGGTCATCACCACCGGCGCCCTCTAGGTATTCATTGGCCTCGTTTCCTAGCAACGCATCATCCCCCTCAAGTCCAAAGAGTCTATTGGAGTCGAGTGATTGGTAGAGGCTGTTAAGCTCAAAAATAGAGTGCTGTGTTGAAACCCCTTCCGAATTCACTAGCTCTATATTCTCAATCACATTGAGTGTAACAGCGCCTTGGTCATAGACTTGTTTAATGGTGATCTGGTCTCCCGTTAATTGACCGTTTTGGTCTGAGAATTGGATCAGTAGATCCTCTCCAGCTGTTCCAATGCGTCGAAGTGTTAGCTGATCAGATTGCTCTATTCCAACGATACGAATTGTGTCTCTTCCGGAATGTTCAATGAAGGTGTCTTGTCCATCCCCTTGAGTGAATAGGTAAAGATCATCTCCAGATCCACCGTAAAGTGTGTCATTACCTTGATTGCCTTGAAGTGTATCCGCCAGATCGGAACCGAATAAATAATCATCGCTGTTGCCGCCCTCTGTCGAAAAGTGAGTAATCACTTCTGTTAGCGTAAGCGCCATGCCATCATAAAAACGAAGGGTTTCAATGACGCCCTCCTGAAGGCTGCCATCAAAGTCGAATACGTTTTCTAACCGAATAGCAGCGCCACTTTTTGCGCCATCTTCATTCAGCAGATGAATATCGACGTGACTGATGCCCCGCTCAAACAAAAGGTTGCTGACTGAGATACCTTCGCCAAACAGAATTACATCCTCTCCTTGGCTGTCATAGATTTGATCAGAGCCATCCCCAATGCTGTAGCGGTACAGATCGTTCCCCTCACCACCAAAAAGTTGGTCATCGCCTAAACCACCGGTGATTAGATCATCAGCATTTGAGCCCGTCAGGGTCTCAGAAGCGTCTGTGCCCAAAATCTGTGAATCAATCAGCCAAGGGGCAAGAGAGGGATTCTCTTTCAAATCATCTATTACATCGTCATAAGCGGGCGACAGATTCGATAGCTGCTGCACTGTTTTGAAGAGTAAGTTGGCTTGTGACAGATCGTTTTGATCGATAAGGCTTTGCAGATGGGCTTCGAAGTTGGCGGTATCTGGAGCGAACTGACCGGTGCTTGAATCAAATTTAACCCCAATCAAATCAAAAGCCTCAGCATAGTGGGTTTGGGCGTTGAGCTGCCCTTCGACATAGTCGCTAAATGCTTTGAATTGTGCGATCAGAACCGGTGCCGCGCGGCCATGTGGGTTTGGGTCATGTTCACCCCAGCACCAGGTGCCAACATAGTCTTTAGCCGTTAACTCTTCTAACGCCTCAAGCTGTCGAGCATCCATGACGTGCCCATAAATGCGGCTTGGGTCGCGACTGTAGGGGTCGACGTCGGCTACCCCCGTCCACTGGTAGATGATCTCATTAACCAACGCAGATCGTGCAGCAGGGTCGGACTCTTGAATGAACTGGTCAACCATCGATTTGAGCTCTGTATTGTGTGCCATTACCTGTTGTAGGTTGGCCACATAACCCCAGCCCTTAATATCAGGGTAGTTGATTAGGTCATCAGCTGTTTGAGTGGAATCCTGATAGATGGATTGCGTTTCATCAGTTTGAAACCAGACATCGACCAGCTCATTGGAAGGGCTATTTGTATTTGCAAACGAGCTCGTTTGAATGAAGTGGTTGCCTTGTTGTTGCTGTGAATCTTCAGAGTAGTCCAGGTTGATCGATGTGATTCCGAGCTCTTCTAGAGTTTTCAGTTCAAACTCTTGAGTTTGTCCATCTAAATTGAGGTCTTGCCAGACTTTAAGCGCTTGGAAATCTCGATCAAACTCATCGATCACCCCATCGGAATTAGAGTCGTACTCTTTTAGAGCCTCAAACCCATTGGCGGCCTTGTCTCCGTTAGATAGCTGGGTGTTATTACCAAACAGCTCCGTTCCGTCATCGATTTTGCCATTATTATTCAGGTCGATGGCCAACACGCCATCATCAGGTGATACCCATCCAGTTTTTTCAGCAAAACCATCGCCAGCGTGGTCGAAATAGACACCTTGATCAATACCAATAGTTTCGACTCCGTCTCCGTCCAGATCTAAAACGAGTGGTGAGGTGATCGACTCTGCATTGGCGAAACTGGGTGCCTCAACATATTGATCGTTCGCTGCAAACTCCCAATCGTTCCAGGTGAGTTCCACATCAGGCTGATGCAAAAGCAGGTCGAAGATCGGATCTAATGTTCCCTTTTCAGCGAGATACTCGCCAAAGTCATCGGCAAGCGGATAGAGCGCCATCAATGGCACTAGAGCGGCAGTATGAGGACCGGGTACCAGTGAGGCGGCTGTGCCAACTAGTGCGATTGCATTTCCAAGTTCGAATTCACCTTGATCAAAATCCTCAAGGACCTCAGCAAGGGCTGTGGTAAAAGCAACGGTTCCAAACATACGCCCTAAAGTCATGCCCAATGGAGATATGCTGTCTGTAGTAGCGTCAATTGCAGCTGCAGTAATAGCAGCAAAAGCTGATAATTTTTCTAGTGTTGTAGATTCTTTAGAACTGAATATACCCACGTTTCGTTCATAGGTATGGGTGCTTACGGTTAGTGAAAGTGCGTCAACAAAACCTTCCTTGGCGATAGTCGTCATCTTTATATCCTTTTATTTATTAAATGCTTGAGTGATTGCGAGGATCCATAGGGCAATTCCGTATCCTGTTAGACCCAGTAATAGATAATGTGTAGTACTCATAGAAACCAGTTTCATTCGTGAAACTAGAGCTGTAATGATTGCTATGATTACTGTGTAACCGAAGTATTGGAAATATTCATTTTTTGGGATAAACAACATGAAAATAGTTAGAGTCCCAAAGAAGATTAGTTTTCCAAATAGTATTTGTTTAAGAGTGACCGGTTCTTCCTTAAACACATCATGTTCTTCTTCATTTTCCATTTAACGCTCCTCAATTGAGTCAGTTTTCATTCTTAGTAACGGTGAAAGTAGATATTCGATGATCCTCCTTTTGCCTGTTTTTAATTCCGCGCTGACGCTCATCCCGGGTTGCAGGGGGTGGGAATTGCCGTCGATTTCTAAGGTTTCTGAGAAGAGTTTAAGTTCTGCAGGAAAGAGTAAAACGCCTTGTTCATTTTGTTGTGCATCGGCGCCAAGGTGAACGATCTCAGCATCGATTACGCCGTATTTTGTGAACGAGAATGCATCCACTTTAATTTCGGCGCGTTGGCCTGTTTGTACAAAACCTACATCGCTGTTTTGCAACCAGGCTTCGACTCTTAATGATTGATTCAGTGGCACAAGATTCATTAGGGTCTCAGCGCTGGTAGCGATAGCGCCAACTGTAAATGCGTTGAGATCACTGACTATCCCGTCAATCGGTGCGCGAATGTTATGCTGCTCAATAAACCACTCTAATTGGGTGATATCGCCGTTAAGAACTCTGGCTGCCTCTTGCAGTCGAAGCAGCTCGTTCAACGTCTGCGCTTTGCTCTCTGCTTTAAATGCTTGGATCTGCTTTTGAATTGAAACGGCCTGGCTCAAGGTTGAAGCTACGTCCAGTTGTAACGCCCTTACGCTAGCTTCCACTTCAATAAGCCGTTGGCGTTGGGTAAGAAGGGCGCTGTTTGATGCAGCGCCGTTTTTAACCAATGACTCAATCGCTTCTGTTTCGGCCTCAACAATTGAGCGGAGTCGTGACATTGAATCGAGTTGCGTTTTAGCCTGTGAATGACTCAATTCTGAGCTGCGCAGTTGCGCGTTTAACTGTTCAATTTTTCGGGTATAACTCTCTATCTGTTCTGAGAAAAGCGCCTGTTGAGGGTTAGAGGATGACAGATACTTGACGTTGCCTTTCTCTAAATACTCAGCAAAGTGCCAGGTGCGTTCTATCTCGTGTTGCTTAAACTCATATTGCTCCAGCCTCTGTTGGAGTTGATTAAAGGGTTCCGTGGCATCCAGTTCAATGAGGGTTTCACCGGCTTGAACCTCATCACCATTGGTGATGTGGATGGCATCGATTTTCCCTGTGATAGACGATTGAACTCGTTTTGTTTGTCCAGTTGGAATGACTTTTCCAGATGCCCTTGCCACAATGTCGACCTCACCAATAGACGCCCAGGTGAGCCCTGACATCATCAGCAGGGCGATTAAGTAGGCAGTTACCCTCGGCCATTTCTTGGGTGGTCGCTCTTGAATCAGTAGCGCACCAGGTAAAAAATCGTGCAGCTCTTTTGATGTCAGCCTCATGCGATGGCCTCCTTAAATTCTGATGGTTGATCGGCCGATTGAAGACGAATCATTTCGGCGTAGCGGCCGTTTAATGTCATCAGCTCTTGATGGGTGCCAGACTCAGCTAACTCGCCTTGATCAAGTACAAGAATTCGATCGCAGTGTCTTACTGTGTTGAGGCGGTGAGCGACGGTGATGACGGTGCGCCCTTTGCAGATCAAGTGCATCTGCTGACGGATTTTCTCTTCTGAAATGTAATCGAGCGCGCTCGTTGCTTCGTCAAAAATCAGAATTTTTGGATTGCTGATCAGGGCTCTCGCTATCGCGATTCGCTGGCGCTGCCCCCCTGAGAGGTTGCTGCCACGCTCACCCGCCAAGGTGTCATAAGCAGCTGGAAGCTCAGTGATAAACTCGTGCGCACCGGCCAGTTTGGCGGCTTTGACAATGGTTTCTAGCGATTCACCGGGTGTGCGTATCGCAATGTTGTCGCGCACACTTTTATTGAATAAAAAGCTCTCTTGTGGAACGACGCTGATATTGGATCTAAGCCAATCAGTGTTGACCTGTGCTAAATCAACACCATCAATGAGCACCTTTCCTAAGTTGGGTAGGTAAGTCCGTTGAATCAGCTTGGTCAGTGTGCTTTTGCCAGAGCCTGAAGCGCCGACAATACCGATCGATTCTCCGGCGTTGATCTCAAGGTTGATCCTATTCAGAACCGTGGGGCTATTCAGACTGTAGCGAAAACTGACGTGTTGAAAGGCAATGGAGCCTTGCAAGCTAGGGAGAGACGCTTGGCTTGTCTGAGCGTCAGACTCAGAGGGCGTATTGAGTATATCGCCGAGACGTTTCAAGGATATACCCGCTTGTTGGACGTCTTGCCAGAGTTGAACCAGTTTCAAAATGGGTGCGCTGACTCGACCCGCGATCATATTAAATGCAATCAATTCACCGATGGTTAACTGATTGTCCATGACCAGAAGGGCACCAAACCAGATAATTAACACCGTGGTGAACTTGCTAATAAACTGAGCAATTTGAGTCGCGATATTACCGAGGTTTTTAGCTTTGAAGCCGATGCTGGTCGCTTGGGCAATCTGCTTTTCCCAGCGTTGCTGCATCTTTGGCTCAAGCGCCATTGATTTAACGGTATCGATGCCCGTGATCGATTCAACCAGAAACGCTTGGTTTTCGGCACTGCGTTTGAAACTCTCATTTAAGCGATGGCGCAAAGTGGGTGTGATGAGTATAGATAACAGCAAGTAGCACGGAAGTGACCCAAGAACGATCCACGTGAGCGTAGGGCTAAACATCCAAAGCACAGCGATGAAGAGCAGAAGAAAGCTAAGATCAATCATCAGGGTCAATGCACCCCCAGTGATGAACTCCCTTAGTGTGTCTAGCTCTTTGATTCTCGCCACGGTATGCCCTACTTGGCGTGAATCGAAATAGGCTGCAGGTAAGCGCATGACATGGTTAAAAAGCTTAGCGCCAAGCTCCACGTCAATTCTGCTGGTGGTATGAACCATCAGGTAGTTGCGAACGATGCCCATCACCAATTCAAACATCAGCAGTGCAGCAAATCCGATGGCCAGAATATCCAGCGTAGTGAAGCCTCTATGCACCAGCACTTTGTCCATAACGATTTGAAAGAAAAAGGGCGTGGCTAGGGCAAATAGCTGAAGGAATACAGAAATTATGATGGCTTCGGTAAAAATCCCTTTGTGTTTAATCAGGGAAGGAATAAACCATTTCAGATCAAATCGGCGATCATAACCTAGGGTTTCTCGCTCTTTAATGAAAATAATTCTGTTATCCCAGAGCTGATCAAACTCTGCCAAATTGAGTTTTCTGGGTGTGGTCTCGCCGGGCTTGATGACTAAGCAGAACCAATCCTGCCCATTTTGATTAACGCGAAGAAGGGTGAGGTATTGCCCATCGGACATAGGTGCTGCAACGGGCATAAATTCATTGTGTAAGTCACTGATTTTACAGTTTCTTATCCCTGCTTTTAGGTTAAGTGAGTTTAGCGCTCTTATGAAATCCGTTTCTGTCAGTGTGGATTTGGATGTTTGCCATTGATGGCGCAACTGCTCTGTATCGCAAGCTTTATGTCTAAGCTTGGCTAATGTCGTAATGCTGTATATGGCTGATTCAAATGAATTCACAATAACTATCCCTCCGTGGACACCTCATTAAGGTTTAGCAGAGGATTTGAAAATGTGCGTAATTTTTTTGTTTTTTATTCCACTAGTTAGTCTTAGATTTGCGATGGCCATCATTTTTTAGAAAAAAACGACAAATTTTTTTAGTTTTTTAAAATCTACCTGAAAGTCACTATCCATAGGGGTTTGAGAGAGATGTTGCTCTGGGTTTTTGTTAAAAAATCGAACTTTTTTAAACTTTTTTTCATTTTTTATTACGCAAAAATTTAAATCTTGTTCTATACCTATATACATCCCCGACGGAATGGGGATAACGAGAGAGATCTCGAATCGGTTTTCCACCTAACCAATCCATCCAGCATAGTGGATTAGTTAGTGAGCTCCCCCTTCGCTCCTGAGAGCTGATTGAAATCGACATGTTGATCGATCAAGGATGATCCGATGCATGCAAATACCCAAAGGGATTTGGGTTTGGAGAGGGATCTTCGGCAATTGCCAAAATCTGATGCGCCGCGAAAAGAGGGAGTTTTTCAATGCGCATCAACCATATATTTAACCGTGTTATGAGGGCGGTTAAGGGTGCCGCAGGATGGGCACAGCAGGGAGGGATCCCTGAACGATAGACTCTGACTCTGTAGTGTTCCCTAGCAGGCACTACAGTTTTACAGGAATGAGTCCCTTCGATTGAGTCTGTCGTTTAATGTCCAGTGATGTGATCGGCTAAGGATGGCAATGATGCATTACACTCAAACCTCAACGGAGTGAGGTTTGGAGAGGGATCTCAAGTTTCGACTAATATCTGTTGCGTGGCGAGAAAAGGGAGTTTTTCAAAGCGCACACTATTTTGATTTAGTTACCTAGGTAGCTAAAGGAGCCAAAGGAGTGGCTCACATGGGAGTGATCCCAGTAAAGTGAACTGCAATGGAGTGTTGTTTGCTTTACAAACACTTCAAAGGATTGAAGTGATGAGAGGGATCTCAGGCAAATGCCAAAAATCTTACGCGCCGCGAGAAGATGGAATTTCTCAAGGCGCGTTCTTTTTTGTTTATAATGCTTTAAGAATAGTTCTTGAGACAAAGTCATGTACAGCTGGTTCGTCATTCAATCAAAGCCTGGTCAATTGTTTAAAGCCCAATTTGAGCTTGAACAGCAAGGTTTTGAAACCTACCTGCCGCTGCTTAAAACTGAGCAAATCAAACAAGGAAAGCGAACTGAAATAGAGACACCGCTTTTTCCAGGTTATCTATTCATTTACCTCTCCAAAGAAGAGAGTAATTGGCGCCCTATTCGATCTACACGAGGCGTGGCTAAGCTGATTAACTTTGGAAATGAGCCAGCTATCGTGCCAACGGCTGTCGTTAACGCCATTCGAGCTCAGTTAAGGCACATCGATTCTGAAAAGCAGTTCAGCAAAGACGATAAGGTTTCTATCAATGAGGGGCCATTTAAAGACCTGCAAGCAGTGTTTTTAGAATACGACGGTGAACAAAGAGCGTTTGTCTTGCTCGAGTTATTGGGGCGTTGGCAGAAGATGTCCGTAGAGCTTTCGGCTCTTAGTTAGAGGCCGTAACCTCCCAAATCGGCGTACACTCCTCAATTTGAAGTTCGGCTGGGTTTACGTTATCGACCCAACTCTGCAGGTACCTTAATGTCGTTGTCTCTTTTCGCCATCCGCCACGCAGCATAATCTTCTCTAACGGCACGCCTGCATTCAACATATCCAGAGCAGCGCCTACTCGAAACGAGTGGCCGCTTAAGTGTGGCAGATCTCTACGCCTAGCCCTATATTGCAGATCGACCAGAATAATATTAATGGATGCCGGGTTGAGTTTGTCACCCAAGGTTTTGTTGTCTTTGCGGATGGATCGCAGAATACGCCCCTCTGTAGCACCGATTCGACGCTTCCATTTATTTATCTTGGTTGCTAGTAGATCGCTTATAGGGATGAGTTTGCCATCGCCCAACTGATCGGTTTTAGAGCGTTTAAGGTTTAACGCAAAGTGACCGTTTGGAAGTGTCTTTAAGTCCTCGAAACAGAATGAACAGATCTCTGAGGAGCGGCGCATGGTCTCATAACCGATTCTAAGCAGAAGTTCATTGCGCCGACCGGCTAGAGAGGAGTCACATTTTTTTAAAAGTTGCTCTAAAAGATCGAGTGTCAGCGGGTGCGCCTGTTTCTGCTGCCTACCGATTTTTCGATGCATCTTTTTCAGAGCAATTTTAACTTCTGGTGTTTTGGTAGGACTACCAAAGCCAGAGAAAAAGCAGATGGATCCCAACGTGTCTATACGGCGTCGAATCGTTGCACTCTTCTGACGTTCGGACATATCGGCGATGTAGGCTGCTAGATCTGAAGCTTTAGGGGGTAGAGGATCTAAACCATTGGATATTGCCCAGTTAGCAAAGTGCTTAAAGTCACTGCGATACGCTTTGAGGGTGTTTTCAGCAAAGGCACCATCGAGTTGTGCCATCAAATCATCTAAAAATTGTTTTACGTCCATCACTTACCTCCCTGTATCGTGATGTTTTAAGTGTAGACGCAAAGTGTGGATACTGTTTTAAAAAGTTCATAGATAAAAATGTATCAAAAATTTATCAAAAACACTATATTGTAAAAAATATGAAACAAAAATGGTGTTTTAAGTGGACGCTGAAAATATTGGGATAGCAATAAAGCAAGAACGAAAACGCTTGAACGTAACCGCTGAAGCATTGTCAGGTGCTTCGGGTATTTCAAGAGTTACATTGCATCGAATTGAGAAAGGTGAGGGAGCATCAAGCTTGAATAGCTATCTCGCTGTAGTCGATGCGTTAAATCTTGAGCTAACGTTAGCCGAGAAAGTAAAAGAGGGGTCTCGCCAGCTCAATCCAGATGACTTTATCCCTGTCATCATTCGACTTAAAGACTATCCAGAACTTAAAAAGCTCTCTTGGCATATAACGGGTAGAGACTACCTAAAACCTTTCGAAGCACATGCCATTTACGAAAGGAACTCCCGTCACTTTGATGAAAATGAAATGGCAGAATCAGAAAAGTTATTGATGGCAAATTTAAATAGAGCGTTTTCATGAAGACTTGCGATTACAATTTTAAAAGACCCCACCATCAACTTATTGCTAAGGTGCTTGAGGCGATTAATACAGATCTCTTTGATATGAGTGAGTGCTTTTTTGGTGGAGGAACGGCAATCGCCCTTGCTTATGGGGAATACCGAGAATCTATTGATATAGATTTTGTGGTCTCTAGCAAGGAAGGTTATCGCGCATTGCGAGAGGTAGCGAAAGGACACCAAGTGGGATTGGGTCTGTTTAAAGAGCACCAAGAAGGGTTAGCTATAGATCGAATGCGTATGGATCAGTATGGAATACGTATGGTGGTGAGTATTAACGAAAGTGCATTGATAAAATTTGAAATAGTGAATGAGGGTAGAGTAGAGATTCAAAAGCCTGGTGTAGTCTCGAGGATATGTGGAGTATCCATATTGAGTAGGCTTGATATGGCGACTACAAAATTACTTGCTAATTCAGATCGTTGGGCGGATCGCGCGGTTTATTCTAGGGATATTATTGATTTATCGATGTTGGGACTATCAAAGAAAGAGCTTGGTCAGGCCATCTCCAAAGCTGAAACAGCCTATGGATCCTCAATTATGCAAGATTTGAAAAAGTCACTTACCTACCTAACTGAAACACCGAAACGACTCGATCAATGTATGGAGGCAATGAGTATCGATCTCCCTAGAGCTGTGCTATGGCAAAAATTGAAAAAGTTAGAGCGAGATTCCGCTAATTGTTTGTAACATCTTATAGGTAATTCGGTTCCTGAGTGCCTTATTAAAGTCTGCATATTAGATCGATATAACTAACAATGCTTTGTAAAGGTATTGCAACATTGTTAGTCTATGTTCATAGATTGAACGAACGTTTTAAATGTAACCGCACTGTGGCAAGCAGGGGCGGTAGCGTGCCTAAATGACCCAAAACAGCGATACCCTTGAATACGATTACCGGGTTCTTCAGTTAATAGAAGAGCGCCCAGATATTTCACAGCGCGAACTGGCTTCGCAGCTGGGGGTGAGTGTGGGTAAAACCAACTACGTATTGTCTGCACTCATAGTGCGTGGCCTGGTTAAAGCGGAAAACTTCAAGCGTTCAAATAACAAATCCGGTTACTTGTACCTTCTGACTCCCAAAGGCATTTCAGATAAAGGGGTTATTACTGCGCGATTCTTAAAACGGAAGGTGGAAGAGTACGAGCGTTTAAAGGCTGAAATAGCGGACATTCAATCAAGAATCGAAGAGTGAGTGTTGAGAACTAAAAATCAAAATTGGGTACGAGGTGTTGCTTTAGAGTGGTTTTTCCCTGGGCAAAACCATGAGATGCACATTCGACAAAACATCGCTTTCGCATCTATAATGACGCATATTAAGTGATTATATGGTGTCTATTATGGATATAACTAAAGATATTCGACCGCTAACTGAATTTAAGCGAGATACGGCTAACTTTGTAAGTCATTTAAAAGATAGCGGTCGACCTTCCATCTTAACCGTGAATGGAAAGCCTGCCCTTGTGGTTATGGATGCAGATGCTTGGCAAGAAGCACAGGATCAACTTGAATACGCGCAAAGTGTGGCAGGAATTCGTAAAGGCCTATCTCAAGCCCTAGATGGTGACGGACTTGAGGCGAGTGACTTTTTTGCGACGTTAAAATGAAGCATTACGCTGTCGTTATTACGCCATTTGCTGGGGAAAACATTCTTGAGGCTTTCAGGTGGTATCAGCTTGAAAATCCTGTTTATGCCGCGAAATGGAAAAGTGGCCTTGAGGAAAAAATTCTAAGCCTGGAGATATTTCCTGAATCGCATCCTTTGGCGCCTGAAAACTCCGAGTTCGAAGAAGAAATCCGACAATTACTGTATGGAAAAGCAAGCCGTTGGAGAGTTCTTTTTACTGTTATAAATTCCAAGGTTTACGTTCTCCATGTGCGACATGGTCAAAGAGATTATTGGCGACCTAGTGTTAGATAGTTTTAACCGATTGGTTGAAAAGTTTTGTCGCTAAGCCCCTAATGAGTGCGCGATACGTGGCCCTTATCGAAAGCTAATCTAGGTTTGAATATAGAGGCTTAACTATTCAAAACTACCCTAAGATTGCCCTAAGTTTTGAGCAAGGTTACAGCAAGGGTTTTAGGTTGTTGGGTTTTCTCAATGAGTCGTACATATGTTTGACTATGTTTGTAGGAACCTCCTCGAAGAGGTGGTGACAAAGTTTTAAGGAAATAAGTTTAGTGAAAATAGCGGTAGCGGGAACTGGGTACGTAGGGTTATCCAACGCCGTGCTTCTGGCACAGTATAATGAAGTCGTTGCCCTTGATATTGTTCAATCCAAAGTGGATATGATCAATGCCAAGCAGTCACCAATTGAAGATAAAGAAATTCAAGAATTCCTGGACGAGCGATTTCTGCGTTTAACGGCCACTACAAATTCAGTCGAAGCATATAAAGATGCTGATTTTGTAATCATATCGACGCCGACGGATTATGATCCTGAAACTAATTACTTCAACACCAGTAGCGTTGAATCAGTAATCAAAGATGTAATGCAAATTAATCCGGATGCAGTAATGGTGATTAAATCAACTATTCCTGTCGGGTTTACAGTCGAAGCTCGAGAACGATTTGGTACTGAGAATGTAATATTCTCGCCAGAGTTTCTGCGTGAGGGTAAGGCGCTTTATGACAACCTTCACCCATCAAGAATTGTTGTGGGTGAGCGGTCGGAGCGCGCAGAGGTGTTTGCAAAGTTGCTTCGTGATGGAGCAATTAAAGAAGAGATTTCAATTCTTTATACTGACTCTACCGAAGCCGAAGCGATAAAGTTGTTTGCTAATACATATTTGGCTATGCGAGTAGCTTTCTTTAATGAACTAGATACCTATGCAGCCACGCATGATTTGGATACTAAGCAAATTATTGATGGTATTAGTTTAGATCCACGTATCGGAAATCATTACAACAACCCGAGCTTCGGTTATGGCGGATACTGCCTGCCGAAGGATACTAAACAGTTGTTGGCTAACTACGCAGATGTACCATCAAACATCATCCGAGCTATCGTAGATTCGAACACCACGCGGAAGGATTTCGTGGCTGATTCCATTATCGCCAAACGACCGAGGGTGGTTGGTGTTTATCGCCTGGTGATGAAAACGGGCTCGGACAACTTCCGGGCTTCGGCGATTCAAGGGGTAATGAAGCGTATCAAGGCGAAGGGCATCGAAGTCGTTATCTATGAGCCTTCATTCGACGGTGATGAATTCTTTAATTCAAAAGTAATTCGGGATTTGGAGGAATTTAAAGCCGTAAGTGACGTGATTGTTGCGAATCGTAGGTCTGATTCGCTTAGCGATGTCCCTGACAAAGTATACACACGAGACCTATTCGGCTCGGACTAGGATAAGTAATGTCAGTAATTAAAACAGTTGTAATGGCGGGTGGTTCCGGCTCGCGCCTTTGGCCCTTGTCGCGCTCACTCTATCCAAAACAGTTTTTACCCTTGGCCGCAGAGCAAACGATGCTGCAGGCGACCCTAAGCCGTGTGAAGGGGCTTTCGGGATCTGAAGCGATGCTGATCTGCAACGAAGAGCACCGCTTTATTGCGGCTGAGCAGATCCGTCAACTCGGTGTAAAAGCAGAGATACTGCTTGAACCGGTTGGCCGTAACACCGCACCAGCAATTGCGCTGGCGGCGCTTGAAGCAACAGCAAAGGGGGATGACCCTCTGTTGCTGGTGCTTGCAGCCGATCATGTTATTCAAAATGAAGCCGAGTTTCGTTCAGTTGTAAGCCGTGCGCAGCCGCTGGCAGAGGCGGGCAGTTTGGTTACCTTTGGTATCGTTGCTACAGGTCCCGAAACTGGATACGGCTATATTCGCCGCGGCACAGAGCAGGGCGACGGCTATACGGTCGCAGAGTTCGTTGAAAAGCCCGACTTGGAGCTTGCGACCAGCTACGTCGCGTCAGGCGAGTACTACTGGAACTCAGGGATGTTCCTGTTCAAAGCGAGTCGTTACCTGGAAGAGCTTGAGAAATTCCGCCCAGATATTTTGGAAGCGTGTAAGCAGGCGTTGTCTGAAACCAAGCCTGATATGGACTTCGTGCGCATTAATGAACACGCCTTTGCAGCTTGTCCGGATGAGTCAGTCGACTATGCCGTTATGGAGAAGACAGATAGCGCTGTGGTGGTACCGCTGGATGCTGGCTGGAGCGATGTCGGTGCTTGGTCTTCTCTATGGGAAGTGACTGATAAAGATACAGACGGTAACGCAGTCCGCGGTGATGTTATGACTTATTACACGCAGGACTGTCTGATCCACTCAACCAATAAACTTGTTGCTACGGTCGGTCTCAAGGATGTCGTTATCGTAGAAACTAAAGACGCTGTACTGGTTGCTGACAAGAATCAGGTGCAGGACGTTAAGAAGATCGTCGAGCAGCTTAAGGCTGAGGGGCGTACAGAGCATCAGTTGCACCGCGAGGTTTATCGTCCCTGGGGTAAATACGATTCCATCGATAACGGTGAGCGGTACCAGGTTAAGCGAATTACTGTGAAGCCGGGTGCCAAGCTATCAGTACAGATGCATCACCACCGCTCAGAACATTGGATTGTAGTATCCGGTACGGCCACTGTTCGCCGCGATGATGAGGAGATGTTGGTTACCGAGAATGAGTCGGTCTACTTGCCAGTAGGTTCGGTTCACTCGTTGCATAACCCCGGAAAGATACCGCTGGAGCTGATTGAAGTACAGTCGGGCCCCTATCTTAGTGAAGATGATATTTTAAGATTTGAAGATATTTACGGAAGAGAATAGCGAATATGAAAAAAGCATTAATAACAGGTGTTACCGGGCAAGATGGTTCTTATCTGGCAGAATTTCTATTAGCAAAAGGGTACGAGGTTCATGGCATCAAACGCCGTGCTTCACTTTTCAATACTCAGCGTGTCGACCATATTTATCAGGATCCCCACACAGATAATGCAAATTTTATTTTGCACTACGGTGACCTCACGGACTCATCTAACCTGACCCGCATTCTAAAAGAGGTTGAGCCTGATGAGGTGTATAACCTCGGTGCACAATCTCATGTAGCAGTATCTTTCGAGTCACCGGAATATACCGCGGATGTGGATGCCATGGGTACGCTTCGATTGTTAGAGGCTATTCGTTTCCTGGGCTTAGAGAAGAAAACGAAGTTCTATCAGGCATCAACATCAGAGCTATACGGCTTGGTTCAAGAAATCCCCCAAAAAGAAACTACGCCATTCTATCCTCGTTCGCCTTACGCTGTAGCGAAAATGTATGCCTACTGGATTACGGTTAACTACCGTGAATCTTATGGTATGTTTGCTTGTAACGGTATTCTGTTTAACCACGAATCGCCGCGTCGTGGTGAAACCTTCGTAACCCGTAAAATTACTCGTGGTTTGGCAAATATTGCCCAGGGGTTAGAGCAATGTCTATACATGGGGAATATGGATGCACTTCGCGACTGGGGACATGCCAAAGATTATGTACGTATGCAATGGATGATGCTACAACAAGAACAACCAGAAGATTTCGTGATTGCGACAGGGGTTCAATACTCAGTGCGTCAATTCATTACCTGGTCGGCTGCCGAGTTGGGTATTACGCTTGAATTTTCCGGTGAAGGCGAACAGGAAATTGCCACCGTTGTAGCGATTGAAGGTGATAAAGCACCTACATTAAAAGTTGGTGATGTGATTGTTCGTGTTGATCCTCGTTACTTCCGTCCGGCAGAAGTGGAAACATTATTGGGTGACCCAAGCAATGCTAAGAATAAGCTAGGCTGGACACCAGAAATTACCGTGCAAGAAATGTGTGCGGAAATGGTGGCTGAAGACTTAAAAGTCGCACAGCGTAATGTACTCTTAAAGTCGCACGGTCATGATGTTGCAGTTTCGGTTGAGTAATTGTTGGTGAGGTGTGAAGTGTGATTACGCTTTTCTCCTCATTCTTCTCTTCTAACGCCTCACAAAGAGAATGATATGAAAAAAATATTTGTAGCCGGCCATAAAGGCATGGTAGGCAGTGCGATTGTTCGTCAATTATCACAAGACTCCAATAATCACATCATCACGGCGGATCGCAGCCAAGTAGATTTGGTGAATCAGCAGTCGGTGGATGACTTCTTTGCTAACAATCAAATCGATCAGGTGTATCTGGCGGCGGCGAAAGTCGGTGGCATCCAAGCAAATAACGAATATCCTGCTGAATTTATTTATGAAAACCTGATGATTGAAGCCAATATCATTCATGCGGCCCATCAAAACAATGTGCAGGATTTACTGTTTTTAGGCTCCAGTTGTATCTATCCCAAAATGGCACCACAGCCAATGAAGGAAGATGCGCTTTTGACTGGAACGCTTGAATGCACCAATGAACCTTATGCAATTGCTAAGATTGCAGGGATTAAGCTTTGCGAAAGCTATAACCGTCAATACGGGCGCAATTATCGTTCAGTCATGCCAACCAATTTATATGGCGAGAATGACAATTTTCACCCTGAAAACTCGCATGTGATTCCGGCATTAATCCGTCGTTTTCATGAAGCCAAACTTGCCAAGGCACCCAAGGTGGAAGCTTGGGGAACAGGCAAGCCGATGCGCGAATTTTTGTATGTCGATGAAATGGCGGCAGCGTCAATTTTTGTCATGAACTTAGATGCCCAAACTTATCAAAAAGAAACTCAGCCCATGCTTTCGCATATCAATGTCGGCACCGGCATAGATTGCACGATTAAAGAGCTGACTGAAACGGTGGCTAAGGTGATTGGTTATCAAGGCGAGATTCACTGGGATACGTCTAAGCCAGATGGTACGCCACGTAAACTGATGGATGTTTCTCGTCTAGAGCGTTTAGGCTGGAAAGCACAGATTAGCCTAGAAGAAGGCCTAACCAAAACCTACGCTTGGTTTTTAGAAAATCAGGACTCGTTTAGGGGATAAGATGGGTGAAGAGTGAGATTGGTGAGGAGTGAAGCGTGAGGAAACATTATGAGTTAAGAGCGTGGCAAAATGCGATGCAGCTTGTTCAGGATGTTTACCAGCTTACTAAAAGTTTTCCTCCAGAAGAAAAGTTTGGCTTAACCAATTAATTAAGACGGGCGGCAGTTTCTGTTCCAAGTAACCTTGCGGAAGGAGCGGCCAACGGCAGTGATGCAGATTTTTTGCGATTTCTATATATTGCAAGAGGCTCATTAAGTGAAATAGAAACCAAGCTAATGATTGCTCAAAACCTTGGTTATTTGAAAGACATTCAAACAACACAAATGAAAATTGAGCAAACATTCTCTCAACTCGGTGGCTTAATAAAACACCTTGATCACAAAAAGATGAATTACGTCAAAGAAGAAAATGCACCTTACAACGACTTCAGCGAGAGCACTTCACCCCGCACTGAAACCTCTTCACCCCTCACTAAAGAAGATTTCAAACAGGTTGTGGCAAATGCACCGCTGTTTGCCATTGATCTAGTGGTTATGAATTCGCAGAGCCAAATTTTAGTGGGTGAGCGTAAAAACGCACCGGCCAAAGGGTATTGGTTTGTGCCAGGCGGTCGGGTTTATAAAAATGAATCGTTGGAGAAGGCCTTTGAACGCATAAGCCAGTCAGAATTAGGTTTTGTCGTTTTTCGCAACAATGCAGAATTTCTGGGACTATACGATCATTTTTATAATGACAACGTTTTTGATAAAACGACATCAACGCATTACATCAATGCCGCACATTGGGTTCGATTGGAAATAGACAACCTACCCAATATTCCGACAGAGCAACATCAAAATTATCGATGGGTACCTTGGCACACGATTCAGAGCGATGACAGCATTCATCGATTCAGCAAAGTATTTATAGACGAATTAAAAAAAAGATGGCGACATTATTAATATTATTCTATCCGGTGGTTTGGGCACGCGTTTATGGCCTCTAAGTCGTACGATGCTACCTAAACAGTTTGTGCGCTTGTTCGATGACAAGTCGTTGTTTCAAAATACAGTTATTCTTAACCAATCCGTCTCTGATGAAATTTTGATTGTATCGAATAAAGAACAGTATTTACTAGCGGTAGATCAACTATCTTCCATTCAACATAATTCAGCCCGCTTATCCTGCAACAGACTTTGGCTATATTGAATCGATTTCTTCCGGTGTCTTAGTTCAGGGTGTTAAATCATTCCATGAAAAGCCATCACAGAAAACGGCGCAATCCATTATCGACCAAGGTAATTTTTACTGGAATTTCAGAATATTTTGCTTGCAGGCGGGTTTATGCCTAGAAGAACTAAAATTTGGCGTTAATTGACTAATTTCGCAACGCCCTGCAAAACCTTAGCTTTGAAAAAGCACACACGCAAAAACAAAGTCGCGTTGAACATTGAATACGGCATATCGAGTCTTCGTGCAAAAGTTGAGCACCGTTTAGAGTAATTAAACGACAGTTTGGTTTTACTAAAACACGCTATGGAAGAATGGCGAAGAATGATAATAAGCTTTCGATGCTGTTTGCGATCGCAAACGTGTTCACAATTGACCAACTGATTCGACAAAATGCAGGATACTTGTCTCTAACATCGCCTGAATTCACTTTTTTGATGAAAATCAGGTGATAAATGAGCAAAAATTGACCATAATTAAGCACGTTTGGGGTTTTCTGGTCAAGCAATCGAGGAAACAGGACTTTTTAGGTATTTCCGTGACTTTATTTTTTGAGATACTCGGTTAAATTATTAAGCGCTAGGAAAAAACAGAGCTCAAGTGTTGCTGAACTCATACCCATCCCCCCCCCCTCCCGAAATTATAGATAAAGCATAGCAGATTAACGATATCAGACTAAGTAAAATAAACAAAAGTAATAATATTACAAAAATAACTTTCAATTGTTTTTGAAGGATAGTAAACAGTGATTAAACTAAGTGATTACAAAAAACAATTGAATTAAATGGTTGATAGTTAAAACTGGTTATCTAGGAAGTGTATAAGATTAGATTTCATTATCTACAATAGGCTAAAAAGTTGATTGATAAACTACAAACATTAAAAAAACATCAAGGTTTCATTCGCTACTTTAAAAACACCAGCTGGATGATGATAGAGCAGTTCTTGCGTATTGTCACAGGCTTGTTTGTCGGTATTTGGATAGTGAGAGTTTTAGGCCCAGAACAATTTGGAGTTTTATCATTGTTAATTGCATTAACTGCAATTTTTTCAAGTGTTAGTAAGCTAGGTTTAGATGCAATATTAACAAAAGACTTCATTGATGCTAAAGAACATACTCAAACTTTATCTAATGCATTTTACTTGTCATGCCTTGGCGTTCTGTTGTTTTTAGTATGTATATATATATATAGTAGTTTTTTTCTTGAAAGTCCTGAAGGTCATGAAAAAATCGGGTTAATGTTAATTATTATGGCGCTATCTTATTTGACGCAGCCATTTGGTGTTATTGAATATTACTTTCAAGCGAAAGTAAAAATGAAAATAATTTCAATTTATAAAATAGTATTAAATATCATTTTTAGTACGACGAAATTAGTCCTGTTAATGTTGACAGGAGATGTTTTTGTATTTGTTGCTATAATTTCTTTGGAAGTGTTTTTTCTTTACTTGTTCAATTACATTGCGTACACAAGAACATTCGGGTCATTAAATCTTGAGTATCCCGATTTTAATAAAATGTTCAATCTGCTTAAAATATCCTGGCCATACATGTTAACTTCCCTAGCTGTTATCATTTATATGAAGATTGATCAGGTTATAATTGAGGATGTATTGGGGATTCATGAATTGGGTATATATTCTGCAGCTTTAAAGATTATCGAGCCCTTCTATGCAATCCCCATGATTATTGCTGCATCATTATTTCCAGCATTATTAAATGTTAGATCAAAAGATGATGTATATTGCAAAAGATTATCTATTCTATATGGTTTTATTTTTTGGATTGCAGTGATTGTTTCAATAATTATTTTTTTCATAAGTGGTAACTTGATTAGCCTTCTTTATGGTGATGACTATGCTGATGCTAGAAGTGTTTTGGATATTTATATATGGTTGTCTATCCTAGTTTTTATTGGTGTTATTAACGGAAAGTGGTATGTGTCTGAAGGCTTAGAAAAGCTTTTTTTATTAAATACTCTTGTTGGTTTAATTGTAAATGTTATTTTGAATTACTTTTTTATTGAAAAATATGGTCTTATCGGAGCCGTTTATGCGAGTGTTGCAGCTTATACAACATCAATTTTAATAATGAATCTTGTTTGGAAAAGAACGAGAGTGAATTTCTTTTTAATGATTAAAGGAATTGTTTTTGTTTTCAAATTAAATGATATTAATAAAGAAAATGTTTGAGATATTACCTATCGTTATTTTTCTAATTATTTTATTGGTTTTTGTAGTCGAGGGATTTAACTCATTTTTGAAAGGAAATTATTTTAGATTTTGGTTTATTTTATTTGGGATTTTATACTTTTCTGTTAGACCTTTGATGATATTTTTCGAGTTTTATCATGCTTTTAGACCTCTAGATCTTGACATATCAGATATTAATAAAAAAAGTTACTATATAAATGTTATGTATATACATGTTATTTTTGGGTTTTTTTATTTGCTTGTGTCTAAAAAAATATCAATTTTGGATATGCAAATAAGAAAGCCGTTCTTGGGGGAAAAGAGAGAGATTAAAAAAGCGGAATTTATTTCACTGTTGGTTTCCGTTTGTGTCTTATGGTTTTGGGTGCCATATATAAGTTTCATCCTTGTAATGGCTTTCTTTGTTGTATATCACAAAAAAATACTTTCATGGTTGGTTTTTATATTAGTTGCAGTATCTTTTCTATACGTTTCAGACAACAGGAGGGACTTTATAAGCTTGTTCTTGTTAATGATTTTAATGTTTTCTATATATATGGACAAATTTAAGTTAAAAAAACTACTTTTTTTCACAGTTTTGGTAGGAATTTCCTTTTCTATATATTTCGTTATCAGCATGAGAAATGATTCATTAACAGAGTTAGCAAACATAGATCAGAATTTAATCGTACAAGTCATAGAAATTGAAACAGATTTTTCAATAGTCAATGATGATTTGAATTATTTGGTAGATCAAGTGGTAAAAGAGCCGCTTGAACACATCAATTTCAACATGATGATCAAGGGATTAGTATTTTTTATTCCTAGAGATTTATGGGCTAATAAACCAGAAACCTCCACTAGAGAGTTTGCAAAATTATATTCAAAATCATTTTATGAAAATGGAGGTTCTAAACCCGTAACTTTCATTGGTGAATCCCTGATTAGTTTTGGACCTGTTTTTTTTATCGGTTTGTTTTTAGTTTATTTAGTTATTAGTTTTTGTACTCATTCTTTAATCATGTCATTTGCGCTTTTCTTAATGATACCCTCAATTATAAGAGGTCCATTTGAGTATTATTTTTTTGTTATAATATGTTATATGGCTTATAGATTTTTGTATAATATTATTGATTTAGCTAGTTCACTAAATAAAAGGTTATAAAATGAAAGATATAATATATCTCATACAAGGGAAAAGTAATGAAATGCATTACTTTAAAAAGGTTTTAAAAGGAAAGCAATTTAGGTTGTTAACTTGGGATGAAAAAGTTGATGGTTGTGATTTTCTTCCAAATAGTTCGTGGGCAGAAGGAAGGAAGTTTTTGCAGGAATTGGTTGATATTGATAAATTTGAATATGTATGTTTTATTGATGGAGATGTAAGAATTTTAAAAGGTGATATTAATTCCTTAGAAAGTTTTCTACTAAAGAAAAAACCAGCAGTACTTTCGCCAGTTGTTTCAAAAAACATAAAAATAGCAGGACTTCCTAGTTTAAGCGACTGGTTTCTTTCTTATGGGATGGATGAGCAATTTCTATATATTGCAGTTAAGGTTTATAAAAAAGTGTTTAACTATAGACCTTTTATTACTGATTTCGATAATGTTTCATGGCACTTTCCATGTTTGATTTTTCAGAGTTTTCTTGGAAACGAATTGTCAATATCTACAGTCACTTATGAGGGATTGATTGTTGATAATACTAACCATGGTGATTACCCTACGACTCTTGATTATGAGCCTTTACTTAATTTTATGTATCAAAATAATTTGAAAATTGATTTTTATCCATTGCTTACTGGTTACCAATTTATAAAAGCTAATTCATTGCAGCGGTTTTATAGAAGATTGGCGAACCTTAAAAGAATAATAAGAAACAAATACTTCAAAGAATTTTACTTCAAAGACTATAATGAATTCCTTGATTCGAACGTATATGAGTCAATAAGAAGATTTTATGTGGGTTGATATGGATTACATCGTTATTTTTCAATTTTTTTTTAGAAAGTTAAAAAAAAGTATAAATAGTACTGCAAAAATTTTTAATGAAAGCTATAAAATTAAATATATTGAGAATAAGAAGGTTCGCCAGGTCTTAGTTGAATGTAATGATGAAATTGTTACACATGAACTAGGTGAGTCATATTATTTTTATTCAAATGTTTTAATGAAATATATCTTCTTCTTTTCTGACGGATACCATACGCCTTACTCCTCCCTCAAGTTTTATTTTAAAAAACCAATATTTTCAGTGAGAAAAGTTAACTATCCGATTGTTTATGCTTCTAATTCAGTCCCGGGGCATTATGGCCATTTTATTGTCTATGTGGCCCCTGTTATTCTTTTTCAGCTTTCAAAAATTAAATCGTATGGGAAGGTTTATATATATATAGGAGAGATTGAACCTAAACAATTTCATGAAATTTTTTTCAATAGTCTGAATATTGATTATGAGTTTATTAGGGGGCCTGTTACATCATCAAAAATAATATACTTCCAGCGTTTTAAGTCAGGTTCTGTTGATAATGATTTCGTGCAAGTTAATTCAAGAGAGATTACTCGTTCCTTTATAAATTTTTGTAAAAACCATCTTTCAGATAGGAGTTTTTTTCCCGATAAAATTTTTATAACAAGAGGAAATGTAAAGTGGCGCAAATTAATTAATGAAGATGAAGTTAAATCCCTATTGATAAAGCATGGATATACATGCTTTGAAATGGATGGATTGACCATTAATCAACAAATAAGTTTGTTTGGTAATGCAAAAAAAATTATAGGCGTCCATGGTGGTGCAATGTCGAATATTATATTTTCAAAATCATCGAAAATTCTTGAATTGTTTCCCTATGGATACAGTAAAGAGAAAACAACACTTCTATACTCTACTATTTCAGATAATACCTATGAAAGATTACATGGTGAAGAGTATGACTTGTCAACAGAAGAGTGTTATCGCAATATTTTGGTTTCGCTTGATAGTTTAGAATCTATACTGGAGTCTTTTTGAAAATACATATAATTCAGCCAGCTGTTCCTAAGTACAGAATCGATTTTTTTGAAAGAATCTCTAGTTCATGGGATGTAATCATACATACTACTAAAAAGGATTTCTTAAATGTTTCGACATTTGATTCTGATTTGAATATGAATATTTCGAATGGTTTTAGATCCATTTTTGGGTTTTTTTTCTGGCATAGTAATTTGCCTTTCAATATATATAATAAAGACGACATTGTTGTGGTTAATGGTAACCCAAGAATCATAAACTATATGATACTTTTAATTATATGCAAAATTAAGGGTGTAAAAATTATTTGGTGGGGGCATGGAAGGTCTTCAACAAGTACAAACTTAGGTACATTCATTAGAAAAAAAATAATGAAAGTGGCTGATGGAGTTATGTTATACACAGACAATGAATTAAAAGATTTTAACGATTTCAATAATATTATTGCATTGAATAATGGACTTGATAGTGAAGAAATTAAATCTTACATAAAACCAGGTAATTCTTACATTGAAACCAAAACAATGATTTTTCTTGGAAGATTGACAGAAAAATCTAATATTTTATTGCTTTTAGAATCTTTTAAGTACATTGGTACACTTGATTTAAAATTGTATATAGTAGGATCTGGCCCACTTAAAAAATATGTACAAGAGATTATTTTAAATAATAAAATCCCTGTTTCTTTAGTTGGTTCAGTTTACGACGAGAAAGATTTATCTGAGCTCTTTAGTAAATGTGATTTATTCGTCTACCCAGGATCTGTAGGTTTAAGTTTGATTCATGCTTTAAACTATTCTTTGCCTGTTTTGTTGCATAATAAAAGTAGTTTTCACATGCCAGAGTATTCAGCTTTTGAGGAAGGTTTTAATGGTGTTTCATTTGAATATGGGTCTCCTTTGGATTTGGCAAAACAGATAGATTATTTTTATAGACTCGATTTTAATAAAAGAAAACTTTTTTCTGATAACGCTAAAAATACCGTTAAAAATACTTATAATACTCAGGATATGAGTAATAGGTTTGATAAGTTTTTAATGAGCCTTTTGTGATGTCTAAAATCTTTAATGTTTTGTTTTTCGGACCCATTCCGCCTAAGTTTCACGGGCAATCCATTGCCTTTAAAAAGGCTACCGAGATTGCAGTCAATAGTAAAACAATAATAAATACTAATCTTACAGGTAAGTCCCTTACAAAAAAAATTATTTTAAGTTTTTTTATTTTTTTTAGATTGTTTTATGTATTTTTATTTAAAGCTAAACCTGAAATTATATACTTTACTTGTTCGCGTTCTTTTTTTGGCTCGATTCGGGATGTGATTTTGTTGCAGTTCGCAAGATTATTTAATGTTCCTGTTGTAAACCATCTTCATGGAGCGGATTTTAAATGTTTTTATGATTCTGTGCCCAAATTTTATAAATTGGTTTTAAATCAAGCATATTATAATGTGCAGCATTCTATCGTGCTCACTGAGTCAATGCGTAGTCAATTTCATATTTTCCCGAATATGAAAATTAGTGTCGTTCCTAATTTTTATAGTAAAAATGTTGGCTTAAAAGGTAAATCAAAGCCCAATTCTGCTAATGTAAGTTTTGTTTTTTTGTCTAATATTATGAAGACTAAAGGTATTTTTTTGCTTTTAGAGGCTTTCAAAATTTTGCAGCAAAAATATCCGGCTATTCAGCTTAGAATTGCAGGGTCTCCTATTGGTGATTATGAGTTAGATGCAAGTGACACGTCGTCTTTATTTGATAAATATTTAAGTTCATTGACTAATGTGAATTACGCTGGTGTGGTTCAAGGTGATGCAAAGCAGGAATTACTCAATTCTTCCTCAGTTTTTGTTTTGCCTAGCTATTATAAAAGTGAAGCTATACCACTTTCGATAATTGAAGCAATGGCATCTGGATGTGCAATCATTACCACAGACCACAATTACCTTCCAAGTTTAGTTGGACAAGATAATGGTTTGTTGGTTAAGCCAATTGATGTTGAAAGCTTAGTAGCGGCAATGGAACGATATATTACTTCACCTGATTTATTGAAAACCCATCAAGTAAATAATGTGGAACACGCTAGCAATAACTTTTCTGAAGATGCCTATTGTTCGGGTATTGTTAAGGTAATCGAACAAACGTTGAAGGATTGCCGATGAAAATCTCTTTAATTACCGTTTGTTACAACAGCGAGTCATTCATTACCTCTGCCATCGATTCAGTCCTATCTCAAGACTATGACAATATTGAATACATAATTATTGACGGTGCTTCTGTCGATTCTACAGTTTCCATTGTGCAGTCTTATGGCGATAAAATTTCTTATTTTGTTAGTGAGTCTGATAATGGCATTTACGATGCAATGAATAAAGGTCTTGCGTTAGCAAATGGGGATGTTATAGGTATTTTAAATTCGGATGACTTTTATCCGCATGATTATGTGATTGCTGAGGTTGTTAAAGTCTTTGCAACGAATCCTAGTGTGGATATGGTGTTAGGCAATATTGACTTTGTGCAGCCTGATGATTTGACCAAGCCTCGTCGTTTTTATTCTTCGTTTAATTTTGTACCATGGAAAATGCGATTTGGGTTTATGCCTGCCCACCCTGCGGCTTTTATTAAGCGTTCGGCTTATGAGAAAGTGGGCAACTACAAATTAGGCTATAAAATCGGAGCAGATTTTGAATGGCTTGTAAGAGCATTGTTTGTTCAAAAACTATCTTATATCAAACTGAATCAAACACTGGTCAGAATGCGAGAGGGTGGTGTCAGTACCGCAGGGCTCAAAAGCTATTGGATTTCTTCTCAAGAGCTGCTTCTTGCTTTGCGTAAGAATGAGGTGTATTCAAATATGCTGTTTGTATTGATACGCCTGCCAATTAAGTTGTGTCATAAGTTTTTTCGTAAGGGGTAAACAGGTTTAAGTCGATCTGCCAGTGTCGTTTTATGCTGCGACTAACAAGTCGAATGAACTGATGGCGCACAGCTATGCCATACTGTACAAATTTCCTGTTACAGGCCTGCGTTTCTTTACCGTTTATGGTCCAGCCGGTCGCCCGGATATGGCACTTTGGTTGTTTACGGAAGGGCTTATGAATGACTAGCCGATTAAGGTGTTTAACCACGGCAAAATGCTGCGCGACTTCACCTATGTGGATGATATTGTCGAAGGTGTGATTCGAATTCAAGACCAACCACCAGTCTGAGATATTCCTTATAGCCTGTTTAATATCGGCAATAACGAACCGATTGAGCTTTCGCGTTTTATTGCCGCAATTGAAACCGCAACAGGCAAACAAGCGCAGAAAATCATGCTGGATATGCAACCCGGCGATGTTAAACGGACCTACGCCGACACTGCCCGCCTAGAAGCCGCCGTAAGCTATAAACCGCAAACCGAAATCGAAGACGGCATTGCTAAGTTTGTTGATTGGTATAAAGCTTATAGAGGATTTTAATTAGATAGATTAAGACATTTTTTATAACTGTATCTATCGCGATTTATACCAAATTATGCTCCAGTAGTTTCTGACATAACAGCATTATTTTTATTCAAACCCACCATGATCAAACTATTCCCTAGGCTAAATACTATATGACGAAAGTTCTAATAACTGGTTTCTCAGGCTTCGTTGGTTCTCACCTTTTAGATGAACTAAAAAAAGATTTCCATATTAAGCTATTAGGCCGAAATAAACCACTTGGTGATTATGATTTTCTTCATGCATCAATAGATGACAGCACAGATTATTCACCAATTTTACAAGACGTTGATGTAGTTATTCATGTTGCAGCACGCGCTCACATTATGAATGATACTGCCACTGATCCTCTAGAAGCATTTAGAGCAGTTAATGTGAGAGGAACACTGAATCTTGCACATCAAGCTGCACAAAGTGGCGTGAAACGCTTTATTTATATCAGTTCGATCAAAGTAAATGGTGAACAAACACCATTCGAGAAGCCGTTTAAATTTTCAGACCAACGAATGCCAGAGGATGCTTATGGTCTATCTAAGTCTGAAGCTGAACAACAGCTTTTACTGTTATCGAAAAAAACTGCTATGGAATACGTTTTTATTAGACCCCCGCTTGTCTATGGTAAAGGTGTAAAAGCTAACTTTTCAGCTCTCATGAAATTAGTAGGTAAAAAATTACCCTTACCATTTGGTGCGATAAACGCTAATAAACGGAGTCTAGTATCAGTTTACAACCTTGTTGATTTAATCAAAGTATGTATCGAGCATCCACACGCTGCCAATCAAACTTTTCTAGTTTCAGACGGGGATGATTTGTCTACGACTGCCATGGTTAAACTTATGGCAGAGGTCCAAGGTGTTAAACCACTATTGATTCCGCTACCTGTTTGGTTTATTAAGTTAATTGGTAAATTAACAGGTAAGTCAGACATGATTTCTCGGCTGACTGAGTCCTTACGCGTCGATATTACCCATACCCAAGAAACACTTAATTGGACACCACCTCTTTCTGTTAAAGAAGGTTTCGCAAAATGTATAGATTGATTGATTTTGTTGCAGCACTTTTTGGTTTGGTGCTGGCATTCCCTATTTTTGTTGTTGTTTTTGTCATAGGGTTATTTGATACAGGTAGCCCTTTGTTCTTTCAAGAGCGGGTTGGCAAAGATAAAAAGCCATTTACCTTAGTTAAGTTTCGTACGATGTCGGTTGAAACCAAATCTGTTGCCAGTCACTTGGCTTCTCAAGCCTCAATTACGAAATTGGGCTCTTTTTTACGTAAAACCAAACTAGATGAGCTTCCTCAGCTTTGGAATGTTTTAATAGGTGAGATGAGTCTCGTTGGTCCGCGTCCAAACTTGTTTAACCAAGAAGAGTTAATTGATGCTCGAGACAGTAAAAATGTTTACTCAGTGCGTCCAGGTATTACTGGTTTAGCACAGATCCAAAACATTGATATGTCGACGCCAGTTAAGTTAGCTAAAACAGATTCGATTATGATAAAAAAAATGACACTGAAAAACTACTTTTTATATATCCTGAAAACAGTAACAGGCTCAGGCGCTGGTGACGCAGTTAAGGAATAACAAATGAAAATTTTAGTGACTGGTGGTGCAGGTTATATTGGTTCGCACACTCTCATCCAATTAATTGAACATGGATACACTCCTGTCGTTTTTGATAATTTAAGTAACGCGTCATTAACATCATTGGAACGCGTCAAGCAGATCACTGGTGACTCGGTTAGTTTTGTTCAAGGTGATATTCGAGATGAAGGCGCCTTGAATAATGTTTTTGCTGAACATGATTTTGATGCTGTTATTCATTTTGCGGGTTTAAAAGCTGTTGGTGAATCAGTTGCTAAACCGATTATGTATTATGAAAACAATGTGTTTGGCAGTTTACAGCTATTCAAGGTCATGGCGGCTCATGATGTTAAGACGATTGTGTTTTCATCCTCAGCAACGGTTTATGGTGATCCTGTGTCATTACCACTCAATGAAGCAATGCCAACCGGTAAACCAACTAACCCATACGGTATGTCAAAGCTCATGATAGAAAATATCTTGAGTGATATTTATCACAGTGATAATAGTTGGCGAATAGTCAATTTACGCTATTTTAACCCCGTTGGCGCACATGAATCGGGACTAATTGGTGAAGACCCGTCGGGTATTCCTAATAACCTCATGCCTTTCATTACACAAACCGCTACTGGTAAACGAGCCAAGTTATCGGTATTTGGTGGTGATTATGATACACATGATGGTACAGGAGTACGCGACTACATCCATGTTGTAGATTTGGCCAATGGTCATATCAGAGCGTTACAAAAAACTGAACAAGGCTCTGGTTTATGGAAAGTCAATTTGGGTACAGGAGTAGGGTATTCTGTACTAGACATTGTTAACGCGTTCGGTAAAGCCTCTGGGAAAGAAATCCCATATGAGATTGTAGATAGACGTCCTGGGGATGTGGCAGCATGTTACGCTGATCCTAATTATGCCAGAGAGGTTCTGGGCTGGGAGGCTAAACTTGGCCTTGCTGAAATGTGCGCAGATTCTTGGCGCTGGCAGTCGATGAATCCAGATGGGTATGTTGAGTGATTGTGACGCTTGAGGCTCCTTAAGAGGCCTCTTTTAGTTAGTAATCCATCAAGTCCCAAGCTCTCAAATAACGGATCACTGTTGATTCGCTGGTCCAGCCACCGCGTAACATAATCTTTTCCATTGGCGTACCTTGCATCGAATAAAAGGACACCCATAAATTGATAATGATTTTTACCAGAGTTATTTTGTGGCGAGCTCATAAATTTATGGAACTCTTTATGCCTGACTCAATATCCATTGAATCCATCATTCCCAATAAAGATAAAGCGCTAATGCTTGCTCAGCGCGAGGTGAGTGTTCTGGTTCATGACTCAGTATTGCTTGAAGGTATAAACATGACTTTGCCGGAAGTTCAGACCCTTTTAGAAGGTGTTACGGTCGGTGGGCATACCCTTTCAGATCAGAAAATAACGTTGAATCAGGGTAATGCTTGGCGTTATTTGTTTAAAGCGGTTAAAGACGGTGAGTTTGAGCTTTCGGCTAGTTTTGCATGTTCTTTACATGCTGTTGCTGGTAAAGAAGATACCTTGGGATGGGTGGCAAGCCCCTAGTATTGTAGACACCTGTTAGCGTTAGAATAACGCCTAACAAGAGGTGATCATCCATGAGTGCAAAACGTTACACCGAAGAGTTCAAGATCGAAGCGACCAAACAGGTCACTGAACGCAATTACAAACTGAGTGAAGTTGCTAGTCGACTTGGCGTTTCAGAGCCCGCATTACGCAATTGGTTCAAGAAGTATGGATCGACAAGTTCACAGCATCATACGATCAATGATCAGCAAGAAGAGCTCAGGAAGCTCAAAGCGGAACTAAGGCGAGTCACCGAAGAGCGAGATATCTTAAAGGAGGCCGCCGCGTTCTTTGTAGCCGAGTCAAGGAAAGATACGCGTTCATAAAATCCCGACTCAAGAAGTTCTCTGTTTCAGCGATGTGTCGCGTGCTTAAAGTTAATCGTAGCGGATTCTATGCCTGGCTTAAGCAACCTGAATCTAAGCGGGCCAAAGAGGATAAGAGGCTTCTGCAAAAGATTAAGCAGTTCTGGGCGGAGAGTGGCTTTTCTTATGGCTACAGAAACATCACTAAAGATCTAAAGGACGATCGCGAAAGCGTTGGAAAGAATAGAGTTCATCGGATCATGCGTCAGAACGATATTCGCTCACAACGGGGTTACAAGAAGCACAGAGGCTTTAGCGGAGGTGATTTGAACCTCGTTGTTCCAAACACCCTTGCACGCGAGTTCGAAGTGGACGCTCCTGACAAGGCATGGGTCACTGATTTTACCTATATCAGAACACATGAAGGCTGGTTGTATCTGGCGATTGTATTAGATCTATTTAACCGACAAGTTATCGGATGGAGTATGAAGAATAACCCGCGCGCAGAGTTTGTCATTGATGCTCTGATGATGAAACAATAGGACACCCATAAATTGACAATAATTTTTTCTAGAGTTATTTTGTTCTGAGCTCATAAATCCATGGATCCTCATATGTCTGACTTAGTCTCTATTGAATCTATTATTCCTAATAAGGAAACGGCGCTAATGCTTGCTCAGCGCGAGGTCAGTGTTTTGGTTCATGATTCTGTCTTGCTTGAAGGTATAAATATTACGCTACCTGAAGTTCAGACGCTTTTGGAGGGTGTAACGGTAGGTGGTCACTCTCTTTCAGATCAGCAGATAACCCTAAATCAAGGTAATGCCTGGCGATATTTGTTTAAATCAGTCAAAGAGGGAGGGTTTGAGCTCGCTTCTAATTTTGCATGTTCAATCCATGAAGTTGCCGGTAAAGAAGAGGCTTTAGAGTGGGGTAAATTCCGCTCTAGTGGTGTAACCATTGCGGGTACATCTTACATGCCGCCAGATGCTGCGCTGTTATCATCTTTGTTTGAAGAGATGGTTGCTACAGCTAGCGAAATTGTTGATGTATATGATCGCGCAATTTTTGTGTTTCTTACCATGGCGCGTCAGCAGTTCTTTTATGATGTGAACAAGCGTACGGGGCGTCTTATGATGAACGGGATTCTATTATCTAATGGTTATCCTGCGCTTAATCTTCCTGCTTCTCGTCAGTTAGAGTTTAACCAGTTGATGCTCGATTTTTATGAATCTGGAGATCAGTCTGCGATGAATCGTTTTATGCGCACTTGTATTGATCGTCGCGTCGTTAAGATTATGTCCGAGGGAGTATAGCTATGACTGTTGCTCGCGCTTCACAGGTCTCGCTGGAAGATACTTCCTATTACCACTGTTATGTTCGCTGTGTAAGGCGTGCTTATTTGTGTGGCTCTGATCATGTTTCGGGTGAAAATTTCGATCATCGTAAACAGTGGATTGTTTCGCGTTTACGCTTTCTCTCTTATGTATACGCTATTGATGTGTGTGCCTATGCGATTATGGACAACCATTACCATACGGTACTTCATGTCGATGCTGAACGAGCGAAGAGTTGGCCTCACTCGGAGGTGGTTGAGCGCTGGATGCAGCTCTATAACGGCCATACGCTTGTTGATCAGTGGTTGGCTGTCTGCAAGCAAGTATATGTTGAGCCTGAAGGTCGTGTGCTTGAGTTGATTGAAACTTGGCGTGAACGTTTGTATGACATTAGTTGGTTTATGCGCGGGGTGAATGAAACCATAGCGCGCATGGCTAATGAGGAAGAGGGTGTTAAAGGGCGTTTCTGGGAGGGTCGTTTTAAGTCCCAGGCGCTATTGGATGAGGCTGCACAGCTCTCCTGTATGGTGTATGTAGACCTTAACCCTGTTCGCGCAGCTATTGAATCTGATGTTGTGACCAGTGACTTTACCTCTATTCAACAGCGTATTTATGACTACGCACAGACTCATTCAGATTTGGTTGAAGACATCGGTAAACTTGAAGGCCGAATAGAGAAGCAGCGGGTTATAAAAGAGGAACTTGAGTTAGATAAGCTACCAGAAGCCCCCCTAATGGCGTTCAGTGACAGTTCACATATTGATATCCACCAGGCTCTACCGTTCACACTTCAAGACTATTTCGATTTGGTAGATGTGACTGGCCGTTTAGTCCGCGCCGATAAGCGCGGTTCTGTTGATGCTAAATTGCCTCCATTGGTGAATCGCCTGGGTATAGACCCAGATAAGTGGTTGGATCACGTTAAATCCTTTGGTCATCAATATGGTGCATGTGCCGGGTCGGTTACTTCAATTCGTGATTATGCGCAGCGGCATAATAGGAAGTGGAGTAAAGGGATCGCAGCGGCTAGCTGGGTCTATTTGAGGGTGGGGTAGGCGTAGGTCAATATGGCCGAGATTCAACGTGATTATACGGGAGTAGGCCACGGTCCTTAGTATTTGGTCGACTCAATTAAAGTTCTCGACGACCTAAATCTTGTGAGTACTGGGCGTAAAGGATGTCTGCGAAAAGCATATAATGGACATCCATATAATTGCTAGTGTTGTGCCTGATCACCTAATAGGCGAATGGGAATCACCAGATTGCGTGAACACTCAGATTGACGAGCTTAATGAGTTGGCTACAAATGTTTACAACAAGCACCTAGATTTTATTTTTATGCTAAGAATGAGATGTAAGGTAAACAAAAGATTGCAGCACACAGCCGCTGAATGCGACGTTAATCATTTGTAGTCGAGGGAAATGTCAGGTTGTTTTTTTATGTGGATGAAAGCGGGCATACGGGCTCAAATCTTTTTGATAAAAATCAACCTATCCTCCTCTACGGAGTGCTTTCTAGCAAAATCAATTTAGATGCAGCAGCCGAATGTAGGGTTAAGGGAATTAGAAAAAAGCTTGGGGTCAAGAGACTGCATGCTGCTGACCTTGGTAATGGAAGGCTTATTGAAATAGTTAAAGACGTAGACGCTCTCAGAAAGAGATACGATCTTCGATTTGATATTTACAGAGTGGCTAAAGCAGACCACCCTATTATTAGCTTTTTTGATCAGGTCTTTGATCAAGGGATGAATCCTGCAGTACCCTGGACTTCATATTGGACACCCTTACGCTATGTTCTTCTAGTAAAACTGGCAACGCTTTTTGATGAAGATCTATTGAAAGAAGCGTGGGCTGCTCGAATAAACTTGAATACAGAGCAAGCAAATGAGTCTTTATCGAATATATGCCTTGAGCTAAGAAAAAGAGTCGTAACTATTCCCGATGAGCGTTCACGTCAAGTCATGGGGGATGCACTAAGCTGGGCAGCAGAGAACCCTAATGAGATTGACTACAACATTAAAAATAAAAAAGCCCTTTTGCAAATAACCCCAAATTTAATAGGTTTTCAATCTGTGATGCATGGTATTGCTTCACGCTTAATTAAAAATGGGAAAAGCGCTTCCAAAATTGTCGTTGACCAACAATCCCAATTTAACAAGGCTCAGAAAAAACTATCTGACTTTTATGCGGCTAATAAGAACGTACCGCTAGTATATGGACCTGGGCTACCTGATATAGATTTTAGCGGGATGCCAGAGGTTCCTATTTCATGTACAGCTGGTACTGATAGCACTGGCCTTGAGCTTGTTGACATCTACCTGTGGGTTTTCAAACGATTTATGGATAACAAAGAACTGGCCCCAGAGCTTTTTACCCTCATAAAGAGCCAGCTTCACAGAGGTCATGCTGATGAAATATCGATAAATGCTATTTCAAGTCGATGGAGTAAATGGGTCGAGGAGTTGCCTGAGGTTACAGATGAGCAAATTGAAAAAGGTCGAGAAATAATGAAGATGGATGAAAACCGGAGACTACAGGCTATAAATAATACTTAACAAGTCAATCAACTCCGGGCCTGCGGTGCTGGACGCGCAAAAAGCACGCGCCGGTTATTGAGGCGTTAAGCATAAATAGAAAACGGAGAGAATCGAATGAGTGTAAGCGAAAAATTCAATCATGACGGCAATGAGTTATAATAAGAATCGAGACAATTATCGACCGTCATTGTGTAAAGGTTTTTCTCAACGGTGATATTGTCAGTCCAACCTACTCTGTTGATTTTGAGACTCATGCTAACTACTTTGCTCAACATCAAGCAAACGTAATTGACAACCTAAAGGCCATTGCTAAATCTGACATAGAGCAAGGCTTGTATTTCAAAGCATAGCAAAGCCTGCCAGAGGGGCCAAAACCGCCCTTGCCTCTGTTTTTTAGGTCCCTTCTGGCTATTATACGAGTCATTGAGGTGGGACTAAATGAAATAAAATCAAAAGGACATCATATATTTGAGACCTCTTTCAATCTGAACTAGGTTTGGGTAGCTATCATCAATCCGGTGTTTGAAATGGCTGACTTAGTTTCGTTAGATTATTTCGTTACCAATAAAGACAAAGCATTGATGCTCGCTCAACGAGAAGTGAGTGTTCTAGTTCATGATTCTGTTCTACTAAGGTTGCTCTTCAAATACTTCTAAGTCACTCCCTACCCAGCTTGCTAAATATTTTAAAGCGGTTGATTTAGACGACCATCCGCCGCGCAACATTATTTTCTCTAGTGAAACTCCCCTTTCTAAAAGATCCAATGCCGAGCCTACTCTAAAAGAGTGACCACTGAAGTGGGGTAGGTGGCGTAGTCTCGATCTGTATTGCAGATCTACTAGTATATTCGTCATTGCGGCAGGAGAAAGTGGGCCATTTACAGCGCCGTTTTTGCGAATGCTTCTCAGAATCACTCCTTTACTAATGTCGATTCTCTTTTGCCATTTTGTAATCAGGTTGGCCAATTTTTCTGATATGGGTATCAATCGCCCATTACCTAGTTGATCTGTTTTTGATTGGCGTAAAAGCAATGCGTATTTGTTGTTAGGCATTTTCTTTAGATCTTCAAATCGGAATTGGCAGATCTCGCTTCTACGTCGCATGCTTTCATAGCCTAACTGGAGTAGTACTTTATTACGTAAGCCGATCACGGAGTTGTCGCACTTCTTCATCATTTGATCTAGGTATTCACGAGTAAGTGGAGAGGCTTGTTTTTGTGCTCGGCCTATTTTACGGTGCATACGTTTTAGGGCTAATAGAACTTCTGGATCGCGTGTTGGGTTTGGTTTTCGAGATAGGTGGAAGATGGTGCTTAGTGAATTTAAGCGTCTTCTTATGGTGGAGCTTTTGTAGCTCTTGGACATTTCTTCTACGTATTTGGCTAGATTGTTGGCTGTTGCGGGTATTGGTTCTAAGTTGTGCGATTTGCACCACTTTTCGTAGTGATTGAAATCGGCTCGATAAGCTCGGATAGTATTTTCTGCGAAAGCTCCGTCGAATGATGCTAGTATTTTGTCGATCATAGGGGAATGCCTCCATATGTCTCTTTTAAGGTCAATATAGTCTCTAATAGTGATAAGTTCAAGTCAAATTCGTGCTGCACGTGCGCTTCTTGGGTGGAGTGGTGAAGAATTAGCTGCAAAATGCAATGTTAGTCTAAAGACGCTTAGGCGTTATGAGCCACAAGAAGGCATTCCTGCGGGTAGCACTGCTACGCTACTGAGAATCAAATCAGTGTTTGAAGAAGCGGGTGTGGAGTTTCTTGGAGATCCTTTAGTGAATCCAGGGGTAATGTTGCGTTTGAAGTGAGGTCGCGGCTTGAGGCTTTCGCCTCAATGCGCTCGTACAATTATCGCTTCGCCGTTGGCTAGCTTCCACAATCAGTATCGGCTAGTTGGTTGAATATGCAAAGCTGGTCATGACGGTTGTCAATTAAAGTGTTCTGATGTGTCTGCTATGGCGGATATGTAAAACCTCCACTGAATCATCTGTCGTTACATAAGTTACTCTGTAACGTCCAACAACCAAATGCCGTATACCTAATTTAAATTCTGCGTCTTCCTCTGCAATGGGACAGCGTAATGCCAGATACTCTAGTGTTCTAATCGCGCTGATAAGATCCTTGTACCGGTGTTTCGCATTTTCTGGTGATTCCGCATAGATTTGCTCGTAACGAATTCGTATATCTAGCTCTGCAGTTGGTCTAATGTTTATTTGATAGGTTTTCAATCTTTAATACCCATCTGCGTCTCAAATTCTGCAGCAAAGCTGTCTAGTGAACGTCCATTTTCGGATAAGGCTTTTCTGATTTTTAGAATGCTATCTGCATAGTCTGCTAATTCTGCCATCCGCTCATATGACTCAGCATCCTGGATTACTACGCTAGGTTTACCATTATGTGTGTACATTTCTGGGCGCTTCGAATTAGTCAGCCTTTTTAGGTGTTCTGCGGGCCTGCGACTAAATTCAGTAATTGTATGGATGTCATTTGAGCTGAACATATTTTGCTCCTTTAAAGATGCTTCTTTAAGCAGATTATTATCTGCTTTAGATCTGTCGTCAATGCAGCTCTCTATTTTCGCTTCGCCCTTGGCTAGCTCCTACTTTGTTGGCGTTCTTTTTTGAATCGACGCTCTTGTAGTTCTAAAAGCTCTCCAATACATTTTGAAAGCAGGTTCTCTGCCGAGGTTCTTTCTCGATGAATGCGAGCTGATTCTTTATCGGGTGGTGTTGCAGTGGAGACGATTAAGTCTATATGTTGTTCAAAGTCCTTAATCATCGATTTTATCCCTCTGTAATAAGTTAGCTCCTCTTGTTTTTTTTCAAGGTATCTGATGATTGAACTTGCGGGCACAGTCTTTGCCTCTTTAATTAGAGCTTCTCTTTTCTCGTTTTCTTCTGGATCGGTAATTAGTTCCGCAATTCCAGGTATGAAATTCGACCCCTTTATATAGTTATCTAAATACTTCTGCACAGCGCAGTGCCTCTCCATACACTCATGTAATACATGCTCGAATGTGGCTGGCATACATGATTGAAACCTTTCCATTGTTTTCATCTGACTTATTGAATGAAATGAGATTTCAACATGTATATCTTTGTCATCCATCCCAGGAGCAGGTTCATAAATCCCTGCCATTTCAGCAGCAAAGTCACTAATCATTCGGGCGTGTCTTTCTTTATCAAACCTAAGGCCTTCAAGATAAAGCTCAGGATCTTTTGCTCTCAATTGGGCTAAAAGATACATCTCAGCTTCAATTCTCTGGATTCGTTCAAGTCTTACTTTGCAGTTTGCAATGCGCTCTATTTCAAACCGCTCTAGAGTGCCAACAGGTCTATGCTCTTTTGTAAGATCGGTTACTAATTGACTATAGCGTGATGCTTCGTCTTCATTTATCCATTTCTTTGCTGTCAATCCATGCTTATATGAGTTTTTCTGAGAAACTAGTTTGCCCTCAAGTGTTTTTGGGCCGCCTTTTGCTGTCATAAATCACCTGTGATTTGGTGGATGTATAACCAGTATCCACAAGTTCAGTATTTTGGCAAATGTCATTTATGCTTAACGTAAGTTGCTGAAACACAATGTGTTTACAAGAATTTAAAACATAAGTTTGGGTCGATTCATTGGAATGATTCTTATTCGTATTTATAGGTGTTTTTGCAAAACGAACTGCTGTAGAAGTAGGTGTCAGGCTGAAGCCAGACACCGGTGCGATGGGGTAGGGTGCGATAAGATGCAGTTATAAAAAGCCAGAGTTAATTAGATATCAGGTGCTTGCAGTAAAAATTTATGAGTATGGTAACTATTGGTGTTACTACCTATAATTGCGTTAATGGAGGTGGTTTATGAATGCAGTAGTTGCTAGGTATGGTCTTAAGCCAGTTAAGAGGCCAAAAATTAAGGTTACTAGAGAGTTAGACCTATCTGACGATAATGGGCGTGAGATTATTAGGTCTAAAACAAAGCTTGTACTTAGGGTTCATAAAAATACCTTTAAGAAACTCGCTGAAATGTAAAGAACTTGATCAATTCCCCTTTGAAAGAGTCATTGAGATCAATGCTCATCTAGCCACTCTCTATCTTCATCTTGTAGGGCAAATGACTCCCTTGGGCTGTCAGCAAGCAACTCTTTTAAGGTCAATTCTTCTTTAATCTCTGTGAGGACAATGTTTTGTTCGACGATCGAGAGTTCAAGTTTCGATCCAACGTGAAGACCAAGTGTTTTTACAATGGCTTCGGGAATGCTAATAATGTTTTCTCCCTCTAGTTGGCGTACTGCTACAACAGTCATGATATTTTCCCTTATTTATATAGGTCATTTTTTAGACGCGAACTAGTTCTAGCATTGGTTCAAAACTGTAAAGAGCAGACCTTCTTCCCGCTGCTGGTTCTAGCAATTTTAACAGTCCATGTTCTTGAAGAATTGGTCCAAATCTTGAAGCCGTTGCAGAAGGGATTCCGCTATTTTGAGTTAAACGACTATTTCTGAATACAGGGTTTGTAAACAAAAAATCCAGAATAGTTAGGGAGTGTTTTGACGAAAGCAGCTCTGATATGGGATTTTTTAAAGAGTCATAGAGGTTTTTAATATTTTCGGCAATGGTTAGATTTTGTTTGGCTTGCGCTTCTACTGCTTCGAGAAAAAAGTAGCACCAGCTATTCCAATCGTTGTTCTCAGAAACAGCCCTCATTGCATCAATATATCTATCCTTGTGAAGCTCAAAATAACCACTTATGTAGAAGTGCGGTGCAGATATTAGGCCTGATTTCCATAACATCAAAGTAATAAGCATTCGTCCTACACGCCCGTTACCATCTTCGAATGGGTGTAGTGCTTCAAACTCCAGGTGACTTATAGCCGTCTTTACAAGTTGTGGATGGTCTCCTACTTCAATGTAATTAAAAAGCATTTCAATACCTGAATTGAGAAGCTCAGGGCTGATAGGAACAAATAGAACGGTTCTTGTTCGTCTATCGGCGAGATAGTTTTGAGTCGTTTTATATTGTCCTGGATTTTTCTGCATACCTCTTCCGTAAGATAGTAACTGTTGGTGTGCAGATTTGATTAGTGCAGTTGATAAAGGGTAGCCGTTCTCCATGGCGGTTTGAGCTGACTTCATTGCACGTTGGTATAGAATTGTTTCAATGACCTCGGTTCTAGTATTGGATTGGTTGTTAGTTAAATTGTCAGCGTCAATGTCTGCTTCGTAGCGAAGGATTTCATCCATGGTTGAAATAGTGCCTTCCATCCTAGATGAGATTACGGCCTCTTGGTTGCGTAGAGGAGCTAGAAGAATTTCGCTGTTGTGTAATCCTTTCAGCATTTGATCGTATCTGGCTAGGGCATCAGTAGCTCTGAGCAAAGGCTCAACAAAAGATGTAAAATCCAGTGATGCTGGAGGGAACATGCCTAAGTGGTAATGCACAGCATTTGTGAAGTCTAATTCCAAGTTGGAAACGTTCATTTTGTTTCTCGGATTTGAAGTTATTTGATTGACAAGGGTGGTTGTGCTTACCTTACGATTAACAAAATGACTTGTCTATCAAAAATTCAATAATTTGATATACAAATGGTTATATTGCGAACCACTCAATTTCTTAGAGGAGTTCTTTGTGTATCGGTCGATCTCATCTATAATTGGAGACTAGTATTTTGACTGGTCGTTTTATGCATCTTAAAAGCACTGGCTTACATCAAAAGTTTCTCAATATGCCCCGTTCGGTTAAGCGGGTAATTCTGGTGGTGGCTGACGCTTTGGCTTTGGTGTTTGCTCTTTGGTCTGCCTTTGCTTTGCGAATTTCTGAATGGTGGCCTGCCTCTTATCTTGCGGATGCTTGGACGCTATTCCTAGTCACGCCGGTTCTTGGTGTGCTTATCTTTATGAAGCTGGGCATGTATCGTGCGGTTTTGCGATATATGAACGTTAAGTTGCTTCAGTCTGTCGCACTCGGTGTGTTCTTGCTTGTTTTGGTGCTTTACTCATCGGCCGTTATTTTTGATATCTGGCGGGTGCCTCGTTCTGTCCCTATTATTTTTGGTCTTGCGGCTTGGCTCTACTTGGGAGGCAGTCGTCTAATTCTGCGAAGCTATTACCATTGGTTGTCTGGCAAAGTTTCTAGTCGTCATGTAGCTATCATCTATGGTGCGGGCAGTGCGGGTGCGCAGCTGGCGCTCTCTTTGCAAGCAGGGGGCGAGGTTAAGCCGATCGCCTTTATTGATGACGATCGTAAACTACAGAAAAACATTGTCTGTGGGTTGCGAGTTTATTCTCCAAGCGAATTAGAGAAGCTCGTTGAACGTCATGGTGTCGATAGCATCATGCTGGCGATGCTCAATGTAACGGCTGCGCAGCGTCGTTTGATTTTGGAAAGGCTTTCTAAGCTATCCGTTCACATACTTACTATGCCGACCATGGGTGAGTTGATCTCCGGTAAAGCCGTAGATGATTTGCGTGAGATTGATATCGAAGATCTATTAGGTCGTGACCAGGTGGCGCCAGATCAGACACTGATCGCTAGAAGTATTGAAGGTAAGTCCGTTTGTATTACGGGTGCGGGTGGTTCTATCGGTTCGGAACTTGCTCGCCAAGCAGTGACTTATGGTGCTGCTAAAGTCGTTCTTTATGAGCAATCCGAGTATGCGCTTTATGCGATCGAGGCTGAGCTTTCATTATTGATCCGTAATGTAAATCCAGAGTGTCAGTTACTTCCGATTCTTGGTTCAGTTCTGGACGAAGACCGTGTTACTCAAGTGCTGCAGCGATATAGCGTTCAAACGGTTTATCATGCTGCAGCCTATAAGCATGTGCCCTTGGTTGAGCATAATGTTCTACAAGGCGTGCAGAATAACTCCTTGGGTACAGCGGTTGTGGCTTCGGTTGCTAAAAAGTTAAACATCGAGCGTTTTATTCTTATCTCTACCGATAAAGCAGTTAGGCCTACCAATGTCATGGGCGCAACTAAACGTTTAGCTGAGATCGTGGTTCAGCGATTAGCAGCCGAAAATCATACTAATACTATTTTCTCGATGGTTCGTTTTGGTAACGTGCTGGGCTCGTCGGGCTCTGTAGTTCCGCTATTTAAAAAGCAGATAGAACAGGGTGGCCCTATAACGGTGACACACCCAGAGATTAATCGTTTCTTTATGACTATACCTGAAGCTGCCTCATTGGTAATTCAGGCTGGCAGTATGGCAAGAGGTGGCGATGTCTTTGTGTTGGACATGGGTGAGCCGGTTAAGATCGCTGATTTAGCGAAGCAGATGATTCGCTTGAGTGGTCGCACAATTAGAGATACCTCAAATCCAACGGGTGATATCGAAGTGGTTTTCTCCGGTTTGCGTCCCGGTGAAAAGCTCTATGAAGAGTTGCTGATCGGTAATAATGCCTCAGGCACAGAGCACCCTAAGATTTTGACCGCAGATGAAGAGTTTGCTTCGCGTGAAGAGCTGGATCGAGTTCTGACCGGCATTCGCAAAGCGATTGAGACCAACGACAGTCAAACTGCTCGCCAGCTATTGATTGATATAGTGAAGGACTTTGCTCCTTCCAGCTCAAACGTGGACTTACTTCAAAATAGCCAAGCGAAGCAGACAAATAATGTCATAAAGCTTGGTTAGAGTTGTTACACTACGAACCATATCTATACCCTTAAATTTAAGAGCCTCCCATAAGGAACGTCAGGATGTCAGAAGAGTTAAAGCCTACTTACCAAGATGATGAGATTGATCTGCGTGAGTTGTTTGTTTCTATGTGGAAGAAACGGTATGTGGCGATCCTTGTCGCATTGCTCGGTATGTTCGTAGGTGGGGCAGCGTTCCTGATAAAGGGTGCTAGTGTGCCTGTTGATAGTTACTCTATGGATGTCAGGTTAACTTTCAAAGGTGCTGCATCTGGTGAGTACCCTAATGGTTCTGCCTATCGTATTAACGACTTAGTGGCTCCAGATGTTCTGGAACAGTTATATACGCAGAACTCTAACCTATCGGACTCTGGTCTAAGTTTTGAAGACTTCGCTTCAAGTTTCAGCGTTACGCCTATTAACCCTAACCGTGAATTTATTGATGCTAAGTACAAAGGGCAGTTAGGTAATTCGAAATTAAGTTCAACAGAAATCGATGAGCTTAACACTCGATACAAAACTGAGTTGGCAGCTGATACAGGTCGTTACTTAAAATTAGGCTTTCAAGTTTCTTCTTTGGCGGGTCTAAATGCTAATCAGGTTTACAAGGTCCTGGCAGATTTGCCGCGTGTTTGGGCTGAAAATGCAATTAATAGTAAGGGCGTACTAGATTTGACGATTGTTGTCCCCCCTCAGGTCGATCAGTACATTCTTGATAATTCCGAGTTTGTGGTGGTGGCAGAGTACCTAAGAAGCTATGCATCAAAGCTTCTTAAATCGGCTCAGCAAATTAACTCTGATTCAGTGGCATCTTTGGTATCTGATCCAAAATCAGGTTTAGATGCAGGTGAAGTTATTAACCGGCTTAATGATTTGAACCTATTCCACCTGAATGTTTTGTCTCGCGTGTTTTCAATTGAACCGATCGCTTCATCTAAAAATGAGGCCAACCTATACCTTAAGAGTCGTATCGCTGAAGTTGATGAGTCGCTTGATGAGCTAGACCGTAAAGCTGAAATCATTACTAAGGTTTATAACGATTATATTAAAACCTCTGGTCAAGCTCTTGGCAGTGATATTGCTGATACTCAGGGCTCGGGTAGTTACTCACCCCAGTACGGTGATGGCTTCTTAACGAAGTTAATGACCATTGGTGATGAGCTTTCTGATGCTAAATTTAAACAAGATCTTTTAAACAAGCGTATTGAGTTCAATCTTGAAGCTCAAGAGTTGAAAACCGAACGCAAACGCTTGTCAGATGCTTTGAATGCTTTGAATGCTTTGAATGCTTTGAATGCTTTGAATGCTGAGAGTGATGAGTTGGCGCAATTAGCTAATGCAAGTTCTGCTAGCGACAAGCTTTCGGCTCAAGCTGTTGTGGAGCGTGAAGCGAAGTATATCGTTGGACGTTTAAATGAGCTTAGCTCAGTGATGAATGGTATTGTGACGGCTCGCCAGGCGGTATTGTTAGGTAATACAGGTGCGCTTTACGAACTATCAAGTAGTCCTAAGAAATTTAACAACACTGTTCCCATGTTGGTCTCAGCTGTTAAATACTCGTTGATCGGTTTATTGGCTGGATTAATGCTAGGTATTATGCTGGCGCTGGTATTGGGTGCACTATCCAGAAAGCGTGATTAAATAAGACAATGAAGAGGGCTGCTGATGCGGCCCTTTTTAGTTACACGATTGTGATGTACGTTTGAGTTTTGCGTTTTCAACTTGGGCACAAAATAGAGCTTTGCCTTCCTGGGTAAACTGAATTCGGGTAGGTTGCTTAAGAACTATGGCTTGTAATCCCGTTTTTTGGTCTTGGTAATGCAGTAGTCCATTTATCCTTTCTTCTTTGCAATCAGCAAGACCTCCGCTCCAGTTGAAACCATTTTCATTTGCTGTGTTGGCAAGTAATCGCCACATTCCTGTGTCACATAGTCTATCGGCTTGCGCTAGTGGTGGTAGTAAAATACTAAAAGTAGTAATAATAAGAACCTTGAGTCTCATGCCATTTGTCTGTTTTTGTGTACTTGAGCTTCAAGTATATAATAATAAACTTAATAAGTAAGGCTTTATTGAGATAAAAAGTTGAGAACGGTTCCTATTTAGATGGTTTTTTGCAAAACGAACTAGGATAAAAGGGTAGGTAGGTTAATGCTGGTCACGATTTGTTCGCATAGTAGTTCTGCTACATTAAGCGGCTGATTGGGACCGCATTTTTGTGCTCGATAATCGCTGCTTATCATGCGTATATACAAAGTTGACACGGGTGATTTGTGTGTTACTGTATATACATTGAATAAACTGTAGGCGTTGATATGGAATCACAAATAAATAAATGGGGTAATAGTGCCGCAATTAGAATCCCATCCACGTTTATGTCGGACTTGGGGCTTTCGATAAACTCATCGATCAACATTGAGTTATCTGATGGCCGAATTGTCATTGAGCCTAAAAAAACAGCAAAAAGATTAAAGTTGCCGTTTACTGAAGAGTCCTTGCTTGAGGGGTTAGACTCTTATACTGCACATGCTGATGAGTTGGTATCACCAATGCTTTCGGAATTGGGCGAGTGATGCCTAGTTCTTACGTCCCCTCACGTGGTGAGATAATTTGGTTAGATTTTGAGCCAGTAAAGGGTAAAGAGATCGGTAAATATCGCCCAGCTCTAGTTCTGTCATCCAAAGCATATAATCAGCAAACAGGCTTGCTTATTTGCTGTCCTGTAAGCACTAGTATTCGTGGTGCTTCTACCGAGGTGCCTGTTAATAATCTAGACAAACCATCTGTTGTCGCATCCAGCCTGGTGCAAACCCTTGCTTGGGAACAACGTAAAGCCAAGTTTATTATCCAGTCCGATGCGGAGGTAGTTGAGCAAGTTCTATTGCGGCTTTTACCACTAATTGGTGCGGACAAAGTGTTGGAGCAATACTTGGATTAGTTTAGCTGCTGCATTTATCTGCGTTACCTCCAGAATTAATGAGAACAGATATTTTCTGGGGCTAGCGTTAGTTGCTTAAGTGCTCCTGTACAAAACTGGTCGCTACTAAAAAGACGTCATGTTCAAGTCACTGTACATGTAGGTTAATGGCGAATCTATTTGTGCTATTGGATGTGCATGAAGAGGTTCTTATGAGAATTGTATCTTTTACTGAAGCAAGAAATGGCTTAAAAACCGTTTTGGATGACGTAGTCAACGATGCTGATACAACAGTTATTACACGCCGAGATGCCGAAGACGCAGTCGTTATGTCTTTGGAGTATTACAATAGCCTCATGGAAACCGTCCATTTACTTCGCTCACCAAGCAATGCAGCTCATCTAAACCGCTCAATTGCACAGTACCGTGCTGTTAAAACTACAGCACGAGATGTGATTGATACGAATAGGCTTGTTTACGTAATTGATGACGATGCAATAACAATCATCTCGTGTCGTTACCATTACTGAGCTAATTTCTAGAAAAACTATAGGTTACGTAAAAGCCCGGCTCAAAAATGTTGTAGCAAGCCTCCCAAATTAAGCGGCTGCTTATGGCCGTTTTTGCGACTTATGAAACGACGCCTTATTGGCAACTTAATTAATATTGTCCTATCGGGTGTGGCCTCTTTTTGCAGCTGATAGTTTTGTTGTATTTTGCACACCTCTGGTGCATTATTGCACCATTAAGTCATTTAAAGATCAGAGGTACAGCTAATGACTCGCCAAAGTATTTCCCTTACTGCTCAAAATGATGCCTGGCTTAAAGATCATGTCGAGAATATTGGCGACTATGCTAGTAAAAGTGAGCTCGTTAATGATCTTATTCGTAGGGCGCGTCGGGCCGAAATGATAAACAGGAAGCTTCAAGCTGCGGAGCAAAGTGGTTTTATAGAGCAGTCGTCTGAGTCTATGTTGGCTGAGTTTAAAGCTAGTTTAGGCCGCTAAGTGTCTAACTATAAAATCTCCTATCAGGCTAAGCTGGATCTGCAGCGAATATACCAATACGGTTTCGAGCAGTTCGGAGAAGAGCAGGCTGATTGCTACTTTTGGGGATTCTTTGAGTGCTTTGAAAAGATAGCTGAGCGTCCTGAGCAGTACCCGGCTGTTGATCATATCCGAATAGGCTACCGTCGCTGTGTATACAAGTCGGATACCATATATTTTCGTATTAACTCTTCACAAGTCGAAATAATGGCTATTTTAGGCGGCCAGGATGTAGATGAGTGGCTGTAAAAAGATCGGGTGTCAGGCTGAAGCCATAAACCGCGCGAGCACAAAAATAACAAAAAGTGACAAAACGAACCCGGTTAAGTTACTGATTTTTATTACCCTTCCAATACGATAATGACGGCTTATCGGCATTTGAATTTATACTGCTATAAGCATTTGAAATTGAATTCGGGATAGTGGTTGCCATTGACATCGATTTGCACACCTCCCATAACGGGAGTCTAGGTGATCGGCAGTGGCATGCGAATAATATCAAAGAGAACACTACGTGAGTTTTGGGAATCAGAACCTCAATATTTTGACGCTAAAGGTGTATTGGAAGCATGGCATGAAGAGGTGTTGAAAGCTGATTGGTCAAACCCAAAGGAGCTAAAAGCTCAATTTCGAAATGCGAGTGTGGTTAAAAACAATCGCGTTGTATTTAACATCAAAGGTAATAGTTATCGTTTGGTTGTGAGAATCAACTTTGACCATAAAATTGTTTTTGTTCGTTTCATAGGAACTCACAAACAGTATGATCTAATTGATGTGGAGGTTATCTAATGATTAAACCAATTAAAAATGAAAGTGACTATGATGTCGCACTAGAGCGAATCGATCAGTTGATGGATGCTTCGAAAAACACACCAGAAGGTGACGAGTTAGAGGTGTTAGCGCTGCTGGTTGAGCAGTATGAAGCGTCCCATTATCCAATTGATTTGCCAGATCCAATTGAGGCTATTCGTTTTAGAATGGAGCAATTTGGTCTTCAAGATAAAGACTTAGTGAAATATATAGGACGGTCTGGTCGAGTCTCTGAAATTCTTAATTATAAAAGAAAGCTGACTTTACCTATGATTCGCAAATTGCATGCTGGACTCAAGATACCTACCGAAAGCCTGATTAAAGATTATCCGGTTCGTTCCGTTTGATGGAGGCTATACAGTTACCGTGCTATGTATAGATAAAGGTTATGATCCGTCAAAGTATTTCCCTCACCTCTCAGAATGATGCTTGGCTGAAGGATCAAGTCGAGAATTCAGCTGAAGCCAGTATCCACCAAGCTGTTAAGATTAAGTTACGTAAGCTTTGGCTTCAAGAGAATAAAGACTTCCTACTGTCTTCCAATGCATTCATTGAAGAGAACGGATTACCTCTCGAAAAGTTTAGGTCATTTTAGGCGCTAGGTTCGATGTTTACCTTTTAAAAGACGGTGAACTGATATAGTTAAGAGATTTTGAATAGGTTACCTTATGGTACTTTTTGGTCTATTATGATCATTAACTAGTGGAGGTTGCTATGTCTATTAACGTTAAACTGCCTGAAGAATTAGTCGACACTGCTCGTCACTACGGTTCGATAGAGCATCGCTCTGTTCCCAAGCAGATTGAATACTGGTCTCATATTGGGAAAATCGCAGCTGAAAATCCGGATCTTCCTTTTAGTGTTATTCGCGAAATCTTGATCGCTGATCAGGAAGAGGCTGTTAATGAGTACCAGTTCGGCTGATGCGGGTTCTTGTCACGCCGACATTTGAGCGCGCGGTTAAAAAAATGCGAGCTCAACAAAAAGTAATACTCGACGAAGCTGTTCGGGATATTATTACTGATCCTGATTTGGGAGGTGCTAAGGTAGGTGATCTTGTGGGTATCAAGGTCTACAAGTTTCATATGGGCAAAATGCTAACTCTATTGGCCTACCGTGTATTAGATGAAAATACACTTAAGTTATTAATGGTTGGGCCCCATGAAAATTTCTATCGGACCCTAAAGCGGATTGATTCTTAGTAGTAGATTCTAGATATCTAGCAATTCTAATTGCGCTACCTGCTTGAAAGCATCAAACTCTTCTCCCAAAAATACGAGCCATGGTGCCGTCTTTTGCAAACAGCATATGCTTGAAGCTGGCGGCGACGTGTAGGAAGAAGGCCAGCATCAGTAGTTTGCTGCCTAGGCCGTGTCCGATGTGGCCGAGCTTTTCTAACCATTCGATCTCTGTGTTGCTGCGTGCGATCACTTCCATTCCAAAGATAATTACGGCGTGACCTTCGCCAACCTGCATCAGTACACCAGAGATAGGCATGAACAGTGTCGCTGCAATCAGGAAGCTCATGACTATGATGGAGATCTTCTTCTGCCTCGGTGGGACATCACTCAGTGACTCTGGGAATCCGTTTTTCACACGAACCATTAAGCGCCATACGGCAAAACCAAATACAACGGCGCCGGCCGTCATGTGCAGTTTCAGTAGGTCGAACTTCTCTGGGCTGCGCTCCATCTCTTCTAGCGTCAGGCCAATGATCATTGAACTGATCATCAGAAGAGCGACTATCCAGTGCAATGCGACGCTGGTGTGGCTCAGTTTTGCTTTGGTATCCATGGGAAGTCCTTTTATTAAGGCGGTTAGATTAGAGTTAACTAATCATAGTTTGTTGGTTGATCAAAAGCATTGATCTCCAACGTAAAGTTTCGCAAAGATTTGCTAAAAAACTGTGACATGAGTCGTTATACTTGAGCCTATGAATACACCCTTGAAACTGATTGATAAGTTTGGTCGCCACATCGACTATGTGCGCATCTCGGTGACGGATCGTTGTGACTTCCGTTGCGTCTACTGCATGGCCGAGGAGATGACCTTTCTTCCTCGCGAGCAGGTGCTGACTCTGGAGGAGATCTATGAGGTGGGTGCTGCGTTTGTGCGTCTGGGTGTCAATAAGCTGCGTTTGACTGGCGGTGAGCCATTGGTACGTCGTGATATTTTGACGCTGATCCGCAAGTTGGGTGAGTTGGACATTGAGTTGGTATTAACGACTAATGGCTCGCAACTACCGACCATGGCGAACGATCTAGTTGAAGCCGGTGTAAAGCGCATCAACGTCTCTTTGGATACGCTGAAGGCGGATCGTTTTAAAGAGCTGACGCGCAAAGATAAGTTTGATCAGGTCATTGCCGGTATTGATGCGGCTTGTACGGCAGGTTTTAAACGCGTTAAGTTAAATGCGGTGATCTTAAAAGGCCGTAATGATGATGAAGTGGTCGATCTGGTCAATTTTGCGCGTGATCGTGACATGGACATCAGTTTTATCGAGGAGATGCCCTTAGGTGCCATTACTGAGCATGATCGCGAAGAGGCCTACTGCTCTAGCGATGATGTGCGTCAGTTAATTGAGCAAGTCTACCCACTGGAGAAGACGCAAGAGCAGACTGCGGGCCCTTCTACCTACTACCGCATGGTGGATTCGAATACGCGCATCGGTTTTATCTCGCCGCACTCGCATAACTTCTGTTCGGAATGTAATCGTGTGCGTGTCACTGTTGAAGGGCGTTTGTTGCTCTGTTTGGGTAACGAACACTCTATGGATCTGCGTGATCTGTTGCGCTCAGAAGCGGATCCTGAATTACGTGCTGCTAAGCTAGAACAGGCGATCATCAACTCTATGGATCTTAAGCCTGAAAAACACCACTTCGATCTAGCGAACGAACCGCAAATACTCCGTTTTATGAATGCCACCGGTGGTTGATGCGCATCAGTGCGTCTGCCGGTAAAGTTCGTAATAATATCCCTTAAATTAACCCTCTGTATGAGCTTGGAGAGACAATGAGCAGTAACGGTAAAGAGTTTGTCAGTCTGAATATTGCAGTATTGACCGTATCAGACACTCGTAACGAGTCGAATGACACCTCGGGTGACTTTCTAGCGAATGCAGCCGTTGAGGCGGGACATAGCCTGATCGATCGCGCACTGTTACCCGATGATGTCTATCTATTGCGTGCACAGGTTTCACACTGGATTGCGGATCCTGAAGTGCAGGTTGTGTTAAGTACCGGTGGTACTGGATTTGCGATGCGTGATTCAACGCCTGAAGCACTTAAGGTGCTATTCGATAAAGAGGTCGAAGGCTTTGGTGAGATGTTCCGCAAGGTCTCTTGGGATGAGATCGGTACCTCGACGATTCAGTCACGTGTGTTTGCCGGTCTGGCTAACGGTACGTTGATCGTCTGTATGCCAGGTTCAACCGGTGCTTGCCGTACAGGCTGGAGCATCATTGAGTCACAGCTTGATAACCGTCACCGCCCATGTAACTTTGTGGCGCTGCTTGAGCAGGTAAAAGAGCAGCGTCTGGCTATCGAGGCGGCAGAGTAATGTCGGCGATGAAGCCGTTGATTCCATTGGATGATGCGCGCCAAGCGCTGTTTGATCAGCTCTCTGTTATTGCAGAGGTAGAGACTCTCGCTCTGAATGATGCAGCAGGCCGGATTTTAGCAGAATCGGTGGTCGCTACGATTAATGTACCGCCTAAAGCGAACTCCGCGATGGATGGGTATGCGTTAGCCGCTAAAGATGCGGTTGCGGGTGCCGAACTGGCCATTTCACAACGCATTCCTGCTGGCGCAGTCACTACGCCATTAGTCAGCAGTACTGCGGCGCGAATCTTTACCGGTGCCGAGCTTCCCGATGGTGCGGATTGTGTGGTGATGCAAGAGAACACCGAAGCCTGTGACATGGGTGTGCGTATTCTACAAACCGCTAAAGCGTCCGAGAATGTTCGAGCGGCCGGTTTGGATATTACAGCCGGAGAAGTGATTTTAGAGGCGGGGGCGCGACTCACGGCGCCGGCTCTAGGTATCTGTGCCTCAACCGGTATTACACATGTAAAGGTCTTTAAGCCCCTAACAGTCGCACTGTTGTCGACGGGTGATGAGCTTGTAGAGCCCGGTGTTGCTCTGCAACCTGGGCAGATCTACAACTCTAATCGACCTATGTTGGTTGAGCTGCTTCGCCAAGCGGGTTTTGAGGTGGTTGATATGGGGCAGGTAGCTGATAATCATCAGGCGACCCGCGATGCATTGATTGCAGCTTCAGAACAGGCGGATGCGATTCTGACTATGGGCGGTGTCTCAGTAGGTGAAGAGGACCATGTTAAGAGTGCGATCGATGAGTTGGGTTCCCTTAACTTGTGGCGTATTCGTATTCGTCCGGGTAAGCCTTTTGCCGCGGGTCGGGTAGGGCAGACCCCTATTTTTGGTCTGCCGGGTAACCCAATGTCAGCCTTAGTGACCTTCTCGTTGCTGGCGCGTCCTTGTTTGATGCATCTTCAGGGAGCGGAGTACAAGCAGGCGTTGCGCATTCCGGTTGAAACGTCTGTGGTTCGAGCTGCACAGTCTCGCGATGAGTATATGCGTGTTGAGCTGCATGCCGGTGTCGCACAACGTGTGGTGAATCAGAGTTCAGGCGTTCTATCCTCAGCGTTGAATGCGGATGGTTTGCTGCATTTACCAGCGGATGTTGAGATTAAAGCGGGTGAGCGTTACGACTTTATTCCGTTTTGCTCGCTGTTGACGAGTTAATCGATCGCTTCATCTTCGATAAAGCTCCAACACTCAGCGCCAGTTGGAGCGGTCTTAAAAAGGCCGCGATCTAATCACCATAGTGTGTCTTAGCCCGAATAATAATCACCACACAGCGCCCATCTTCGATTCGATAGACAATTCTGTCCTGAAAGGTGAGTCTTACCGAGTAATAACCGGCTAAGTCGCCTAGCAGTGCTTTTCCGGACAACGGATCCACTGCAATCTTGTTCCTTAGTATGTCTTTAAGTTTCTCTTTCAGCTTCGGTGATAGTTTCTTAATGTCTTTTTGGGCTTGTTTGGTTAGTTCTATGTCGTAACGTCTGTCGGTCACAATGACTCACCGAAAACATTATCAAAGCTGTCCGTCTTGCCGCTGTTGGCCTCTTCAACAGCCTCTTTAAACGCCTTGGCAAAACCCTCTTGCGATAGGAGGTGGAGGGTTTCTTGTAGGCTTTCATACTCTTCAGACGACATGATTACGGACTTGCCGTTTTTATGTTGAACCTCAACGATTTCATGCTGTTGATTGGTTCGTTTAATGATGTCGAAGAAAGATTTGCGTGCTTCGGTTGCGTTTAGAGTAATCATAACACCCTCCATTCGTGTACCATATAGTGTACCACTTGGTGATGGTGATGCAATTAGCTTATCGCTTCATCTGCGATAAAGCTCCAACACTCAGCGCTTGTTGGAGTGGTCTTAAAAAGGCCGCGATTAATTGAAAAGTGGGCATTAAAAAACCCCGGCATCTTGCGATGGCGGGGTTTTTTGCGTTGGGCGAATTACTTGTTCGCTTTACGCTCTTTCGCTTCAGCGATAACAGTCTCTGCTACGTTAGCTGGACACTGTGAGTAGTGGCTGAACTCCATAGAGAACTGACCACGACCCGATGTCATAGTACGTAGGTGACCGATGTAGCCGAACATCTCAGATAGAGGTACGTCTGCTTTGATGCGAACGCCAGTTACGCCAGCTTCCTGGTCTTTGATCATGCCGCGACGACGGTTAAGGTCACCGATAACATCACCAACGTGATCTTCAGGAGTGAAGACGTCAACTTTCATCACAGGCTCAAGAAGCTGTGGGCCCGCTTTTGGCATAGATTGACGGAAGCCGCCTTTCGCTGCGATTTCGAATGCGATAGCAGAAGAGTCGACTGCGTGGAAGCCACCGTCGAACAGTTCGATTTCAACGTCCACAACTGGGAAGCCTGCAACCGTACCTTCTTGCATCATAGACGCGAAGCCTTTCTCAACAGCTGGCCAGAATTCCTTAGGAACGTTACCACCAACAACTGAAGAGCTGAATGTGAAACCAGAACCTGGCTCACCTGGCTTCATGCGGTAGTCGATCTTACCGAACTGACCTGAACCACCCGACTGTTTCTTGTGCGTGTAGCTATCTTCAACTGGGATAGTGATCGACTCACGGTAAGCAACCTGTGGTTTACCTACGTTTAGCTCAACGCCGTATGTACGCTTAAGGATGTCGACTTTAACGTCTAGGTGAAGCTCACCCATGCCTTTAAGGATGGTTTCGCCTGAATCTTCGTCAGTTTCAACGCGGAATGATGGATCTTCTGCAACCATCTTACCGATTGCGATACCCATTTTCTCAGAGCCGCCTTTATCTTTAGGTGCAACAGCGATCGAGATTACTGGCTCTGGGAAGACCATGGCTTCAAGAGTACATGGGTGCTTCTGATCACATAGAGTGTGACCAGTCTGTACGTTCTTCATACCAACGATCGCGATGATGTCACCCGCCGTTGCAGAAGATAGTTCGTTACGCTCGTCTGCGTGCATCTCAACCATGCGGCCGATACGCTCAGTCTTACCTGTTGCAGAGTTAAGGATTGTGTCACCTTTGTTCAGTACGCCAGAGTAGATACGTACGAAGGTTAGAGCACCGAAGCGGTCATCCATGATCTTGAATGCTAGCGCACGTAGAGGCTCGTCTGGTGATACGATCGCTTTCTCGCCAGTTGCGTTACCTTCTTCGTCTGTTAGATCCTGTGGATCAACTTCAGTTGGGCTTGGTAGGTAGTCAACCACTGCGTCTAGTACTAGCTGAACACCCTTGTTCTTGAATGCAGAACCACAGAATGTTGGGAAGAAGTCTAGAGCGATAGTACCTTTACGGATACAGCGCTTGATGTCTTCGATAGATGGCATTTCGCCTTCCATGTAAGCCATCATTAGATCGTCGTCTTGTTCAACCGCTGTTTCGATTAGTTGCTCGTGGTACATCTCCACGTCGTCAACCATGTCAGCAGGAACGTCTTGGATTTCGTAGTTTTCTGGCTGGCCAGAATCATCCCATACGTAAGCTTTCTTAGTCAGAACGTCTACAACACCCACGAACTGATCTTCAGTACCGATAGGAAGAGTACATACAAGTGGGTTAGCACCTAGTACGTTTTTGATCTGGTCTACAACGCGGTAGAAGTCAGCACCCATACGGTCAAGTTTGTTGACGAAGATAACACGTGCAACTTCTGACTCGTTCGCGTAGCGCCAGTTAGTTTCAGACTGAGGTTCTACACCGCCTGAACCACAGAATACACCAACACCACCATCAAGTACTTTAAGAGAACGGTAAACTTCTACAGTGAAGTCAACGTGCCCAGGAGTATCGATGATGTTGAAACGGTGGTCCTTCCAGAAACAGGTCGTTGCTGCAGACTGGATAGTAATACCACGCTCCTGCTCCTGTTCCATGAAGTCGGTAGTAGCAGCACCTTCGTGTACTTCACCAGTTTTGTGGATCTTACCTGTTAGTTTCAGGATACGCTCAGTAGTTGTGGTTTTACCCGCATCAACGTGGGCGAAGATGCCTATATTTCGGTATTTGTTTAGATCAGTCATGTTCTCACTCGAATTCATGGACGTTTTAAAAAGTCGCAAGATTATACGCTTGTATAAGCCTCGATGGAATAGCTGATCGAAATGTAACCAAAAAGATGTGACATATATATGTATAAGTAAAAACGAACAGGCTTATTATTTGCCTTAAACCGGTTGGAGAGATCTTTTTTAAAGAAAATTGATCACATTGCTTGACTATATAGGCAATGACGTTAAAATTTCGCGCCCAGTAGGATTGCTAACTCGAATTGGCAGTCTTCTTATTTTTTTAAACCTAACACAGGAATTAAGCTCGTGGCTAAGCAAGCATTTGAACGTTCCAAGCCCCACGTTAACGTTGGTACTATCGGCCACGTTGACCACGGTAAAACAACTCTAACTGCAGCACTTACTCGTGTATGTGCAGAAGTTTTCGGTGGTGAAGCTGTCGCATTCGACGGTATCGATAAAGCTCCTGAAGAGCGTGAGCGTGGTATCACGATCAACACTTCTCACGTTGAGTACGATTCAAACATCCGTCACTACGCGCACGTTGACTGCCCAGGGCACGCCGACTACGTTAAGAACATGATCACTGGTGCTGCACAGATGGACGGCGCTATCCTAGTTTGTGGTGCGACTGATGGTCCAATGCCACAGACTCGTGAGCACATCCTTCTTTCTCGCCAGGTTGGCGTACCTTACATCGTAGTATTCCTAAACAAAGCTGACCTTCTTGCTGAAGACTGTGGCGGCGTTGGTACTGAAGAATACGAAGAGATGCTAGAGCTAGTTCAGATGGAAATCGTTGAACTTCTAGACACTTACGACTTCCCAGGCGAAGATACTCCAATCATCGCTGGTTCTGCTCTAATGGCTCTTAACGGTCAGGACGACAACGAACTAGGTACTACTGCTGTTAAGAAACTAGTTGAAGCGCTAGACTCTTACATCCCAGAACCACAGCGTCTAGTAGACATGCCATTCCTAATGCCAATCGAGGACGTATTCTCGATCTCTGGTCGTGGTACTGTAGTAACTGGTCGTATCGAGCGTGGTGTCATTAAAGTTGGTGAAGAGATCGATATCGTTGGTATCCGTGAGTCTTCTAAGACTACTTGTACTGGTGTTGAGATGTTCCGTAAGCTTCTTGACGAAGGTCGTGCAGGCGAGAACTGTGGTATCCTTCTTCGTGGTACTAAGCGTGACGAAGTTGAACGTGGTCAGGTTCTATGTGCTCCTGGTACTACAACTCCTCACACTCAGTTCGAAGGTGAAGTATACGTACTAAACAAAGATGAAGGTGGTCGTCACACTCCATTCTTCAAAGGCTACCGTCCACAGTTCTACTTCCGTACAACTGACATCACTGGTGCTGTAGAGCTTCCAGAAGGTGTTGAAATGGTAATGCCTGGTGATAACGTTAAGATGAACGTTACACTAATCAACCCAATCGCTATGGACGAAGGTCTACGTTTCGCAGTTCGCGAAGGTGGCCGTACTGTAGGTGCAGGTGTTGTATCTAAGATCATCGCTTAATTGCTGATAATCTTCTAAAAGAAACCCGCTCTCGAGCGGGTTTTTTTGTGTCCACGGTTTGGGGTTGGGTGGTTGCTGGTAAAGCGGGTGACAGGCTGAAGCCAGTCACCGTAACTGAGAAAGGTGCGCGCTGGTAAGGCGGGTGACAGGCAGAAGGCCGGTCACCGATACTGCGTAGGTGGTTAGGTGCTCCGGTGACTGGCTTTCAGCCTGTCATCCGCTGTCTAATTACGCACCAATCATTTGGTAAATCTTTAGTTGACCTGTGGCCCAAAACTCAAGTAGAATTTGCGTCCCTTCATTTGAGGGGAGGTCGGCTATTGCCGTTTATTTAATATTTTAGGAAATGCGTGATCAAAATGCAGAACCAAAAAATCAGAATCCGCTTGAAGGCTTTTGACCATCGTCTGATCGATACTTCGGCTCAGGAGATCGTTGAAACTGCAAAGCGTACTGGTGCTCAGGTCCGTGGTCCGATCCCACTTCCTACTCGCAAAGAGCGTTACACCGTATTGGTCTCTCCGCACGTCAACAAAGACGCGCGTGATCAGTACGAAATTCGTACGCACAAGCGTGTTCTAGACATCGTTGAGCCAACTGAAAAAACAGTTGATGCTCTAATGAAGCTAGATCTCGCAGCGGGTGTAGAAGTGCAGATCAGCCTAGGCTAATAGCACGCGCAGATTTATTAATTTTTTATTAATGAAGCGCTATTTGTGGAATACCCCTGAAAAGGGTAGCCGTAGTGGGTAACAGCCCCGTACACAACTGGCAAGAGGTATATAAAATGTCATTAGGACTTATCGGACGTAAAGCGGGCATGACCCGTGTCTTCACTGAAGACGGCGTGTCCGTGCCAGTCACCGTCATCGAGGTGGAACCGAACCGAGTGACTTGCGTTAAAACTGTCGAAACTGACGGTTACGCTGCTGTACAAGTGACTACTGGTACTAAGAAGGCTAACCGCCTTTCTAAACCAGAAGCTGGTCATTTTGCTAAAGCAGGCGTTGAAGCAGGTGCAGGTTTGTGGGAGTTTCGCGCGAAGGGTGATGAGGAAATCAACGTAGGTGATGCACTTACTGTTGAGCGCTTCCAAGCAGGCGAAAAAGTAGATGTAACTGGTCAATCTAAGGGTAAGGGCTTCCAGGGTGGCGTTAAGCGTCACAACTTCCGTACTCAGGATATGACTCACGGTAACTCACTTTCTCACCGTGCTCCGGGTTCAATTGGTCAGTGCCAAACTCCGGGTCGCGTTTTTAAAGGTAAAAAGATGGCTGGGCACATGGGTGCAGAGCGTTCTACCGTACAGAGCCTTGAGGTTGTACGCGTAGATGCTGAGCGCGGCCTGCTGCTAATCAAGGGTGCCGTACCTGGTGCTCCTGGTGGTGACGTCATCGTTAAACCAGCTGTTAAAGCGCGCGGCTAAGGGAGATTGTCATGAATTTGAATCTAACTGGTGCCAAGGGTTCGGTTGAAGTAGCCGATACTGCGTTTGGCAAAGAGTTTAATGAAGCTCTAGTACACCAGGTTGTCACTGCTTACATGGCAGGCGCACGTCAGGGTACTAAAGCTCAGAAAAACCGTTCAGCTGTAGCTGGTGGTGGTGCTAAGCCATTCCGTCAAAAAGGTACAGGTCGTGCTCGTCAGGGTACTACTCGTTCTCCTATCTGGCGTACTGGTGGCGTAACATTCGCTGCTACTCCACGTGACCACTCTCAGAAAGTTAACAAGAAGATGTACCGCGCTGCGATGCGTTCTATCTTGTCTGAGTTGGTCCGCCAAGAGCGTCTAGTTGTTGTTGAAGACTTCGCTGTCGAAGCTCCAAAAACTAAGCAGTTCTTAGCAAAAATGAAAGAGTTTGACCTAAGCAACGCTTTGGTTATCACTGAAGAGGTTGATCTAAACCTATTCCTTGCTGCTCGTAACGTGCCACACGTTGACGTACGTGATGCAGCAGGTATCGATCCAGTGAGCCTAATCGGTTTCGATAAAGTGGTTGTGACTGTCCCAGCTCTTAAGAAGATCGAGGAGGTGTTTGCATGAACCCGGAACGCATCTACAAAGTGCTACTCGGACCACACATCTCTGAGAAAGCAACGATCGTAGCGGAAGATACTCAACAAGTAGTATTCCGTGTCGCTAACGATGCAACTAAGCCTGAAATCAAGGCTGCTGTTGAACAGCTGTTCAACGTGACTGTTGCAAACGTGAACGTGCTTAATGCGAAAGGTAAAACGAAGCGTACTATGCGTGGCATGGGTAAGCGCAACGATGTTCGCAAAGCATACGTTCGTCTAGCTGACGGTTCAGAAATCGATTTTCTGGCTGCTGGCGAATAAGGAGGGGTTAAGAAATGGCAACTGTTAAAGCTAAGCCAACCTCTGCAGGACGTCGTCACGTCGTTTCTGTTAAAGGCCAAAACCTTCACAAAGGTAAGCCTTTTGCAGCGTTGGTTGAAAAGAAATCTAAGTCTGGTGGTCGTAACCACAATGGTCGCATCACTACGCGTCACATTGGTGGTGGTCACAAGCAGGCTTACCGTGTAATCGACTTCCGTCGCAACAAAGATGGCATTCCTGCTGTCGTTGAGCGTCTGGAATATGATCCAAACCGTTCTGCGAACATCGCTCTGTTGAAGTACGCAGATGGTGAGCGTCGCTACATCATCGCTCCTAAGGGCGTTGAAGCAGGTGCTGCTCTGATGTCTGGCGAACAGGCTGACTTTAAACCAGGTAACTGTATGCCTTTACGCAACGTACCTGTAGGTTCGACTGTTCACTGTGTTGAATTGAAGCCTGGTAAGGGTGCACAGATGGCTCGCTCTGCGGGTACATCAGCTCAGCTAGTTGCTCGTGAAGGTCAGTACGCGACTCTACGTCTACGTTCTGGCGAAATGCGCAAAGTGTTGTCTGAGTGTCGTGCGACTCTTGGTGAAGTAGGTAATGGTGAACATAGCCTACGTCGCTTGGGTAAAGCTGGTGCTACGCGCTGGCGTGGTGTTCGTCCTACCGTCCGCGGTGTGGCGATGAACCCAGTCGATCACCCACACGGTGGTGGTGAAGGTCGTACATCAGGTGGTCGTCACCCAGTGACTCCATGGGGTGTTCCGACTAAGGGCCACAAGACCCGTAAGAACAAGCGTACTGATAAGCTTATCGTACGTCGTCGTCAGGCTAAGTAAGAGGAATCAGCTGTGCCACGTTCACTTAAGAAAGGTCCATTTATCGACCTTCACTTGTTGAAAAAGGTAGAAGCTGCAATCGAGAACAGCGATCGTAAGCCAATTAAAACTTGGTCTCGCCGTTCTACAATCTTTCCGAACTTTGTCGGTTTGACGATTGCGGTACATAACGGCCGTCAGCATGTCCCAGTATTCATTACTGAAGATATGGTCGGTCATAAGCTGGGTGAGTTTGCAGTGACTCGTGCCTTTAAAGGCCACGTTGCAGACAAGAAGGCTAAGAAGTAATAGGAGTTGATGATGGAAGCTATTGCAAAGCATAACGGCGCCCGCATCTCCGCTCAGAAAGCTCGTCTGGTTGCTGACCAGATCCGCGGCAAATCTGTTGGCGAAGCTCTGAATATTTTGGCGTTCAGCACCAAGAAAGGTGCACACCTGGTTAAGAAAGTGCTTGAGTCTGCTATTGCTAACGCAGAGCACAATGAAGGTGCTGACATTGACGAACTTCGCGTTGCGACTATCTTCGTTGATGAAGGCATGACCATGAAACGTATCCGTCCGCGTGCTAAGGGACGAGCTGATCGTATTTTGAAACGCTCGTGTCATATCACTGTTAAGGTCGCAGACTAAGAGCTGAGTACTAGGAGATTTAATCATGGGTCAAAAAGTTAACCCAACCGGTATTCGACTTGGTGTCGTAAAAGACCATACTTCTGTGTGGTATGCGGACAAAGCCGATTACGCGAAGAAGCTGTTGAATGACCTTGAAGTACGTAAGTACCTTGAGAAGCAGCTAGAAAAAGCATCTGTAAGCCGTATCGAAATCGAGCGTCCTGCACAGAATGCGAAAATCACCATCCACACGGCGCGTCCAGGCATCGTGATTGGTAAAAAAGGTGAAGACGTAGAAGTTCTACGTTCAACTGTTTCTAAGATGATGGGTGTGCCAGTTCACATCAACATCGAAGAGATTCGCAAGCCAGATATGGATGCGAAGCTAGTTGCGCAGAACATTGCAGGTCAGCTAGAGCGTCGTGTTATGTTCCGTCGTGCTATGAAGCGCGCCGTACAGAACACAATGCGTGCTGGTGCAAAAGGTATCAAGATCTCTCTTGCAGGCCGTCTAGGTGGTGCTGAGATCGCGCGTACTGAGTGGTACCGTGAAGGTCGTGTACCTCTACACACTCTACGTGCAGATATCGACTACGCTACATACGAAGCCCACACTACTTACGGTGTGATCGGCATCAAAACTTGGATCTTCAAAGGTGAAGTTCTTGGTGGTATCGAACAGGTACGCGCTGAGAAAAATGCACCTGCGAAGAAAGCGAAGTGAGGTAGCGGAACATGTTGCAACCTAAGCGTCTAAAATTCCGTAAGGTAATGAAAGGCCGCAACCGCGGTTTGGCTCAACGCGGCAGCAGCGTTAGCTTTGGTGAATTCGCACTGAAATCGACCGAACGTGGTCGCATCACAGCGCGTCAGATCGAAGCGGCTCGTCGTACCATGACTCGTCACGTGAAACGTGGTGGTAAAATCTGGATCCGTGTCTTCCCAGACAAGCCGATCACAGGTAAGCCACTAGAAGTACGTATGGGTAAAGGTAAGGGTAACGTTGAGTACTGGGTCGCTCAGATCCAACCAGGTAAAGTGCTGTTTGAAATGGCAGGCGTACCTGAACAACTCGCGAAAGAAGCCTTTGAACTAGCGGCAGCTAAGCTTCCGCTTTCAACAACTGTAGTTAAACGGACGGTGATGTAATGAAAGCTACTGAACTACGTGATCAATCCGTAGAAGAGCTTCAGCAAACATTGCTGACTCTCCTAAAGGATCAGTTTAACTTGCGTATGCAAAAGGCTACTGGCCAGTTGGCACAGACTCACATGTTGGGTCAGGTTCGTCGCGACATTGCTCGCGTTAAGACAGTACTTAACCAAAAAGCAGGTGACTAAATGAGCGCTGAAAAACGTACTCGTACCGTTACTGGTAAAGTTATCAGTGACAAGATGGATAAGACCATCACTGTGTTGGTTGAGCGCAAGGAAAAGCACCCGATCTACGGTAAATTCATGAAGCGTTCAACTAAGTTGCACGCACACGATGAGAAGAATGAATGCCAAGCGGGTGACCTAGTGACAATCGCGGAAAGTCGCCCTCTGTCTAAGACTAAGTCTTGGTCATTGGTACGCATTGAAGAACGTGGAGCAAAGGTGTAAACTATTGCACCTTTGCTTCACTAGCCGCCTTATTCGACTGTCGATTGAGGGTCGAATGAGGCACTAGAGATTGTGGAGTAAACCATGATTCAAACTGAAACGATGCTTGATGTCGCTGATAACAGCGGCGCTAAGCGAGTGCAGTGTATTAAAGTACTAGGCGGTTCACACCGTCGTTACGCTAACGTTGGCGATGTTATCAAGGTATCGGTTAAAGAAGCGATTCCTCGTGGCAAAGTTAAAAAAGGCCAAGTACTTAAAGCTGTCGTAGTACGTACCCGTAAAGGTGTTCGTCGTCCCGATGGTTCATTGATCCGTTTTGATGTTAACTCAGCGGTTCTATTGAACGCGAACGACGCTCCAATCGGAACTCGTATCTTCGGCCCAGTAACGCGTGAGCTTCGCTCTGAGAAGTTCATGAAGATCATTTCCCTGGCGCCTGAAGTGCTATAAAACCTCGAAAAATTCGAAGTTTTTAAGGAAAACGTCAAGCTCTAACGAGTTTGGCGTTTTTCAGCATGAGGAAGGTAGTAGGAAACGAAGGTAAATTAAAATGCGCAAGATTAAACGTGACGACGAAGTCATCGTTATCGCAGGTAAAGACAAAGGTAAGCGTGGCAAAGTTGCTCGCGTACTTGAAAACGATCGTTTGATCGTGTCTGGCATCAACATGGTGAAAAAACACCAGAAGCCAAATCCTATGCTTCAGCAACCAGGTGGCATCATTGAGAAGGAAGCGGCTATCGCGACTTCTAACGTTGCTATCTTTAACGCTGCGACTGGTAAAGGCGACCGTGTAGGCTTCAAGACTCTTGAAGACGGCACTAAAGTTCGCTTCTACAAATCAACTGGCGAAATCGTTGAGTAAGAGGAGTAGAACAGATGTCTAGATTGAAAGCGCTTTACGAGACTCAGATCAAACAGAGTCTTAAAGAAGAATTGAATTCGCCAAACGTAATGGCTGTTCCACGTGTTTCTAAAATCACTCTTAACATGGGTGTTGGTGAAGCACTGGCAGACAAGAAGCTTCTAGAGAATGCAGTAAATGATATGACTGCAATCGCTGGTCAGAAGCCTGTTGTTACGTTGGCTCGTAAATCTGTAGCGGGCTTTAAAGTTCGTGAAGGTTGGCCAATCGGTTGTAAGGTTACTCTACGCGGCGAGCGTATGTGGGAATTCCTAGACCGTCTAGTTGACGTTGCGGTTCCACGTATCCGTGACTTCCGTGGTCTTAACCCTAAGTCATTTGACGGCCGTGGTAACTACAGCATGGGTGTTAAAGAGCAGATCATCTTCCCAGAGATCGACTACGACAAAGTAGACGCGATCCGTGGTCTTGATATCACTATCACGACAACTGCGAAGACAAACGACGAAGGTCGTGCTCTTTTGACTGCACTGCAGTTCCCGTTCAAGAAATAAGGAAGGGATAAGATATGGCTAAGGTATCTATGTGGGAGCGTGAAGTTAAGCGCGAAAAACTAGCGGCTAAGTTCGCTGAGAAACGCGCTTCTCTGAAAGCTATCATCGCTTCACCAGCTTCTTCTGAAGATGAAGTGTGGGAAGCACAAGTTGCGTTGCAGAAACTGCCACGTGACGCTAGCCCAGTACGTAAACAGCGTCGCTGTCAGGTAACAGGTCGTCCACATGCGGTTTACCGCAAGTTCGGTCTTTGCCGTAACCAGCTACGCGAAGCTGCAATGCGCGGCGACGTACCAGGCCTTAAGAAAGCTAGCTGGTAATCCACCGGTTAGTTAACGGTAAGCGTAGTGGTCAGGGCCACGTCAGTGATGACGGGGCTACCGCACTACGCTGCACAAGAGAGGAAGTAAAAGCATGAGCATGCAAGACACGCTCGCGGATATGTTCACACGCATCCGCAACGGTCACATGGCTGAGAAAGTTGCTGTTGCTATGCCATCTTCAAAGCAGAAAGTTGCTATCGCAGCGGTTCTTCAAGAAGAAGGTTACATCAACGGTTACTCAGTTGAAGGTGACGTTAAGCCTGTGCTGTCTATCGAACTGAAATACTTCGAAGGCAAGCCAGTTATCGAAGAGATCAAGCGAGTATCTAAGCCATCTCTACGTATCTACAAATCTGCATCTGATCTTCCAAAAGTATCAGATGGCCTAGGTTGCGCAATCGTTTCTACTAGCAAAGGTGTAATGACCGATCGCGCTGCGCGCGCTGCTGGTATCGGCGGTGAAGTGATCTGCACAGTATTCTAAGGGGATTTACGATGTCACGTATCGCTAAAGCGCCTGTTGCTGTGCCTGCTGGTGTAGAGATCTCAATCTCTGGCCAGACGATCAGCGCTAAAGGCAAAAATGGTCAGCTATCACACGAAGTACACCCATCAGTTACTGTTGAACAGGCTGAAGGTGCATTGAACTTCGGTACTCGTGACGGTGCTAAACAATCTGTTGCACTGGCTGGCACAACTCGTTCTATCGTTAACAACATGGTTACTGGTGTTAGCGAAGGCTTCAAAAAAGAGCTAACACTGATCGGTGTTGGTTACCGTGCTGCGGTTTCTGGAAGCACTCTAAACCTGACTCTGGGTTTCTCACACCCAGTAGAGTACGCACTGCCTGAAGGTATCAAGGCAGAAGTACCTAACCAAACGACTGTTGTCATCTCTGGTGCCGACAAACAAGTTGTAGGCCAGGTTGCTGCTGAAGTTCGTGGTTTCCGCCCACCTGAGCCATACAAAGGTAAAGGTGTTCGTTACAGCGACGAATTTGTTCGCCGTAAAGAAGCTAAGAAGAAGTAAGGCAGGGTTATGAACGTTAAAAAAGAATCTCGTTTACGTCGTGCTCGTCGTTCACGCGCTAAAATGCGTGAGATCGGTACTGCACGTCTGTGTGTTAACCGCACACCGCGCCATATCTACGCGCAAATCGTAACTGCAGATGGCGCTACAGTTCTTGCTGCAGCTTCTACAGTTGAAAAAGATATGCGTGAAAGCGCAACTGGTAACATCGAAGCGGCTAAAAAGGTCGGTACTCTGATCGCTAGCCGTGCAAAAGAAGCAGGTGTTAGCCAGGTAGCGTTTGACCGCTCTGGTTTTAAATACCACGGTCGTGTAGCTGCTCTAGCAGACGCTGCACGTGAAGGCGGTTTGGAATTCTAAAGGTTTCTATTATGGCAAATCACGAACAGAAAGACGGTGAACTGCAAGAGAAGCTTGTTCAGGTAAACCGTGTAGCCAAAGTAGTTAAGGGTGGTCGTATCTTCGGCTTTACAGCTCTTACTGTAGTTGGTGACGGCAATGGCCGTGTTGGTTTTGGTCGCGGTAAAGCGCGCGAAGTACCTGTTGCAATTCAAAAGGCAATGGAACAAGCACGTCGTAACATGGTGAGCGTTTCTCTAAACGGTCACACGTTGCAGTACCCAATCAAAGCACGTCACGGTGCTTCAATGGTCTACATGCAGCCTGCATCTGAAGGTACTGGTGTTATCGCCGGTGGCGCGATGCGTGCAGTTCTTGAACTGGCTGGTGTAGAAAACGTATTGGCTAAGTGCTACGGCTCAACTAACCCAGTGAACGTTGTTCGCGCGACTGTTAAAGGTCTTGCGTCTATGGCGTCTCCTGAAGATGTTGCAGCTAAGCGCGGTAAGTCAGTCGAAGAGATCCTGGGGAACTAATCGATGGCTAATACAGTTAAAATCACTTTGGTACGCAGCCCAATCGGTATCATTCCGAAGCATAAAGCTACCCTAACAGGTCTTGGTCTACGTCGCATGAACCACACTGTTGAGTTGGAAGACACTCCTGCAGTTCGTGGCATGATTAACAAAGTCAACTACATGCTTCGTGTAGAAGACTAATAGAGGAGTCACCCAAATGCGTTTGAATACTCTTCGCCCGGGTGCCGGTTCTAAGCACGCTCCTAAGCGTGTTGGACGTGGTATCGGCTCCGGCCTAGGTAAGACTGGTGGTCGTGGTCACAAGGGTCTTAAATCTCGCTCAGGCGGTAGTGTTAAGCCAGGTTTTGAAGGCGGTCAAATGCCTTTGCAGCGTCGTCTGCCAAAATTTGGTTTCACATCTCGCCAAGCGCGTTACGTAGCTGAAATTCGTCTAAACGAATTGGCTGCTTGCGGTGTTGACGTAGTTGATCTCGCAGCGCTTAAACAGGCTGACATTATCCGTGAAGAGATCACCTCTGCACGTGTAATTCTGTCTGGTGAAATTACTAAAGCAGTTACCGTTAAAGGTCTTAAAGTGACTAAAGGCGCTCTAGCTGCAATCGAAGCTGCCGGTGGTAAGGTAGAAGCGTAATGGCAACTAAAGGACAAGTACCAGCAGGAAATGCAAGCGGACTAGGTGAGCTTTGGGCTCGTCTACGTTACGTTGCGATTGCGATCATTGTGTATCGTATTGGCGCGCATATTCCAGTTCCGGGTATTAACCCAGATCGTCTTGCTGCTCTGTTTGATCAGAACCAGGGTACGATCCTAAGCCTATTCAACATGTTCTCGGGTGGTGCACTCGAGCGCATGTCGATCCTGGCTCTAGGTATCATGCCGTACATCTCTGCATCGATTATCATGCAGTTGATGACAGCGGTTAGCCCTCAGCTTGAACAGTTGAAGAAAGAGGGTGAAGCTGGTCGCCGTAAGATCAACCAATACACACGCTACGGTACAGTTGCACTAGCAACTATTCAGGGCTTGGGTATGACCGTTGGTCTAGCTAATCAGGGTGTGGCATTCAGCACAGCGTTTAACTTCTACTTTGTAGCTGTTATTACACTGGTCGCTGGTGCAGTATTCCTAATGTGGCTTGGTGAGCAGATCACTGAACGTGGTATCGGTAACGGTATCTCGATTCTGATCTTTGCTGGTATCGTAGCGGGTCTTCCTGGTGCGATCGGTCAGTCCTTTGAATCGGCTCGTCAGGGTGATCTTAACATCCTGGCGCTGCTAGCAATTGCAGTGTTAGCGGTAGCGACGGTTGGTTTTGTCGTGTTCATGGAACGCGCACAACGTCGTATCACCATTAACTACGCAAAACGCCAGCAGGGTAACCGCGTTTATGCGGGCCAAACCAGTCACTTGCCTTTGAAGGTCAACATGGCGGGTGTTATCCCACCGATCTTCGCAAGCTCTATTCTGCTATTCCCTGCATCTCTAGGCCAATGGTTTGGTCAGAGTGAGGGTATGGATTGGCTTCAGGATGTTGCATTGGCTCTAGGCCCAGGCCAGCCGCTGTACATTCTGTTGTTCTCGGCAGCAATTATATTTTTCTGTTACTTCTACACGGCGATTATGTTTAATCCTCGTGAAGTGGCAGATAACCTGAAGAAATCGGGTGCTTTCATCCCAGGTATTCGTCCAGGTGAACAGTCTGCTCGTTACATCGACTCAGTATTGAGCCGCCTTACTCTGTTTGGTGCTCTTTACATCACTGCGGTATCTCTGATGCCACAGGCGATGGTAGTTGCATGGAACGTACCTTTCTACTTCGGTGGTACTTCGTTACTGATCGTCGTAGTCGTGGTAATGGACTTCATGGCACAAGTGCAATCGCACCTAATGTCACACCAGTATGAATCATTGATGAAGAAGTCGAATCTAAAGGGTGGCGCAGGTCTACTGCGTTAAACCATTGAGGTGAATTATGAAAGTACGCGCATCTGTTAAGAAAATTTGCCGTAACTGTAAGATCGTACGTCGTAACGGTTCCGTTCGCGTGATCTGTAAGGTTGAACCTCGTCACAAGCAGCGTCAAGGTTAATCCGAAGCTGTAAACGAGGCGGAAGGGTGCATGGGTTGATTTAATAATAATCAACCCGTATAATTGCGCGCCTTCCACGAACTGAATGTAATTTCGTACCCAGTTCTTGCTGGAAGCGAATAATTAACTAATGGAGTACATTGAATGGCCCGTATAGCTGGCGTCAATATTCCTGACAACAAGCACGCGGTAATTTCACTGACTTACATTTATGGAGTCGGCCGCACAACTGCACAGCAGATTTGTGACACAGTAGGTATCGATCCAACGACTAAAGTTGGCGATCTTTCTGAAGAGCTACTCGACAATGTTCGTGGTGAAGTTACTAAGTTGACTGTTGAAGGCGACCTTCGTCGTGAAGTCAACATGAATATTAAGCGTCTTATGGACCTTGGTTGTTTCCGTGGTATCCGTCACCGTCGTAATCTACCGGTGCGCGGACAGCGTTCTAAAACTAACGCACGTACCCGTAAGGGCCCACGTAAACCGATCCGTAAGTAAGCGATAGGAATTACTAACTATGGCTAAGCCGAGTAATCGCACACGTAAAAAAGTTAAAAAGCAAGTTGCGGATGGCCTTGCGCACATCCACGCTTCTTTTAACAACACCATTATTACTATTACCGATCGTCAAGGTAATGCTCTTTCATGGGCAACTTCTGGAGGCTCTGGCTTCCGTGGTTCACGTAAGAGCACTCCGTTCGCTGCACAGGTTGCTGCTGAACGTGCTGGTCAAGCTGCACTAGAGTACGGCTTGAAAAACCTAGACGTGTTTGTGAAGGGTCCTGGACCAGGTCGTGAGTCTGCAGTGCGCGCACTGAACGCTTGTGGCTACAAAATCGCAAACATCACGGATGTGACACCTATTCCACACAATGGTTGTCGCCCTCCGAAGAAACGTCGCGTTTAATCTGGAGACGGTAAGTAATTATGGCTCGTTATATTGGACCTAAGTGCAAGTTGTCTCGCCGCGAAGGCACTGATCTCTTTCTTAAGAGCGGTGTTCGCGCACTAGACAGCAAGTGCAAGGCTGAAACTGTACCTGGCGTACACGGCGCTCGTCGCGGTCGTTTGTCAGACTACGGTCTACAGCTTCGTGAAAAACAGAAAGTTCGTCGTATCTACGGCGTACTAGAAAAGCAATTCCGCGGCTACTACAAAGAAGCAGCACGTCGTAAAGGCGCTACAGGTGAAAACCTTCTGCAACTTCTTGAAAGTCGTTTGGATAACGTTGTATTCCGCATGGGTTACGGCTCTACACGTGCAGAAGCACGTCAGATCGTTTCTCACCGCTCAATCACTGTTAACGGTGAAGTAGTAAACGTTGCTTCTTACCAAGTAGCAGCGGGCGATGTGGTTGCAGTACGTGCAAAAGCTAAAAACCAACTACGTATTAAAGCGGCGTTGGAACTGGCTGCACAGCGTGCACCGGTAGAGTGGGTTGAAGTTGACTCTGCAAAAATGGAAGGCACTTTTAAAGCCATGCCAGAACGCGCAGAACTACCAGCTGAGATCAACGAACAGTTGATCGTCGAACTTTACTCTAAGTAATTTTTAATTAAACGGTGGAACTATGCAGAGTTCAGTAAATGAGTTTCTAAGCCCACGTCACATTGACGTACAGGAGATTAGCAAGACTCGCGCTAAGGTTACATTGGAGCCTCTAGAGCGTGGCTTCGGTCACACCTTGGGTAACGCGCTGCGCCGTATCCTTCTATCTTCTATGCCAGGTTGTGCAATTACAGAAGTAGAAATCGACGGTGTTCTGCATGAGTACAGCAGCATCGAAGGTGTTCAGGAAGATGTCATTGAGATCCTCCTGAACCTTAAAGGTGTTGCGATCATCATGCACAACGGCGACGAAGCGGTGCTGACAATCAACAAGTCGGGTCCTGGTGCAGTTACAGCTGCAGATATCCAGCTTAACCAAGACGTTGAGATCGCTAATCCGGAACACGTGATTGCTACGCTAACAAGCGCTGGCAGTCTGAACATGCGCCTAACTGTTTCCCGCGGTCGTGGCTATGTACCTGCTGATGCACGTACTAGCGAGGACGATGAGACACGTGCTATTGGCCGTCTGCAGCTAGACGCTAGCTACAGCCCAGTACTACGTGTTTCTTACGCAGTTGAAGCTGCGCGTGTTGAACAGCGTACAGACCTAGACAAACTGGTTATCGATATTGAGTCTAACGGCACAATCGATCCAGAAGAGTGCATCCGTCGTGCAGCAACTATCTTGCAGCAACAGCTAGCAGTATTTGTTGACCTTGAAGATGCAAGCGAACAAGCGAAGTCTGAGCCAGCTGAGCCAGAGATCGATCCAGTACTACTTCGTCCTGTTGATGATCTTGAGCTAACTGTGCGTTCCGCGAACTGTTTGAAGGCTGAGCAGATCTACTACATCGGTGACTTAATTCAGCGCACCGAAGTTGAACTGCTAAAAACTCCGAACTTGGGTAAAAAGTCACTTACAGAGATCAAAGACGTTCTTGCGTCTAAAGGTCTGTCACTAGGTATGCGTCTTGAGAACTGGCCACCAGCTTCTCTTAAAGGCGACGACAAAGTGGCTTCTTAAGTCGACTTAGCTAAGTTTTAAAGGATAGATAAGATGCGTCATCGTAAATCTGGTCGTCATTTGAATCGTACCAGCTCACACCGCAAAGCGATGTTCAAGAACATGGCAGTTTCTTTGATCGAGCACGAATTGATCAAAACAACTCTGCCAAAAGCTAAAGAACTTCGTTCTGTTGTTGAGCCACTAATCACATTGGCGAAAAACGACTCTGTTGCTAACCGTCGTCTGGCTTTTGCCCGTACACGTAGCGATGCAGCAGTAGGTAAACTATTCAACGAACTGGGTCAGCGTTACGCTACTCGCCCAGGCGGCTATGTTCGTATCCTTAAGTGCGGTTTCCGTGCTGGTGATTCGGCTCCAATGGCTTACGTAGAACTAGTTGATCGTCCAGTTGCTGAGTCTTCCGAAGACTAAGCACTGAGTTGATCCATAAAAAACCCGGCTTGTGCCGGGTTTTTTGTTTCTAGCGTTACCTTCCACTTGTTTTGTTTTTAAATAGCGTCTGTCCATGCATTATGGTTGATTGAACGCTGTCTTATATATGTCCAGTTCATTAAGTTTTACCTGCGCTTATGTAGGCTTAAATTCATTACAACTGCAAATAAAAAGGGCGCTTTACGGTTACCAATCGTAAAGCGCCCTTTGTGATTTTAGTGACCTAATAGTGGATCATCGCATCATTTCTACTAATCCCAGTGATAGGCTTGGTACTGCTATTAATAGAATTAGCCTTAGTAAATCGACACCAATAAAAGGAACTAGCCCTTTGAAAATCGATGCAAATGATACATTGGGCAGTGTCGCCTTAAGAACGAATACGTTCATGCCAATCGGTGGGGTAATTAGGGCTATTTCAGTAACGACCACGACAATAATGCCGAACCAAATAAGATCGAATCCATTAGCGAGTACGATTGGGACGAATAGAGGTACACAGATCAAAATAATGGCCAGTGAATCCATTACACATCCTAACAGTAGGAATATGATCATGATCAGAGCGATCAATTCATAATTACTCAGACCTGAAGCCTCTACTGCACTCAATATACCTTCGGCTAGCCCTGAGAAAGATACAAATTTTGCGAACAGCATAGCGCCAAATAGGACAGAGTAGAGCATGACGGAGGTAAAAGATGCATCTAAGAAGATGTTTTTTAACTTCGCCCAGGTCATCCGTTTTTGCCAAACAGCTATGATTAAGGCAAATCCTGCCCCCATGCCAGCTGCTTCTGTAGCTGTGAATAACTTCGCGTAGATGCCTCCAAATATCAGAATAAACAGCATAAAGAATGGCCACACTCCTTTTAAGGATTCAACCTTTTCTTTAGCGTCTGATCGATCGCCTCGTGGTGCATGTTCTGGCTTGAAGAGTGCTACGACGTATATTGCTATCATATAAAATGCTAGTCCTAATAATCCCGGCACAACACCGGCTATGAACAGTTCCCCAATGTTTGTCTGTGTCAGAATGCCATAGATCATTAGAATGATTGATGGCGGTATAAGAATACCCAGAGTGCCACCAGCTGCTATTGACGCAGATGCCAGAGAATCCGAATATCCGTATTTTTTCATACTGGGGTAGGCGACTTTTGACATGGTAGCGGCCGTTGCAAGACTCGATCCGCATACAGCGCTAAATCCGGCACAGGTCACCATCGTAGAGAGGGCTAGTCCACCTCTAATGTGTCCTAGATAAGCATTGGCTGCTCTGAATAAATCCGCCGCTATTCCCGTTTTAGATAGGATGTTACCCATCAATATAAACAGGGGTACCACGGCTAGATCGTATGAAAATACAGCGTCTGATATGGTCATGGAGAGCATAGTGATCGACGTCGAATAGCCATAATCCCAAGCAATACCAAAGAAACTAACGGTTAGAAGTGAGAATGCCAAAGGCACTCTTAAAAATGCCAGTACTAACACTAGCCCTAGGCAGATTAAACCAAGAGTCATAATGGTTCCTCGGATGTGATATCTGAATGGTGTCTAGCCGGTAATAGACTTGCTAAACCTGCTGTAAATGCGCCGAAAGCAAATAGGTAATACATGTAATTGCGTGGAATTAGAAGCTCATGACTCACTTCGTGAATCTCAGTTGCATCCAAGGCCGCAATGACAAATTGATAACCAATCAAACCTAATACTGCCGCTACAAGGCAGCGAATTAAGAAGTGCCACCAGTTCAGACTGTCCTTCATTAGGAAACCATCTAATAGGTCGACGCAGAGATGACCTCTTGCTGCAGTGAGTAGAGGCAAGCCGGTGAATACAATAACAGCCATAAAGTGTTCGGTTAAATCGTGTGCACCGTAAATGGGAGTATTAAATAGACGACGGCCTAATACATCTGCAAAGGTCAGAGCCACCATTAGGAATAGTGAGATCATTAAGATGATCTCAATGGTTTTGAAGGTCTTATCTATAATAGGCTTCATGTTTTTCCGCCTCTATAAAGCAAGGGGCTATCTAACAGATAGCCCCTTTTTGTTATTTATTAGCGTGAGCGTTGTAACGTTCTTTATGGTATTTTACAATTTCCATTGGATTGTCGATACCAAAGTTACTTGCATCAGAGGCCCATTCATTGATGATTTTATCGCGAGCTTCTGTAATTAAGGCCATCAGCTCTGGAGATGGTTCGCTGAAGTTGTGCTCACCAGAAGCGCGCATTTTATCTTCTGCTGATTTTGATTGGGCGTCAAATGTTCCACCCCATAGTTTAGCAAATGCGGCACCTGAAACAGTTTCGATCGCTTCTTTATCAGCGTTTGAAAGCTTATTCCATTTTTTCTCATTCATAGCCAAGAAGAACGAAGCATCATAGAAACCTTCTGGGATCTTAGTATGGTGAGTTAAAACGCCATCCAAACGGAAGTTAACAACCGATTCCATAGGGTGTAGTGATGCATCAATGACACCACCATTCAACATTTCGTAGGCTTTAGTAGCTGGGGCAGCGACAGGTATCGCACCCACTGTTTCAATCAGTACTTTTTGAATAGGTCCGCCCATGCGAACCTTTTGATTTGCGAGGTCTGCCGGTGTAACTATATCTTTAGAACCATGGTTGATGACTCCAGGGCCGAGTGTCCCTACACCTAGGACCTTAACCCCGTCGAACGCTGTATTAGCTTCTAGATGAGTTTTGTAAGTATCCCATAAGGCAAGCGATGAAGCCTCAGCTGAGTCACCAATAAAAGGTACTTCAGAGAACCAAACTGCTTTGAAACGTTCTGGCTCGTATGTCCAGTTTCCCCAAGTGATATCAGCGACACCTTTGCGTGCTAGCTCCCAATGCTGTGGTGGACTACCAACTGCTTTTGGCAGCATGCGGATAGTCACTCGACCCTCAGTTGCTTCGCTAACATCTTCAGCCCAGTCTTTCAAAATTCCGCTAACAAAGTGAGCTGGTGGAACCCAATTCGACATTGTGAGTGTTTCAGCTTGAGCGTTGAAGGATAGAGATCCGATCATGGTGGCCGCTGTTAGCGTGCCCATGATATTTGTTTTTATAGTCATTATTTGATCCTCAATAAAGGTCTATTTAACGGATGTTTCGCAGAATAACTGCTCTATTAGGTCTACCCACATTTGAGCACCCACAGATAAAGCATCATCATTGAAATCATAGTGCGGGTTATGCACGCTGCACGGTCCCACGCGTTTGCCATCGGTATGGCCGTTATCACCATTACCAATTAAGAAGTAACAGCCAGGAATGCTGTTTAACATGTAAGCAAAGTCTTCACTTCCAGTCAGAGGGGCTGCATTTGAATCCACTTGCTCTTCACCGAATGCTCGCTCGGCAACTGCTCTCACCACATCTGCATATTGAGCGCTGTTTTGCAGCACAGGGTAGCCGTATTGATAGCTGATTTGTGCCTGACAGTCATAAGCGGCTGCTTGATTTTCGACCAGTTGTCTTATCCGCCTTTCAAGCGTGTCTCGAACTTCTGGTTGCAGTGCACGAACACTTAATTCAAGGTCGGCTCTCTCTGGAATGACGTTGTAGCTTTGGCCGGCTGCAATTTTTCCAACACTAATAACGCCTGTGTGAATTGGATCGGTATTGCGGCCAATAATTGTTTGCAGACCAAGTACGGTGGCAGATAACGGTAGTGTTGGGTCGATCGACATTTGCGGTAGTCCGCCGTGGCCACCTTTTCCTATAAAGGTAATCTTCACAAGATCTGATGAGCACATGAAGGGGCCGCTTCGGAATTCAACACGACCAACAGGAACGCCAGGGTAGTTATGGAGCGCAAAGATAGCATCGCATGGGAATTGTTCGAACAAGCCCTCATTGATCATGCGTTGTGCACCACCTCCACCACCAACCTCTTCTGCTGGCTGAAAGATAAGGTTGAGTGTGCCATTAAACGAACTTGTATCCGCTTCGGCAATTGATTTTGCAGCCCCTAACAAGATTGAGGTATGCCCATCATGCCCACAGGCGTGCATCTTGCCTCTATTTTTACTCTGGTAGGGTAGACCCGTCATCTCTTGGATCGGTAGCGCATCCATATCGGCTCTTAGGCCTATTTTAGGACCACTGCCATCACCAAATACCTTTTGAGCAACCACTCCTGTTTCTGCAATGCCTGTGGTGACTTGATAGTTCCATGAGGATAGGAGTTGTTGTACCAATTGGCTCGTATCGTTCTCCTCAAAACCTAATTCTGGATTTGAGTGAATGCTGTGGCGCCAACTCTTCATGAGGTTGATCTGTGTATCGGTGAATTTTTTCATATCAGTACTTCTTGTAATTTCCAAACAGATTAAAACGAGTATATGATCTCAGCCATATAATTTTTTTGGCTATGTGATCAATTTTTGGTGTCACTAATATGAAGCAGCAACAAATACGTGCATTGGTTGCGATTGCGGATATGGGATCTATTCGCAGTGCAGCTGTTGAGCTCAACACCAGTCAGAGTGCTTTGACTAGGGCGATGCGTGAGCTTGAAGAGAGTCTAGGTGTGGAACTTTTGCAGCGCAGTTATCGGGGAGTTACTTTCACCCCTGCAGGTGAAGCGCTTTTAAAGCGGGCAAGATTAATTGTTGCGACCATTGAAAGAGCCAAAGATGAGGTTCAGCAGATCGGTGGTGGACGAGGCGCTAAGGTCTCAATTGGCGTCACTCCTGTTATTGCTGCAACGATCTTAGCGGATATCTACAAAGGGTTTCACTCTCGCATGCCAGAAGCAAAGTTGGTTCTGACAGAGGGCTTGTTGACGACAATTGTTCCAGGATTGATTGAAGGGGCTCTGGATTTTGGTATTGCACTTGCATCCAAAGAGTCCATGCCGTCTGAGTTAGTGTTCGAACCCTTATGCAACGTTAAAACAGTGGTTGCTGGAAGGGCTGGACATCCTCTTGCACACTCTAATGATTGGCGTGAGCTGCTAGATGCCTCTTGGGTTCTTAATATGTCACTAGGTAGTAGTTCAAACTCCTTACTCCAATGGTTAGAAGAGGAGGGTTTGCCAAGGCCAAAAGAGGTTGTTCAGTGTACCTCTCCGCAAGTGATGCTGGAGATGATGCGAAGAACCGACTTAATAGGTTATGCACCTGGGAGATACATCACTGATCGCTTTTCTGGAGCAGGGGTAGTGCCCTTCTCTGTTGATAAATTGCCTCCAGAAAATCAGTTGGGTATCGTCAAAGTAAGGGGTGTTCCACTAACGCCTGCAGCACAGTATCTTCAGACTATGGCTCAAAGATTGTTAGGCAGTGACTTTTCAAAAGAGTTAAGCGATCCTGTTATTGTGTAAAAATCTATTAAGATACATTTTATTTTAATCACCTCTTCGTAGATGAAGTTGGATTCAAGCTTGAGAACAATTATGTCCGTTGAAAAAGCACTGCTTAACAGAAAAACCGTTAGGGCCTTTAAACCTGATCCTGTTCCGAAAGCGTTAATCGAAGAGCTGGTTGAGATTGCCAATCGCGCACCATCCAACGGGAATTTACAACCTTGGCGTGTTATTGCTCTGAGTGGAGAGTCGTTGGAGGTTTTAAAAACCAAGTCTGTGCAGAAGCTAAAGCAAGATGGTTTTGAACAACCAGAGTACCAAGTTTATGTTTCACCTATGCCAGAACCCTATAGATCTCACCGTTTCGCTGTAGGAGAAGCCCTCTACAAGACGATTGGTGTTGCGCGTGAAGATAAAGCTGGTCGACAGGCTCAGTTTGCAAAAAATGCCGAACTATTTGGCGCTCCTTTGGGTCTATTCTTTTATATAGATCGCCGTCTTGGACCTGGGCAGTGGATGGATTTGGGTATGTACATTCAGAGTCTTATGTTGTTGTTGGAAGAGAGAGGGTTGAGCAGTTGTGCTCAAGGTTATTGGAGCTTTTTGCACGAGACGGTCACTTCAGTTACTGAAGCGAGTACTGAGTGGATGTTAGCCTGCGGTTTAGCTGTTGGGTACGAAGATAAAGAGGCATCTATTAATAGTTTAGAGTCTAGTCGTCAGCCATTAGGTGAATTCTTCCATCTCAAAGAGTAGTGAGCCAGTTATCATAATAGAGCTGCAGTAGCTTATCTTTTAGCTATATCGTGGTTAGACTTATTTTAACTAGGTGATCTAAAATTGGTGTCATTTAGTTGCGTCTGTTATTTTAATATTTCTTAAAAGTAGGTTACCAATAAAAGCCCTTACACTTAGGTGCACCCAATGACTAAACGGGCTGAATGCTCTTTAAAATAAGGGATTCAAGCCCTTTGTTCCTATTTTTTATTCAAAAAATAACGCCCTATAAATTTCCTTTTGTTAATAAATCCGTGGATGACTCCCCTCAAAAACGGTGCGCCATAAATTGTCTGGAAAATTGATATAGGGTTGTTCTTTATAAAACGATGAGATAGTTTGATCTCAATGGATCGTCCGGGAGAGAGTATTTTATAGCGCATAAAATACCGCCGAAGGAGCACGTGCCCCGCAAACTCTCAGGCAAAAGGACCGGCGATCTTTAAAACATCCGAAGAGTGATCTGCGCACTTACAGATCCACCGAAGGAGCAAACGCAGTCGTCAAAGGGGCGGCGAGCGTGAATCTCTCAGGTACCATGACGGAGAGGGCAGTCGGACATAAAAGCAGTTCTGCTAATCAATTTATGTCCGCAAAAAAAGAGTGCAATCCTATGCAAAATATTGCTGTTTTAGGTGCCGGTATCACCGGTATTACGACTGCCGCTAAATTACACGAACAGGGTTTCAACGTTACGGTTATTGATCGTCAACGCTACGCTGCAATGGACACTAGCTTTGCCAATGGAGGGCAATTGTCCGCTTCGAATGCAGAGGTGTGGAATACTTGGTCAACGATTCTGAAGGGTCTTAAATGGATGCTTCAGTCTGATGCTCCCTTGCTTGTGAACCCTAAACCCTCTTGGCACAAGATCAGTTGGATGCTCGAGTTTATGGGTAACATTCCCAACTACGAGCGAAATACAATTGCGACGACAGAGCTTGCAATAGCCTCTCGAAAGCACATGCATGCCCTTGCAAAACGTTGGGGTGTGGAATATGACACATCAGACTGTGGCATTTTACATTTCTACTCTGATAAAAAAGACTTTGAACATGCTAGGCGTGTTAACAAGCTGTTGGCTAAGGGGGGGTTAGAACGTTTTGAGTTGTCACCCTCAGAGATCATCGATAAAGAACCACAACTTCATGGTGACTTTGTCGGCGGTTTTTGGACGCCTAGCGATTTTACCGGCGACATCCATAAGTATGCTTTTGGTTTGGCGGAGGCTATTCGTAAGGACGGCGTTAACTTTCTGATGGAGACCGAGCTGGTTGACGTTAAAACTGAGCAAGATGTCGTAAGGCTGAAAGATGCCAATGGCAGCGAGCTGGAGTTCGATGGCATTGTTGTTTGCTTGGGGGTTGGCAGCCGAGCGCTCGCCGCTAAGTTAGGCGATCGCATCAATATCTATCCAGTTAAAGGCTACTCGATTACCGTCAATTTGCGTGATGAGCAGAGCCAGCAGAGTGCGCCTATCCGTTCCCTTCTTGATGATAAAGCGAAGATAGTGACAAGTCGCTTGGGTGTTGATCGCTTCCGTATCGCTGGCACAGCTGAGTTTAATGGCTACAACCGAGATATTCGAGCAGACCGCATCAAACCGCTCGTTGACTGGTGTCAACAACACTTCCCAGATGTATCAACTGAAAGTGTTGTTCCATGGGCTGGATTGCGACCAATGATGCCAAACATGATGCCAAAGGTTGGACCAGGTCGTCGTTCTAACGTCTTTTACAACACAGGACACGGTCACCTTGGTTGGACGCTCAGTGCAGCGACCGCTGATCTAGTGACAGCGGCTGTTGTTGAAGCGCGAGATGGAAATCAGCAATTTAAACAGCTGGCGCATTAAACCAGTAACACTCGAAATCAGATTGAATTGGAGAAACATATGTTAAATATTACACGCTTAGATATATCTGATGCGGGGCTTTTGATTGAGGGTGCTCGCCTGAAGGCTAAAGAGATAGGTATTCCTATGTGTATCTCTATTGTCGATGAGTCGGGTAACCTTATCGCTTTTGAGCGTATGGATGGCGGGAAAATTACCAGTGTAACCATCTCTCAAGACAAAGCATTCACGGCGGCGGCGGCGAAGAAAGCGACCCATGAATACAATGCTGTGTGTCAACCAGGTTCACTGGTGTTCGGTATACATACCGCCCTAGGTGGTCGTCTATGTGTTGTAGGGGGCGGTTTGCCGATAGAACATGATGGCCAAGTCGTTGGGGGGATCGGTTTAAGCTCGGGTACGCCTACACAGGATATGGAGTGTGCCCAGGCGGGGATTGATCATTGGCGATCACAGGTACAGGCTTAGCTTCACTGTAGGTAGGCCAGATTAGCCTTTAAGCCTTGAAATAAAAAGGGAAGCATATGCTTCCCTTTGATTATTTAGAACAGATTACTTTTGGTAGTTACGGAACGCTTCAAGAGCGGCTTTTGCATCGACACCGCGATCGGCTACCGATTCCATCCACATTGCGTCAAGACCCTTCATAGTGTTACGCATGTCTGCAGCGAGTTTTTCGTAGCTATCAACCATATGGATGTTAGTACCTACCTCTTTTGCATGCGTCATGCCGATCGCATCCATATCCTGCCATGTCTTACCTTGCATTCGAGATAGATTTTCACCTAGAGCTGCACGGATTGCTTCAGCATCTTTTGGATCTAGATCTTCCATGAATTCCTGGTTAGCTACGAAGCTGAACACAATGGTGTAAAGCGCTGTTGGGAAGACGGTTAGGTGGTCAGTGACTTCATCCAGTTTAAAGAACTTGTGTTCACCAGCTGGAAGGAAGGTACCATCAACAACACCTTGCTGCAGCTTCTCGTAAGAGCTAGGCGCTGAACCGCCGACAGGGGTCACTTCCAAGCGTGCAGCTAGTTCATTGACCATACCGCCGCCAAGACGGATCTTTTTACCCTTGAGGTCGTCTAAGCTGTTGATACGGAATTTAGAGTGGATAATGCCAGGTGCGTGTACCCACATGCCTAGTAGTTCTAGGCCTTCGTATTCGTTGGCATCAGCAAAATACTCTTGCTGCACCTTCCATAATGCTACAGATGCATCTTCTGCATCCGACATTTCACCTGGGATTTCAGCAACACCGGTTAAAGCAAAGCGACCTGGCGTGTAAGCGTTTACACCCCAAGAGGCATCAATGATGCCATCTTCTACTGACGAGTAGATTGTCTTTGGGTGACCTTGGAAGTTTTCGATAACAACCTTAACGCGGCCTTCAGTTGCCTCTTCAACCATCTTTTTGAACTCTGGCATCGCAACAGAGTTTTGTGGGTGAGTAGGTGGTAGCCAAGTCGCAACACGCATGGTTGTTTCAGCCATTGCGTTCATTGAGATTGCAGCGCCTACCGCTAGGCCGATTGCTTTAAGTTTTAGGTTGGTCATGTTTATTGCTCTCATTTTAAATGGTTATTTTTATAGTAAAAAAACAGTAAAAGTTATTTTAGGGATGACTTCCACTGCACCTTAGTCGAAACTGTTAACGATATAGCAGATCCGGCAAGAATAGGGTGATCGGTACAAAAGCGACGATCAGTGCTAAGCGTACAATGTCGGCACACCAGAATGGTGTTACGCCTTTAAAGATCGTGCCGGTTTTAATGTCTTTGAGAACAGCGCTGAGGACAAATACGTTCATACCCACCGGCGGTGTAATCAGACTGATCTCTGTCACTACAACCACCACGATGCCATACCAGACAAGATCGAATCCTAGGCTATCAATCAACGGGTAGAACACAGGGACCGTTAGCAGCAGCATCGATAGACTCTCAAAGACCATTCCCAAAAGAATGTAGATGCAAAGAATAACGATAATGACGGCCATGGGAGAGACATCAAGCGACTGCACAAACTCAAGAAGCCAAACGGGTAGACCGGCACGGTTGATGAAGTCAGAGAAGATCAATGCGCCGATGATCACGGCAAATAGCATGGTCGATGTTCGAACGGTATCCGACAGTACTTCGTAGGTTTTCACCAGATTGAGTTGTCCACGAAGTAGGGCGATCAAGAATGCGCCTGCCGCACCAATACCGGCTGCTTCGGTAGGCGTAAAGACGCCTAAGTAGATACCGCCCATTACGATCGTGAACAGCAGAAGTACACCCCAGATGCCTTTCAGTGCCTGCATGCGTTCTGCCCAGGTGAATTTCTCACCGGCTGGGCCCGATTTAGGATTGCGCATAACGACCCAGCGCACAGCTAACATGTAAAGAATGACGCCTAAAAGACCTGGTATAAAACCTGCCGCAAACAGTTCGCGGATACTGGTCTCTGTCAGTAGGCCGTAAATAACAAGGATGACTGACGGTGGTATCAGAATGCCAAGTGTACCGCCCGCTGCAATGGATGCGGTTGCAAGTGAATCGGCATAACCAAACTTACGCATTGGTGGCAGTGCAACCTTGGCCATGGTCGCCGACGTTGCTAGGCTGGAGCCACAAATAGCAGAGAAGCCACCACACGCAACAACCGTAGACATGGCGAGACCGCCGCGACGATGACCCAAAAAAGTATAAGCGGCGTTGTATAGCTCTTGAGACAGGCCTGAGCGAGTGACAAAGTTACCCATTAATATGAACAGAGGGACTACTGAGAGAGAGTACTCCTGTGCCGTCTCAATGACACGGTTAGAAGCCAAAGTCAGTGATGCTTTCCAACGGAAGTCGAAAAGGTTATCAAGAGTTAGGCCCTGTAAAATAGCGAAACCAAAGAACCCGACGATCGCCATCGCAAAGGCGATGGGCATTCGGATGACTAGAATTAAAAAGATAAGGAGCGCGAAGCCTATAATTACTGCGGTCATCGTGATAAATCCTTAATGCTTCTCTTTGTATATACGATAGATGCCATAGGTGATCATACCCAGTGCAGTGAACCAACTCATGACGGCGATGTACTCAATTAGATAGCCTACTGGTAGTTCCAAGTATTCTGTTACCTCGCCTCGGCGCAGTTTTCGTGCACCCAGTTGCCAAATACGTACACCGACAACGTAGAAGGAGGTTGAGATCGCCAGTGCCGAAAACATAGCCAGAATACGCACGATTTTGTGGCCAAGTGTTGAGTCTAAAAGGTCCACTAAAATGTGTCCTCCACGCCATGTCACAACAGGCATTTCGGCGAAGATAATGATGGCAAGACCTAGTTGGGTGATCTCAAAAGCACCATCAACCCCATTGTTGAAGAGGTAACGGCCGAAGACATCGGCAACGGTCAACATCATTAAAAAGAAGAGGCCACAAGCCGCTATGACTTCTAAGCCAAAAGCGATCCATCTGAAGGGGCCGGGCTCTGGGTAGTGTTGATCTAGCCACTCCGCGCGGCTAAGGGTAGTCTCGTTACTCATATGACCTCAAAAAAATCGATCTCTACACAGTCAGGTTTACGAACACCCGTGCCGATAAACAGACGTTCCGTAATCCACTGAAAGCGTTCGGTACTGGTTTCAAAAATAGGGGTGCACTTGAAGTAGACTTCGCTTGGATCGACGGGGATTCCATCGATGATCTTTTGTGTTACTTCTGGATCAGCAGCGCGCAGTGCTCGATTCTGTACAAATATGGTCTCGCCATCATCCGACTCAAGCACATAACGTGCATCCAGTTCGGCTAATCTTGGTGAAACGATACGTTGAAAGTCAGCACCACCAGGTAAAACACGGCCATTCCAGCCCTTACCTTGAACGGTGCCACCTGTAATCGGAATCACTCTGCGCGTGCCAAATTGTGCTGCACCTATCTCCTGGGGTGTAGCAATTTCAACACGCAGTGATGCGAAGTGCTTTAACTGTGGAATATCCATTAACGCTATACTCTATTTATTATCTGTAGTTTTTGGATACGAAGCTTATTGTTTAGGTGTACAACATATCACGTGTCGTCTCTAAATCTATGCACTTTTCCAACTAATTCACAAAAAATTATGGCTTTTGCGATTTTTGAACAAGGGTCAGGATATCGTAGCTTGCGACAAGCTCACCGTTTTGATTAACGACTTCGACATCCCAAGAGACAACACCGATAGCATCGCCTTTGTTGTTGACTTTACCTTGGTCAATTTTCGTCTTGCATGTGATTCTAGCTTGTATGGTATCGCCGATACCAACAGGGTTTACGAATCTGAGTGTGTCTAAACCATAGTTGGCCAGGACAGGCCCTACACCCGGATCAACGAATAGGCCAGCGGCCGCTGAAAGCACAAAATAGCCATGAGCGATGCGTTTCTCGAACATGGAGTCACAGGCCGCTTGCTCATCGAAGTGCATGTAAAAATGATCGCCTGAGAGGCATCCAAAATTAACAATATCAGCTTCTGTAACCGTTCTTCTGTGAGTTAATAGAGTCTGACCGATCTCGAGCTCATCGAAATGGTAACGGAATGGATGAAGCGGTTTTTCGATTTTGTCTGCGCCACGGACATATTGGCCTGTCACCGCCATCAGCATCGTTGGTGATCCTTGAACAGAAGCACGTTGCATGTAGTGTTTAACCGCTCGAATTCCGCCTAATTCTTCACCGCCGCCAGCTCGACCTGGTCCGCCATGTTTAAGCATGGGTAACGGTGACCCGTGACCAGTAGATTCTTTTGATGAACGTTCGTCCAAAATGTGAACGCGTCCATGCCATACAGCCAGTTTAGGTGCTACCACGCCTGCGATGGCAGGGTCTTTAGTGGTTAATGTTGTCACCAAAGAGCCTTTGCCGCGTGCAGCGAGTGTGCAAGCGTGATCAACGTCTCTGTACGGCATCAGTGTGCTAACAGGTCCAAAAGGTTCAATATCGTGAGCCCCTCCCTCTGCGTCTGGAGAGGTGTTTAGTAGCAATGTAGGTTCAAAGAACGCGCCCTTTTCAGTGCCTTCACCAAAGGGTTTGCACTCTGCACCTCTACCAAGAAGCACGTCGCTGCTGGACATCAACATCTCTAGTTTTTCTTGTACATCACGCTGCTGATCTATTGAAGCAAGGGCTCCCATTCGAACACCTTCAATCGTTGGATCACCTAAAGTCGTTTTACCCAGTCTCTGTGTTAATGCACCTGAAACCGGTTCGATAAGATGCTCTGGGACTAGGATACGACGGATTGCAGTACATTTTTGTCCTGCTTTGACCGTCATCTCACGCGCCACCTCTTTAACAAAAAGATCGAATTCTGCATCCTCTGGTGTCACATCAGGTGCTAGGATCGCACAGTTTAATGAGTCCGCCTCTGCATTGAATGGAATAGAGTGATTTAGAATGTTCGCATTGCTTTTTAACATCCGAGCGGTGTCTGCAGAGCCGGTAAAGGTTACGATGTCTTGAGAATCAAGTCGATCCAACAGGTCACCTGTAGACCCTATGATCAGTTGTATAGCTCCTAATGGAAGCAGATTAGATTGATGCATCAGCTTCACGCACGCCTCGGTTAAGTAAGAGGTTTGCGAGGCAGGTTTAACGATAGCGGGCACGCCAGCAATAAAATTGGGGGCGAATTTTTCTAACATTCCCCATATAGGAAAGTTAAATGCATTGATATGAACTGCAGCACCTTGCTTCGGAACTAGGATGTGACTGCCAAAAAATTGTCCGACCTTACCCAGCTGGACAGGATCTCCCTCGTGAATTGTATTGCCAGAGGGGAGTTCATTACGCCCCATGCTTGCATAAGCAAACAGCGTTGCAATACCACCTTCTATATCGATCCAGCTGTCATTTCTTGTAGCACCAGTATGAGCAGAAATCTGATAGAGAGACTCTTTATGCTCCATCAGATATTTGCCTAGGTTTCTCAACAGCGTGGCTCGCTGTTGAAAATCGAGAGCCAACAGACTTTTGTGACCAATCGTCTTTGCGTAGTCCAGACTTGAACTAAAATCTATTGCTTCAGAGTGAGTAGAAAAGACGGCATCACCATTAATAGCACTATTGAGTGTTTGATGAGCATTCTGACCAATCCATTGGCCTGCGATGAAACTTTGAACGATTGGTGTTGATGTCATGATAAATCCGTTTATTGATTATAGTTTTTTATATTTGATCGAAATCTAGAACGACTTTGTCGCTTACTGGGTACGATTGACAGGAGAGTACGAACCCCTCTTTGACCTCATAGTCTTCAAGCCCGATGCTAACATCCATCTCAACCTGCCCCTCAACCACCTTGCATTTGCAGGTTGAACAGACGCCTGCTTTACAAGAATAGGGAAGTTCTGCCCCTTGTTCGTTAGCTGCATCTAGGATGTTTTGCGTGTTCTGCGCAAGATCAAACTGCTTAACATGCCCATCGCGCATGATTTCAATGCTAGATAGGTGTGTTGCACGCTCAGCAGCTTCTGTTCTCTGTGCTCTTTTTTCACTGCCCTGAGTCGTTCCGAAGAGCTCAAAATGAACGTTTTGCTTCGCGACTCCCGCTTTAATAAGTGATTCACTCACGGTTTCTGTCATTGATTGAGGACCACAAATAAAGACATCCGTTAATCGCTTAACATCGATCCATCTAGAGAAGAGGGCTTCACATTTCTCTGCGTCGATATGACCGTTATAAAGGTCTATGTCCTGTTGTTCGCGACTGAAGATGAAGATGAGATTTAAACGTCCCATGTAACTGTTTTTAAGATCTTCCAATTGATCTTTGAACATGGTGGAACCCGTCGCTCTGTTGCCATATATCAGTGTGACGTGGCTTTTTGGCTCCGATCTCAAAATGGTTTTTACCTGCGATAGAATAGGTGTGATACCGCTGCCTGCTGCCACTAAAAGATAGTTACCTGAGTGCTCTTCATTAAGATCGGTATAGAAGTGCCCCATGGGTTCCATGACATCAATTTCATCCCCAATTGCCAACTGATCATTGGCAAAGTTGGAGAACAAACCGTCAGGCACTCGCTTTATAGCAACTCTAAGCTCGTTGTCATGGACACCACTGCAGATTGAATAAGAGCGGCGTACCTCTTCGTTATTGATGTTAGCTTTTAATGTTAGGTATTGACCTTGATTAAATCGAAAACGTTCCTGAATCTCGCACGGTACTTCGAAAGCTAACGAGATTGAGTCGCGTGTCTCTTCTGTGCGATCAGCAATTTTTAAACGGTGGAAGTTGCTCATTTTATCTCCCTGGCCTAGATGCATTTGAAGTAATCAAATGGTTCTAGACAGTCGTTACATTGGTACAGCGCTTTACACGCTGTGGAACCAAATTCTGTAATCTCTTTGGTATTGGTACTATCACAAACTGGACAAGGAATCGCTTGATCGAGTTGTGGCTTGTCAGCACTGCCGATGGGCGGTGCTATGCCATACTCTTTTAAACGGAGTCGACCGCGTTTTGTAATCCAGTCTGTCGTCCAAGCGGGTGCAAGTCTTTGCTCAATGGTGACGGCGTTGAACCCCGAATCTTCAAGGGCTCGTTTAGCGCTCTGTTCAATGTGCTCAGTGGCTGGACAACCGGAATAGGTTGGCGTTAAAACGACTTGTAATACTCCACCAACGGGTGTAATTTCGCGAACAATACCCAAGTCAGTAAGACTCACAACCGGTACTTCCGGATCCATGACTTCATCCAGAACTGACCAAGCTAACTTAACTGACTCTTCTGTCAGCTCAGATCGGTCAGTTGCAATCAACTCACCAGCATGCATTCGGGTATGCTCGTTGTAAAAATTGCATCTCAGCTAAGATAAAACCAAGGCTTTCTGTATGCAGACCCTTAGCTCCACTGAGGTAGTTGTTATCGGCAGCCTCAGGTTGCATCAGCGTTGCTTCAGTTAATGTCTTTGATATGATCGCGTGCCAATCACTGCAAAGATCATTTACACCTGGTGCAATACCAGATGAATCCAATGTCTTGAACAGTTCGCACGGCTTGGCTAGCTCGAATGTGAAATGCCAGATTTTGTCTAACGCGGATTGCATGCGTTCGTGGCTTTCAGAAGTGCCGTCGCCCAGTCGTTTTATCCATTCACTCGAACGACGGATATGATAACTAGACTCTTTAAGGGACTTAGCCGCGATGCCCGCTATTTTCTCATCAGATGAACTACACAGTTTTTCAAGAAGAGGATAGTGCCAAGCATCAAATAGAAACTGCTTAGCCATCGTCATCGCGAAGTCACCGTTTGGCTGTTCAACAATTAGAAGATTTCTGTACTCGCCTTGGTCTCTTAGGAAGACCAGATCGTCGGCTGTACGACCATCACCAATACGTTCAGCGGCATACTCTAACCAGTTACGCGCTTGTCCGACTAGATCAAGGCCGACATTCATCAATGCGACTTCTTCTTCAAGAGCGGGTGCTCCTCCAACAAGTTCACACAGACGCTGGGCCTGTATCATGGCGCTATCGCCAAGTTGAAGCAGAAGTTCCGTTGTATCATCAAAACGTTTCATAGGGGCCTCTACATGTGTCCAACTTCATCAGGCAGTTTGTAAAAGCCAGCATGTCGGTAAATTTTGTCATCGGATGGATCGAATAACGCCTCTTTTTCATCCGTTGCTGTGGCCGTTATCGATGCAGATGGTACGACCCAAATACTCACTCCCTCGTTGCGTCGTGTATATAGATCGCGCGCGTTCTCGATAGCCATCTCAGAATCCGCGGCATGCACACTCCCGACATGCTTATGGTTTAGGCCGTGTTTACTGCGGATAAACACTTCAAATAGGGTCCAATCAGCCATAGTAGTTCTCCAAATTAAGCAGCATTACGCTGTTGTTTTTTGTTGGCGTAAGCAACAGCAGCTTCACGAACCCATGCGCCTTCATCAATCGCCTTTTTACGCTGGGCAACACGCTCTTTATTACAAGGGCCGTTACCTTTGAGTACTTCGAAGAACTCAGTCCAATCGATTTCGCCATATTCCCAATGTCCGGTCTCTTCATTAAATTTCAGATCAGGGTCAGGCGCAGTACAGCCTAGAATTTGCAGTTGTGGAATGGTTTGATCGATAAAACGCTGGCGCAGCTCATCATTTGAGTGACGTTTGATTTTCCAAGCCATTGATTGGGCGCTATTGGGTGAGTGAGCATCGGATGGCCCAAACATCATCAGTACAGGCCACCAGAAACGGTTAATGGAGTCTTGAACCATCTCCTTTTGAGCGTCGTTTCCTTCGCGCATAAGGTGCAGAAGAATTTCATAGCCCTGGCGTTGGTGGAAACTCTCCTCTTTGCAGACTCGGATCATTGCTCGAGAGTAGGGTCCATAAGAGGTTCTTTGCAAAGGTACTTGGTTCACTATGGCCGCACCATCGACAAGCCAACCAATGGTTCCCATATCAGCCCAGTTCAAAGTAGGGTAGTTGAAAATACTGGAGTATTTCGCCTTGCCCTCGTGCATTTTTTGGACCTCTTCATCACGATCAGCGCCCAGTGTTTCCATAGCACTGTACAGGTACAGACCATGCCCGGCTTCATCTTGAATTTTGGCCATCAATTGCAACTTTCGCTTCAGTGTGGGTGCGCGAGTAACCCAGTTACCCTCAGGCAGCATGCCCACGATTTCTGAATGCGCATGTTGTGAAATTTGACGTATCAGTGTTTTCCGGTATGCCTCTGGCATCCAGTTCTTAGGTTCAATCTTTATTTCCGCGTCAATACGAGCCTGAAATGCCTGTTCTTCTGATGACATCTCTGTAGTTGATTTGACACTTTTAACACCGGTTTCAACCATCTGTGCGTACATAACAGACCTCTCTTTAAATGATTCAAGTCATCATATCAAAAGCGACACTAAAAAATAACAAGTATTTAAATTTTTGTATCGCATTTGGGCTCAAGTTCACACGATATTGCGTGTGTTCATTTATCTCTCATCAAATACGCGCTGTGCTTTACCTTCTGAACGAGCTATGGACCCTATGTCTCGAAGTTGAACACCGATACTGATGCCGACTGACGATTTTACATGATGCTTCAATGCCGCGATTTGTTGAGCCGTTGTCTCCTCAGGTTGTTGAGCAAACTCTGAACGTAACTCTATATGAACCATCATGCTGTCCATGTTTCCTTCGCGGTGCAGGTGGATTTCGTAATTTTCCGAGAATTGCGGAACTTTACAAACCTCTTCCTCAATTTGAGTAGGAAATACGTTTACACCGCGAATGATCATCATGTCATCACTACGGCCGGTGATTTTATCGATTCGACGCATAGGGCGAGCGGTACCCGGAAGAAGCCTTGTCAGGTCTCGCGTTCGATAGCGCAGCATAGGCAAAGCTTCTTTGCTCAGGGTTGTGAAGACTAATTCACCAAGCTCACCATCGGGCAGTACTTCACCGGTTTCAGGGTTAATAATCTCGGGGTAGAAGTGATCTTCCCATACTGTGGGTCCATCCTGTGTTTCGCCACACTCTTGTGCTACACCTGGTCCCATGATCTCTGAGAGACCGTAGATATCGGTAGCCGTGATGCCAAGACGTCGCTGCATGGAAAGACGAAGATCATTTGTCCAAGGCTCAGCACCAAATATCCCGAGTTTTAGACTCAATTGATGTGGGTCGATACCCTGTCTCTCCATCTCATCGGCAATATTGAGCATGTAAGAGGGTGTGACCATAATGATGTCAGGATTGAAATCCCTAATTAAGCGAACCTGCTTTTCTGTCTGTCCACCGGACATAGGGATGACAGTACAGCCAAGCCGCTCTGCACCATAGTGGGCGCCTAGACCACCCGTAAATAGACCGTATCCATACGATACATGAACCTTATCGCCCGGTTTTCCTCCTGCCGCACGAATCGATCGTGCTACGAGATTGGCCCAGTGATCGATATCATTTTTAGTATAACCCACCACAGTTGGATTACCTGTTGTGCCACTTGAAGCATGAAGTCGCACGATCTGATCCATGGGCGTTGCAAACAACCCAAATGGGTAGTGGTCTCTCAAGTCACTCTTGGTGGTAAATGGGATAATAGATAAATCATCCAGTGTTTTGATGTCTGAAGGGTGTATACCTTTATCATCAAAGCGCTTTTTGTATAGAGCGACATTATCATAAGCGTGAGATACGCTTTTCTTTAAACGATCTAGTTGTGTGGCGCGAAGCTCATCAATACTGGCCCGTTCCATCGGGTCCAGTTGATCTGGTGTGAAAGAGGTATCAACCATCATTGCTTAATTCCTTTTAAAATCTTGTTATGAGTGCTCACTTTCCGGAAGAACAGTTCCTTTTAAGGCATAGGATTTGCCTCTAAAAATCGCAATTAATTTATTATCTTGATTACGTATCTCAACATCATAATTACCCGTACGCCCTGATCGACTTCTCTCTTGTGCAGTTGCAGTTAAATGATCACCCATCAAACCAGGTGCAACGTAGTCGATGCTGCAACCTATCGCAACGCAGGGCTGATTGTAGGTATTACAGGCGAGTGCAAAGGCTGAGTCAGCCAGTGTGAACAGATAACCACCATGACATGTATTGTGGCCCTGTACCATAAAGTCTTTAACGAACATCGACATAGAGGCTTGACCAGGTGACACGCTGCTCATCTTCATTTCAAGATGATTGGTTGCAGTATCACGGGAATAGAGCTCCTTTGCGCAGGCTTCAGCAAGCTCTTGTGCTGTTTGAGATCTTGAATCCTTCATAATTAGCAACCTTTATAGTCAGGCTGGCGCTTTTCAATGAAGGCGTTAACACCCTCTTTATAATCATCTGAATTGCCAAGACGGGTCTGTATGTCTCGTTCAACGTCCAATTGATCCTCAAGAGAATTGTTAAAGCTTAGGTCCAGTGCCTGCTTTGTTTTGGCCAGCGCTAGTGTGGGTTGTGTCGCCAGTTGCTTTGCGAACGCGATCGATTCTTCATGAAGGAGGTCGTCGTCAACGGCTTTAAATATTAGGCCCCAATCAACGGCTTGTTCGGCGCTTAAAGGGTTCCCAAGCATAGCGAGTTGCTTCGCACGTGCCAGGCCAACCAAACGAGGTAATAGCCATGTGCCGGCTGAATCGGGTATCAGACCTATCTTACAAAAGGCTTGAACAAACTTAGCGGATTTAGCAGCGATAACGAAATCACACGCCAGTGGAATATTGGCACCTGCGCCTGCTGCGATGCCATTGACTGCACAAACGACGGGTTTTTCCATGTGGTAGAGACGTTTTACAGTGTTATTGTAGTAGGACTCGATAACATTTCCGAGGTTTGGCATTGGCTCAGCAGGCTTAACCATAGCATCAGAGAGATCCTGACCAGCGCAAAAAGCACGTCCAGCACCGGTTAAATAAACAGCTCTTACTTGAGAGTCCTTGGCGGCTGAATCCAATGCTAAATGCAGCGAATGATGCATTGCTTCATTAAAACTGTTTAAAGTGTCTGGTCTGTTGAGTGTAATCATAGCTACACCCTCAGACACCTCATATATGATATCGGTTAAATTCATTACTTAGACTCGTGCTCTTGTCGTTATTCATTAATGCACAGAAATTAAGTACCCGTGTACTGGATACTTTGTTAACGTATCTAAATATGCCGTAAAAAAAGATACATTTCAAATTATGCTTTCTGTATTTTTGTATCGCTTTATTTGGAAATAGATTAATGCAACAAACCTTATGCGCCGATTTGTGCATCCAGCGCTTTCAATCTCAAACACCTCTCAGGGTGCCTTCTCTTATTATTAGTGTTTGGGGAGATTCGATTGTTGCCCATGGTGGTGAAGTATGGCTCGGAAGTCTGATTCGACTTTTGGAACCCTTTGGTATCAATGAACGTTTGATGCGAACATCCGTTTTTCGCCTGACACAAGAGGGCTGGCTCCTATCCCATAAAGTGGGACGCAAAAGCTTTTATCGACTAAGCCCTGATGGTGAGTACCGTTTTAGTGCAGCGTTTAATCGCGTCTATCGGCTGAATGTCCCTCAGTGGCAAGGAGTTTGGACGTTATTGCTAATCTCCGCTCTAACTGCAGATGAGAAAAAGTCGCTTTCAGATGATTTATCACTCAGCGGCTTTGGCTCACTCAGTAACTCTGTACTAGCCTTTCCTCAAGCCGATCGCGATGACGTCATATCAATCCTGAGAGAAAATGGATTAGCTGATAGAGTGGTTCTGTTCGAATCTCAGGTAGTGAATGAAAGTGAACAAGCTCTTCGAAATCTTATTTGGCAGGGCTGGGGTCTGAAGTCTTTGAATGACGCCTATATTGATTTTGTCGATTTCTATCAGTCTCTTAATGCCCCTGCGATGCATGCTCAGCTTCAAGATCCCAAAACGGCATTCATTACTCGAACGCTCATGATTCATGAATATCGAAAACTGGCACTAAGAGACCCTTCTTTTCCTGATCAAATACTCGGCAGCCGATGGCTAGGCAATGAAGCTAGAAGCTTATGTGCATCACTTTATAAGCAACTGACACCGGCGGCCCATCATTGGATTATCAATGAGTTAGAGGGGAGGCAGGGTAAATTGCCGCCGATATCCAATGATTTTTTGAATAGATTCGACGGCATTAATGTTTAAATTTGGATTCCAGGGCTAAGGTGCAGGGTTTGGTTGTGAGTTATGAATCTTGTTAATTGCTTTTAGCTGATCTTTATCCAACACTAACGCTTCACTAACAATGTTGGATTTCAGTTGTTCCATTGTAGTTGCACCAATGATCGTTGAGAGAACAAAGGGTTGTTGGTTAACAAATGCCAGTGCCATTTGGGAAGGTTCCATCCCCCACTGCTCTGCAAGCTGACAGTACGCTTCGATTGTTGTTTCACACTCTTTGCTTGAGTAACGCGCGAAACGTTCAAAAAGAGTGATTCGAGCGTTTTCAGGCTTGGCTCCATTTCGATATTTACCACTCAGGGCTCCAAATGCCATGGGCGAATAGGCCATTAAACCGACGTCCTCCCTATGGGATACTTCGGCCATGCCAATTTCATACACACGACTCAACAAGTTGTAAGGATTTTGAACCGTTTCGATTTTAGGGAGTCCCTGTGTTCGAGCGAGCTCTAAATACCGCATAGTTCCCCACGGATTCTCATTTGAAAGCCCAATTGAGCGAATTTTTCCGCTCTTAATCAGTATGTTCAGAGCCTCTAGAGTTTCATGAATCGGGGTGTCATCGGTTTCGCGGTGGCGATAGCCAAGCTGACCAAATATATTCGTACTTCGCTCTGGCCAGTGTAGCTGGTAAAGATCAATGTAATCTGTCTGCATTCTGCGAAGACTGTCATCGACCGCTTTGGTTAAGTACTCTAAATTGTGTTTTGGGCCGCCGCGGAGATACTCCATGCTGGCGCCGGATCCAGCTGCCTTAGTTGCTATTACCCAATCCTCTCGATGTCCATTCTTTGCAAACCAAGTACCAATGATCTCTTCAGATCGGCCAGCTGTCTCAGCAACAGGGGGAACAGGGTACATTTCAGCACAGTCCATGAAGTTGATGCCTTGATCCATTGAGTATTGGATCTGTTCGTGGGCTTCTGCTTCACTGTTCTGCTCACCCCAAGTCATAGTGCCTAGGCAGAGCTTGGATACCTTTTTTCCATCAATGCGGGTTAGTGACATGTTTAATTCCTTAACTACTTAACGGTGTCCTGTTTTGGTAAAACTTTCTCACCAATACTGATCGTTTTTCTATTTGGCTCAGCTTCTGTGAGTGGCTCTACTTCTACACATGATTTGAGAGACTCTTTCGCCAGTGCAATATAAGCCTCTGTGCCTTTGTGTTTCCAAGCCATCTCTTGCTCTGATAGTTCGCGCACTACTTTTGCGGGTGTTCCCAAAATCATCGAACCCTCAGGAAAAGAGTCCCCTGTTTTTACAAAGCTGTGAGCCCCGACAAAGCTTCTAGCACCGATCTCGACTTTATCCATGACGGTTGCGCTCATACCTACCAGTACACCTTCACGGATGGTGCATCCATGCAATATTGCACCATGCCCTATGTGGCCATAATCCTCGACAACAACCGTGATATCTTGGAAGCTGTGGACCACTACGCAGTCTTGGATATTGACACCCTTGCCTAGTTTGATGGCTCCAAAATCACCTCGCAGGCTTGCCAGAGGTCCTACGTAGCAATCTTCACCAATGTGTACATCACCCAAAACGACAGCTGTTGGATGAACATAGGCGCTAGGGTGAATGACGGGTGTGACACCTGCTAATTGATAGATGGGCATGTTACTTTACCAATATTATTTTGATTGAATGTGTAATATATTGCATGTTTGGTTTTATTGATAGTCAGTTCGAAGGTTTGGTATGGATACTCTAGAAAATCTTAATAGCGATCGTTTTCCGTCGCTTAATCTTTCACTTCATGGATCCGTGTTGTTGATTCAATTCAACAGACCTCGTGAGCTCAATGCGTTATCGACTGATATGTTGGGTCAAATAGCGACGTGTTTGGTCGAGGCGGATGCTGATACCAACATTTCGGTGATGGTCCTAACGGGTGATGAACGAGCTTTTGCTGCGGGTGCTGATATTGATGAGTTGCAACGTAAAACAGGCGCGGACGTAGCAACCGATCCGCGAAATCAACACTGGGCAGCTATACGACAACTACAAAAGCCTTTACTCGGTGCCGTTAACGGCTTTTGTTTGGGTGGCGGTAATGAATTGGCTATGCTGTGTGATTTCTTGGTAGCAGGCAATAATGCTAAGTTCGGACAGCCCGAGGTTAATCTTGCTATCTTGCCGGGAGCAGGGGGTACTCAAAGACTTGCTACCCTTGTTGGAAAGGGGAAAGCGATGCGCTGGTGTTTAACGGGCGAGTTTATTGATGCCAATGAGGCTCTCTCTTGTGGTTTGGTAACAGAAGTCTGTCAACCCGAGCTAACGATCGAAAAGACTTTGGATATTGCTAAGTTGATCTCAACCAAAGCACCACTTGCAGTTATCGAAAATAAGAGAGCTATTAAAGCAGCCGTTGATCTGCCACTTGATGCAGGTTTGGATGCTGAGCGCTCATCATTTTCTCGTCTTCTTGACAGTGAAGATAAGCATGAGGGTATTTCTGCTTTTAAGGAAAAACGACGCCCTAATTATCAGGGGAAATAACAATATGAAATATATTGCATTGACTTATCTCAAAGATAATGCAACATATAGCCTATAACAATATATAAAATAGGCTTCAGATTATGAATCAAGCGCGTTTCCACGACCTTATTGCGCCGGTGACCCAGTGGTTGGCTGGCCGTGATATTTCTCCTGCCCTAACCGACTCCCTCAACTCAGAGTTTTCCAGTGACAGTGAATGGTTTTCTGAACTCAAAAGTCTCTGCTCCATCGGTGTAGATGAGGGGTGGCTGTGCCAATACGAGGCTGGCGGCATCAAATATGGTCGGGTGTTTAAGCCTAGTAATGACCTTGCAGGTTTCAGCGTCGATGTTGTGCTGATGAATGATGTGGTTGGTCCGCATCACTCGCATCCTAATGGTGAAGTGGATCTGGTTATTCCATTGAACGAAGGCGCTGCATTTGATGGCACCGATCATGGTTGGAAAGTTTACTCACCTGGCAGTGCGCATAAACCGACAGTGGCCAACGGTGAAGCCTTTGTCATCTATCTGTTGCCTGATGGTGCAATAGAGTTTACTCGATAATTCTAAAAATAATTTCTCTTAAGACGGTCCTTAGAACTGTCATTAATAATAAAGGAATCAAGCAATGGGTTTTGAATTAAGCAGCTGCGATCACTCGCAAAATCCGCCTGTGGTCAATGTACCTCGAAACTATAATGCAGCCTATGATTTGATGCAGCGTAACTTAAACGCTGGCTTCGGTGATAAGCTTGCTTATATTGATGATCAAGCGACAATTACCTTCTCAGAATTAGACCGAAGGTCCAATCGTCTCGGTTCATCACTTAACTCGCTAGGCGTTCAGGCTGAGCAAAGGGTTTTCTTGTGTGCGCTGGATACTATTGATTGGCCCGTATCGTTCTTGGGTTGTATCAAAGCGGGTGTATTGCCAATAGCAGTCAATACGCTACTCACTTCTAAAGATTATGAGTACATGCTTAATGATAGTCGCGCTAAAGTGGCTATTATAGATCCTAGTTTTGTTCCGACGTTTAAAGAACTTCTAGGTAAAGTACCTACGTTAGAAACTCTGATTGTAACGGGATCAGAGTCTGTGGATGGGTGTGATTCGGTGGCGGATTTAGAAGCAAAAGGCACCGACTCATTCGTAGGGCCTATGACGACTTGTGATGATCCCTGTTTTTGGTTGTACTCGTCAGGTTCGACTGGTGCACCCAAGGGTACGGTTCATATTCACTCCTCCATCATTCAAACGGCGGAATTGTTTGGCAAGGGCGTTCTTGATCTTCAGCAGGATGATGTTGTTTTCTCGGCGGCTAAATTATTCTTTGCCTATGGTTTAGGTAATGCGTTTAGTTTTCCACTATCGGTGGGGGCTACAACGATTCTCTATTCTGGTCGTCCAACGCCTGATTCCGTTTATGAGCGTCTTGAGAAGCATTCGGTAACGGTATTCTGCGGCGTACCTACTTTGTATGCCGGAATGTTGGCAAAACAAGATAAACCTGCAAAAGGCTTATTGCCTATACGTATGAGTACCTCGGCTGGTGAGGCCCTACCTGCTCAATTGTTAGAACAGTGGAGAGAGGAAAGGGGTAGCGACATTATTGATGGCATCGGTTCTACCGAGATGCTTCACATATTCCTATCTAATGCTCCAGGTCGCGTGGCACCCGGTACTACAGGTCAACCGGTGCCGGGCTATGAGGTTAAGTTGTTGGATGCTGACGATAATGAAGTACCTTCTGGTGAAATTGGTGATCTTGTAACCAAGGGGCCCTCTACAGCGATCATGTATTGGAATAACCGTGCAAAAAGTACTGCGACCTTCCAAGGTGAATGGACTCGCAGTGGCGATAAGTTCTACATCAATGAAGAGGGTAATTACGTCTACGCAGGTCGCTCAGATGACATGCTCAAAGTGAGCGGAATATATGTATCTCCTGCTGAAGTAGAAGCGACACTTATTCGGCATCCTGCGGTACTTGAAGCCGCCGTTGTCGGAGCGATGGATGATAACGACCTGGTCAAGCCGAAAGCGTACATCATTCTCAAAGAGTCTGTTCAAGAGACTCCAGAGTTAAATCAAGAGTTGAAAGACTTTGTTAAGGCTAATCTTGCGCCGCATAAATATCCGCGTTGGTTTATTTATGTCACGGATTTACCAAAAACAGCGACCGGTAAAATTCAACGGTTCAAATTGCGCGAGCTTGGTTAGTGGTTAATTTTATTGAAGTAGATGGCCGCCAGCATGAGGCGGTTATAACAACACCAGCAGGTGGCGCTAGAAATAGCGTCGCCTTTATTTTGTTGCACGAGGGGCTTGGTTGTGTTGAGTTGTGGAAGGATTTTCCTCAGCAACTTGCGGATCAAACCGGTTCGGATGTTGTTTCTTATAGCAGGGGTGGGTACGGTAAATCGTCTCCCGTTGAGGTACCTCGTCGATTGGACTACATGGCTGAAGAAGCCACAGTCTGGCTGCCCCAAATTATGCAGCAACTTGAGTACGATCAATTTATTCTAGTTGGCCATAGTGATGGCGGTTCAATCGCGTTGATTTTTGCAGGCACCTCAACGGATGATCGTGTGATCGGTGTTGTAACACTTGCAGCCCATGTGTTTAACGAACCTGTTTGTGTAGCAAGTATCGAGAAGGCCCGTGACGCTTATGAGTCAGGCGGTCTTCGCCAAGGGTTGGCCCGTTACCATGGTGACAATGTTGACTGCGCCTTTTGGGGATGGAATAAGGCTTGGCTTGATCCAGACTTTCTCGATTTTAATATCGAGTCCTACTTGGAGTCGATCCGAGTGCCTTTGCTCGTTGTTCAAGGTGATCTAGATGAGTATGGAACACTTGATCAAGTTGATGCAATTGTCTCACAGGCCGGTTCTAGATCCGAGTCATTAGTCATCCCAAATTGTCGTCACTCTATCCATAGAGATGCGCCGGAGCAGTTAATTGCTGCAATAAAAGAATTTAAGCACAGTTTATAAGACGTTAAGGAGTAAATAACCATGCGAATGATGAGTTACCTATTAGGTGAGTGGCAAGATAACGGTAGCACCGCAGCAGACGTTTATTGCGCGTTGGATGGCTCAGTAATGGGTAACATCGCAGGTTACGAAGTCAGTGGGGGTGATATTCTCGATTTTGCTCGAACAGAGGGCGGTTCAGCGCTTCGTGGCATGACCTATTTAGAGCGTGCCGGCCTATTGAAACAGATAGCCGCTGTTCTGGGTGAGAACAAAGAGGAGTACGCTGAACTCAGCGCAAAAAATAATGGTGCCACCGCAATGGATACATTTCTAGATGTGGAAGGCGGTATCGGTACACTAAAATACTACGCTTCATTGGGTAAGAAGCTTGGTGATCGTAAATGGATTGCAGATGGTGAATTTGAACAGCTCACAAAAGATGAGAACTTCAGAGCGATTCATGTAAAGACGCCACTGCGAGGTGCTGCTGTTCACATAAATGCATTCAATTTCCCAGCATGGGGCATGCTAGAAAAGCTCGGTGTTGCGCTTCTGTCTGGTGTGCCCGCGGTGGTTAAACCAGCGGCTGTCTCTTTGCCGGTTGCATGGGTCATGGCGCGCGATATTATTAATGCAGACATTCTTCCTAAAGGTGCATTTAGCTTTTTGGCGGGAGGTGGTCGAGATTTAATGGATCACATTACATCTGCAGACGCGGTAGCGTTTACAGGTTCAGCGGATACCGCGGCCATGCTTGCATCGCACCCAAGGGTTATCAGTGAATCAGTTCGATTCAATGCCGAAGCCGATAGTATTAATTCATCCATCCTTGGACCCGATCTTACTGCAGGTTCAGACGGATTTAATTCATTTATTCACGAGGTCTCTAAAGAGATGACGATTAAGTCGGGGCAGAAATGTACCGCTGTTCGTCGCATCTTTGTGCCTGATTCGGAGTTAGAGGCTGCGAAGGAAGCGTTGGTTGCAAAGCTTTCTAAAGGAAAACCAGGTAACCCCGCTAATGAAGGTGTTACTTATGGTCCATTAGTCAGTGCAGCGCAACAGTTAGCAGCAGAAGAGGGTGTCAAAGCACTGCTAAGTGAGACAGAGATAGCTTTTGAAGGTGATATTGGAACATTAGATGGCGAATCATCTGGTTTTTACGTCACGCAAAAACTATTGGTGTGTCAGGACCCTAAATCAGCTACTCAAGTACATGAAACAGAAGTGTTTGGTCCTGTTGCAACACTGATGCCTTACAGCAGCGAAACAGAACTTTTCGAGTTGGTGCGCCGAGGTGGAGGTTCATTGGTGAGTTCAATTTTCACTAACGATGATCAATTTGCTATGAACGCAGTGGTCGAGCTCGGCTCGACTCATGGGCGTCTTTTGATTGTTGATGACAGTGTTAGTCGCGGTCATTCAGGTCATGGCAATGTGATGCCGATGTGTATTCACGGTGGCCCGGGTCGTGCAGGCGGTGGTCAAGAATTAGGTGGTTTACGAGGATTAGACTTCTACCATGTGACAACTGCTGTGCAGACTAATCTAGCGCGGGCAACTGCGTTAAGAGGTGAGTGATGTCTTTATCAAATAACTACGAATGTCTTCAAGTTACAGAGACAGATGGTGTTGTTGAATTAAAATTGAGCCGTCCTGACAGACTCAATGCGTTCAGTAAAACTATGCACGCAGAGTTAAAAGTAGCTCTTAGAGAGATTGAGCGTTTGGAGTCTTTACGCTGTCTCATTTTGACAGGCGAGGGTCGTGGTTTCTGTGCAGGGCAGGACCTTGAGGAGCGTCGTATTCCTCATGGAGAACCCAAGCCTGATTTGGGGGACTCTCTAAAAAACACCTACAGTCCTCTGGTTATTAGATTGAGAAATCTGCCTGTTCCTGTCATTGCTGCAGTTAATGGTGTCGCTGCTGGAGCTGGTGCATCGCTCGCGCTAGCTTGTGACATTGTTATTGCAAAGAAACAGGCAAAGTTCACTTTTCCTTTTAGTCATTTAGGTTTGGTGCCTGATGCTGGTGCAACAGCGACGCTGGTGAGGAATGCCGGTCAGGCTAAAGCTATGGCTATTACCATGCTCGGTGAGGTTGTTACGGGTGAAGAGGCAGCTGAATATGGACTCATCTGGAAAGCGGTAGAAGAGGATCAGTTCTCATCAGAGGTAGATAATATTGTTTCCAACTTAAAGGGTAAGCCTAAGTTGGGCTTGGAGCTCATTAAACGTAGCCTCTATCGCGCTTTTGATAATGACTTTGCCGCTCAACTGGAACTGGAAAGTCAATGCCAGAAGCTAGCCGGTCGCAATCCGGAATTTTGGCAGAAAGTTCAGCAATTTTTAGATAAGAAGTAATGATATGACCACACAATACAAAACGGTTGACCAAATTAAACAGGTGGGCGTAGTTGGTGCAGGCACTATGGGTGCAGGAATCGCTCAGGTCGCTTCTCAAGCTGGTTTAGATGTAGTGCTCTTTGACTTGAGTGAATCGGTACTCGAGGCTGCAAAAGCGAATCTAAAAAAATCGATGGATAAGCTGGTTTCACGCGGTAAATTCAGTGAGGAAGATGCACAGGGCATTTGCGATCGAATCTCCTACGTCAATGATATCAACTCTATGGAACGGGCCGATCTGGTTGTAGAAGCTATTGTTGAGCGTTTGGACATTAAGCAACAGCTGTTTCAACAACTGGAGTCGATCTGTTCAGACCAAACTATTTTAGCAACTAATACCTCCTCAATCTCCGTGACTGCTATTGGATCGGCGTTGAAAGATCCTGCTCGCTTAGCAGGTCTGCACTTTTTTAATCCTGCACCTATTATGAAGTTGGTTGAGGTGATTCATGGCTTGGCGACCGACGCTAAGGTTGTTGAAACATTACTTGCACTGTCTAAGCAGTGGGGCAAAGTGGGTGTGGCTGCTAAATCCTCGCCAGGTTTTATTGTTAACCGAGTAGCACGTCCTTTTTACGCTGAAGGGCTTCGAATGGCTGAAGAGGGTGTCACTGAACCTGAGCGAATCGATCTTTTATTAAAAGAAGCCGGCGGTTTTCGTATGGGGCCTTTCGAGTTGACTGATCTTATCGGGCAGGACGTTAACTACGCAGTGACGAGCTCAGTATTTGAATCTTACTATTTTGATCCTCGATTTAAACCATCGCTCATGCAAAAAGAGTTAGTTGATGCCGGTTGGCTTGGACGTAAGAGTGGTCGTGGCTTTTATCAGTACCCTGAGGGTAAACAGTTAGTCCCAAACCTTGAGTGGGATGATATCCGTTTTGGTGGGTTCTTTAATATTAGCAGTGCTGTGGTATCACCCGCGATTAAGTCGCTTATTGATAGAATTAAGGCGCGTGGAATAGAGATTCCTACCGAGACTGAAGGTGATGAGGGCGAAATCGTGTTTGCTAACGGCGCAACACTGGTTTTGACGGATGGTCGCACAACCCTAGAGCGTTCTCTGGCTGAAGATAATCGCAACCTTATTCAAATGGATCTCGCTATCGACTATTCGACATGTGAATCTCTAGCGCTATCAACACATCCGGAAATGCCTGAAGAGGTTTGGACTGAAGTCTATGCAATGTTCGATTTCTTGGGTGTCAAAACTCGGGTTGTAAAGGACTTGCCAGGTCTGATAGTGATGCGAACAGTCGCTATGCTTATTAATGAAGCGTCTGATGCGCTTCATTTAGGAATTGCTGATGCCGCTGGAATAGATGCCGCTATGCAGGCAGGTGTGAACTATCCGACCGGTCTATTAGCATGGGCCGATAAGCTAGGCACCAGTTTCGTAGCCGATGTGTTGGATAACATCAGCCTATATTATGGCGATGATCGTTACCGAGTATCGCCTGCGCTGCTCCAGCGTGCATTCGTAAATGCCCCTTTTCATCAGATTGATTAAACAAGGATTTAAACATGGCTGAAGCTTTTATTTGTGCAGCAAAACGCTCTGCTATTGGTCGTTACGCAGGTTCACTGGCCACCGTTCGCCCTGATGACTTATTAGCTCAGGTTATTAAAGCAACTCTGGCTGAGGTTCCCTCTTTAGATACAGCGTCAATTGATGATGTGCTGATGGGCTGTGCTAATCAGGCAGGTGAGGATAATCGAAATGTTGCTCGCATGTCAGTATTGCTCTCAGGTTTGCCCACTTCGGTTCCTGCTTCAACCATCAACCGCCTATGTGGTTCTGGTTTGGATGCCATTGGTACCATGGCTAGAGGCATTAAAGCGGGTGAGCTGAATGTTGCACTTGCTGGCGGCGTCGAATCGATGACGCGAGCTCCCTTTGTTATGGGTAAGTCTGAAACTTCTTTTGGGCGTTCTCAAATTTTAGAAGACACCACGATGGGGTGGCGATTTACTAACCTTGCGCTTAAAGCGATGTATGGCGTTGATACCATGCCACAAACGGCTGATAACGTAGCGGCTGAATATGGTATCAGCCGTGAAGAGCAAGATCTGTTTGCATTTAACAGTCAGGCTAAAACAGCGGCTGCTCAAAAAGCGGGTCTTTTTGCTGATGAGATTGTACCAATCGAAATTAAAGACCGTCGCGGCAACATTAGCTATTTTGATGTCGATGAGCACCCGCGTGAATCATCACTCGAGAAGTTAGCTCAATTAAGAACAGTTAATGGTGGTGATGGTTCGGTGACTGCGGGCAACGCTTCCGGCATAAATGATGGCGCCTGTGCCGTGCTGCTGGCCAGCGAATCCGGTGCCGCTGCTAACGGGTTAACACCTCGAGCGCGTGTTGTTGCTATGGCAACCGCTGGTATCGATCCTCGAATCATGGGTGTTGGCCCAATCGAAGCAGTCAATAAAGTACTGAAACTATCTGGTCTAACATTGGATCAAATGGATCTTATTGAGTTAAACGAGGCCTTCGCTTCTCAGGCATTGGGCGTATTGAGGGGACTCGATATTGATCCCAATGATACTCGACTTAATCCTCAGGGTGGTGCTATCGCGTTGGGTCATCCACTTGGCATGAGCGGTGCACGTCTTGTCACAACTGCTATGACTCAGCTTGAGCGTAGCGGAGGTAGATATGCACTGTGTACCATGTGTATCGGTGTGGGGCAGGGTATTGCTGCCATTATCGAGAGAGTCTAGTGTGCTTAATGAACTAGAGTTCCGGTTTCATTTCTATTATCAGAAATTTAATTCAAATAAATGATAAAAAACTGTAGTAAATCAATAAAAGATGAACTATAGTGCATTTATTGAATGGACAAAACGATAATAAGTGTATCCGGAGAAAGGACAGATGATCGATTTTCAAACCAAACCAGCCGACTACAATCACTGGAAACTAGAATTTGAAGGTGATGTTTGTCGCCTGATTATGGACGTTAATCCTGATGCAACTCTTGCAGAGGGCTACCAGCTTAAAATGAACTCATACGACCTAGGTGTTGATATTGAGTTAAATGACGCATTGCAGCGCATCCGTTTTGAGCATCCTGAAGTTAAGACGGTTGTCATTGCATCAGGTAATGATAAGATCTTCTGTGCCGGTGCTAACATTAAAATGTTAGGTCTCTCTACTCATGCACACAAAGTAAATTTTTGTAAATTTACTAATGAGACTCGTAACTCAATCGAAGACTCTAGTCAGAACTCTGGTCTTAAGTTCTTGTGTGCGGTTTCTGGCACTGCTGCAGGCGGTGGTTATGAATTGGCTCTTGCTGCTGACGAAATCTACTTGGTTGATGACGGAAGTACAGCTGTTTCACTGCCTGAAGTGCCGCTCCTAGCTGTTCTGCCAGGTACTGGCGGTCTAACTCGTGTCGTTGATAAGCGTAAAGTGCGTCGTGACCGTGCTGATATTTTCTGTTCTATTGAAGAGGGTGCTGCTGGTCAGAAAGCAGTCGATTGGCGTTTGGTGGATGCTGCTGTGCCTCGCTCTAAATTCGCTGAGGCAGTCGATGTGCGTGCGAAGGAATTGGCCTCTTTGTCAGATCGTCCAGGTGGTCAGGGTTGTGATTTGACTCAGCTTAACCGCACTATTTCTGATAATGCAGTTGAGTACTCTACTGTCTCTGTTGCCGTTGACCGCGATGCACGCACAGCAGAAATTACCATCAAAACAAACGATTCATCTATGCCAGCTACAGCCGATGCTGCGCTAGCTCAAGGTGCTGAGTTCTGGGTTCTTCGTATGACTCGTGAATTGGATGATGCCATCCTTCACTTGCGTGCTAACGAGCTAGAGCAGGGCGTTTTATCTCTGAAAACCCAAGGTGATTTGGATGCCGTAATGGCAGCTGATGCCTTCTTGCAAGCAAACGCTGATCATTGGTTCATTCGTGAAGTGACCGCCTACTTCAAACGCGTTATGAAGCGTGTTGACATGACCTCACGTACTCTTGTGACGCTTGTTGAGCCAGGAAGCTGTTTTGGTGGCTTCCTAGCGGAACTGATGTTTGCGTCAGATCGTACTTACATGCTTGAAGGTCAGTTTGAGGGTGATGATACCCCAGAAGCCTCTATTGAGCTGAGTGCGATGAACTTTGGAACACTGCCAATGAGTAATGATATTTCCCGTTTGGATACGCGATTTTTAGGTGAGCCAGAATCTGTTGAAAAAGCAAAAGCAACAATAGGAAACCGTTTAGACGCAGCTGCTTGTGCTGTGTTGGGTCTTGTAACGGACGCGCTTGATGACATTGACTGGGAAGATGAAGTCCCTCATGTCATTCAATCACGTGCCAGTTACTCACCAGATGCATTAACAGGCCTTGAAGCTAACTTGCGATTTGCGGGTCCTGAAACAATGGAAACTAAAATCTTTGGTCGCTTAACAGCATGGCAAAACTGGATCTTCCAGCGTCCAAATGCAGTTGCCGAGGGCGGTGCATTGAAGCTCTACGGTACGGGTACCCGTGCTGAATATGATTTTAAACGTGTATAACTGAACGAAGTGTTGGAGAGTATAAAAATGACTACTGAAAACGTCCGCGTAGAAGTTAACTACGACGATTTAATTCCAAACAATGTTGATCTATCAAGTGACCGTCGTCTTTTAAAGGCGCTTGAAGAGTGGCACCCTAAATTCCTTGAGTGGTGGGGCGATCTTGGTCCAGACGGCTTCAATGATAAAGAAGTTTACCTGCGCACAGCTGTTGGTGTTGACCCTAAAGGCTGGGCTGTATTTGGCCACGTTAAAATGCCGGAGTATCGTTGGGGTGTGCTTTTAGCACCTCAAGTTGAGGGTCGTACCATTCCATTTGGTAAACATAAAGGCGAGCCTGCTTGGCAAGAAGTCCCAGCTGAATACCGTTCACTGTTGCGTCGAATGATTGTTGTTCAGGGTGATACTGAGCCGGCTTCAGTTGAACAGCAGCGCCATCTCGGTTCTACGGCACCATCATTGTATGATATGCGTAACCTTTTCCAGATCAATGTTGAAGAAGGTCGCCACCTTTGGGCAATGGTCTACCTTCTAATGAAGTACTTTGGCAAAGAGGGTCGTGAAGAAGCTAAGATGATGCTAGAGCGTAACTCTGGTAACGAAGACAAACCACGTATTCTTGGTGCCTTCAATGAAGAGACTCCAGATTGGTTGTCATTCTTCATGTTTACTTACTTTACTGATCGCGACGGTAAGATGCAGCTTGAATCCCTAGCTCAGTCTGGTTTTGATCCGTTGTCACGTACGTGTCGATTCATGTTGACTGAAGAAGCGCATCACATGTTTGTTGGTGAGTCGGGTGTTATGCGTGTGTTAGAGCGTACTTGTGCAGCGATGAAGGAAGCGGGCATTACTGATCCTAACGATATCGAAGCTGTGCGCGCACTTGGCGTAATCGATCTGCCGACTATTCAGAAAAAACTGAACTTCCATATGGCGGTTACACTGGATCTGTTCGGTGCTGAGCTGTCGACTAACGGCGCTGCTGCCTTCGAAGCAGGTATCAAAGGTCGTTACATGGAAGAAAAGCTTGATGACGATCACCAGCTTTACAATGAGAAGTATCCAGTACTTCAAGTTGTTGATGGTCAGCTAGTTGAGGTTGAGGAAGACGCAATTTCAGCTATTAACGGTCGTCTACTTGATGATTACATCAAAGATGCGACGAGCGGCATTAAGCGTTGGAACAAGGCGATTGCTAAAGCTGGTATTGAGTTCGAATTGGTACCACCACACAAAGCCTTCAACCGTAAGATTGGTACGTTCGCTGATATCAATGTTACCCCATCTGGTGAAATTGTTGATGCGCAGACGTTTGAGGCAAACCTTGCTAACTGGTTGCCTAATGACTCTGATCTAGAGTTTATCAACAGCCTCATGGTTCAGTGTACTGAGCCAGGCAAGTATGCAAACTGGATTGCTCCTCCGAAAGTGGGCGTAAACCAGCAAGCGTCTGACTTTGAGTACGTAAAACTAGCGTAACTCACTCTGCCCGGTTCCAACAGAACCGGGCATTTTATTCACTTATAACAAGAGCAATCAGTCATGACTTCACTTAGACAGCACCTTATCGATCCTGAAGTTTGTATTCGTTGTAATACCTGTGAAGAGAACTGCCCAGTAGATGGAGCAATCGAGCATAACGATGATAACTACGTTGTGAATGCCGAGCTTTGTAACAACTGTATGAGCTGTATAGCTCCTTGCCCTACAGGTGCAATTGATAGTTGGCAACTAGTTAATGTGCCTTACTCTCTAGAGGAACAGTACTCTTGGGATGAGCTGCCTGAAGAGATTGAGCTTGTTAATGTTGATTCGGAGTCTGAAGCATCAGAGTCTGAAGCTAATGATATTCTTGATGTTGCCCACGCTTCTAGCGGCGCAGTGCCAGCTCCAGCAACAGCATCAAAACCACAGATTAATCTCTGGACCCGTGATAACCCAGCTAAGGCTAAGGTAACAGGTAATATGCGTATTACTGAAGAGGGTACAGAGTCTGATATCCATCACATTGTTTTGGATTTTGGTTCGCAGAGTTTCCCTGTTTTAGAGGGACAGTCAATTGGTATTATTCCACCGGGCGTAGATGATAAAGGGAAGCCGCATTTGGTTCGGCTCTACTCAATTGCGAGTGCCCGTGACGGCGAGCGTCCTGGTTACAACAATCTAGCGCTTACTATTAAGCGCGTTACTTTCGATGTTGATGGCGAATCACGTCAAGGTGTCGGTTCAGGTTACATGTGTGACCTACAGAAAGGCGATGAGGTTCAAGTAACTGGACCATTTGGTAGTACCTTCCTAATGCCTAATGATCCGGATGCGAATCTAATGATGATCTGTACAGGTACAGGCGCGGCACCATTCCGCGGTATGACAGAGCGCCGTCGTCGTTTAGCTGCCAATGGCAAAGGCAAGATGATGCTGTTCTTTGGGGCCCGCACCGCTAGCGAGTTACCTTATTTCGGGCCACTACAAAAGGTTCCTGCAGACCTTCTTGATCAAGAGCTTGTTTTCTCACGAATGACCCGACTTGATGAGAACGATAAAGAGTACGTTCAAGATCGTATGTTGAAGCGTTCAGACGATGTTGCAGCACTTCTTAAAGATAACAACACTCACATTTACATCTGTGGTCTGAAAGGCATGGAAGAGGGTGTTGAATCTAGCTTTACACAGATCTGTGCAGATAATGGCATGGATTGGAGTGAAATTCGTTCGTCACTTAAATCGGAAGGTAGGTATCATATAGAGACCTATTAATTCGTTAAGAGTCTTTCCAATGAATGCTCCTCTGATTTATAAGCGTCGCCCCCAATGGGGCGACACAGATGCTGCTCAAATAGTCTTTACAGGCCGGATTGCTGATTACATTTTAGAAGCGATCGATCACTTCATGCGTGAGGTGTTAGAGATGCCCTGGTTTGAACTCAATATAGATGAGCACATTGGTACGCCTTTTGTTTCGGTCAAATACGATATATTTTCACCGTTGACCCCTCGATCTGATCTCCACTGTAAAGTTCTTGTAAACAAGGTGGGACAAACCTCTGTTGGGTTTCACGTCACCATTTTGAATGATGAAAGTTTAAAGTGTGTGGTTGCTGAAACGGTCAACGTGTTCGTCAACAATCAGTCGATGACCAAGATCGATATTCCTGAAAAGTATCGTAAGCGACTCGAGTCTTATGTGCAGGCCTGTGGAGGTATTGATGAATAACTCAGATATTGATACCCAATTCGATGAACTTGCGTTGCAACAATACATAGAAGAGATTGGTAATAGAGTCAGATCTCTCAGAGCTAAGCGCGGCATGACTCGTAAGAGTTTATCTAAGCACTCTGACGTTTCTGAACGTTATCTTGCTCAGTTGGAGACGGGTAAAGCTAACATCACACTGAGTGTCTTGTGGCGAGTCGCTGAGGCGTTTGATATTCCGTTTTCAGAGATTATTCCTGATCAATGCCGTGACGGTATTAATCCACTGTTTGCTAGCTTTGTATCCTCTTTGACTGAGGAGCAACAAAATAGCGCTTTACAGCTTTTGAAACGACATTTCGCAAGCAGCTTAGCATCGGGGCATGGTGTTGCATTGGTTGGCCTTCGCGGAGCAGGTAAAACCACTTTGGGCCAACTGCTTGCCAAAGAGATGAATGTTCGCTTCATCCGCCTGACTGCTCTAATCGAAGAACTCGCAAATATGTCTATCGGAGAGATTTTAGATCTTGGTGGGCAGAAGAAATTCCGTCGTATTGAAGCGCAAGCGCTTGAATATGTTTTAAACCTGAATGAACCGGTTATTTTAGAAACGGGTGGTTCACTGGTCTCTCAAACTGAGTCGTTCAAATTACTCCTCGATAACTTCTTCTCGGTTTGGATTAAAGCTTCGCCAGAAGAGCATCTTTCTCGAGTTATGGATCAAGGTGATACTCGTCCAATGGCTGGTCTTAAAGAGGCGATAGAGGATCTTAAACTGATCTTAGAAGAGCGTGAATCGGGCTACAAACTGTCTGATTATACTCTTGATACGACAGGCCGAACTGAATCCGAGTGTTTAGCAGAACTTAAAAAAACGGCAGGAGCTTTCCTTCACTGAATTCTACCTGGCTAGAAGTTGACCGTTTTTAGTCAGGCACACATAGGTCTAATGATGACAATAAAAAAAAGGAGTCAATCATGAAAAAAACAGCAATGATTTCGGCATTAACTGCAGGTGTGCTAAGTGCCTCAATTGCGTCAGCTGAGACGACTAAAGTTGGCGTTCTTCTTCCTTTTTCCGGTGTTTATGCGGCACTGGGTAAAGAGATAGATGCAGGTTTTGCATTGGGTATGGAAGAGTTTGGTTCAGGTCTAGACATAGAATATGTTCGTGAGGATTCTGAAGCTGATCCAGGTAAATCAGTTGCCAAGGCCCGTAAGCTGGTTCTTCAAGATAAAGTCGATGTGATGACTGGTTTGGTCTCTTCTGCCGTTGCTGGTGCGCTTCGTGATTTTGTTCATGGTGCTAAAGTCCCGCTTCTAATCACTAACGCGGGTGATAACTCTGTTACTGGTGCGAAGTGTAGCCCTTACATCTCTCGCTTCTCTTTCTCTAATGGCCAAATCAACCGTCCAATGGGTACATGGATGGCAGAAAATGGCATTAAAAAAGTGTACACACTAGCACCTGACTACACAGCGGGTCGTGAAATGATTGAAGGTTTTGTTGGTACGTTTGAGGCTGCAGGCGGCGAAGTCGTTGGTGGCGAATACACACCATTCCGCAAGACAAAAGATTTTGGTCCGTACTTGGCCAAAGCCAAAGCGTCGGGTGCAGATGCTGTTTACAGCTTCTATGCTGGCGGTGAAGCCATTGCTTTTGTTAAGCAATACGATAGCTTCGGTCTAGATGAGACTATGCCACTATACGGCTCAGGCTTCCTGACTTCACCACTTTACGTGAAGGCTGAGGGTGATGCTGCTGTCGGTGTTACAACCGTTCTGCACTACGCGCCAACGATTGACACTGATGTGAACAATGCCTTTGTTCAAAAATTCCAATCAATGAACGATGGTCGTTCCCCATCTGAGTTTGCTGTGGCGGGTTATGACGCTGCTCAGGCTCTAGCGCTTGCACTCAAAGGCGGTGCAGATGATCGTGCTTCTATTGCAGAAGCCATCTCGAAAGTTTCGTTCTCGGGTCCACGTGGCGAAGTCTCTATTGATCCTAAGACAAACAACATTGTGCAGCCACTTTACGTGTATGAAACCGTAAAAGATGGTGAAAAATTGACTCAGAAAGTTGTTGCTCAACTTCCGAGTGAACGTGACCCAGCGGGTAGTTGTTCACTCTAATTTCGTTTCAATTTGCAATAAAAGCTGGGCGCAAGCCCAGCTCATTTCGAGGCCTTCCAATGGATACCGGTTTTTGGATTCTGCAATTGCTGAATGCGTTGCAGCTATCGATGCTTTTGTTTCTTTTGTCAGTGGGTTTGACCGTAATTTTCGGTCTAATGCACTTCGTTAACCTTGCGCACGGTGCGCTCTATGCCTTCGGTGCTTATGTTGCTGCTACGATCGCAGCCAGCATGGGTTATTGGGTAGGGCTGTTTGTCGCGCCTTTAGCCGTCGCTGTTCTTGGGTTGGTACTCTATCAATTTTTGATCAAAAGTATGCGCTCCAGTGGTCCAATGGCTCAGGTCTTGGTGACCTTTGGGTTGATCTTCGCATTATTGGATATTACTCGAATTATTTGGGGTGACCTAGCCTTGGCTCTGGATGTGCCAGAGATTCTTTCCGGCCGAGTGTCGCTGTTAGGTGTTGAATATCCTGCCTATCGCTTCTTTGTGATGCTGGTTGGCTTGACTGCACTTATCATTCTTAATTTAGTGCTAAATAAAACACAAATTGGCGCCATGATTCGTGCGGGGGTTGATAACGATAAGATGGCCTCTTGCTTGGGGATCAACGTTGAACGTCTATTCTTTTTAGTCTTCTGTGTGGGCTGTGCCTTGGCAGGCCTAGCAGGCGCAGTGGCGGCTCCCTTGCTATCGGTTGTTCCCGAGATGGGATTAGAAATTCTTATACCCACGCTTATCGTTATTGTTATTGGCGGATTGGGTTCTTTAAAAGGGGCTATTGCTGGCTCGCTTATATATGGTTTTGTACAAACCTTTGGCTCTGTTTTTGCTCCTCAGTTTGCGTCAGTTGTTATCTACCTTCTTTTGGCGTTTATTTTGGTCACCAAACCTGCTGGTCTGTTCCCAGCAAAAGGAGGGTAAATCATGTTTTTTCAAACGCCTTTAAGAAATTTTATAATGATTGGCTATCTATTGATTTGCGCGTACATCGCAATGACAGCCGACTATTTTGGTGTCGAGATACTCACTGAATTGCTCATCTTAGCGATGATCGCTCTGGCGCTTGATTTGGTTGCAGGGTTCGGCGGCATGGTGTCGCTCTGTCACGGTGCTCTGGCCGGTCTAGGTGCCTATGTCTTTGCAACTTTGTGTACTAAGTTGGGTTTTGGGGCTTTAGAATCGGTACTGATAGCATGTGTTCTGACTGGGATGGTCTCTTGGTTAATCGGCCTGATCTGTTCAAAATCCCATGGCATCTATTTCATTATGGCAACTTTGGCTTTTGGTCAAATGGCCTACTCTTTTGTATTTGAGTCAAGTTACTTAGGGGGCGACAACGGTATGGCAGGTATCCCTCGCCTAGACCTTACGCCCATCAGTATCGATCTATTCGACTCAACCAACTTTGCTCTGTTTTGCTTGTTTTGTTTGGCTATCTCCTATCTTTTTGTCGCTAAAGTACTCTCCTCAGGCTTGGGTCGAAGCATGGTAGGTATCATGTACAGCGAGAAACGTTCTAGAGCGCTGGGTCAGCCAGTCACGCTGATTAAGGCCAATATATTTGGGCTTTCAGGTATTGTGTTAGGTCTAGCGGGTTCCCTATCTGCACAGCACTTTATGTTTATATCGCCCAGCCTACTCTCATGGACTCACTCAGGTGAGGTGCTAGTTGTAGTCATACTGGGTGGATTGGGAACCCTGGTAGGCCCAATTATTGGCGCAACTGCCTTTGTCGTGCTGAAACATGAGATTAGTAATTACACCGACCATTGGCATTTGATTGTTGGCATTATTCTCATTTTGGTTGTTATGGGCGGTGCCAAAGGGATCTACGGCATGTTGGAAAGTTATATCGAGCAGCGCAGAACGAAAGCGGCTGGTCCACGAAAAGTGTTGAGCGAGGAGTAATCATGCTTGAGGTAACTAATTTATCTAAGCACTTTGGTGCTCTTCATGTGACACGTGATGTGTCTATGAGTGTTGCCAAAGGTGAGCGAAGAGTCATTCTAGGGCCGAATGGTGCGGGTAAAACAACTCTGTTCAATCAGTTGGTCGGTGAATTTATGCCAGACTCAGGAAGTATCAAAATCAATAACGAAGATGTGACCTCCTGGAGTGTAGCGAAACGCGCTAATTTTGGTTTGAGTCGAAGCTATCAACAAAATACTTTGTTTGATGGTCTAACTATTGCTGAAAATCTAGGCTTAGCAGCGTCCGTTAAAACTAAAAAATCAACCACACTTTGGCGTGACTCGCTCACTTCTCCTGACGTGCGAGCCTTAGTAAGAGAGACTGCTGCTCAAGTTGATCTTACAGAGCATCTGAATAAGCGTGTTTCTGATGTGGCTTATGGTATTCGTCGTCAGCTAGAGGTTGGTATTGCCCTTGCTACTCAACCACGTGTGTTGCTGATGGATGAGCCTACGTCTGGTGTTGGGCCTGAAATGATTGGCGCATTTCATCACCTTTTAAAGCGTCTGCCAGAGGAGCTAACCATCGTTATCATAGAGCATGATATGGGCTTGGCATTTGATGTGGCTGATAGCATGACGGTTCTTAATTATGGTGAAGTGGTGTTTGAAGGGAGTCCTGATGAAGCCCGCGAAAGCACTTTACTGCAAGAAATTTATTTGGGGACTTTTGAAGATGCTTGATGTTAAAGGTTTAGAATCCGGCTACGGTGAGACACAGGTTCTCTTTGACTTGTCGTTTACAGCTCAAGCGGGCAAAGTTCATGCTCTACTAGGTCGAAATGGTGCGGGCAAGTCAACGACCCTTAAAACCATAATGGGACTTGTTAAACCCAAGCAGGGTCGTATCGCTTTGGAAGGGACCGAAATTCAAAAATTGGAGCCCTATACCGTTGCTGGAAAAGGCATCGCCTACGTGCCTGAAACGCGTGATATATTTCCCTCTTTAACCGTGCTCGAAAATTTAGAGCTAACCGCTAAACGTTATGTTGACGCTGACAATGGTGGGCAGAAACGTTGGACGATTGAACGAGTGTTTGACGTTTTTCCGCGTCTGTCTGAGCGTGCTAACAATTTTGGTAATGAGTTGTCGGGCGGTGAGCAGCAAATGCTAACGATTGCTCGTGCGCTTTTAATGAACCCTAAGCTGCTTATTCTTGACGAACCAACAGAGGGGCTTGCTCCAATCATCGTAAAGCAGATTCATGCTCAGCTTAAGTCCCTAAAAGAGACAGGTTTGACGATTATTTTGGTTGAACAAAATTTTGGCTTTGCGGTTAGCTTAGCCGATGATGTCAGTGTGGTGGGTAAAGGACAGATCGTGTGGCAAGGTTCACCGGAAGAGATTAAGGCCAATACCGAAGTCCAGAAGCAGTGGTTGGGCGTATAACTCAGTAAATTTATTAAAGGTGTTTAACTAAGAGTGTTTAGAGGCATTTTTCCCAAGACTCACTGGAATGATCTGCTTGATCACTTGGAAAGGTCAGGTCCAGATATTGTTGAAGTTGAGATTAATAGAGATGGGGTCATTGTTGATCATGAGCTCGTCTCTTTTATTAGCGAACTTGATGATGATGTAGTGATGCTAATTGAGCGCGATAAGCTTTTGGAGACTCGTACCGACGGTCTAGTGGAGTTGAAACACTACTCTAATGAATCTCTATTAATCGAGGACGAGACAAATAGACAGCAGTGGGTCGTAGAGTTAGTACGGCCCATCTATTTACATTAATCATTCAAAGCCTAGGCCGAACATTGCCTCCAAATCGTGTTTTGAATAGGCTTTAAAAGCCAGCATCGTCTCAGTCTCTTCAATATGATCAACCTCAGCTAATTTGTTGGTAATCAGATCAGATAGCGCCTCGTTATTTTCAACACGAGCCATCGCAACTAAATCAAAATTTCCGCTGACAGAGAAAACTTCTGTAAAACCTTCCATTCCAGCGAGAAGCGTAGCGGTCTCTTGAATTTTTTGTCTTTGAACTTTTAACAATATGATCGCTGTAACCATTTTTATCTCCAGTTATTTACAGCTTTAGTTATAGCATGGATTGAGTTGTGGTTAATAGGTACAAAAAAAGCGACCCCTGGGTCGCTTTCTTATTGAGTGGCGAGGCGATTAACCGTTGTACTTCTCGAACACTAGAGTCGAGTTGGTACCACCAAAGCCGAAGCTGTTCGACATCACGCGTTGTAGGTCGACGCCATCTTTGCGTGCTGTCACAACTGGTAGGCCTTCAGCTTCTGGGTCGATCTCTTCAATGTTCGCTGAGGCACAGATGAAGTTGTTCTCTTGCATCAGTAGACAGTAGATCGCTTCCTGTACGCCTGTAGCGCCCAGTGAGTGACCCGCCAGTGACTTAGTTGAGCTGACCGGTGGCATCTCTGTACCGAAGGTCTCTTTCATCGCTTTCAGCTCTTGAATATCGCCTGCGGGTGTCGAAGTGCCGTGTGAGTTGATGTAATCGATCTTGCCATCAACCGTGCTCATAGCCTGTTGCATACAACGAACAGCGCCTTCGCCGGATGGAGCAACCATGTCGTAACCATCGGAGGTCGCGCCATAGCCTACGAGTTCAGCATAGATTTTCGCACCGCGTGCTTTAGCGTGCTCCAGCTCTTCTAGAACCAGCATGCCGCCGCCACCTGCGATCACGAAACCATCACGGTTTGCATCGTAAGCGCGAGACGCTTTTTCTGGCGTTTCGTTGTATTTGCTTGATAGGGCGCCCATGGCATCAAACATGACACTCAAAGACCAGTGTAGCTCTTCACCGCCACCGGCAAAGACGATGTCTTGTTTGCCAAGTTGGATCTGCTCCATCGCATTACCAATACAGTGTGCGCTGGTCGCACAAGCAGAGGTGATTGAGTAGTTCACACCTTTGATCTTGAATGGGGTAGCAAGACAGGCTGATACGGTAGAGCCCATGGTGCGAGTCACGCGGTATGGACCGACACGACGAACGCCTTTATCACGAAGGATGTCGGCGGTTTCAACAATGTCAGCCGACGAAGCACCACCAGAACCTGCGATCAGGCCAGTACGTACATTCGAAACCTGATCTTCTGATAGACCCGCATCTTTAATGGCTTGTTCCATTGAGATGTATGAGTAAGCTGCTGCATTACCCATGAAGCGGCGCAGTTTACGATCGATCAGTTCATCCAGATCCAGATCATCAATACTGCCTGCAACCTGGCTACGGAAGCCAAGATCAGCGTATTCCTGCTGGAATTTAATGCCTGACTTGCCCTCTTTTAGTGATTCCAGAACGCTCTCTTTGTCAGAACCTAGACAAGAAACGATACCCATTCCGGTAACAACTACTCGACGCATGTTTACTCTCTCTCTAATTGTGTTTCTAAGCGTTAACGCTCTTAGAAGTTTTCGGTGCTGGTGAATAGACCGACTTTAAGATCCGTTGCTGTGTAGATCTCGCGACCATCCACTGATACCGAACCGTCTGCAATACCCATAACCAATTTACGCTCAATCACGCGTTTCATCTGGATGTTGTAAGTGACCTTCTTAGCAGTCGGTAGTATCTGACCTGTGAATTTAACCTCACCTGAACCCAGTGCGCGACCGCGACCTGGGTTGCCTTTCCAGCCTAGGTAGAAGCCAACGATCTGCCACATTGCGTCTAGACCAAGACAGCCAGGCATAACAGGATCGCTAGGGAAGTGACAGTCGAAGAACCAAAGATCTGGACGAATATCTAGTTCAGCGATGATTTCGCCTTTACCGTGCTCGCCACCTTCAGCAGAGATCTTGGTAATACGGTCCATCATAAGCATGTTGCCAACAGGTAGGCGGGCATTGCCTTCGCCAAACATTTCGCCGTGGCCACAGCTTAGAAGTTCGTCACGGTTAAAAGATGATTGTCTAGTCATGGTGTTCTAATTCACAGTCTTAATTACAAAAATTTGCCGGATTATACCTTTTTAGGGCTCGCTAAGCACGACATCGATCAGTTAAATTACCTGAATCACCCCATTTTAAGGAAAAACCCCTATGAAACACGCCTTCTGGCATGAGCGCTGGTCTGAAAATCGCATCGGTTTTCACCAGTCAGATTTTAACCCTTGGTTGACGAAATATTGGTCCACACTTGAGCTGTCTGGAGAGGAGTCTATCTTTGTGCCGCTCTGTGGTAAAAGCCGCGACATGCTTTGGTTGCGTGAGCAGGGTCATAAGGTCATCGGTGTTGAGTTGAGTGATCTGGCGTGCCGTGACTTTTTTGCAGAGCAGGGTGTCGATATCGATGCCATTGATGAGGGTGCTTTTCACCGTCGTGAGCGTGATGGAATCTCTCTGTTGGCTGGTGATGTCTTTAAAACCACCCGCGCTGCGCTCAATAACCCACGAGCCATCTACGATCGAGCGGCACTAATAGCACTTCCGCCCGAGATGCGAATCGACTACTCCGCGCACATCGCAAGGCTCACAGTGGTAGGCGATCAGATTTTGTTGATTGCGCTCGAGTATGACAATCCTAGAAACGAACCACCTTTTTCAGTAAAAGGTGATGAAGTGCAACGTCTATTCTCTGCTGAGTTTGAGATTGAAGAGCTTGATAGCGCTGATCTAAGTGAAGGGCGTTTTGAAAATCAGCGTGAAGTGGTTTATCGGTTGGTGCGTCGGTAGGTCGAAGCCAGTGAAGGTGACAGGCTAAAAGCCAGTCACCGGCCAAGAATCGTGACTGACTTCAGTCTGTCATCGGCTATTTCAGCGTCTTCCTGATAATTTATGTTATTGGAAAGCGGATGACAGGCTGAAGGCCTGTCACCAAAGTGTTCACTGGGTTCTTGCGATAGCCAAATCAGCAATCTGATTCAGCGTCACTTTAAACGAAGTGTCTGGTAGAGAGGCGATCGCGTTTTTCGCTTTATCGATCTCTTCGGCTGCTTTTTGACGCGAGTAGTCTATCGATCCATTGCGTTGCACGATCTCGAGTACCGGTGATAAATCATCCAGTCCACCTTTGCGGATCGCTTGGCGAATCAACTCTCTATCTTCATCGCTGCCGACGCGCATTGCATGAATCAGCGGCAGTGTGGCTTTGCCTTCGGCGAGGTCGTCTCCAACGTTTTTACCCATGGTTTCGCTATCAGATAGATAGTCGAGTAGGTCATCGACGATTTGGAAGGCGATGCCAAGGTGGCGACCATAAAGTCTTAGGGCTTCACGATTCTCTGCAGAGCTGTCCGCTAGAATTGCTCCGACCTCTGTTGCTGCTTCAAACAGCATGGCCGTTTTGCCAAGAATGACCTGAAGGTAAGACTCTTCACTGGTATCTGGGTTGCGCTGGTTTAGCAGCTGCAGAACTTCGCCTTCGGCAATGATCGTAGTGGCGTGTGAAATGACCTGCATGATCTCCATGCGGCCAATCTCAACCATGATCTGGAATGAGCGAGAGTAGAGGAAGTCACCGACTAATACGCTCGGCGCATTACCCCACTGAGCGTTTGCGGTGGCGTTACCGCGACGTAGCTCAGAGTTGTCGACCACATCGTCATGCAGCAGTGTTGCCGTATGAATGAATTCGATGACCGCTGCCAGTGGAATGTGTTGTTCCCCTTTATAGCCAGCGGCATTGGCAGCCAGTAGAACCAACAACGGACGCAAGCGCTTACCGCCACCTTCAACAATGTGATGTGCAATCTTCTCTACTAGAGGGACATTGGAGCCAAGATTGTTAAGGATGTAATCCGTAACGGCATCGAATTGAGGCTCGATCAGTGGGTTGAGTTGGTGTGGTTGCATTTTGGTTACTACTTATAAATGACAGACGGATGCTAGGGGGTGAGAGCGGGGGTGTCAATATGACTCTGGTGTATAGGCCTTCCAATGCCTCAATTTAGTGTAAATAAGGGTTGAGTTTGAGTGGGGGGTTCTGTATTATTCTGCGCCCTAGCTTGTCCAAATAACGCTCCCTGTGCGAGGGTGTCGTAAGACATCAGCCCTTCAGAGCAGGTTTCGTATTAGTAGCCGGGTAAGCAAAATATTGGAGAACACAGATGTTTGCAGTAATCGTAAGCGGTGGTAAACAGTACCGCGTACAAGAGGGTCAGACCCTTAAAGTAGAAAAGCTAGCGGTTGAAGCTGGTTCAAACGTTGATTTCGATCGCGTACTACTTGTTAGCAACGGCGACGACGTTAAAGTTGGCGCGCCAGTTGTTGAAGGTGCTAAAGTTTCTGCTGAAGTGGTATCACACGGTCGCGGTGACAAGGTGAAAATCATCAAGTTCCGTCGTCGTAAGCACCACATGAAGCGTCAGGGCCACCGTCAGTGGTACACTGAAGTTAAAATCACTGGCATTAACGGCTGATCAACGAATCTAGGAGATTAGAGAATGGCTCATAAGAAGGCAGCCGGCTCAACGCGTAACGGACGCGATTCGGAGTCGAAACGCTTAGGCGTTAAACGTTTTGGTGGTCAGGAAGTACTTGCGGGTAACATCCTGGTTCGTCAGCGCGGTACTAAATTCCACGCTGGTACAAACGTAGGCATCGGCAAAGACCACACTCTATTTGCGAAAGCAAACGGTGTTGTTAAGTTCGAAGTTAAAGGCCCTTACAACCGTAAATTCGTTAGCATCGAAACTGCCTAAGTTTCGTTGTTACGTAAAAAACCCGCTTAGGCGGGTTTTTTTGTTTTTTAGGCCGTGTCAGCGTGTCAGGCTGAAGCCAGACAGGGCTTGAAAAGCTATTAAGTTCAAAAAAGCATGTAAGGTTGATTCTTACCAGAGTAAAATCAGCCCACTGAGGGAAAATAGGATCATGTCGTTAGGTTTGACAGACGATCTGGCCCTATTTTTCCTCCATTTAGGAGAAAGAGATGAAGTTTGTTGATGAAGCACTGATTACCGTACAAGCCGGTAAAGGCGGAAACGGCTGTATGAGTTTCCGTCGCGAGAAGTACATTCCAAAAGGTGGCCCAGATGGTGGCGACGGTGGTGATGGTGGTTCTATTTTTGTCGAAGCCGATTCAGGTCTTAATACGCTAATCGATTACCGCTTTACGCGTCACTACAAAGCACAAAACGGTGAGGGCGGTCAGGGTCGTCAGTGTACCGGTTCCAAAGGTGAAGATCTGGTGCTTAAAGTGCCAGTCGGTACCACCATTGTGGATGTGGATACCGATGAGGTGTTGGCGGATCTGACGGCTGTCGGTCAGGTCGAAAAGATCGCTCAGGGCGGTTGGCACGGCTTGGGTAATACGCGTTTTAAAAGCAGTGTAAACCGTGCGCCTCGTCAAACGACTAAAGGTTCCGAGGGTGAGTTGCGTAACGTTCGTCTGGAGTTGCGTGTCCTGGCTGATGTCGGCCTTCTTGGTCTGCCAAATGCCGGCAAATCGACGCTGATTCGTTCTATCTCAGCTGCTAAGCCTAAAGTGGCTAACTACCCATTCACTACCTTGGTACCTAACCTGGGTGTCGTTCGCACCGAAGCGCACCGCAGTTTCGTCGTTGCCGATATCCCTGGAATCATTGAAGGTGCCGCAGAGGGTGCCGGTCTTGGTATTCGCTTCCTAAAACACTTGGCGCGTAACCGTGTACTGTTGCACCTGGTTGATATGGCGCCTTGGGACGAGGTGACACCTGCTGAAGCAGCGGTCACTGCAGTTAATGAGCTGAATAAGTTCTCGCCTACCTTGGCTGATCAGCCTCGCTGGTTGTTGCTGAATAAGATCGACATGGTGCCAGAAGAGGAGCTTGAAGAGCGTTGTCAGTCAGTGATCGATGCGTTGGAATGGGATGGTCCGGTATTCCGTATCTCTGCTATCAACAAGCAAGGCACTGATCTTTTGGTCCATCAGTTGCAAGACTATCTTGATGAGAAGAAAGAGGCGCTTGCAGAGAATCCAGAATTGGTGGATGCAGAGCGTGAGCTGCGTATGCAGATTGACCGTGAAGCGCGTGAAAATCTTGAGCGTATGCGTGCCGAAATGCGTGCGCGTCGTGAAGCGGGCGAAGCTGATGATTGGGATGACTTCGATGATGACGATTACGATGTTGAAGTGGAGTACGTAAAGTAACATGTCTGCATCACGTCAACGGTTAACAGAAAAGGGTCGTTGGGTCGTCAAAATCGGCAGTGCGCTGCTGACGGATGATGGTAAAGGTCTAGATCAGCAAGCGATTGTTGGCTGGGTTGAGCAGATCGCTAAACTGGTGCAGCAGGGTGTTGAGGTGGTTCTTGTCTCTTCAGGTGCTGTAGCCGAGGGGATGAATCGTTTAGGCTGGTCAGAACGCCCAAGCGAGATGTATAAGCTGCAAGCCGCCGCCGCTGTCGGTCAGATGGGTTTGGTTCAAGCGTATGAATCTATTTTTCAGCAACACAACCTTCATACCGCGCAGGTTCTTCTGACGCATGATGACCTCTCTAACCGTAAGCGTTATCTAAACGCACGTTCAACGTTGCGCTCTCTAATCGATCTGGGCGTCGTAGCCATCGTTAATGAGAATGACACGGTTGTGACCAGTGAGATTCAGTTTGGTGATAACGATACGCTCGGTGCGTTGGTGGCTAATGCCATTGAAGCCGATGCGCTGATTCTGCTGACGGATCAGAAAGGTCTGTTCACCGCAGATCCTCGCTCTAACCCTAATGCTGAATTAATCGCCGAAGGTCGAGCTGAAGATGATCACTTCCTTCAGATTGCAGGCGGAGGCGGTAAGTTGGGTCGCGGTGGTATGGCAACTAAAGTACGTGCCGCTCGACTTGCGGCTCGTTCAGGTGCTGTAACGGTTATTGCTAGCGGTCGTGAAGAGAGTGCGTTGTTAAGAATCTTCTCGGGTGAAGAGATTGGTACGTTGTTAGTACCTGATCACGGTCGCCAAGCTGCGCGTAAACACTGGATCGCAGGGCATCTTCAGGCGCGTGGTCGTCTAGTCTTGGATGCTGGCGCGGTGAAAGCGCTTAAAACGGGTGGCAAATCACTGCTGCCTGCGGGTGTTGTCAAAGTAGAGGGTGATTTCTCACGGGGTGAGATGGTCGAGCTGGTCGATACTGACGGTGAGGTTATCGCACGCGGCTTGGTTAACTACGCCTTCGATGAGGCGGACCGTATCAAAGGTCACGCCAGCCAAGAGATCGAATCCCTTATCGGTCACATCACTGATCCAGAGCTAGTCCATCGCGATAATATGGCGTTGGCCTAAATCGTTGGAGCGGTCTTGAAAAGGCCGCGATTGGTATTTATTAGAGTTTATCTAAGAGCACCAGTGACTGGCTTCAGCCTGTCATCTGCTTTATCGGTGTTTTCCAGATTGGCAGTAAGGTCTACCAGCGGATGACAGGCTAAAGCCAGTCACCGGTATGGACTCTGTCAGCATCTTCCAGATTGCAGGCAACAAAAAACCCGCTAATTAGCGGGTTTTTGGAAAAGCTTTTAAGCAGTCGCTTATGCAGCCATCGCTTTGATGCGTGCGTTTAGGCGGCTCTTAGTGCGTGCAACAGCGCTCTTCTTGAAGATTCCTTTGTTTACTGAGCTATCTAGGATAGGCTGAGCAACTTTGAATGCTTCGTTAGCAGCAGCTTGGTCACCACCAGCAACTTCTTTTAGTACTTTCTTGATGTAAGTACGTACCATGGAGCGCAGGCTAGCGTTATGTTGACGACGCTTTTCCGCCTGGCGAGCACGTTTACGAGATCCTGCGGAATTTGCCACAGCTGAGCTCCTTAAATTTGAGTTAAACAAACGAGACAAGTGTCTCTCAAAATTGGATGCGAAATTATTCCGATATCGTTGCCGTCTGTCAAGCATTAAACACAGAAGAAATGCACTTTTAGTTGACCTTCTTCTTAGGTAGGCGATAATCGACGGATTAATTCGGCACTTTGAGGTTAAAAGTTGAGTCAAAAAGCGACATCTGGCGGCGGTCTGCTGCGCTCAAGTGCTGTAGTTGGCATCATGACCATGATCTCGCGAGTGCTGGGATTAATTCGTGATGTGGTGGTCGCGGGTTACTTTGGCGCCAGCGGTGCATCCGACGCTTTTTTTGTCGCATTCAAAATCCCCAACTTTTTACGACGTCTTTTTGCTGAAGGGGCTTTTGCTCAGGCTTTCGTGCCGGTGCTCTCTGAGTATCGATCGCAACGTGATTTAAAAGCGGTTCAATTTCTCGTCAATCGTACCGCCGGCAGCTTGGGTTCGGTGTTGTTGCTGGTCACGCTGGTGGGCAGTCTGGGTTCGCCACTATTGGCGATGCTGTTTGCGCCTGGGTTTTATATGTCAGGCTCCGAGAGCTTTGGTCTTGCGGCTGACATGCTGCGCATTACCTTTCCCTATCTGATGCTGATATCCCTAACCGCATTTTGTGGTGCCATTCTGAACTCCTATGAGCGATTTGCGGTGCCTGCCTTCACCCCGGTATTGCTGAATCTCTGTCTGATCGGTTCAGCGGTCTACTTAAGCCCCCTGTTTGATCCGCCCATTATGGCGCTGGCTTGGGGTGTGTTGATGGCCGGTACCGTCCAACTGCTGTTCCAGTTGCCGTTTTTAGCGCGCCTGCGTCTATTGCCCGTGCCGCAAGCCGGTTGGAAGGATGAAGGGGTGCGGCGCATCCTGAAACTGATGCTGCCGGCTCTATTTGGTGTATCGGTTGCACAGATTAACCTGCTATTGGATACCGTGCTTGCCTCGTTCTTGCAGACGGGCAGTGTCTCTTGGCTCTACTACTCAGATCGTCTGGCAGAGCTGCCCTTGGGGGTATTTGGTATCGCGATTGCGACGGTGATTCTGCCAAGCCTTTCTCGTAAACACGCTGAAAAGTCAGGGGAAGAGTTCGCCAAAATGTTGGATTGGGCAGTGCGAATGGTGCTATTGATCGGCATTCCTTCGGCTGTGGCGCTGATTCTGTTGGCGGAGCCTCTGCTAACGACGCTGTTCCACTATGGTGAGATGACCGATCGCGATGTCAGCATGGCGGCTATGAGTCTTCGTGCTTATGGCTTAGGTTTGCTCGCATTTATGCTCATCAAGGTGCTGGCGCCGGGCTACTTCTCTCGCCAAGATACCAAAACCCCCGTCAAAATCGCTGTTAAAGCGATGGTGGCGAATATGGTATTTAACCTGATTCTTATCTTCCCTCTGGCGCATGCGGGTCTTGCGCTAGCAACCGCGCTGTCCGCCTTTATGAATGCGGGTTGGCTTTTGCATGGCTTAATTAAACAGGGTGTCTTCAAGTGGCAAACTGGCTGGTTAAGGTGGTCTATGCAGTTGTTATTTGCCAACGCATTGATGGCGGTGGTTATTCTGCTGTTCGCACCAGTTGCTTCCGACTGGTTATCGGCCGGTTTGTGGCAGAGAGTCGAGTGGATGTTCCTGCTCGTGGCCGGCGCAGTTCTGGTTTACTGTGCCTCTTTGATCCTTTCCGGTGTGCGAATTCGTCATTTGCGTGGCTAAAGTCATAAACATAGTGTTTTAGGTCTTAATTAGAGGGGCCTGCATGCGCTATAATCGCGCGTTTATTATTTGTCTGATGCTTGGGTGAAACTGATAACGCAATGGAACTGATTCGAGGGCTTCACAATTTACGCGATCATCATCGCGGCTGCGTTGCGACGATCGGTAACTTTGACGGCGTTCACTTAGGCCATCAGATGATACTGTCAGGTGTGCGAGAAAAAGCGCAACAACTGGGGTTGCCCTCTGTTGTGATTGTGTTTGAACCGCAACCACGTGAGTTTTTTTCGCCAGAGTCTGCGCCACCTCGTCTAACGCGTTTCGGCGAGAAGCTTCGCCTGTTAGAAGCTGAAGGGGTTGATCGCGTGCTTTGTCTTAGCTTCAACGAGCGTTTACGTTCACTGTCAGCTGAGGCGTTTATTGATGAGCTGCTGCTGAAGGGCTTGGATGTAAAGCATTTTGTGGTGGGTGACGATTTTCGTTTTGGTTGTGATCGCCGTGGCGATTACGCACTGCTTAAGGCTGCAGGTGAATCACACGGTTTTACCGTCGCTGACACACCGACACTGATTTTAGAGGATGAGCGCGTCAGCAGTTCACGCGTTCGTGAAACGCTTGCCGCTAACAACTTATCCTTGGCTGCTCGATTGTTAGGGCGTCGCTATCGTGTCACCGGCCGTGTGCAACATGGGCAAAAAGTGGGTCGTGAGCTCGGCTTTCCGACAGCCAATGTACGCATGCACAAGTATGCCTGCCCTATGCGGGGTGTCTACACGGTAAGGGCGCACTTGGCGGGTAAGGCCTACAACGCGATTTGCAATGTTGGCAGTCGGCCGACACTTAATGGTGTTCGTCCTGTATTGGAAGTGCACCTGCTAGATTTTACGGGGCAGCTCTATGGTGAGCTGCTCAGTGTTGAATTTTTACATCCAATGCGTGCGGAGCAACGCTTTGATGGATTGGATGCTTTGCGAGAACAGATCGCAAAAGATATCGCTGCAGCGCGCGCTTGGTTCGCTGCCGCAAATACCTAAACTGGGACTGGATTGATGACCGATTACAAACCGACTCTAAACCTGCCGGAAACTGCGTTCCCAATGCGCGGTAACCTGCCATCTGCTGAACCTAAGCGTCTTGCTAAATGGAAAGAGATGGATCTTTACGCACGAATTCGTGAAGTGAGCGCAGGTCGACCAAAATTTATTCTGCACGATGGCCCTCCTTACGCTAACGGCAGCATTCACATTGGTCACGCGGTGAATAAGATCATCAAAGATATGATCATCAAATCCAAAACCCTAAGTGGTTTTGACTCGCCTTACACGCCGGGTTGGGACTGTCACGGTCTACCAATCGAGCACAAGGTTGAGACACTGATCGGTAAAGCGGGCGAGAAAGTTTCTTACGCGGATTTCCGTGCTAAATGTCGCTCCTATGCGACTGAGCAGATCGCCGGTCAGAAAGAGGACTTTATTCGTCTAGGTATTCAGGGTGATTGGGATGACCCTTACCTAACGATGAACTTCAAAACCGAAGCGAATACCGTTCGTGCACTGGGCAAAATTGCAGAACGAGGCCACCTAGTGAAAGGTTACAAACCGGTCTACTGGAGTGTTGTCGGTAAATCAGCTTTGGCTGAGACTGAGGTTGAGTACCAAGACAAAACATCTACTGCGATTGATGTGCGTTTCACCTTTGTTGATCAAGCCAAAGTGAATGCACTGTTCGGTACTGACAAACAGAACGTCTCGCTCGTCATCTGGACAACCACACCTTGGACAATTCCTGCTAACCAAGCGGTATCGGTTAACGGTGAGTTGGAGTATGCCCTGGTTGAAGTGCACCTTGAGAGCGGTGTCGATTACCAGGTTCTAGCCGAGTCGATGGTTGAGTCGATCATGGAGCGCTGGGGCGTAGATAAGTTTGAAGTATTAGGCCGTGTAAACGGTGCGGCGCTGGAGCTGCTTCAACTTGAACACCCTGTGTTTGATCGTGAGGTGCCTGTGATTTTGGGTGATCACGTCACTACCGATGCAGGTACCGGTGCGGTTCACACGGCGCCTGATCACGGTATGGACGACTTCGTTGTCGGTAACCGCTACAACCTTAAAACCCTAAACCTTGTTCAAGCGGATGGTGTCTACACTGACGCGGCAGGTGAGTTTGCTGGCATCCATGTCTACAAAGCGGATGCACCGGTGACGGAAGCGCTAGAGCGTGAAGGTAAGTTGGTGCACCTAAAACGTTTCCAACACAGCTACCCACACTGCTGGCGCACCAAAACACCACTGATCTACCGTGCAACGCCACAGTGGTTCATCTCTATGGAGAAAGAGAACCTGAAAGCGGACGCAATGAATGCGATCAAGGGCGTACAGTGGTTCCCAGATTGGGGTCAGACACGTATCGAAGCGATGGTTGGTCAGAGCCCAGATTGGTGTGTATCACGTCAACGTACTTGGGGTACGCCGATTACGCTATTCACTCACAAGCAGACAGGTGAACTTCACCCACGCACGACTGAGTTGATCGAGCAGGTTGCGCAGCGTATCGAAGAGACCGGTATCGACGCATGGTTTGATCTAGATCCAGCAGAGCTGTTGGGTGAAGAAGCAGCGGATTACGATAAAGTGACCGATACCATGGACGTTTGGTTCGATTCGGGTGTCACGCACCACTCAGTTTTACGTACCAAAGAGAGCCTGACCTTCCCGGCGGATATGTACCTAGAAGGGTCGGATCAGCACCGTGGTTGGTTCCAGTCGTCACTGAAAACATCGATTGCGATTAACGGTTGTGCACCGTACAAGCAGGTTCTGACTCACGGCTTCACTGTCGATGAGAAAGGCTACAAGATGTCTAAGTCACTGGGTAACGTCATTGCACCGCAGCAGGTGAATGACAAGCTGGGTGCGGATATTCTGCGTCTATGGGTGGCCTCAACAGACTACTCTGGCGACATGGCCGTATCGGATCAGATTCTTCAGCGTACTGCGGACAGCTACCGTCGTATCCGTAACACATCGCGCTTCCTACTGGCGAACCTCAACGGCTTTGACCCAGAAGCGCACAGCGTAAAACCAGAAGAGATGCTGGCGCTGGATCGTTGGGCAGTCGATTCGGCTTACCGTCTGCAGCGGCGTGTGATCGATGCCTACAACAGTTACCGCTTCTTGGATGTATACCAACAAGTTCACAACTTCTGTGCACAAGAGCTGGGTGGCTTCTACCTAGACATCATTAAAGATCGCCAGTACACCACTAAGCCTGACAGCTTGGCGCGTCGTTCTTGTCAGACAGCTCTGTACCACATTGCACAGGCACTGGTTCGCTGGATTGCACCGATCCTTAGCTTTACCGCGGATGAGATCATCGAAGTGCTACCAGGTGACAACCCTGAAAGTGCCATGCTAACGACTTGGTATGAAGGTCTGTTTGAAATGACGGCAGACGATGCCTTTGGTCGTGAGTACTGGGAGCGTGTGCTTCAGGTTAAACAGGCGGTGAACAAGTGTCTGGAAGAGGCGCGTAACGAGAAGCTCGTTAAAGCCTCTCTTGCCGCTGAAGTAACACTCTATGCCGATGAGCAGATCACAGCCGATTTGAATCGCCTAGGTGATGAACTTCGCTTCGTATTGATCACATCGACTGCCAGCATTGAGCCGCTAGTGAATGGCGGAGACGCTCGTGAAACTGCCGTTGAAGGTCTTAAAGTCGCAGTTAAAGCATCGGAAGAGGCGAAGTGTGCTCGTTGTTGGCACCACCGTGAAGATGTCGGTCAAAACGCCGATCACCCAGAGCTGTGTACACGTTGTGTCGATAACGTAGAGGGCGAAGGTGAGCAGCGTCACTACGCGTAACCCTTCAGCACTGCAGTGGCTATGGCTCAGTCTAGCCATTGTAGTGCTTGATCTTGGTAGTAAGTCGTTGGCATCCAGTATGCTGAGCTACAACCTGCCGATCGCTATTCTTCCCATCTTCGATCTGAGGCTGCTGCACAATACTGGCGCAGCCTTTAGCTTTTTAGCCAGTGAAGCGGGGTGGCAGCGTTGGCTGTTTGTGGCCATTGCGGTTGTCGTAAGTGGGTTGATCGTTCATTGGCTGCGTCAAACTGAGCCACAGCAAAAGATTCAAGCCTTTGGTTATGCCTCTATTTTAGGCGGTGCTCTGGGCAATCTTTTTGACCGTATTGTTCACGGTTATGTAGTGGATTTTTTGTCCTTTCACTACGCAGGTTGGTATTTCCCAGCCTTTAATATCGCCGATGTGGGTATCACCCTCGGCGCCATCGCATTGATTGTTGATGCACTATTTTTATCAAAAGACCGGAGCTAATAGATGAGCGAACTTACCATTGAACAGGGCCGTAAAGTGACCATGCACTTCGCGATCAAACTCACCGATGGACAGATCGTGGACTCGAACTTCGAAGTTGCTCCTGTCGAATTCGAAGTGGGCGATGGTAATATCCCCGAAGGCTTTGAAGCCGCTTTGTCTGGGCTAAAAGTGGGCGATCATCTCGATCTAACCATCGATCCAGAGCGCGGCTTTGGTCAGCACAATCCAAGCAACATCCAAACCATGAAACGCTCAGACTTCAAAGATATGGAGCTAGAGCCAGGCTTGGTCATCTCATTCCAAGAGCCCGGTGGTGAACTACCCGGTGTCATCGTTGAGTTCGATGACGAGCGCGTGGAAGTTGATTTCAATCACCCTCTTGCAGGAAAAACGATTCTTTTCGAAGTTCAGGTTCTGAATATTCAGTAACTAGTTTTGCCAGCACATATCCTGTGTTGACGGATGTGTATTGTTTTCGTCAAAGTATAGTTCTAAGCAATCTGAGTCATCTTCTTGTGATGTTCCTGCTTTAACTGCTGCACTGACAATATACCCTGATCCAGAAGGGTAAGTTGTATAAGTGTAGTAGGTATCCGACGTAACTACATCTAGGCTTTCGTCTGCCAACGAGGCTAACGTTCCATAAGAGGTGTTGTACCCTCTATAGCGTTCCTGGCTTAGTTGTATCTCTAGCATATTTGCTTGAGCATCGGCCCTTCTAGCGTCTAGAACGTAATCTAAATAGGCAGGGTAAGCGATTGAAGCTAAAACCCCGATTATCGCAACCGCAATCATGAGCTCAATCAAAGTAAAGCCGCAATTTTCTTTTTTCATATCGAAACATCTGACGAATAGGTAAATTTGAACTATCTTTACATTAGCAGACATTTGAAATCTTGGTTAGATAACGGCTTTGAAAAACTCACATCAACGCGGTTTTACGCTTATTGAATTAATTGTCACAGTAGTTGTGTTGGCGATCTTCGCTTCTATTGCTGTGCCTAGCTACTCTGAGTGGATCGAACGGGAGCGTCTTTCTAGGGCAGTGTCTGATATGAATAATCTGATTCAATTTGCTCGCACAGAAACTTTGAAAACCGATACGAATATGTACGTCGTCTATACAGTAGGTGATGGTTGGTGCTCAGCGGTGCAAACCAGCTCTGCTGCACTCAATTGCGCATCGACTATTACTGACAGGCATGTCACTTACACAAACTATTCAAATATTGAGATGGTGAGTCCGGCAGCTAGTAGTTATTTCTACTTCGATAAAGTTCGTGGCGTGCCAGTTGGTAGCAGTGATTTTACCTTTGAAAATAGCCTATCGGATGAATGTTCGTTGAGTGTTTCGATGTTAGGAATGGTGACTATCGATGGTTGCTAGATCAGTGTCTAAACACGCCCAGAGAGGTTTAACCTTAATCGAGCTGATGATCGGTATGGTCATTGGTTTGATCGTTTCAGGTATTGCCCTGAATTTATATCTGTCCACGCTCAAAATTTCGACTCAAACTGCTAATACAGTTCGTTTGAATCAAGAGATGCGTTTGATCATGGATATGATGGTTAGTGATATCCGGCGCGCTGGGTATGGTAAGGTGTCTGAAGGAGTTTCTGTTGCATACTCTTCTATAGTGTCAGGTGGTGTACCAGTTTCAATATTCGATGGCGAGAGCTGTTTAGTGGTTGCATACAATGCTGATGCAGATTCTGATGTCGAGCTATTTGCATACAAAACTGCCTCAAATGCAGTGCAATTATCTGAGCTTTCTGCTGCGTCAACATCGACAGCTTCAATTGATTGTTCGAATTTTAGTGATTGGAAGAATCTCTCTTCAACGGATATATCAGCATTTTCAGCTCTTTCCTTTACATCAAATGCGGCAAGTTCTGGCTGGGCATCTACACTACCTAAAGTCATCACCGTAACTATGTCAGCGAGTAGTGCGCAAGATTCCAAAATTTTTAGACAGTTAATAGAAACAGTTAGAGTTCGGAATGAATATTAAGCGAAGACTCTATTCATCTAAATATCACCAGCAAGGTGCAGCCACGCTGCTTGTTACTGTGGTTATGCTTGTGTTGCTAACAATCGGCGCTTTGACCATTTCGAACCTCACAACGACCGAGTTGAAAGTTTCCTCAAATCTAAATCGAGCAAAAGAAGCATTTTATGCAGCTCAGGCTGGATTAGATGAAGCATCTCTTCATCACCTTAGTGACGCATCTGCATCTATTACAAACCAATCTGGTGTAGTTTCGTCGGGCTCATACTCTTACGATTTAAATAGCTCGGGAGTAATCACTTCAAGAGGTTACTCTGAGGATGGTCTAGGGCAGGCTACACTTCACCAGACAGTATCACTAAGCGAAACAATGGATTATGGAACAACGGTTCCTGTTCTTTCAGTCGGGGATGTTCCAACAGGCGGTAGTTTTACGATTGTCGCAAACCCCAACGGTGGTGGTGATGGAGTGCCTGTTTCTGCCTGGTCATCAACAGCAGGTGCAAGCGGTATTGCGTCCTGGCAATCATGCGAATACGACGAATACATTTCGGGGTTGTGTAATGATCAGCCCGATGGACGCTTGCTCTGTGAAGCGGATGAATCTTCATGTGCGGATTTTGTGACAGGTGATTGTCCTGCTGATCCATTTGAAACAGTTTTTGGTGAAGAAGTAGGCAGCTGCTCAGGTGGCGATTGGAATTATGACTATCCTGAAGCTATCGCAAAATATCGAGACGCTTACTCCGGTTTGATTACTTGTAATGATTTAAGCGATTCTACAAAGCTAGCTTCAGCACTTGAAACAGCTAAAGCAACAGGGCCTAGGGGGTTACCTGCTTTATGGCTAGAGGAAGACTGTAACGTGCCCGAAATAGGTTCTGTTGATGAGCCGATAATTCTTGTTGTAGAGGGGGATGTGACGCTCAACGGTAACATTGAGTTCGGAGGTATTCTTTTCGGGTTTACGGACATTTATCAAGATGATTTTGATAAGGACACATCTCCAAGGAATGATATCAATGTTGGCGGCGGGGCTGTAATTAACGGGGGGTTGGCCACAAATGGTAACCTTATCAAGGTTACCGGCTCAGCAACTATTGCCTACGCCCCTGAAATACTCACCTCTCTTACAACAACCGCTTTAGAGTCCAAAGGGCTGGTAAAACAAGTCGGCACATGGAGGGACTTTGAATGATTTCCAAGAGTCGGGGTTTTACTCTTATTGAGGTTTTGATCGCACTAGTGGTGATCGGTGTCGGTCTTGTTGGCGTTGTTCAGTTTCAAGGGAAAGTTCTTAAGTCTGCAACTGATTCAGAACTAAGGTCAATTGCATATTCTATTGCTGAATCTGAATTAGAACGAGTTCGGAGTTTCTCTTCTAAGGATGCTTTTTTCAATATTGCAGATGGTACTGCTTCAGCTTCACTTGAGATCGGTAACGATTTACAAACATTTGATTACTCCATTTATGTAAACGCTTTTAATGGCTCCAATTCCGTAGCAGATAACTCGTTAGAGGCTGATAAAAAAGTTGTTAGTGTCAGTGTTGTTTTGCCTTACGGTGGCAATGTGAACCTTTCCACTGTTATTGCATTGATAGATCCAGGTGAGTCCGGCTTAAATGATAACGATGATGGTCTGAATGGCACTCAGGCTGATATTCAGCATAATCCTGGGCAGGCCCCAGATGTGATTGCAATTGATCTAGGTAACAACTTAGTTAAAGAAACCAGTAAGCCATTGCCAGAAATTTCACAGAAAGGGACTAGTACTGAAGTTCAGTTTGAGAGTATAACTTATGATCCCAGCAACAATACGGAGATCAAAGAAGATTTTGTTACTATTAACTGTTCTTGTACCTTAGGAGGTATTGGTTCTGGCTTGAAAGCAGCCCAGACTTACTTGGATCCAGATACAAACTCCCTCAAGGTCAGTTATTCAAATGAGTTTGTTTCCAAAGCCACAGGTTCAGTTGTAGGGTCCGATCAGTCTTATTTGTGTGACAGATGTTGTCGAGATCATCACGATGAAGCCAGTGCTGAACCGAAGTATCGTTGGTATTGGCCTAGTTCTGCATTCAGTGGCATAGACGGTGATCATGACCATTTTCCAAGAGGTAGCGCTATTTCGGCTGATGTTGGAGATGATTATTTAGAAAACTGCCGCTTCAAGCGAGTCGATGGTGTGTATCGCTTGATGCAGGATTGGCGAATGATAGATCTAACCGTTATGCCGTCATCCTACTTGTCGACATCTTCTGGTTTGGAAAGTTATACAACTTACGTGGCAAGCGTAGCTGAGGCTGCAGTTAACTTCGCTTATACACACAGTGAAGATTTGAAAGTTCCTTCGAGTGCAGTCACTAGTATCACTAAACCTACTGGGCGTGATCTTACTTCTGCCGCATTAGGATCTATAACCGTCGGTCAAAAGGTTCAGGTACTATCTCGAGCACTCATGCTTGATCCATTAAGCTCTTCAGCTGTTCAAACAATTTGGAATCTTAAAGAAGTCCCAACGGATACAGTTACTTGGATGGGGTTGTTGCCCCTATATGAAGTTAATACTACGCTATTGTCTGAATGGACAGAGGATTCATCTGAAAGCGTGATCTCTGTCTATAACCAGCCCGTTGTAACCATCGTTGATCCTGATGCTGACTATTACGGGACTTATCGTCGAGGTCTTGTCGATGCAGTTGCTCCGGGTACTGCATTGCTGTCCGCTTCTTCAGCTATAAGTAATACAGGTCTTGTTGGGCACCGCGTGACAAGTGATGATCTGTCTGCTTGGACTGATCAGAACTTTGATGGCTCATCGGATAATCAAGTCTGGGACTCAATAAACGTAGAAGTTGTATCTTCGGATGACTCTATTGTGATTTCAGGTCTAGTTGATTGCGTATATATCTATTATCAAAATGCGAATGCTGATCCGGAGCTGGCAGCATGTAAAAATACAAATACCATAGAAACTTCTGGCGATATAAATGTTGTTGCAGGTGCGTATACTTGTTCAATAGCCTCTGAAAGTGGGCATGCTAATTTCAACTATACTTGTACGGTACCTAATTCATCATCAGCTTCAATTTCTAGCATTGATGTTTCTGATTTAAGTGGAGGCAGAGAATTTGGTTTCTTCACTGGTGATGGGTCGGTATCAGTAGCATCTAATGCTGCCTCGTCAATTTCTATACCTTATCCTGCAGTAGGTGGGGCAACTCTAAACTTTAAAGTTGTAGCACCAGAATAATTTTCTCAAGGAGGAGAAAATGCAACAGAAGATAAACCCAAGGATGGGTGGCTACACCCTCATCGAACTGATGATCGCGGTCGTGATCATCGCTATTCTCTCTTCCATTGCGCTGCCTGCGTACACTCAATTCACGGTGCGTGCCAAGTTGATGGATGCTTTGGCAGCGACTGAACCCATTAAGCTGGCGCTGGTTGATTATGCGATTGCGAATGGCGGTACTTCAGGGCTTTCTAAATTACATTGGACCAAAGCTCTAAGTGAGTTAGGTATCAGTAATGAATACTTTGGCGATAACTCTGCTTATGTGAAAAATGCCTGGTGGAGTCATTCTGCCGGTGAGATTCGGGTATCGATTGCCAATATTGATCAGCTGGAAGGGCGGCGGTTTGTGCTGCGGGCAGAGAATCCTGATTTTCCGACGACTTGGCGCTGTATCAGTGATGATTCGGATGATTCGGATGAGTCGTTGATTCCTAGTGAGTATTTGCCAAGTTTCTGCCAAACATCTGCGGATGATTAAAAGCGGTCGGCGTCCCTTTGGGTGGCCTCCTACAGGGTGTGTTTTTCCATGGTGCGGATGACAGGTTAAAACCAGTCACCTGATCGCTTCCTCTTTGAGAAAGCTCCAACAGGGTGCTTTTTATTGGGGTGGTGATAGGCTGAAGCCAGTCGTCATGAATGAATTTTCGGGCTTTTTCGCTTTGCTCAAATTCCCTCCTACGGGGGATGTGCGTATACTTTGGCAATCTATTTAATTTGAAGATTTCAGATCGCTTTATGTCTCAACAACTTGTCGTCGCGCTCGCTCAAATCAATTTCCTTGTCGGTGATATTCCGGGTAATACACAAAAGATGATCGATGCTGCTATGGATGCAGCGTCTCAAGGTGATACGGATATTATCGTCTTTTCTGAGTTGTCGATTACCGGTTATCCGCCCGAAGATCTGCTGCTGCGTCCAAGTCTTAAACGTCGGGTTGATGAAGCTCTTAATCGCTTGAAAACTGAGGTCCGTGGCATCGCTCTTTTGGTGGGCTATCCAGCTGAAAAAGAGGGCGAGTTACGCAACATGGCGGCCATCATTGAGGATGGTGAGGTGTTGATCGAGTATGCCAAACAGCATCTGCCAAACTACCGTGTATTTGATGAAGATCGCTACTTTGAACCGCACACTAATGACGGTGTGTTTGAGTACAAGGGTCACACTTTAGGGTTGCAAATCTGTGCCGATATTTGGGAGAAAGAGCCGACTCAACGTCAGGCCGAGGCTGGTGTTAAAGCGATTCTTGTACCAAATGCATCGCCCTATCACATGGGTAAAACCAATGAGCGTACTGAGGTATTACAAGACCGTGCAACTACTTCCAATGCACCGATTGTCTATGTAAACCAAGTGGGTGCGCAGGATGAGTTGGTCTTTGATGGTGGTTCGCAGGTCGTTGATTCCAAAGGTCAGCTAGCCTACATGGCGCCTCATCATGAAGAGGGTGTCTATAAGGTCTCTATCGATCTTGAGTCGGGTGCTGTTGAGCCGCTACAGCCTTCAACGCCCGAAGCTGATCGATACAGCATGGTCTACCAAACGTTGGTAATGGGTGTACGCGATTACGTTAACAAGAACGGCTTTAAGGGCGTGGTGTTTGGCCTCTCTGGCGGTATCGATTCGGCGTTAACGGCTGCAGTTGCTGTGGATGCTTTAGGTCCAGATCGCGTTGAGTGTGTCATGATGCCGTTTAAGTATACCTCTTCAATTAGTGTCGAGGATGCGGCACTGGAAGCAGAGGCTTTAGGCATTCGCCACTCAGTGATCTCGATTGAGCCGATGTATGAAGCGTTCATGCAGGAGTTGGCGGGCGAATTTGCTGGTACAGAGGTCGATGCAACGGAAGAGAACCTGCAAGCACGCTGTCGGGGTGTCTTGTTAATGGCGATCTCTAATAAGAAAGGCTACCTCGTTCTTACGACCAGCAATAAATCGGAAACGGCCGTCGGTTATTCAACCTTGTACGGTGACATGGCGGGTGGTTTCTGTGTTCTTAAAGATATTCCGAAAACTCTGGTCTATGAGCTATCGCGTTACCGCAATACGATCAGCCCGGTCATCCCAGAGCGTGTCATCACTCGTCCACCCTCGGCTGAACTTCGTCCAGATCAGACAGACCAAGACAGCTTGCCTGACTACGATCAGTTGGATGCGATCATCGAGATGTACGTTGAGCATGATTACAGCGCTGAGATGATCATTGCCGAAGGCTACAACGAAGCCGATGTACTGCGCGTGATTCGTCTGATCGATATAAACGAGTATAAACGTCGCCAAGCGCCGATCGGAACGCGTATTACCAATCGTGGCTTTGGCCGTGATCGACGTTATCCGATAACGTCTGGGTGGAAGGCTGGGGTTTAAAAGAAAGTGGTGTCAGGCTGAAGGCCAGACACAGCCGTCAAAAAATCGCGGCCTTTTTAAGACCGCTCCAACAACAAGTTTAAGACCGCTCCAACAGCTACTTCGAGACGTTTTTGCTGATCAGCTGGCGAAGGGCGGCTGGTTTGACCGGTTTGTTCAGCAGTATCGCGCCGTGTTCTGTTATCTCTGCTTTAACCTCGTCGGTACGGTCGGCGGTGATGATGATCGCTGGCACGTCGCCGAGTCCCAATACAGCTAACTCATTCAGTGCCATGATGCCGGTATCGGTCTCGCCAAGGTGGTAATCGACCAGCATGATGTCCGGTTTGAATGAGCCCTCACTGCAGGTTTCAACAGCCGCTTGAATGGAGAGGGCGGTTCGTACTTCACAGCTCCAGCCGGTCAGTAGTGCGGTCATCCCCTCTAGGATCTTCGGTTCGTTATCGATCACCAATACGTTGACGCCGTTTAGGCCTTTCGAGCGGATCCAGCCACGCTGTTGTGGTTTCTGCTTCACAGCAAGTGCAGGGTCGCCCAACGGAACATCAACACTGAAGACCGTGCCTTTGGTCGGCCAGGATCGAACATTCAGCTTATGCTTCAGCATCTTGGCGATACGTTCTGTAATCGCCAAGCCTAATCCGAGACCCTGTACCTCTGAGTGGCGTGGGTTGTCGATGCGACGAAACTCTTCAAAGACTTCAGAGATCTTATCTTCAGCAATGCCGACACCGGTATCCCATACTTCAATGCGGATAAACTTGCTGTGGTGGCGAACACCCAGCAGTACTCGGCCCGAGTTGGTGTAGCGGATCGCATTTGAGATGAAGTTCTGCAGAATACGACGAAGTAGCGTTTGGTCTGAATGCACCACCGCTTTGCAGTCGATACTCTTGAATTTCAGTCCCTTCTTCTCCGCCATCGCGGTGAATTCAGTATCCAGATTCGAGAAGACGTTTTGGACAGAGAAGTGAGTCATGTTGGGCTCTAGCGCACCGGCATCCAGCTTGGAGATATCCAGAATGGCGGTAATGAGCTCTTCCGCTGATCGCAGAGCACCATCCAAGTTATCAACCAACTGTGCGGTCTCGTTCTGGTGACTCTGTTGAGCCAGCGCCGATGTGAAGAGGCGCGCCGCATTCAGTGGTTGCAGCAGGTCGTGGCTGGCCGCAGCCAAGAATCGTGTTTTACCTAAGTTGGCCGCTTCAGCATCCGATTTGGCCTGGCGTAGCTCATCTTCCATTAGCGCACGGACGGTGTTCTCTTTACGCAGCTCTTTGTTAATTAGGGATACGGCTTGAGTACGCTCTTCGACACGTTTCTCAAGGTTTTCATTGGTCTCTTGCAGAGCGATCTCGGCATTACGGCGCTCTGTGATATCTTGGTAAAGTGTGAAGTAACCCAAGATGTCCCCGTACTCACCAATGTGCGGAATCATCGTTAACTCAGCAAAGCGCAGTGAATCGTCTTGGGTCGGTAAGCGAGCTTCAAATTTGACACGTTCACCCTGCAATACACGTCTCACGAAGGGCTGGCGCAACTCATACTGATCTTTAGGCATGATGGTATGACTAGGTGTGCCGGCAATGGTATGTCGGTTAATGCCAACGCCATCAGCAAACGCTTTGTTGACGAATAGGTAGTTCTGTTCCGGATCAAGATAGCTGATCATGACCGGCACGTTGTCGGTATAGACACGGATGTTCTGCTCACTCTCACGCAGTGCATCTTCGACACGCTTGTGCTCGGTAATATTCATGTAGGTGTTGACGTAACCGCCATCGGGCATCGGGTTACCGCGTACCTCTAACACTTGGCCGTTCGGGCGATAACGTTCAAACCCGTGCGGTTTGCCAGAACGCAGCAGCTGCATGCGCTGTTCAACCTGTTCATCGATGGAGTTTCCAGAGAATCCATACTCACCATGAACCGCGTTGAAACGGATAATCTCCTCGATGGGGCGGCCGACGCTAATTAGCTCTTCTGGGTAGTCGAACATGTCGATGAACTTTTGGTTCCATGCAACCAGACGATACTTCTGATCGACTACGCTGATGCCCAAAGAGACGTTCTCAATGGTCGACTGTAGCAGCGATTTGTTGAAACGCAGTGCCTGTGATGCCTCATCAACAATCGCAACGACATCGCCAATCTGCATATCTTTACCGCGCAGTGTCGAGTCCATGACGATGCGGGCTGATGACGCACCGATAACACCAGCCAGTAGGCGTTCTATATATTGGATCAGTTCGTTATCCGCTTTGACACCCGCTGGCAATGGCTCTTCATCGCGACTGCTCCAATACTCGTTCATCGCCTCTTGTGTGCGGCGAATGCCCAAGAAACGCTCAGCAAGCATCTGCAGGTCGCTGATGGTGACGGGTGTCGTCTGACGGCCTGGCTCTGTTGTTTCATCGCGTCGGCTATCGACATATGCACTGGCCTGAATACGATCCACCAAGCGGGCGCGCGTTAGGTTGGATACTAGGTAGTAGGCCAGAATGTTAATGCCCAGAGACCAGATGACACCATGAGTCAGTGGGTTAATTCCTTGAATTCCAAATAGGGAGGTTGGTTGTAACCAAGTTGGAATGACACCGTCACGTATCAGTGTATCAGGAACTAAATTGGCGACTTCGAATACAGGGTAGACTAGCGTATAGCACCAGAGTGCAAAGCCGCTTACTAAGCCAGCAATGGCACCGCTTCGGTTGCCCTCTTTCCAGTACAACGCACCGATGATACTGGGTAAGAATTGAATCGCTGCGACAAAGGCGAGTAGACCAAAGGAGGCGAGGGAACCCTGGTCCCCCAAAATTCGGTAGTAGAAGTAGCCCATCAACAGAAGCATGAAGATGGTGATACGGCGCACACTTAACAGTAGTCGGCCAAGATCTTTGCTCTCTGCAATGCGAAGACTCGGAATGCGCAGCAGAATAGGAATGACTATGTCGTTACAGACCATGGTAGCCAGAGTAATAGAGGCCACGATAACCATACTGGTCGCCGCTGATAGGCCACCGATAAAGGCAAAGGTTGCCAGTCCAGGATAGCCCTGGCTTAACGGTAAGGTCAGTACCCAAGAGTCCGGGTTAAGCGCGAAGGTTGGCAGTGAGATAGCACCGGCCGACGCGATGGGCAGAACAAATAGCGCTAGCAGGAATAGGTAAGTGGGGAAGAGCCAGCGGGCGATTCTAAGGTTGTTGTGTTTGATGTTCTCGACAATGGTCACGTGGAACTGGCGTGGTAGACAGATGATCGCCCCACAGGCCAACAGAATTTCAGTTAAGAAACTCCCCGCAAACAGTGAACCTGAAAAGTTTATCGAGTGCAGTTGCGATTGAACGCTGGCAACGGTCTGCTCTACACCACCATAGAATTCAAAGGTGACAAAGAAACCGACCGCAAGGAAGGCGGTCAATTTGATGACCGACTCAAACGCAACGGCTAATACCAAACCCTGATGGTGCTCAGTGGCATCGATATGGCGAGTACCAAACAGAATCGCGAATAGGGCCATTGTTAGTGCTACTACAAGGGCGGTATCACTACCTTTGCTCAGTGCCTCGGTCGCAGCAGGCGCAATCGCGTTGTAACTCACTGCAACCGCTTTTAGCTGAAGTGCGATGTAGGGAATGGTTCCCAACACCGCTATGACTGTAACCAGAACGGCGATGGTTTGACTTTTGCCGTAACGTGACGAGATAAAGTCGGAGATAGTAGTAATGTTCTGCTGTTTACTGACACGACTGATCTTTTCGATGACCTGCCAGCCCAAAATGAAGACAATGACCGGCCCTATATAGGTCGCCAAAAACTCCCAACCAGTGGTATGAGCTCGTCCGACGGCACCATAGAAGGTCCAAGATGAACAGTAAACCGCTAAGGAGAGAGAATAGATGATCGGGTTGCCCGCCCAGCTCTTCCCGGCACGACTTCGATCGCCCAAGTAAGCGATCGCAAAGAGTAGGCCAAGGTAGCCTAAAGCGATGAGGGTGACGGATAGACCTGATAGCATGGTGTGATTCCTAACAACAGTTGCCTGCATTCTAACGATTTGTGCCGTTTCGACCAAAAGTTTCAGTTTAATGCTTAAAAACAGTGTTTTTGATGTAATTTTGGTTATAAAGGTATATCTAAAAGTTTGAAAAATCATTAAAATCAGCCACTTACTTAAGTCTGTGCGACTAAAGTTGCTCTCCTTTTAGGGAGATGGCTTAGGTATGATGTCTACAACTGTGGTAATCACAGCCTTTTTGTTTATAACAACAACTTGTAAAGGGATAGGTTATGTCAATGACCAAAGAAAATGCGCAGGCATACTGGGGTGAGAACCTTCGCATTATTATCACCTACATGGCGATCTGGTTCGTCGTATCGTTTGGATGCGGTGTGCTATTCGTCGATGCTCTTGATCAAATCCAATTCTTCGGTTTCCCGCTAGGATTCTGGTTTGCTCAACAGGGTTCAATCTTTGTATTCGTCGCGTTGATCTGGGCTTACGTGTCTAGCATGAACAAACTTGACGAAAAATATGACGTTCACGAGTAAGGAGTAAATCATGAGTCTTGACGCGTTAACGTTTCTATTTGTAGGTGGCTCTTTCGCCCTTTACATTGGTATTGCGATCTGGGCACGTGCCGGATCAACTAAAGAGTTCTACGTTGCAGGCGGTGGTGTACCACCAGTTGCAAACGGTATGGCGACTGCTGCGGACTGGATGTCAGCTGCATCGTTCATCTCACTAGCGGGTATCGTATCGTTCATCGGTCGTGATGCTTCTGCCTACCTAATGGGTTGGACAGGTGGTTACGTACTACTAGCGATGCTACTTGCACCTTACCTACGTAAGTTTGGTAAGTTCACAGTGCCTGACTTCATCGGTGATCGTTACTACAGCAACACTGCTCGTACGATTGCGGTTATCTGTACCATCATCATCTCGTTCACATACGTAGCTGGCCAGATGCGCGGCGTTGGTATCGTATTCTCACGTTACCTACACGTAGACATCAATACTGGTGTAATCATCGGTATGGCGATCGTATTCTTCTACGCTGTACTAGGCGGTATGAAGGGTATTACTTACACTCAGGTTGCTCAGTACTGTGTATTGATTCTTGCATTCATGGTTCCTGCGATCTTCCTATCAGTTCAGGTAACTGGTCACTTCCTTCCACAGACTGCACTAGGTGCAACTCTGGAGAGCGGTCAGTCAGTACTTGCGACTCTGGATGCATTGTCTGTTGAGCTAGGTTTTGCTCAGTACACTGCAGGTTCTAAAACTACGGTTGACCTATTCTTCATGACGGCTGCACTAATGTGTGGTACTGCTGGTCTTCCTCACGTAATCGTTCGCTTCTTCACTGTACCTCGCGTAAAAGATGCGCGTATCTCAGCTGGTTGGGCGCTTATCTTCATCGCTATCCTTTACACATCTGTACCAGGTGTTGCGGGCTTCGGTCGCGTAAACCTAATCCAGACTGTAAACGGTACTGCTGAAACTGCGGCTTCTGGCGTTGCTAACACGGGTGTTAAATACGAAGACATCCCTGAGTGGTTCGCTCGTTGGGAAAACACTGGTCTTATCAAGTGGGAAGACAAAAACAACGATGGCGTTGTTTTCTACAGCAAAACAGATGCAAACGAGCTAACAGTTAACCGTGACATCATGGTACTTGCTAACCCAGAGATCGCTCAGCTTCCAGCTTGGGTAATCGCTCTAGTGGCAGCAGGTGCGGTGGCAGCGGCACTATCAACAGCAGCGGGTCTTCTGTTGGTAATCTCGACATCGATCTCGCACGACTTGATGAAGAAAACCATCAATCCGAATATCACCGACAAGCAGGAGCTTCTATACGCACGTGGTGCGGCAGTAGTTGCGATTCTTGTAGCCGGTTACTTCGGTGTTAACCCTCCAGGCTTCGTAGCACAGGTAGTTGCATTGGCATTTGGTCTAGCAGCATGTTCTGTATTCCCTGCGATCCTAATGGGTATCTTCAGCAAGCGCATGAACACTCAAGGTGCAGTCGCTGGTATGGTCGTTGGTATCGTATCGACTATGGCTTACATCGTGTACTTCAAGTTCATGGGCGGCACTAAAGACGAAATGTGGTTCGGTATCTCTCCAGAGGGCTTCGGTACTGTGGGTATGATCCTGAACTTCGTTGTGGCTAAAGTTGTCTCTTCTATGACAGCTGAGCCACCTGCTGAAATCCAGCAGATCGTTGAAGACATCCGTATCCCACGTGGTGCGGGCGCAGCTCAGTCTCACTAAGAGCTAGCTGACAATGAGAAAGGCGTCCTTCGGGGCGCCTTTTTTAATTGCCGATGGTGGCTTTGTATAGATGTCGGGGTTTGTCGCTGCGCGCCAATTCCCTCCTACAACCTAACTTTGTAGGAACGAATTTAGTGAAACTAAAACCGTGACGCTTTTCAGAAAAAGTTGATTTGAGTTCCTGCAATTTTTTCTAAAACGCGCAATACTCAATTGATTATTCGACGACCGAAGTGAGGGTCCAATGCCTGATTCTTTTAAGATGGGGAATCTCCCTTTTAGCCTGCTGACTGAGTCCGAACAGGAGTTCTTGCGCTCCAATCTTGATATCGGCTACTACCAGTCTGGTGAAGTGATCATCAAAGCGGGTGAACAGTCAGAAGGTGTCTATGTGGTCTTTCGTGGACGCGTTGCAGAGAGTGAGCCTCAGGATGAAGATGATGAGATGCTGCACGTCTTTATGCACTATGAGAATGAGGACTACTTTGGTGGTTGGTCAGCGATGCATGGTTCTGCCATTCATAACTTCACAGCCGAAGAGGAGACAATCTGTCATATATTCTCGATCGATATTCTGCTTGAGCTGATCGACTCGAATCCCGGTTTTGCCGACTACTTCCAACAAAATCTAGCCGCGAAATCAGAGATCGTCGCGCAGCAGGGCGAAGGCCAAGATATGGCTGAGTTTATGCTGGCGACGATAGAAGAGGCGGTGGTTCGTGACCCTCTGATCGTTAATGAAGGGACTAGCATTAAAGAGTCCACTCAGTTGATGCGTGAGACTAAGTCTGATTCAGTCTTAGTTCGTCGTGGTAGTCGAATTGGTATGGTGACTGGTACCGATATCCTAAATGCCATCGTACTGAATGATGGGTCGGTTGATGAAGATGTTGCGACCATCGCGACCTATCGATTGATCACTTGTAAGCCGGATGACTTCCTTTTTAACGCTTTGGTCATTATGACGCAGCAACAGATCGAGCGTGTGGTTGTCATGGAGGGCGATACCCTGGTTGGCGTGGTGCAACTGACCGACGTGCTCTCCTACTTCTCTAGTCACTCGCATGTGATTGGTCTGCGTCTTGAACGCGCCAGTACGATAGAGGATCTCAGAGAGGCAGCAACAGGGTTGAACAACCTCATCAAAGCGCTGATCTCTACCGGTGTTCGTATTCGTTTTACTATGGATCTTCTTGCGGCGATGAATAAACGGATCATCGCTAAGCTGTTTGATCTGGTGGTGCCGGCCGATATGCAGCCACACGTCTGCTTGATTGTGATGGGGTCTGAAGGTCGCGGTGAGCAGATCATGAAGACGGATCAAGACAACGCGTTGATCTTCCGTAATGGCCTTAACTGGGCTGAAAAGCGACAGACCATGCAGCGCTTTAGTGAGACGTTGATCTCGTTTGGCTTCCCGCCTTGTCCGGGCAATATCATGGTGTCTAATCCAGAGTGGATCAATTCAGTCGATGACTGGACCCAGAAGCTGCAGGACTGGTCGATGAGTAGCGATCCGGAGGACCAGATGCGACTGGCGATTGCGGTAGATGCCAAGCCGGTCGCGGGTAACGTGGCACTGTTTAAAGTGGCTCGAAACTGGTTCCTACGCACGATGCGTAACAATGATCTGTTCTTCTCGCACTTTGCTAAGGCGGCGGTTGAGTTTGATACACCGTTAACCTTCTTTGGTAATTTGAAAGAGCGTGGAGAGTTGGATATCAAGAAGGGTGGGATCTTTCCCATTGTTCACGGCGTAAGGACCTTCGCGCTTGAACAGAGAATCCTTGCTACCAATACCTTTGAGCGTTTAGAGGCTCTGGTCGATGCAGGGGTAATGCAAGAGAGTGTCTCTAAAGATATCTCAGAAGCACTAGGTCTGTTTGTGAACATTCGTCTGCGTCAGCAGATCCGTCGTGCAGAGCAGGCAGAGGATGGTATTGACCCAACGCCTAATATCATTGAGTTGCAACAATTGAATAAAATGGATAGAGAGTTGTTAAGGGATGCTCTGTTAGTGGTGAAAAGCTTTAAGAAATCACTAACGTCCCGATTCCATCTGTCGAGCTAAGCTGAATATTGCTTCTGAACCAAAAGGATATTGGTTAAACATGATATTGCCTCGTGCTATACGCAAATTTAAAGACAAACGTGCGGTTAAAGATCCGCGTTGGGTCTCTCTTTTTGATCAGTATGAGGGTGATGAGGTTGTCTCGTTAGATTGTGAGACAACCAGTCTTGATGTCAGCGAGGCATCAATACTGTCGATTGGCGCCGTCAAAATCAAAGGTAAGCGCGTAAAGACCAGTGATCGTCTTGATATTAAATTGAAACCACCGGCTGATTTGACGGCTGAATCGATCAAAATCCATAAAATCCGCGCAGCCGATCTGGCCGACGGTGTCTCCATTGAGGAGGCGCTGGAGCAGGTGTTGGAGTTTGTCGGTAATCGCCCCATCCTCGGCTACTACGTCAACTACGATATTCGCATGCTCGATAAGTTCTTGCGTCCTGCGTTTGGCTTTGGTCTTCCTAATAAGGCGATCGAGCTATCACATGTCTATCACGACATCATTAAGTGGCGTCACGTTGGGGGTGATGTCGACCTGCGGTTCGACACTATTGCTGACAAATTGAATATGCCAATGATTCAACGTCATACGGCTTTAGGTGACGCAATATCAGTGGCGTTGATGTATGTCCGTCTTAAGCACGGTGATACTCCGCTTTAACTGCTATCTCTACCTGACTACAGATGGTAATAAGGTTATAATTTCGCGAATTGTAATTTGCTAACCTTTTGGAGTCTTTGTGGCGCAGGCGCTTTTAACAGCCCAATCCCTATTTTGTGAGCGCGATGATCGTATTCTGTTCGATCAGCTACAGCTGACTGTCTCCGAAGGTGAAATCTGGCAGGTCGAAGGACGCAATGGCTCCGGTAAAACGACGCTACTGAGTATTTTGTGTGGCCTCAGCTCACACTATGAAGGTGAGCTCTATTGGCGTGGTGAGCCAATGGATGAGGTGCGAGAGCAATTCCTATCAGAACTTCTATACATAGGTCACCAAGCCGGTGTCAGTGCCATGCTGACGGCAGAGGAGAATCTGCATTGGCAGTGTGCATTACACCCCTCGCTGGATGCTAGTCGAGCGCAACAAGCACTTGAAAGTGTTGGTTTGAAAGGGTTTGAAGATGTTCCTGCGCATCAGCTGTCCGCCGGTCAGAAGCGTCGTATCGCACTGGCAAAACTCTATATGAGCAGAGCGAAACTCTGGATACTCGATGAGCCGTTTACAGCAATCGATAAAATTGGTGTGGCAGCGAAAGAGGCGTTAATGGTTGAGCACATTCAAGCGGGTGGCAGTGTCATTATGACTACGCACCAGGATCTTAGTGCAGAGATTCCTCTGCATACCATCAATGTTGAACACTTCGCCTCGTCTCAACGGGAGTGGTCATAATGAGTTCCACTCTACAGCTGTTTAAGCAGACTTTTAAGCGTGATCTTACGCTCGCGTTTCGTCGCAAAAGCGAACTGGTGAATCCGCTGATCTTCTTTTTAATTGTCGCGTCACTCTTTCCAATCGGAGTTAGCCCAGAGCCGAATTTTCTCTCTCAGTTAGCCCCCGGTCTGGTCTGGGTAGCGGCTCTTTTGGCAACACTGTTGTCGATGGAGACCCTGTTTAAATCGGACTACGAAGATGGCTCGTTAGAGCAGTTGCTGCTATCACCTCAGCCAGTCTTTTTAGTGGTGCTATCCAAAGTGTTAGCTCACTGGTTGCTATCAGGTTTGGCGTTGACTTTAGTGGCACCCCTTTTGGGTGTGATGTTGTTCTTGCCTTCGGAGGGGATGCCCGGGTTGATGCTCAGTCTGTTGTTGGGCACTCCAACGCTGTCACTGATCGGTGCGATCGGTGCAGCACTGACGGTGGGTCTGCGTCGTGGTGGCGTGTTGATCTCTCTGTTGGTTTTGCCCTTGTATATTCCGGTGCTCATTTTTGGCTCTAGCGCCGTACAAGCAGCAGTAACAGGTTTGCCCCTAGATGGTTATCTGGCGCTGTTGGGGGCTATGTTGGCATTAGCATTGGCATTGGCGCCTATTGCAGCCGGTGCGGCATTACGAATTTCAGTGAGTGGATAAAAGTTATGGCTAGTAGTTGGTTACCTCGTTGGTTCTATCAGTTGGCATCACCTCGTTGGTGTTACTCGATCACCGGTAAATTGATTCCCTGGTTTGCGGCCATTGGTGGTCTTTTGTTTGTTATTGGTCTGGTGTGGGGGCTAGCGTTTGCGCCATCGGATTATCAGCAGGGCAATAGCTTCCGCATTATCTATCTGCATGTACCGACGGCGATTCTGGCGCAGAGCTTCTATATGTTGATGGCGATTGCCGGTGCAATTGGCCTGATCTGGAAGATGAAAGTGGCCGATATGGTAGCCAAATCTGTGGCGCCACTGGGAGCTGCGCTCGCTGTGTTAGCTCTGGCAACCGGTGCTATTTGGGGTAAGCCTACCTGGGGCTCTTGGTGGGTTTGGGATGCGCGTTTAACCTCAATGTTAGTGCTTCTATTCCTCTACTTGGGGGTGATGGCGCTCAACTCGGCTATTGAGAGTGAAACCACAGCCGCTAAGTCGACGGCGGTATTGGCGTTAGTGGGTCTGGTTAACATTCCGATCATTAAATACTCGGTGGAGTGGTGGAACACACTGCATCAGCCAGCCACTTTTAAAATAACAGAGAAACCGGCCATGCCCGCTGAGATGTGGATGCCACTTCTGGTGATGGTGATCGCTCTCTACTTAGTGTTTGGGCTAGCGATGATGTTGCGTCTTCGTAATGAGATTTTAACTCGCGAACGCCGTGCAGGCTGGGTAAAAGAGCTTCTTGGTAGTTAAGGTTTGCGTCAGAAAATGACACTACCTTACAGCCAACTCAAATTTTAGGTGAACTATGGCGTTTGAAACCTTTGCAGATTTTTTAAATATGGGCGGTCATGGCCTGTATGTCTGGTTAAGTTATGGGCTGGGTCTGCTGACCATCGCACTCTGCCTTTATCTGCCCATTATTCAAGGCCGCGAGACTCGTCGTTCGCTTCGCCGCCGCATTCAACGTGAAAGTGTTAAGTCATGAATCCAAAACGTAAAAAGCGATTAATCATTGTTCTTATGATTGTATTTGGCGCCAGTGCCGCGATCGGTCTGACGATGTATGCACTGAGTCAAAACATTAACCTATTCTACTCTCCGACTCAGATTGCCAAGGGTGAAGCCCCTGCAGACACCCGTATTCGTGCCGGCGGCATGGTCGTTGAAGGCAGTGTGAAACGCGATCCAAACTCGTTGCGTGTTACCTTTGAGGTGACCGACTACGAGAACAAGGTTGCCATTGAGTACAGCGGTATTCTTCCTGATCTGTTCCGTGAAGGGCAGGGCATTGTTGCGCAGGGTAAACTTGACGCCTCTGGCACACTGCAAGCCGTTGAAGTTCTTGCGAAGCATGACGAAAACTACATGCCGCCTGAAGTGGCAGAAGCGTTAGAGAAGAGCGGTAAGATGCCGATGCCTTCAAAAGAGGAGTTCAACAAGTGATTGCCGAACTGGGAACCTACTCTCTAATCTTAGCTATGTTTTTAAGCATTCTGCTGTCGGTTGTTCCGATGGTAGGTGCTCAGCGTTCGAGCCTGTTGTTAGTCAGCTACGCTCGCCCGCTGACGATCGGTGTAACTTTTTTTGTTGGTCTGGCCTTTGCTTTTCTGGTCTACGCCTTCTTAACCAACGACTTCAGTGTTGAGTACGTTGCCAATAACTCTAATACGGCCCTACCTTGGTACTACCGTGTCAGTGCAGTATGGGGTGGTCATGAGGGGTCTCTTCTACTTTGGGTACTGACCCTTGCTGGCTGGACGTTAGCCGTTGCTCTGAAGAGTAAAGCGTTGCCGTTGGACATTATTGGTCGCGTTTTAGGTGTGTTAGGCATCATTACGACCGGTTTTCTGTCGTTCGTCATCTTTACCTCAAGCCCGTTCGAGCGTCTTTTACCTCGTTCTCCGGCACAGGGTGCAGACCTTAACCCACTGCTTCAAGATTTTGGTTTGATTGTTCACCCTCCAATGCTCTACATGGGCTATGTTGGCTTCTCAGTTGCGTTTGCCTTTGCTATTGCGGCCCTGTTGAGCGGACGTATGGATGCCGCTTGGGCACGCTGGTCACGTCCATGGACGAACGTTGCTTGGGCATTCCTGACGCTGGGTATTGCACTAGGCAGTTGGTGGGCCTACTACGAACTTGGTTGGGGCGGCTGGTGGTTCTGGGATCCAGTCGAAAACGCGTCATTGATGCCGTGGCTAGTTGGCACTGCATTGATTCACAGCCTGGCAGTCACTGAAAAACGTGGTGTCTTCAAAAGCTGGACGCTACTGCTTGCGATCTTTGCCTTCTCGCTCAGCCTGTTAGGAACCTTCTTAGTTCGTTCCGGCGTTCTGACCTCGGTGCATGCCTTTGCATCGGATCCAGCACGAGGTTTCTACATTCTGGTCATGCTTGCAGTGGCCATTGGGGGTTCCCTTCTGCTCTACGGCATTCGTGCCGCTCAGGTGAAGAGTGACTCTAGCTTTACCTTGGTCTCGCGTGAAACTCTGCTGTTGGTCAACAACGTTCTACTGACAGTCATCGCATTCACTGTGCTACTAGGCACCCTCTATCCTCTGCTAATTGATGCTCTGGGCATGGGTAAAATGTCGGTTGGACCTCCCTACTTCAATGCTTTGACGGTTCCTCTAGGCGCTCTGCTGATGGTGGCTCTGGGTGTCGGCGCGCTGGTGCGCTGGCGTCAAACCGATGCATCTCAACTGCTCAAACGTCTGATCGGTCCTTTAGTGCTTGCCGTCGTCTTTGGCGTCGCAACCATGATGATTCGTGGTGGCGAGGGTTGGGATCACTGGACTTATGTGGGCATTATCTTGGCCTACTGGATCGTCTTCTGTGCACTGGTCGATCTATACGATCGTGCCGGTAAGCGTTCAGGTTCACTCTTTGCCTCTCTGAAGAAACTACCTCGTGCTTACTGGGGTATGCATTTGGCACACTTGGGTATGGCAGTGCTTGCGGTGGGTATCGCGATGGTCTCAGCGTTTACTGAACATCGTGATCTGCGTATGGCGCCCGGTGATCGCCAAGAGGTTGGACAATATGTCTTTGAATTTAAAGGTATCGAGCACGTTGAAGGACCTAACTACACCTCTGACAAGGGTGTCATCAACGTCTACCAGGATGGTCAACTCTACGAAGTCATGACACCCGAGAAGCGTCTCTATACTGCCCGTGGCAACGTGATGACCGAAGCGTCGATTGATGCGGGTCTATTCAGAGATCTCTATGTGGCACTGGGTGAGCCTCTAGAGGATGGTGCTTGGGCGATTCGTCTGCAGTTTAAGCCCTATGTTCGCTGGCTCTGGTTGGGCGGTCTGTTGATGACTTTTGGCGGTTTCCTTGCGGCGATGGACAAACGTTACCGTAAGATGTCGCAGCGCGATGCGAAATTGGCCTAAGGAGTCGTCATGAAGAAACTGTTTCTATTTGCACCGCTGGCGCTCTTTATCGGTTTAGGCTTCTTTCTTTGGAAGGGTCTATACCTAGACCCGCGTGAACTGCCATCGGCACTGTTGAACAAGCCGATGCCTGAGTTTGAGTTGACCTCTGTTACTGATCCAAGTCGCAAGCTGACGGTGGACGATTTTAAAGGCGATATCGCACTGGTTAATGTCTGGGCTACTTGGTGTCCCACCTGCAAAGAGGAGCACGCCTTCCTTAATCAGTTGGCCAGCCAGGGTGTCACCATTTATGGCATCAACTATAAAGACGATTTAACCAAAGCGAATGATTGGTTACGTCGCTATCTAGACCCTTACAAAGAGGTTGTTTTTGACCCCCAAGGTCGTCTCGGATTGGATCTAGGGGTCTACGGTGCTCCAGAGACCTACGTGATCGATCAGCAGGGTGTTATTCGTTACCGTCATGTTGGTGCGGTGGATGCAACAGTTTGGCAGGATCTCTCGTCCGTCATTGAGACGATCAAGGGTGAAGCTTCATGATTCGCGCACTGTTTCTGTTGGTTCTATTGTCGAGCTCCAGCTTCGCAGCCATTGATACCCACAACTTCAAATCAGTGGAAGATGAGAAGCGTTTTCATGCTTTAGCGGCTGAACTGCGTTGCCCTAAGTGTCAAAACCAGAATATTGCCGATTCGGACTCCCCCATCGCAAAAGACCTACGCACCGAGGTGTTTCGCATGATCGATGAGGGGGCTGAAGATGAGTCGATTATCGATTTTATGGTGACTCGCTACGGGGAATTTGTTCTCTACCGCCCCAAAATGAACAGTCAGACTTGGTTGCTATGGAATGGGCCGTTTTTAGTATTGGGCTTTGGTGTGTTAGTGATTTTAGCGGTTGTATGGCAGCGCCGTTCGCGTCGAAAAGTGAGCGAGGCAGCGCTAAGCTCTGATGATCAGGCACGTCTCGATGCGCTTTTAAAACAGGATAAAGAGTAATGTTGTATTTGTGGTTGGGTATTGCGCTGTTATCGGTCGTAGCAATTCTGTTTGTTATCTACCCGGTTTGGAAACAGTTCAAAGATAAAGTCGATACGGTCGTTACCTCTGACCCGCAACGCGATAACGTCGAAGTCTTTAAAGATCGTCTTCAGGAGTTGGAGCAAGAGGTCGCATCGGGATCATTGTCACAAGAGGACTTTGCCGTTCTTAAAACAGAGCTTGAAAAGAACTTGCTGATTGATGCCAGCACGGAGAGTCGTTCGCTCAGTTCCGAATCGATCTCAACTAAACAGTTTATGGCTGCCTCTTTTATCGCGTTAGTGGTGGTGGTTGCTTCATTAGGGCTTTACGCCAAAGTCGGTAGTGCACCAGCGCTAGAAGTGGCACTGAACATGTCTGAAGATCCATTTGATGGTCGTCAGCCCACGCTGCAAGAAGCGATTGATCAGCTGCGTAAAGAGCTGGAGCTACAACCCGCAAACCCAGAAGGTTGGTATCTGTTAGCCAGCACGCTGATGGGCCAACAAGATTATCAGGGTGCGTTAGAGGCTTATCAAAATACCTTAGCCTACCTCACGCCTCAGGATGTTCAGTACGCGACAGTGATGGGGCAGTTGGCTCAGTCTATGTTCTTCGTTGCCGGTGGCATGACGCCTGAAGTTCGTGACCAAGTTGATAAAACGCTAGCGGCGGAACCGTTCGAAATCACAGCACTAGGCATTTTGGGAATCGATGCCTTTGAGCGTAAGGCCTATCGCGATGCGATTGGCTTCTGGTCAACAGCGCTAATCAATGCCGATGGTGCTTCTGCTCAGTCGTTACAGAATGGCGTTGAGCGTGCTCGAAATGAGTTAATCGCCTTGGGTGAAGATGTCAGCGATATCGAAATGCCTGCGATGGCGGCTATACCCGTAAAAGTTTCAGTGGCTGCTGAACTGCTCGCTAATGTACCAGCAGAGACGCCAGTCTTCATTGTTGCGCGTCCTTTAGAGGGTGGTATGCCACTGGCAGGTGTGCGTTTAACGGCGGCCGATTTGCCGGTTGAGTTGGTGTTAAGTGATGCCAATGCGATGACACCTCAAGCCCGTCTATCGGGTTATGAGACCGTTTCAGTCAGCGCCCGAATCAGCCTCAGTGGTGATGTGACTCCACAGCCAGGCGATATGATTGCGGAAATCACTGATATACCTACAAAAGGTTTGTCTCAACCACTAGAAATAGTGGTCTCTGAAGTTGTAAAGTAGGGGTTTACAAAAAGCATAAATTTCAGTGGTTCAAGGATAGCGTTTAATGGAGTTAAGAGATTGGTTGATGGCGGCAGGTGCCGTGCTGATTCTGCTTATCCTTGTCGATGGATGGCGACGTATCAGCGGTGGCTCCAATCGAATCCGCATGAAGATCGATCCCTCCTCTGAATCGACTGACACTGATGAAATTGCCGATAAACATAATCCTGAACTGCCTAACGGGGGTGCTCGAGTAAAGCGCAAAGTTGAGCGCCCCGATATCGATGCCTTAATGGCAGCCGAAGCTCAGCAAGCCAGTCAAACTGAAGACCCACTTGATAGTCTAACGGCGCAGCCTGAACAATCCTCTGTTGAAGCTGAGCCAGTGATTGATGACCCTCTCGCTGATCTTCGAGTCGATGATCTTGAGCCCGATCCATTTGATAGCCTATCGGATGAAGGTATCGTATCGGCTCCTCGCAAAACCAATCTTAAGCCCAGTGAGCCGACGCTCTCTATTGACAGCCCTGAGTCTGAGAACAGCCCTGAGCTTGAGAGCAGTCCTGAGCCTGAAGATAGCACTGAGCCTGAAGAAACGCTTGAGCAACCCATCGAAGAAGCCGTTCTAGAAGAGTCTGTCCAAGAAGAGGCAATCCAAGAGGAAGCCGTTCAGGAAGAGCCCGCAGCACCTGAAGTTGAAATTGCTGACGAGTCACCTGAAGAGGCGCTTGAACAAGAGATTACAGTCGAACAGACTGCAGAGCCAGAGCCAGAGCCAGAGCCAGAGCCAGAGCCAGAGCCAGAGCCAGAGGCTGAACCCGTTGCAGAACAACCTGTCGGTCACGTCGATGACCTATTTGGCCTAGATCTTGATCGCCCAATTCATGAGTTGGTCGATGCGGGCGCCAAAAAAGAGAAACCGGCTCGTAAACGCAAATCACCTGCCAAAAAGCCGGAACCAGAGGCCAGTGAGTTCGATCAGCTCCTTGAGCCTAATGTGGATGCCGTTGATGAACCGCTTGAGGATATTGAATCACTGGTGAGCTCGCTGCCAGAGATCGAAGAGCCTGAGCTGATCGACCAGGCTGAAGCGATACAGGACTCCGAGACTCAAGAGGCTGCAGTCGCCGCTGCATCTCCATCGACCGGACGACAGTTCCGTGAACTTGACCTCAGTGATCCAGAAACCCGCTTGGTTGTCTTTGTTGTTGCACCCAAGGGTGGCTCCCTGTCGGGTGCTCATATTCAAACCGTGGTTGAACGCTGTGGTATGGAGTTTGGTCAGATGGATCTTTTCCATCGTTTCGAAGACAACAGTGATCACTCACCGATTCAATTTACCATGAGTGATGTGGGTGAACCTGGCTCATTCAATATAGAGACCTTGGCTGACCATGAGACGCCTGCGGTCACCTTCTTTATGTCGATGACCGAACCACGTGATCCTTCCTACGCGGTTGATTGCATGTTGGCCACGGCGGAGACTCTGGCTAAGGCACTGGGTGGCGAGATGCTCGACAGTGATCGTTCAGTGATGCGTCCCCAAACTCAGGAGCACTATCGTGAGTTGGTGAAGGCCTACAAGCTTCGTTCACGCGCTAAGAGCCGTCGTACTCGCAAATCCAAATAAGTCCAAACCTTATGTCGATTGAACAACAGATTCTGGAGCTCAGAGAGCAGCTCCAACAGCACGCCTATCGCTATTATGTACTCGATGACCCCTCGGTCACGGATGCTGAGTATGACCACCTCTATCGCCAACTCGAAGCACTCGAAGCAGACCACCCTGAGCTAGTTACCGCGGATTCGCCAACTCAACGTGTCGGCGCTAAACCCGAGGGTGGCTTCGCTGAAGTGGTACACGAGATCCCTATGCTGAGTCTGAGCAACCAGTTCAATCGTGATGACGTTCATGCATTCTACCGTCGTGCTCAAGAGGGGTTGGACAGCGATGCCTCGCTGGCGATTACGCTTGAACCCAAACTGGATGGTCTGGCCGTCAGCATCCTCTATGAGAATGGCTTTTTGGTTAGAGCAGCGACCCGTGGTGATGGCTCTACCGGTGAGGATATCACCAGCAACGTACGCACCATCCAAAGTGTCCCTCTGAAATTGATGGGAGCGGGTTGGCCAGAGCGTATTGAAGTGCGTGGCGAGGTCTATATGCCGCGGGCTGGGTTTGAAGCGCTCAATCAACAGGCTCGTGAGACGGGTCAAAAGAGCTTTGTGAATCCGCGTAATGCTGCAGCAGGCAGCCTGCGTCAGCTCGACCCATCGATTACCGCCAGTCGTCCTTTGACCTTCTGCTGTTATGGAACGGGCGTTGGTTCCGATGAGCTGCCTGATAGTTACTATGAGACCTTGCAGTTAATTAATAGCTGGGGCCTCAAGATCAGTGATCAAATCGCTCGTGTTGAGGGCGCGGATGCCTGTTTCGACTACATCGAGGCTCTGGGTGCTAAACGTGACGCTCTCCCTTATGACATAGATGGCGTGGTATTGAAGTGCGATTCGCGAGAGGTGCAAGAGACCCTAGGTTTCCGCTCACGTGATCCTCGCTGGGCTACGGCGTTTAAGTACCCTGCCCAAGAGGAGGTGACACAGCTTCTCGATGTTGATTTCCAAGTTGGCCGTACAGGTGCTGTGACCCCTGTTGCTCGTTTAGAACCCGTATTCGTCGGTGGAGTCACGGTCAGTAATGCCACCCTACACAACATGGACGAGATCGCGCGACTGGATGCGAAAGTAGGGGATTGGGTTGTTATTCGCCGCGCAGGTGATGTTATTCCGCAAATCGTCAAAGTGGCAACCGATCGTCGCACCGGTGATGAACAACCGATTGCTATCCCTTCTGCTTGTCCTGTGTGTGGCTCTGAGGTGGAGCGTGTGCAGCTCGTTAAGCGCAGCAAAGGACAGGAGCAGAAGGTCGAAGGTTCGGTCTACCGTTGTGTTGGGCGCCTCAGTTGCAGTGCCCAGTTGAAGCAGGCGTTGATCCACTTCGTCTCTCGTAAAGCGCTCGATATTGATGGTCTGGGCGACAAGGCGATTGAACAACTGGTGGATCGTGAGCTGGTTAAATCACCTGCGGATCTGTTTAGACTGACCAAAGATCAGGTGTTAACCCTAGAGGGATATGCTGAGCTGTCAGCGCAAAACCTGATCGATGCGGTCGGTCAGTCTAAAACCATCTCTCTAGCTCGCTTTATCTATGCCCTCGGTATTCCTGAAGTAGGGGAAGAGACGGCTCGAACTTTAGCGCTAAGTTTGGGGACGCTTGAACGAATTCGTCAGGCGCAGTCTCGTACGTTGACCCTTCTTCCAGATATTGGTCTGGAAGTAGCCCATGAGATTACCCACTTTATGGCGGAGGAACATAACCAGAAGGTTCTGGATGATCTCCTGTCGTTAGGCATTCAACTGGAAGAGCAGGAGCAGATTGCCGCCAAGCTGCAGGCCAGTGTCAGCTTTGCTGAGCTGATTGAGGGGTCTAACATTAAAGGTGTAGCAGCGACCGGTGCTAAGGCTTTGGCAGCCCATTTTGAAACAGTCGAAGCGCTTTTGGCTGCAGATGAAGATGCGCTTAAAGCTGTGCCTAAATTGAGTAGTCGTGCGGCAGCTGGCGTCCTAGAAGCGATCCAAGATGAGACTTGGTGCCAACAGTTGCAGCGTTTTGAAACGCAGCTGATTGAGTTCGGTATGCATTGGTACTCTGAGAGAAGGGTCAGCGACGCCAGTGCGCCATTAGAAGGGCAGACTTGGGTGCTTACTGGTACGCTTGAAACTATGGGACGCAGTGAAGCGAAAGCGCTTCTTCAAGAGATGGGTGCGAAGGTCTCTGGCAGTGTCTCGTCCAAAACGGATGCGGTGGTCGCAGGACCCGGTGCTGGGTCCAAATTGGCCAAAGCAGAGCAGTTGGGCATCCGCGTGCTAGATGAAAATGAATTTAACCAGTTGTTAGGAAGAGTGTAGTGATTGTTCCAGCGAATATGCTTTCGGATGATGCCCTACGTGGCATGATCGAAGAGTTTGTTACCCGTGATGGGACAGACTACGGTGAACAGGAAGTGAGTCTTGAAGAGCGTGTCGAAGAGGTGAGAGAGCAGATCCTTACCGGTAAAGCGCTGATCATGTTCGACAGTAAAACCGAGACCACAACCATTATCCCTGCTGAAGATCTTGCCAAGATTCAGCAGCAGAACGCAGAGCAAGCCTCAGAATAAGCGATTAGCTGATTAAACCTGGCTCAAGCTTACTAGCGGTTCGCATTAGCCTTTTGAATGAGCCGCTCTAATCAGATCGCGGATCGCAAATCGCTGTGGCGATAAGATATCCACCAACTCCTGCTCTAAGGGGTAGGGCTGGTGGGTGATTTGCGCGGCAATGATCTCCGCTGCGATAGGGCAGGTGATCAACCCTTTAGAGCCATGCCCCACACTGACATAGAGCCCCTCAAGCCAAGGCGCTGTGTCATTGAACTCTGTACTGGCATCGACACTTAAGCGCTGGTACTGCTCAACCAATTTCTCTGTATCACACAAAGCCCCGACCATCGGCAGGTAGTCGCGAGTCCCTGCTCGCTGCGATGCTCGTCCAGAGAGTTCTCTGTTTTGCACCGATTCAGACAGCTCAGGCAGCGCCCGTTCAAGAAGATCTAAGTTGTGTTGGTGCTCTGCCTGTTTCAGATCCTGACTAGTGTCATTCACCTTAAATGAGGCGCCAAAACAGTACTGTCCATTCAGAGCCGGTGAAATGTACCCCTCACCGCACACCACGGTTTTTAAGTTCGGTGTCTCTTCGGATGAGCACCAGCTGGTCTGGCCACGAATAGGCTTCAGATCAAGCTTCGCTAACCCTGTTAGTAGCTCTGTCTCATACGCACTGCAGATAACCACCTGTGAATAGGCTTCACCGTTGATTAGCCATTGGCTGCCGTCACGCTCAAGGGTTTCAATGGGGCAGTTAAAGTGGCTGCGAATATTGTCATGTTTGAGTAGATAGTCGACCAGTTTAGGAGGCGATGCCCAACCCGCGTCTGGAAAATAGAGTGCTGAATGTTCTGTGACGGTACCTGCCAGTTCAGACGCCTCTTCTGCAGATACCCGTTTAACCAGCGACTCAGGGTAGTTGTTTGCTTCGATCAACTTCTGCTGCAGTTTTTGATCTTTTTCACTGACAGCGAGCTGTAACACCCCACACAGATCGGCGTGCTGTTGGTCATCAAGGTTTAATGCCTTGAGTTGATTGACGGTGAACTGCAGGCCGTTGGCGTGGACGCGGGATGCCGCAGTCGGCACCGCCGGTAACTTGGCATAGAGCGCCCCTTGTGGGTTACCGGAGCCGCCCGTTGCGGGTTTCGGTGCTCGCTCATAGAGATCAACCTCTATGCCCCGCTCAGCTAATGCGTGAGCAACGCTAGCACCGGCAAGCCCAGCCCCGATGACAGCGCAGTTTTTGCCTCTCTCTTGAGCAGTCGGGCGAGCTAACCATGGCTTAGTCTGCGACTGTGAATCTCTGGCCTGAATAAATTGGCCGTGAATCATCTCTCGCTTTCGGCCGAATCCAGGAATCTTTTTGATCTCAAAACCCACCGATTGCAGGCCTCGTTTAACGATGCCGGCAGAAGTAAAAGTCGCAAAACTGGTGTTCTCACTGCTCAATCTGGCCAGCTGTTTAAACAGACCTTCGTGCCACATCTCAGGGTTTTTTGACGGAGCGAACCCATCTAAGAACCATGCATCCACTCTGGCGTCGATCTGCGACAGTTGTTGGGCTGCATCGCCGAATAGGAGCCATAACTGAATTCTCCCGTTGTCGAAGCTTAATTGGTGAAACCCAGGTAGAGCAGCAGGCCATAGCCTCACCAGTTGATCAACGCCCTCTGCGAACGGCTCTTTTGCACCAATGGGTGTCAATGCGCGCTTAAGATCAGCGAGGCGCATTGGGTACTTTTCACAACTGATGAAGTGCAGTGTTTGCTGCGGTTTAGCCGTCGTTAAAAAATGGTGACGAGCTACTAGGAAATTAAGTCCGGTACCAAATCCGGTTTCACCAATGGTGAACATTGGCTTGTCGAGTGATGCTAGTCTCTCTGGAAGCTGATTGGATTGAATGAACACATGCTCAGTCTCGGCGATACCATCTTCAACACTGAAGTAGATATCACCAAACTGAGTCGACTCGGGTTGTTCGTCACGCCAGTTCAGCTGGGCGTGTTCAATCTTTTTATCGGTCACAGCAACCTTTTGAAATTAGGCGTTGGTTAAACAGCTGCGTCCCATACAGTAGTAGGTTATGCCTGCTGATTGGACGCGGTTTGGATCATACAGATTGCGCCCATCAATGATAAGAGGATTCTCCAACTGGGAGGCGATGCGATTGAAGTCGGGTGATGCGTACTCTGGCCAGGCCGTCAGTACCAACAGCGCATCGGCGCCCTCACAGGCGTCGTAGTTATGCGTCATCAGTTGTATCTGCTGGTTGCCTGGATAGCGCGCGGCTAGTGTCTGTAGCGCTTCAGGATCATGGATCTGTAGTTTCGCCCCCTGCGCCAACAGTGCATCGATGACGCGCAGTGCTGGTGAGGTCTCAACGTCGGCCACACCTGGCTTGAATGCAACTCCCCAGATAGCAAAGGTCTTGTTACTTAGGTCACACTGATAGTGTTGCCACAGGGTTCTAAATGGCCACTCTTTATTGACCTCATTCTGCTGCAGTAGGGTATCGACAAAGACAGAGCCCTTCTGTTCACTGAGCAGTGTTGATAGTCCTTCTAGGTATTGGGTGAACTGCTGACCACCAAATCCAGAGCCTGGCTGCAGGTAGTGGCTACCGATACGCACATCGGTGGTCATACCACGACGAATCGCATCAATATCGATACCCAGCTGATCGCACAGTCCCGCCATCTCATTAATGTAGCCTAGACGGAGCGCCAAGATACCGGTGATCGCATACTTAACGAATTCGGCCTCACGGCGTGTCATGCGTTGAATGGCTCTCTGCCCTAGGTGGAAGGGGCGTAACAGGCTTAGCAGTAGATCTGTTGCTACCTCGTGCTCACTGCCGATTAGCAGAGCTTGAGGGTTGGCAAACTGCTGCATCGCTTGGCCCGCTTGCAATACATCCGGGAAGTAGACAACGTACTGCCCTTTGCTCTCATCCAGCATCGACTGCAGTTCATCGCTCGCACCAACCCCAAAGTTACTCTGGTTAATGAGAAGCAGAGGTTTGTCCGATTCAGCTAAACGCTCGACCAGTGTTTTCGCTTCATCGAAATCGCTCGACTCCATTGCAATCCAGTGAACATCGGACTCTAGGGCTTTATGAGGGGCGATAATCAGACGCTGATTAAACTCGGCTGCTTGGATGCTGGTTAGAAGCCCCGGTTCAGATCGCAGGTGGCTCTCAATGGGTTCGTTATCGGCGACCGCGTGGTAGATGTCATTACCATAGGCAGCCAATTGCGCACGGGCAATCCATGCGCTGAGTTCGTGTCCCCAAACGCTGATCTTCATTGTCCGTTACCTCGCAAATTTTGAATCTCATTCAGTAGTCCCTCGGTAGCAGGGTCGTACTGATGGTCGGCACTTTGGTTGAGTGCAGTAATTAGGTCGTTAGCCACCTTCTTGCCCAGTTCGACACCCCACTGGTCAAATGGATTGATGCCCCAGATAACCGCTTGGACGTAGACCTTATGTTCATAGAGTGCGATCAGGCTCCCTAAATTGTAGGGGGTCAGCTCATCCAGCATCAGAACAGTGCTAGGCTGGTTGCCGAAGTAGCGTTGCCAGGCTGGACGCTCAATACCATCGGTCAGCGCAGCATCGCCTAGCGCAAGCACGCGAGCTTGAGCTAAACAGTTAGCCAGGGCCAGTTGATGCTGCTCTTGCAGTGAGCTCTCACGATCGACGTAGCGGCGTGCAGGGACAATAAAGTCACACATCACACGCTCAGTGCCCTGGTGAAGAAGCTGGTAAAACGCATGCTGTGCATTCGGGCCAATCTCGCCCCAAAGAATTGGACAGGTGCGCTGTGCAATCGAGTTTCCATCAATACCAACACTCTTGCCGTTACTCTCCATCTCCAACTGCTCTAGATAGGCAGGAAGGTGGGCTAATCGACCGTCATACGGCAAGATCGCATGGGCATGAATGTCCTGGAAGTTGATGTTCCAGATACCGATCAGCGCCAGAAGCACAGGAAGGTTATTGGCAAACTCCGCCTCTTCGAAATGTTTGTCCATGCTGTGTGCACCGGCCAGCAGATCACGGAAGCCCTGCATCCCTATGCTGATAGCAATCGGAAGGCCGATCGCTGACCAGAGCGAGTAGCGTCCACCGGTCCACTCCCAAAACTCCAGCAGTGTCTCTTCAGAGAGGCCCCAAGCGACCGCTTTTTCAGGAGCGGCTGTGACGCCAATAAAGTGCTGCTTGATCAGAAGCTCACGATTTAAACCGCTGCGCTCTTGTAGCCAATCCACCGCCGTTGCCGCGTTAGCCAGCGTATCAATGGTGCCAAAGGATTTAGACGATAGAACGAATAGGGTGGTCTCTGAGTCTAGCTCAAGGAGTAGATTCGAAAGCTGACTGCCATCCATAGAGGAGACAAAGTGCAAACCGATGTTCAATGACGCTTCTGGTCGGAACTGGTGAGTCGCTTCACAGACCATTAGCGGCCCAAGATCGGACCCCCCGACACCGATGTTGACCACGTCGGTGATCGGTTTACCCGTGTAGCCACGCCACTGGCCCTGATGAATCTGGTTAACAAACTGCTCCATGCGATCCAAAGTTTTGTGAACATCACTGACAACATCTTGATCATCGACTTGGAGCTGTGCACTTTTAGGTAGACGCAGTGCAGAGTGAAGCGCCGCTCTGTCTTCCGTATTGTTGACGTGTTCACCTTGTAACAGCGCTTTGATGGCTGACGGAAGCTGCTTCTCGTTGGCCAGTGCCAATAGCTCACTCATCACCTGAGCATCGATTCGCTGGCGGCTGAGGTCCATCAACATCCCTTCATGTCGGAACGAGAGTGATTCAAAGCGTTGATCAGTATCGATCAATTCACGAAGATGCTGTGCACTCAGGCGTGCAGCTGATTGTTCCAGTTTCGACCAAGCTTGAGTCATATCGACCTCTTAGAGTTGCTTCTTAGCTAGGAAGTCACGCATCGCATCAGCGGTTTCAGGGTGCTTCAAACCGAATGCAAGGTTAGCTTGTAGAAGACCCGCTTTGTTACCACAGTCATAGACGGTGCCGCGCATGCTGTAGGCCTCCATTGTTGACTCTGATAGTAGCTCTAGCATCGCATCGGTTAGTTGGATTTCGCCGCCGGCACCGGGTTGTGTCGTCTTCAACAGCTCCATCACACGGTTAGGCAGAATGTAACGACCTACAATCGCTTGGTTTGATGGCGCTTGATCGACGGGTGGTTTCTCAACCATGCCATGAATCGGGGCGCCTGTGCCTGCGGTCAGCTGTTGGCCACCGCAATCCACGATACCGTAACGATCAACATGTTCCTGTGGTACGCCCTCCACCATGATCTGGCCAGAACCGTTCTTCTGGTAACGTTTCACCATTTCAGAGAAGTCGCTGGCAAGCCCCTCATCGTCAATCACCATATCGGGCAGCATGACTGCAAAGTCCTCTGAACCAATGACGTGGGCAGCACACAAAACCGCATGCCCCAAACCTTTTGCACTAGGTTGGCGCACAGAGATGACCTCGATGCCCTTTGGTAGTGAGTTCTCTACCGCATTCAAAAGAGCAGTCTTATTCTTAAGGGCAAGCATCTGCTCTAGCTCGTAGTTGGCATCGAAATGGTTTTCGATCGACTCTTTGCCAGAACGAGTTACTAGAACAATCTGGCGAAATCCTGCGCGTGCGGCCTCTTCTACGACGTGTTGGATAACCGGTTTATCGACAACGGGCAGCATCTCTTTCGGAATGGCTTTAGAGGCTGGAAGAACTCGAGTACCTAGGCCGGCAACGGGGATGATCACTTTAGAGAGCATTGAATTTCCTTAATCAATAAATCTACTTTATAGGTATAACTGTCATTATAAGCATAAAAGCACGACAATTTTCTTACATGTGCTATTACTTAATAGTCGACTGCTATTTACCAAACTTATGGAGATTACATGCAACTATTGGGCCAAGATTCAGATGAGAGTCGTGCATCTAAAGTTTTAACGATTCTTTTGAGTCTGCTGTTTCTGGTTGCGCCCTTCTATTACCAGGACAATTTAGGTGGTGAAGGGTTGAATCTACCGTTTAATGCGGTGGTCTGGTTGCCGGTGCTCTTTATCATTGCGGGCGCCATTTTTAAGATTATAGAGTCTGGTGAATGGGTGCGTCCAAACTACCTTTGGTTAATTTTGGCGATGCCGATAGGGCTCTACCTGACGGGGTTTGTCTCAGGTATGGATCGCCCCGGCGAGTGGCTGATTCGACTCGGTGTGGTGTTTGGCGGTATCGCGCTCTGGTTCTCTGTGCTGCAGTATCGACTCAGTGAGCAACAGATGAATCAGTTGCTCTATCTGTTAATGGCGTCGATGTTGATTCATGCCCTGGTCGGCCTGGTACAGATGATTTCACACCCACTGTTTAGAGGTTGGGTGCCTATCTCATCGGGCAATCGACTGCTGGGGATGTTCCAGCAACCCAATTTACAAGCCTCATTGATGGCAACGGCGGTGGCGCTAGCGCTTTGGTTAGCGACTACGAAAACCTTCAGTGAACAGCGCTGGCCGCAAAAATCAGCGCTGTTTCTGACGCTGTTTCTAGCGTCACTAGAGGTCGCCGCATCCGGTTCTAGGGTCGGTTTGATCGGTGCTTTGCTGGCACTATTGTTGATTTGCGCAGGGCGCATTAAAGCACTAATCAGTCAGCCGCTACTGGCGATTGCGTTGGCATTCACACTGGGAACCGGAGCTATTGCCGGTTATCAAGCCAATGATGGTGCACTGCAGGCCTACAATAAGATAGAAAAACTGGCAGAGGAGGGTAAGGATGCTCGTCCTCATATCTATCGTATCGCACTGGATGTGTTTGAACGCTCGCCGCTGTTTGGTCACGGCATCGGTAGCTTCCAGTCTGAATTCCAAAAAGAGCGTGTCACCTACTATCAGACAACGGACGCTTCAGCGGTCGATGGAAGTCCTCGATTCTCCCATCCTCATAATGAACTGCTGTTTTGGATGGACGAGGGCGGCTTGGTCGCACTGCTGGCCATTGGTATCGCGGTCTTAGGGGTTGTGTTGCAGTTGATCCGTTTAGGGTGGGGAGAGGGGTTGGCGCTTGCCGCACTGCTATTACCCATCGCTCTGCATACCCAGACAGAGTTACCTTTTTATATTTCAACATACCACTGGATTCTACTGACACTGCTGTTAGCCGTGCTCTTCTCGTACCGCACTCTTATCAAACCGGTCAAACTCTCGCTGGGTGCGACGGCTCTTTTGAAAGGTAGTCCACTATTCATTGTGCCGATTATGGTGCTCTTTTTAGTTCACTCGCTGTTGTCGCAGACCGGAATCATGCAGTACTACAAACATCGCGGCACTCAGCCAACCCATTTGAGGTTCGCGCTCAACAATGTCTACTTTAAAGAGTTGGGTGAGTATTTTGTCATGCGCTCTTCACTCTATGGTGCGATAGAGCATCAAGATCAGAATGCTGTATTGGGCTTTATTGAGTGGGGCGAAGCCTATCTTGAACAGATACCGGATATTCAACTCTATAGAGATGTGGCGATTGCTCGTCAAAATATCGGGGATGAGGAGGGTGCTCTAGCGCTGATTGCTCAAGCGAAAGCGATCTACCCTAAGGATCGATCCATCGAAGATACTCACCGTCGATTAGAGGCCGGTGAGCAGTTGGTTACATCGAGCCTAGCCTTGCTTCAATCCGAAGAGTGATTGGGGGCTTCTCGATCCCTAGCTACTTCAATCAGTTCCGCGTTTTTGGTCTTGTCGATCTGTTTTAAGCGCTGATGCATGGCTGTTTTGGCTAACAGGTGCCCTGTCAAAGGGGCGCTGATGAACAGGAACAGCGTGATCAAGAGTTGCTGCACACTTAATGAACCCTGATCGAACAGAGTGAATAGCATTGATGCAATCAAGATCGCACCCATACCGAGGGTGGTCGCTTTTGTAGGCGCGTGCAAACGAGTGTAAACGTCAGGAAGACGAATCAGACCCAGTGAGCCAATCAGAATTAATGATCCGCCTAGCAGTAGTAGCAGAGATAGGATCAGTTCAATCGCAAAATTCATAGTTCTTCTGTCCTATCCCTTACTCAATGATATCGCCGCGCAGAAGGTATTTGCAGAGCGCGGCCGTGCTGACAAAGCCAAGCATGGCGATTAACAGTGCGGCTTCAAAGTTGATGGAGCTGGCTTGCACAATGCCATAGATCAGAATCAAACCAATACTGTTAATGTAGAGCGTATCCAAGCTCAGAATGCGCTCGGGCAACGAGGGGCCTCTGACTAAACTGTAAGTGTTCATGATAAGAGCGATGCTGATCATGACGAGAACGATTTTAAGGCTGATCTCTAACATTGGAATATCTCCTTCAGCGGGGTCTCGTAACGCTGTTTAATCTCATCAATCAACGCTTGCTCGTCGGGAAGATCAAGGGCGTGTATGTAAAGCCACTCTCGATCCTTGCTCACTTCGGCACTCAAGGTTCCAGGCGTCAGTGATATGGTTGAGGCAAGCAGGGTGATCGGTAGATCCCCCGTTAAGTTAAGCGGGTAGGCGATAAAACCAGGTTGCAGTGCTTTGGTTGGCCCTAGAATCAATTTGGCTACCGCAAGATTGGCGACCACGATATCCCACAGTAATACCAGAATGTATCTGATCAGTTTTAGCGGTCTCTTAACCGCCATCTGTTGAGTCTGTAGAGGTTCTGTCAGTAGTGGGATTCCCAAGGCTAGGATCAACCCCAGCACTATTTGCCCGAGCGAGAAACTGTTGTTCATCAGCAACCAGACAATTAACAGAACCAGTGATAAGAAGGGGCGTGGTAGCCAAGATCGTACGAAACTCATCGTTGCACTCCTTTAGCCATAATCTGTGTCGGGTCCTGCTCAAACGCTCGTAACTGCTCAACAGTTGCGTCTGTGTACTGGGTGATTGGGCCGGCAAATAGGCTCATCAACGGTGCAGCGCTCAGCAGTATGCCGACCGCAATAAATTTACGCGTTGCTGAGGCCTTGCTGCTATCCGGTTTGCCGTTGGAACGCCAAAACAGTGTCGATCCGGCGCGTGAAAAGGCGACCAGTGCTGCCAAACTGCCGATCAATAACAGCGGCCAAGCCCAGACCAGTGCCGAGCTGCTGTCGATCGACTTCATGATCAAAAACTTACCAATAAAGCCCGACAGTGGTGGCATGCCGATCAGAGTTAGAGCTGCAATGAAAAAGAGTATCCCAATGCCCATCGGCTGCGCCAAAGAGCGACCGGCCACGATTCGGTCAAACGAGCGTTCACGCTGCTCAGCGATAATGTCCCCGATTAGGAAGAAAGCAGCGCCCGCTAGCGTAGAGTGAACGGCGTAATAGAGCGCTGCTGATAGCGAGTTTGCACTGCCAAAACCGACGGCCACCAACAGCGTGCCGACAGACAAAATGACTAAGTGAGCGGCTAGACGTTTCACGCTCGGTGCTGAAATAACCCCCAGAGTTGCCATCACCAGTGTGCCGAGCGCCAATACCCAGATCCAATCCTGTCCTAGATCGGTTAGAGCACCAGCGCTGTCACCAAAGATCAGGTTTTGAACGCGAATGATTGAGTAGATGCCCACTTTGGTCATGATGGCAAAGAGCGCCACAACGGGGCCTGGGGCCGATGCGTAGGTTCTTGGTAGCCAAAATTGTAGAGGCAGTAGCGCCGCTTTCAGAGCGAACACCGAGAGCAGCATCATGCCGCCAATCTTAGTCAGTTGAATCTCAGACTCATTAAGCTCACGTACTCGCAGCGCCATATCGGCCATGTTTAGGGTGCCGAGCGTGCCGTAGATGATGCCTAACGCAAACAGAAAGATCGCAGAGCCGACAAGGTTCAGGAAAACATAGTGCACAGCTGCACTGGTTTTGTGTTTTCCGCCACCGTGAATCAGTAGAGAGTAAGAGGCGATCAGCAGGATCTCAAAAAAGACGAATAGGTTGAATATATCCCCTGTCAGAAAAGCACCGTTGATCCCCATCGCTTGGAACATCATCAATGGGTAGAAGTAGCGCCCTTGGTTATCGTCACCTGCGCTGGCATAGAGATTGGCGGCCAATAACAGAACAGAGGTCAGCAGAACCATCAGACTCGATAGACGATCTCCAACTAGCTGGATGCCGAACGGCGCATCCCAGTTACCCAGTGCATAAAGCGTTACATTACCTGCTGATGCTGACATGAGCAGAGCGACTGAGACGATCACCATAGTGAGCGAACCTACCAGGCTGATGACACGTTGGCGCTCAATGCTTTTTTCAAACAGAGGCAGTAGCTGCAGCGTGGCTAACAGAAGCGGCAGAATGATAGGCAGAGTGATTAGGTGATTCATTTCTGCTCTCCGCTCTGTTCTGGTAGTCGGCCATCGACATGATCGTTACCTAGGTCGGCACGGGCTCGAATGGCCAGGATGACCGCGAAGGCGGTCATCGCAAAACCGATAACAATGGCGGTGAGAACCAGCGCCTGCGGAACAGGGTCCGGTATTGCTAGGCCAGATTTCAATACCGCGGCACCATCAATGACGAGTCGACCGGCGGAAAAGATAAACAGGTTCACAGCGTAAGAGAGCACCGTTAAGCCAAGTACCACTGGGAAAGTACGACCACGAAGTACTAGAAATACCCCCACAGCGGTGAGTAGGCCAATAATCAAACTGATCAATAGCTCCATTATTTAGACTCCTCTGGACGTGCGTGGGTCGTTAATGCGCCTAGATTCCCGAGTATAAGTAGGGTGGATCCAATGACGGTTAGGTAGACCCCTAGATCAAACAGCATGGCACTGGCCAACTCGAACTTTCCGATACCCGGCAGATAGAAGTAATCAAACCACGAACTTAAGAAGGGGTAGCCAAACAGCCAGCTGCCCATTCCCGTAGCGCCTGCGATGATCAAACCGACAGAGATCAGCCACTGGTAGTTCAGTTTCGAGCGTTCGCGCATGAAATCGACACCGTTGGCGATGTACTGCAGGATCAGTGCTACAGCGGTTACTAGACCGGCAATAAAGCCACCACCTGGCAGGTTGTGGCCACGTAAGAAGATGTAAGCCGACACCAAAAGTGCTAAAGGAAGCAGTGCTCTTGAGACGGTCGCAAGCATCATCGGGTGGTGATCGTTGCTCCAAGGTATGCCGTTAAGATCAGCTGATGGCATGAAGAGTTTCATGCGTGCGATCAGTTTGTAGATACCTAAACCGGCAATGCCCAGTACGGTGATCTCGCCAAAGGTATCAAAGCCCCTGAAGTCGACCAGAATCACGTTGACCACATTGGTACCACCACCGCCTATTTTTGAATTGGCGATGAAGAAGTCGGCAATCGAGGTTTGCGGATGCGTCATCATGGCGTAACTAATGGTTGCCATCACACCACCAATCAAGGTTGCCAAACCAAGATCACGTACCACCGATGAGGGGCTAGCGGCTTTTGCAGTGACCTGTGGTAAGAAGAAGAGTGCGAGCATCAACAGTATCACCGTGACCACTTCAACTGAGAGTTGAGTCAGTGCTAGGTCAGGTGCTGAGAAGCGGGCAAAGATAAGCGAGACGATTAAGCCGACGACCGAGACAGCAATCAGTGCGATCATCCGTTTGCGGTGCCAGATCAGCGTCACCAGTGTGGAGACGACCAAAATGATGGTAGCGACGATGCTAATACCATCGACCGGCAGCAGTGGGCGTGCTCCCTCTAAATTGATCAGCTTCGTCATTGGAACCGTCGTAAAGAGCGCAACACTCAAGATGAACAGCATGGTGTAGCGTTGCAGCGATCCGTTCTCAAGTGTGCCGTAAATTCTTGTGGCAGCATCCACAATGCGCTTGATGTTTTGATCAAAGATCGCTTTAGCGTCTCGTTCAGGGAATTGCGCCTGAAACTCAAACAACTGCTTACGGGTCGCGTAGACGACAATGCCACCCAACAGTGCAATGAAACTCATCAGCAGTGGGAAGTTAAATCCGTGCCATATGGCCAAGCTGTAGTAGGGCGTCTCGCCTTGCAGCAGAGAGGTTGCAGCGCTGTGTAGAATCTCTGCAACTACCAGACCAGGGGCAATACCCACGACAAAACAGAGTGCGACCAGTATCTCGACCGGAATCTTCATGTAGCGTGGAGGCTCATGCGGTGTCTTAGGAAGATTGATCGGTTCACCGTTAAAGAAGACGTCATGAATGAAGCGCAACGAGTAGGCAACCGAAAAGATACCGGCAACAGTCGCTAGAACAGGCAGAATCCATGAGAGCGCACCCAGTGACCCCTGCTGTAGGGTCTCTGCAAAGAACATCTCTTTGGACAAGAAGCCGTTCAGTAGCGGTACCCCTGCCATGGCCAGTGCCGCGACCATCGCTAGCATTGCTGTGTGAGGCATGTATCTCCACAAGCCGTTCAGCTTGCGCATATCCCGTGAACCCGTCTCATGATCGATGATGCCCGCTGCCATGAACAGTGAGGCTTTAAAGGTCGCGTGGTTAATGATGTGGAAGGTAGCAGCGACCGCCGCAAGCTTTGAGTTTAAACCGAGTAGTAGCGTGATCAGACCTAAGTGACTGATAGTGGAGTAGGCGAGAAGCCCCTTAAGATCGTGCTTAAACAGAGCCATGTAAGCGCCAACCAGCAAGGTGGCAAGACCGGTCAAGGTGACGATCAAGAACCACATGTCGGTACCCGCAAGCGCCGGGTAGAGTCGAGCCATTAAAAAGATGCCCGCTTTCACCATGGTTGCTGAGTGAAGATAAGCAGAGACCGGCGTTGGCGCCGCCATTGCGTGGGGCAGCCAGAAGTGGAATGGGAACTGTGCCGACTTAGTAAAGGCTCCCAGAAGCACTAGGACTAGAATATAGGGGTAGAGCTCAGAGCCACGGATTAGATCCCCTTGAGCCAATACATCCGTCAGGTTGTAGCTGCCGACTACCTGGCCGATCAGCAAAATGCCTGCAAACAACGCCAAACCACCCATGCCAGTAATGGTCAGTGCCATGCGAGCACCTTTGCGCGCTTCGCTCTTGTGATTCCAGAAGCTGATCAACAAGAAGGAGCTGATGCTGGTCAGTTCCCAAAATAGCCAGAGTTGAATCAGGTTCTCTGACAGCACAATACCCAACATGGCGGTCATGAAGAGAATCAACATCGCATAGAAGCGCGGCATGTTGTCCTGCTCTGAGAGGTAGTAACGAGCATAGAGGATAACAAGAAGACCGATGCCTAAGATCAACAGGGCAAACAGCAGTGCAAACCCATCGAGTCGGAAGGCGAGTTCTAATCCGACTGCTGGAATCCATTCGAATCGCTCAATAAAACGCTCGCCATCGAGTACCGAGGGTGCGTAAGAGATCAGGGTAGCCATAGCGACCGCTGGCAGTGCGGCTGTTGCAAACGCGCAGGCCGTTCTCGACACCTTGTTGGCAGAAAGTGAAACGAACACCCCAATGAGTGTCAGTAGGGGGATCCAGAACAGGTTTAGCACCGAAGTAGACCTCTGAAATGTAAGGTTTTATCTTGTTTCTGATCTATAAAGAGTGCGGGTAAAGGGATTGATTTTCAAGCAACTGATCCCTTTTTTTATTCCATAATTCAATAAAGGTATAACCAAGCGTTGGGTGTTGCTGGTTTGGGCATAGATCGGCGGCTGGCAGTAACACGTGTGCGTAGTTTTCTAGGTCCTTGTGTGGCAGGTTGAACTGTTCAGATTCGACGATCTCTTGGTCAAAACAGAGCAGGTCGATGTCGAGAGCGCAGTAGCGACCACTCATTCGTCCCTGCTGAATCTCGATCGACTTCAGTGCACTAATCAAGGACTCTTGGTCTAGTTCTGTTTCAGCTTTGGTGACGAGATTGAGGTAGTCGGGTTGAGTAGGATCGATGGCGGAGCTTCGATAGCAGGGTGAGTGTTCGATGTTGCTGCAAAAGTGAGTGAGCTGCTCTAGGCCGGCGCGAATGTTGGATTCAGCATGATGGTTGCTACCGACGCCGAGCAGAATGTGGTGCACTAGAAACTTACTCCGCGAGCAATTCGAACGCCGACCAGTTCCGCTTCAGCTACGGCGATCGGTTTGCCGATTTCAAGACGCAGTCCAGGAATATTGAATTGAGCCATTAAGAACTCGGATAGATTTTCGGCGAGCGTCTCTAGTAGCTCCGCTTTGGCCTCTTGGCAGAACTGGATAACCGCTTCACTGACGGCGGCGTAATTGATAGAGGCCTCTAAATCATTGTTCTTGGCCGCGTCACGAATGTCGTTGGCCATCTCTAAATTGATCACCATAGGCTGAAGTTCTGTCCGCTCATGCGGATAGATGCCGATGATCGCTTCGAATCTAAGATTTTTTATAAAGATAGTGTCCATCATTGCACCTCTCCAACTGAACCAAGGGCTGGCAGTGTCTCCATTGGCCAGCGTGGCTGGGCTGTAATGGCGAGCGGTGAACGCTCTCCAGCCATCAAGCGCTGAGTGCCTGCATAGGCAATCATCGCGCCGTTGTCGGTACAGAACTTGGGGCGGGCGTAGAAGAGTTTAGCGCCCTCTTTTTTGGCTATATCGCCCAATTTTTTACGAAGTTTTTTGTTGGCGCTAACACCACCTGCGATCACCAGCTCTTTAAAACCGGTCTGTTGAATCGCACGGCGACACTTAATCGCCAATGTATCGACCACGGCATCTTCAAAACAGGCCGCAATGTCAGCTGAGGTTTGTTGATCCAGTTCGCCCATTTCGCGTTTTGCTGCTTCGACGGTGTTCAAGGTGAAGGTCTTTAAACCTGAGAAGCTAAAATCGAGCCCAGGACGATCGGTCATCGGTCTTGGGAAAGTATAGCGATCGCTGTTGCCATTTTCGGCCAGTTTGGCGATCAGCGGGCCACCAGGGTAGTCCAGCCCCATCATTTTGGCCGCTTTATCAAAGGCTTCGCCGGCTGCATCATCCAAAGATTCGCCCAGCAGTGAGTATTCGCCGATCCCTTTGACGCTGACGAGCTGGGTGTGGCCACCTGACACTAAAAGCGCGACAAAAGGAAAGCTGGGCGGTGTCTCCTCTAGCATCGGGGCTAATAGGTGGCCCTCCATATGATGGACGCCCACCGCAGGGATACCTAGAGCTAGAGCCAATGCCCGACCGGTAGAGGCACCGACCATCAGGGCACCAATTAGACCGGGGCCAGCCGTATAAGCAATGGCATCAATAGAGTGCAACGTACACTCTGCCTCTTTACAGACTTCTCTAATCAGTGGGATTAGCTTGCGCACGTGATCTCGCGAGGCGAGTTCTGGTACGACGCCACCATACTCGGCGTGCATCTCTACTTGCGAGTAGAGCGCGTCACCTAAAAGGCCGCGTTCGCTGTCATAGAGCGCTACGCCGGTTTCATCACAGGAGGTTTCAATACCGAGTACAAGCATTCAGAGCTGGCCTTAATCAGTGCTATTAATGGTGCCTCATATTATTCAGAAATCTGGCTAGTTAGTGAAGCGTTAAATTGCTTTACATCAGCTGTGGTGCTCTGTATTATTTGGCGCCCTCGGAAAATTACGTCCGAGGTTAATTTAAACCAAGCTTGAAAGGTAATTGGAAAACATGCCAGCCGTTAAAGTTAAAGATAACGAGCCATTTGACGTTGCACTACGTCGTTTCAAACGTTCTTGCGAAAAAGCAGGTATCCTAGCTGAAGTTCGTAAACGTGAAGCGTACGAAAAGCCAACAACTGCTCGTAAGCGTGCAGCTGCAGCAGCAGTTAAGCGTCACGCTAAAAAGCTTCAGCGTGAAAACGCTCGTCGCGTTCGCCTTTACTAATTAAGTAAAGACGCAGACTAGATTCCTTGTGGTCGAGTCTTTGTAGTAAACGATAGATTAGGTTATTGAGATGTCTTCATTGAAGAGTCAGATTACTGATGAAATGAAGGTTGCAATGCGCGCTAAAGATAAAGTGCGTCTTGGAACGATCCGATTGATGCTGGCTGAGTTAAAGCGCATCGAAGTGGATGAGCGCATCGAACTTGATGATGATCGCGTGCTCGCGGTGCTAGACAAGATGGTCAAGCAGCGCAAAGACTCGATTGCCCAGTATCAGGCGGCTGAGCGTCCTGAACTGGCGGAAAAGGAGCAGCAAGAGACGGAGGTGATTAAAACTTTCTTGCCGCAGCCTCTCAGTGATGTAGAGATCGATGCAATTATCGATGCAGCAATTGCTGCAACCGATGCTTCCGGCATGCAGGCGATGGGCCAAGTAATGGCCATCATCAAGCCGCAACTTCAAGGTCGTGCCGACATGGGAGCCGTTTCAGGTAAGGTCAAAGCGAAACTCTGATAGAGTGTTCGCTGGAACAGACAGCGAGCAGTTGAATGTCAGGAAGAATTCCGCAGCACTTCATAGATGACCTTTTAGCGCGAGTAAACATCGTTGATGTGATCGATTCGCGTATCAAGCTTAAGCGTGCCGGTAAAAACTACTCCGCACTCTGCCCATTCCATAAAGAGAAATCCCCGTCGTTTTCAGTCAGTCCTGATAAGCAGTTCTACTACTGTTTTGGTTGTGGTGCTGGCGGCAATGCGCTCGGTTTTGTTATGGAGTATGAGAAGCTCAACTTTCCTGAAGCTATTGAAGAGTTAGCGCGTACCGTTGGTGTGGATGTGCCGCGTGAGCATGATCGTCAGCGCGATGTGGCTTATGAGAAACAGGTCAAGAAACAGTTCGATCTGCTCGAGAGTGCTAACGCCTTTTACCAACAGCAGTTGCGCAATCATAGCGACAAAGCCAAAGCAGTAGCCTATCTGAAAGAGCGTGGCCTAAGTGGTCAGATCGCTGCGCGTTTTCAATTGGGTTATGCCCCTCCGGGTTGGGATAATCTGCAGAAACACATTGCCAAAGAGACTGAGGACGCCGATTCGCTGCTGCTAAAGTCCGGCTTGATGGTCGAGAACGAAGAGCGCGGCCGTCGTTACGACCGTTTTCGTGACCGTATTATGTTCCCTATTCGTGATATGCGTGGTCGCACGATCGGTTTTGGTGGACGTGTATTAACGGACGAAAAACCGAAATACCTTAACTCCCCAGAGACCGATACCTTCCATAAGGGTAAAGAGCTTTATGGCCTCTATGAGGCGCGTCAGCATACCGGCTCATTAGAGCGTCTGCTGATCGTGGAAGGCTACATGGATGTGGTGAGTTTGGCGCAGCACGGTTTAACCTGGTCGGTGGCTACCTTGGGTACAGCAACCACTGAAGCGCACCTCGAGCGTATCTTTAAGATAGTGACTGAAGTGATCTTCTGTTTTGATGGGGATGCTGCAGGGCGTCAAGCGGCCAAGCGTGCGTTGGATACCTGTGTGCCGGTTATGAAAGATGGCCTAACAGCCCGTTTTCTATTCCTGCCCGATGGTGAAGATCCCGACACACTGGTGCGCAGTGAAGGTCTGGATGCCTTTACGGCACGAGTGGATGAGTCTCTGCCGTTCAGTGAGTATTTCTTTAAAGCCTTGAGTGACAACATCGATCTCACTTCTATGGATGGTCGAGCTCGATTTTCGACCCAGGCGCTGCCCAAAATTCGTAGCATGCAGACCTCGGTGCTGCAGCAGATGATGTTGGATCGGGTTGCCGAGATGACCGGTCTGACGATAGAGCAGCTCGATACCATCGCGAATCTGCACTCCAAAGTGGAGACGATCGCTCCCGAACCTGCTGCTCGACCCAAGCCCTCGTATCAGTCAGATTCGATGCCGGATTACGACTCGGGTGAGTATCAGCATCCGCGCTATTTCGAATCGGAGTCGAGCTCCTCAGATTCTTACTCCTCTCAGACTCCACAAGCTTCAGGGCCAGTGCGATCGGGTATCAGTACTAAGATCAACTTGGTTAACTCTGCAATCTCGATACTGCTGCACCGTCCTGACTTAGCGCATCAGGTGGTTCAGGCGACCGAATTGGAAGGGCTCTACGTTGAGAATATTTCGCTGCTTAGGCAGTTGCTCAGCTATCTGCAGACCACTCCCGATGCGAGTCTGGGTACGCTTCTGTTGGATTGGCAGCGTGACCCAGAAATGGCGCCCAACCTGCTGATGCTTAATGAGATCTCACAGGTCGATCCAGTGCTCGACAATGTCGATGCCAAGGTGTTGCTGGATGATGCCATGGGGCGCTTATTATCACGTAAATACGAGCACGAATTGGCTGAATTGACACGTCTCTCGCGTGAGCGACCACTGACTAACGAAGAGAAACAACAGCTGGCGCAACTCTTGGCGCGTAAGGCCTTGTAAACCCTTCGCTCTGTCCCCATTTATAAACTATTAATAACCCTGCCGTTAATCCGTCTTTAACTGGCAGAGGTTGAACTTTTTAGCTATACTTCGGCGCTTGCAATTTTTGCGCGCCCAACGTGGCTAGACACAGGATTTTAAATGTCTGACAACACTGAACAGCAGCAATCACGCCTTAAGGAACTTATCGCTAAAGGTAAAGAACAGGGCTATTTGACCTACGCTGAGGTGAACGATCACCTCCCTGAAGATATCGCCGATCCCGATCAGGTAGAAGATATCATCCGCATGATCAATGACATGGGTATCTCTGTGTCTGAAGTTGCGCCGGATGCTGAGACCCTTCTAATGACCGATGGTGATGCAGGTGACGATACTGACGAAGAGGCGGTTGCCGCTCTTGCTGCAGTGGAATCGGATGCCGGTCGTACTACCGATCCCGTGCGCATGTACATGCGTGAGATGGGTACCGTTGAGCTGCTGACTCGTGAAGGCGAGATCGAAATTGCGAAACGAATTGAAGAGGGTATCCGTGGTGTCATGGGGGCGCTTGCTCAGTTCCCAGGCAGTGTTGCCTTGGTGCTTGATGCCTACAAAACAACCGTTGAAGAGGAGGGTCGTTTAAGCGATTTGTTCAGCGGTTACATCGATCCTGATGCTGAAATCGCCAATAACAATCCTATTCCTGAAGAGGAGGAGGTTGAAGACACAGACGATGATTCGGATGACGACGACAGCAACGATGATGATTCAGAAAAGGATCGTGGTCCAGACCCAGAAGAGGCGGCTGAACGTTTCGGTGCCATCGAAGAGGCTCTGGCTAAACTGATTAAAGCAGAGAGCAAAGGTCGTGATTCATCAGCCTTTGATGCAGCCCTAGAAGAGCTGGCACTGGTATTCGCTCCCGTTAAGCTGTCGCCACGCTACTACGACATGTTGGTTAGCCGTGTTCGTGGCTACATCGATCGCATCCGTACACAAGAGCGCAATATCATGCGTATGTGTACTCAGAAGTGCCGTATGCCGCGCGATCAGTTCATTAAAACCTTCCCAGGTAACGAAACTAATCCTGATTACTTCGATGATCTCGTTAAAGCGGGTAAGCCATACTCTGATGCGATCTCAGCAAGCCTAGATGATCTTAAACGTGCACAGCGTCGTCTGGTTGCCGTTGAAGAGGAGCTAAACATTGATCTAACCGAGATCAAAGAGGTTAACCGTCAGTTATCGATCGGCGAAGCGCGTTCACGTCGCGCGAAGAAAGAGATGGTTGAAGCCAACTTACGTCTGGTTATCTCGATCGCTAAGAAGTACACCAACCGTGGTCTGCAGTTCTTGGATCTGATCCAAGAGGGTAATATCGGCTTGATGAAGGCGGTTGATAAGTTTGAATACCGTCGTGGTTACAAGTTCTCGACCTACGCGACCTGGTGGATCCGTCAGGCGATCACTCGTTCGATTGCCGACCAAGCACGTACTATCCGTATTCCAGTTCACATGATCGAGACGATCAACAAACTGAACCGTATCTCGCGTCAAATGCTGCAAGAGATGGGTCGCGAAGCGACACCGGAAGAGCTGGCAGAGCGTATGGAGATGCCGGAAGATAAGATCCGTAAAGTATTGAAGATCGCGAAAGAGCCGATCTCGATGGAGACTCCAATCGGTGACGACGAAGATTCGAGCCTAGGTGACTTTATCGAAGATACAACGATGGACTCACCGATCGATTCAGCAACGGGTGAAGGCCTACGTGAATCGACTCGTGCTGTCTTGGCGGGTCTTACTGCTCGTGAAGCAAAAGTACTTCGTATGCGCTTTGGTATCGATATGAACACTGACCACACTCTAGAAGAGGTGGGTAAGCAGTTCGACGTAACGCGTGAGCGTATTCGTCAGATCGAAGCGAAAGCACTGCGCAAGCTTCGTCACCCAAGTCGTTCTGATCACCTACGTGGTTTCATCGACGAATAAATCTTTGATTTATAAGTTATTGCGCCCATATTACCAGCTAGGTATTATGGGCGCGCTTCTTAGGGCCCATAGCTCAGTTGGTTAGAGCGCTCGACTCATAATCGATCGGTCGCAGGTTCAAGTCCTGCTGGGCCCACCACTCTCTTTAGCTCCCGTTGGAGCGGTCTTGAAAAGGCCGCGACTTTCTCTTGTTGGAGCGATCTCGAAGAGGTCGCGATCATTTTATCTCTAGATCAAGAGCTGTCTATCCGACTCGCGTCGGCTAGCCTTCTTCTTTGTGTGAGCAAAGAAGAAGCAAGAAAACACACCCCGCTCCTTCGGCCTTCGGCACACTGCGCGCGATACTCTTTTTCTAACATCGAAAGGCACATTTCAGAGCCTGCTCCGTGCAGGCGCTGAAACTCTCGCCCATCCGGGGCTCGATCCTTTCAACGTCTTAACGAAAAAGAGCACCGTGCTCGTTCTCAGTCGGACGGGGAACGGGGTGCCAGATTCGAATCTCGTGCCAATCGTCCACGTCCGATCGAGTTCGGCATTTTGATTTTGAAGTTGGAGCGGTCTTGCAAAGGCCGCGATAGATTGGTGTTTAATTGAAGAGTGGTTTCAGACCAAAGGTCAGACACCGGAGTGCTAAACTAGATACGCCGCTGCGGGTCTGACCTCTGCTCTGACCCAACTTTCTCAGCGTTTTCCAGATTGTCTTAAAGTCTACGAGCGGATGACAGGCTGAAGGCCTGTCACCGATGATGCTTCATCTACCGGCTACAAATCGCCCCACCAATCTGTACCCACTCATCATCATTTTGAATCTGCAGTACATCAAACACCTGCACTTCGGCGGGTTTGATGTCATAGCGGGTCAGTAGTTGGCAGACGCGTTCTGCGTCGCTATTACGGTTTTGGCCGTTGGGTAGAACACCTACCCCTAAGATATGCCCCTTATCCCACCAAACAGGACGTGCCGGGAAAGTAGGGTCTTTAGCGAGCTCCGCCTCAACTTGTGCACGAGTCTGCAGCGACACTTCCGGCTTGCCACTCTCAATGTAGTAGGTAACGCCGGCAGCTAAAATAATCAGAATGAGCAGGGTAAGACGCTTATAGCTTTTCAAGGGGAGACCTCATTAATTAATTGAGGCGCAGTGTAGTATGAGGGGAGGGGAAGAACAACTCGACCAAAGAAAAAGGCCGCAGATGCGGCCTTGATGATTTATTAGACTCTACTGAATTTCACAGTTGCCAGCACCGTTGCCAGATAGTGTACAAACAGCTGAGCTTTCCGTGCCAGTTACACCTATGGCTGCTGATGCTGCAGATGTAGTCCAACCGGAGTTATTTCCAGTACCCCATTCGCAAGCTGCATCAGAATCAAGCGCTGTGTAAGCCTCATTTTGCGATGCTCTAATAACAATTGTGTTTGCTTGCCCTTTAGCTTCAGCCAAGCAAGAATTGTTTCGAGATGTAGTAATATATTCATTATATGCCGGCAACGCGATCGCAGCCAAAATACCGATGATCGCGACTACGATCATCAATTCGATTAGGGTGAAGCCCTTTTGTGTTTTCTTCATCATAAGAAACTCTCCAGTGAGTTAACTATTAAATACATTAAGCGGTACATCCTTTGTGCCACTTGAACCCTCCCTGAGGGCTTCTCAATCCGTTGTATTAAACATAGACCAGATTTGGGAAGTTCCAAGTAAAAATTTTAAAAAATTCTAAATAAATGTGAAAAACTATGATTTGACTCACTTTTTTTGTTTAAAGGTGCAAGAATTCGATTTCTTTGCCATAGTTAGAGCAATGAAAAGAGAATTTGTTACACGTATTTTAGGAATCATCTGTGCAGGCATCGAGTAATTTGAGCGGTTTAGCGAAGCGGTTGGTTAGTGACGGTGTGTTTACAGCCGAGACTGCGCAACAGGCTCTGCTTAAAGCGCGTGCCGAGCAACGCTCGTTTATCTCTTACCTGATTGCCAATCGTGTTATCAGTGCCCGTCGTGCCGCCAGTGCTGCATCTGAAGAGTTTGGTCTGCCGGTATTGGATCTAGATGCGATCCCATTAGATGTAATCCCTAAAGATGTGGTCGATTCTAAGGTGATTGTTCGCCACCACGCACTGCCGCTGATGAAGCGTAATTCTCGTCTCTATGTGGCGATCTCGGATCCGACCAATATCAAAGCTCTTGATGAGATGCGCTTTACTAGCGGTCTTCCGACCGAAGCGATATTGGTGGAAGAGGATAAGCTGACGCGTAAGATCGAGATGGTACTCGATTCCGAGGACAGTTCTGCCTCCCTTGGCGATCTGGGTGATAGTGACTTAGATAACCTCGAAGTGAGCGATACGGAGCTGCCGAAAGAGGAGAGCAGTGCCGAGGATGCCGCATCCGATGCGCCAATTGTTCGCTTTATCAATAAGATTCTGTTGGATGCCATTAATGGTGGTGCGTCCGATATTCACTTTGAGCCCTACGAGAAGAGCTACCGTGTCCGTTCGCGCATCGATGGTATTTTACAAGAGGTCAGCTCGCCGCCTAGAAACCTGGCAGCGCGCCTCTCTGCGCGTCTAAAGGTCATGTCCAATATGGATATTGCCGAGCGTCGTGTGCCGCAGGATGGCCGCATTAAGTTAAAGATCTCAGCGAAGCGCTCTATCGACTTCCGTGTCAACAGCCTGCCGACCCTATGGGGCGAGAAGATCGTACTGCGTATCCTGGATCCCTCCAGTGCCAAGATGGGCGTGGATGCCCTAGGTTTTGAGCCAGGGCAGCGTGAGCTCTATTTAGATACTCTGGCACGTCCTCAAGGTATGGTGCTGGTGACCGGTCCAACCGGCTCGGGTAAAACGGTGACGCTCTATACCGGTTTGAACATCCTCAATGAAGAGGAGCGAAACATCTCCACCGCGGAGGATCCGGTCGAGATTAACATGGATGGAATCAACCAGGTCCATGTGAATCCAAAAGTGGGTTTAACCTTTGCCGAAGCGCTGCGCGCCTTCCTGCGTCAGGACCCGGATGTTGTCATGGTCGGTGAGATTCGAGACTTGGAGACGGCCGAGATCGCGATTAAAGCGGCTCAAACGGGTCATATGGTGTTATCAACCCTGCACACCAACTCGGCGCCTGAGACATTGACGCGTCTACGTAACATGGGGGTGGCGTCGTTCAATATTGCCACCTCAGCTACTTTGATCATAGCGCAACGCCTGGCACGTCGACTCTGCACCGGCTGTAAAAAACAGACCGATATTCCACATGAGACTCTGTTAGATCAGGGCTTTGAAGAGTCTCAACTTGCTGATCTGCACCTGTTTGAACATAACCCAGAGGGTTGTCCACGCTGTAACCGTGGCTACCGGGGGCGTGTCGGTATCTACGAGATGCTTGAAGTGACGCCGGCGGTGGCTGAGTGCATTATGGAGAATGGCTCGTCGCTCGACATCCTTGAGGTGGCGAAACGTGAAGGCTTTGCTACGCTTAGGACAGCAGGACTTAAAAAGGTTGCTGAGGGACTGACCAGTCTCGAAGAGATGAACCGCGTCATTAAGAACTGATCATTGACGCTTAATTGATTGATAGAAGTACTCTGAATGGCGAAGACCTTAGCGCGAAAAAAATACAAAGAGCCAAAAATTCTGACCTTTGCTTGGACCGGTAAAGATAAAGCCGGTAACAAGAGTAAGGGTACGGTTGATGCGTTGACGCTCTCTGAAGCGAAGATTCAGTTGCGTAAGCAGGGGATCAACTACGATAAGGTCAAAAAACAGAGCGTTTCGATCTTCTCGAACAAAGATAAACCGATTAAACCGATCGATATCGCCTTTTTCACACGTCAAATGGCCACCATGATGCGTTCGGGCGTTCCACTATTGCAGGGCTTAGATATCGTCGGTCAGGGTGCTGAGAAGGCGAAACTGAAAAAACTGATTTACGACATTCGTGCGGATGTGAATGGTGGCTCGGATCTATCAACTGCGTTGTCACGATTTCCACAATATTTTGATGATCTCTACGTCTCGTTGGTCGCTGCCGGTGAGCAGTCTGGTTCCCTAGAGGCGATGCTGGATCGCTTGGCACTCTACAAAGAGAAGAGTGAAGCGCTTAAAGCCAAGATCAAAAAAGCACTGACCTACCCAACCGCGGTTATTGTGGTCGGTATTCTAGTCACCGCGATTCTGTTGGTTAAAGTGGTGCCAGTGTTTGAGGATGTATTCGGCAGCTTCGGCGCCGATCTGCCCGCCTTTACTAAGTTCGTTGTTAATCTCTCTGAGATCGCGCAAAGCTATTGGCTCTACGTGCTAGGCCTGTTGTTTATCGGTGGCTACTTCTTCCGGCGCGGCATGATCCATTCGAAAAAGTTCAGAGACTCCGTCGAACGAACCAGTCTTAAAATCCCAGTGATCGGGGGTATTCTCTATAACGCAGCGGTTGCTCGATTTGCCCGGACACTGGCGACGACCTTCTCGGCGGGTGTCCCTTTGGTGCAAGCTCTAGAGTCCTGTGCAGGTGCGGCCGGTAACGTGGTGTTCCACGATGCCATCATGCAGATCCGCAACGGTATAGCGGCCGGACAATCCTTGAAAAATGCGATCAATATGACCGGTGTATTCCCCGTGATGACCGTTCAGATGGTCGCCATCGGTGAAGAGGCCGGTTCACTCGACTCCATGCTCGATAAAGTCGCCGAGTTTTTCGAGGCTTCCGTCGATAACGCCGTTGATAACCTATCCAGCCTGTTAGAACCGCTGATCATGGTGGTGCTAGGTACCCTGGTCGGTGGTTTGGTTGTTGCCATGTATCTACCGATCTTCCAGCTTGGGCAGGTTGTAGGAGGATAGTTTTACTATCCTCCAGTGACAGGCTTCAGCCTGTCATCTGCTGGTAGATTTTAACCGGCAATCTGGAAAACGTTGAAAGAGTGGATGTCAGGCTAAAGCCAGTCACTGATGCTTTTAGATAATTCTAATGAATACCAATCGCGGCCTTTTCAAGACCGCTCCAACAAAGTGCCTGATTCGAATCTCGTGCCAGTCGTCCCCGTCCGACTGAGAACGAGCACGGTGCTCTTTTTCGTTAAGACGTTGAAAGGATCGAGCCCCGGATGGGCGAGAGTTTCAGCGCCTGCACGGAGCAGGCTTAGAAACACGACGTTTTGTATGCAGATGATGCAGGTGCAAATCATCTGTCTGAAATGTGCCTTTCGATGTTAAAAAAAGAGTATCGCGCGCAGTGTGCCGAAGGCCGAAGGAGCGGGGTGTGTTTGATCCACAAGATGTGGTGAATGCCGAAAGTGCAGGAGCACACTTTCGGCCCTGCTTCTTCTTTGCTCACACAAAGAAGAAGGCTAGCCGACGCCAGTCGGATAGATTGCCCTTGATCTTCCCAAAACAACAACACAAAAATAGTTAGCTGGCACAGATCAAACCCATTAAAATAATGGCCTATTATTTTAACTCCGAGGTACTCTCCATGGCTGTCGGTCCTGACACTCTTCCTACGCTTCACCCTGTTGCAGGTTTCAAAATTGGTATTGCCAGTGCGGGCATTAAGAAGCCTGGGCGTCGCGATATTGTGGTGATGGAGTTTCCAGAGAGTGCGTCAGTAGCGGGCGTATTCACCAAAAATGCTTTCTGTGCGGCGCCTGTCCATTTAGCGAAAGCCAATATGGCGAAGGGTCAGGTGCGTTACTTGGTCACTAATACTGGGAATGCGAATGCCGGTACCGGTGAGCAGGGGATGGCGGATGCTAAAGCGGTCTGTGCTGAGCTTGCACAGCGCGCGGGTGTTGCCGAGTCTCAGGTGATGCCCTACTCAACGGGCGTGATCGGTGAGCCTCTGCCTGTCGATAAGATCGTTGGTGCATTAGATGCGGCATTAGCCGATCTTAAAGAGGACAACTGGTTGGATGCTGCTTGGGGCATTATGACGACCGATACCCGTGCTAAAGCAGCCTCTGAGCAGATCGAAGTGGATGGCAAAACCATCACGATTACCGGCATCTCCAAAGGTGCAGGGATGATCATGCCAAACATGGCGACAATGCTCGGCTATGTGGCGACCGATGCCGAGATTGATCAGGTCTTGTTGCAGTCGTGGATGAGTGCTGCGACGGAACGATCCTTTAACCGCATCACTGTCGATGGCGACACCTCGACAAATGATAGCTGTACTCTGGTTGCGACGGGTGCTTCTGGGGTTCGAATAGAGGCGGACAGCGCTGCAGCAACGGCCTTTGTTGAAGCCTTTAACCGTATTATGTTGCAACTCGCTCAGTTGATTGTGCGTGATGGCGAGGGCGCAACGAAGTTTGTTGAGATCCGTGTCGACTCGGCTGAAACGTCAAAAGAGGCGTTGGATGTTGCTTACACCATTGCTCATTCGCCACTGGTGAAAACCGCTCTATTCGCCAGTGACCCTAACTGGGGCCGTATCTTGGCCTGTGTGGGTCGTGCCGGCATTGAAAACCTTGATCTGGACGCGCTGCAAATCTACTTAGGCGATGTCTGCATTGTCGAGAAAGGTGGTCGAGCGGCCAGCTACACCGAAGAGCAGGGGCAGGCTGTGATGAATGAGGAGGATATTCTGATTCACGTGGTGCTCAACCGAGGTAGTGCGAGCGAGACGGTTTGGACGACTGACCTATCGAAAGAGTATGTGTCGATCAATGCCGACTACCGTTCATAAGAGACTGTTCAAATAATCGCTATGAAACAGATACTGGTTGCCGCTGCCGCAATACTGAATCTACAAGGCCAACTGCTGATTGCCAAGCGCCCCGATGATAAACACCAGGGCGGGCTTTGGGAGTTTCCGGGCGGTAAGGTAGAGGCCGAAGAGTCGGTTGAGACAGCACTTAAGCGTGAACTGCTTGAGGAGATCGGTATTGAGGTTGTGCAGTGCGAGCCTCTGGTCCGTATTGAGCACGACTACAGTGATAAATCGGTTGTCTTGGATGTCTGGGTGGTCAGCTCATTCAGTGGCGAAGCGTCCGGTTTAGAAGGCCAACCTATTGAGTGGATCAACCCTGTTGAGATGGACTCCTACCAATTTCCAGAAGCGAATCTGCCGATTATCGCCGCACTGAAAACGAGATTGGGCCTCTAATGCCTCCGTTTATTTTAGGGTTAACAGGCGGTATCGCCAGCGGTAAAACGGCCGCCGCCGATCGTTTAGAATCACTCGGTGCGACACTGGTGGATACCGATCTTATTTCGCGCGAAGTAGTAGAGCCTGGTCAGCCGGCGCTGACTCAGATTAAACAGCACTTTGGTCCCGAAGTGATTCAAGATGATGGCCGGTTGAATCGTGCGGCACTGCGTGAGAGGGTCTTTCAAGATCCTAATGAGCGTCAGTGGTTAGAGGCTTTGTTGCACCCACTGATTCGTCAAACCACTATGGAACGTGCCTTAAACGCCGAGACCCCAATCGCGTTGGTGGTTGTACCCTTGCTGTTTGAGAGCGGGCACTACCAAGAGATTGATGCATCGCTAGTGATCGATGTGCCGGTCGAGGTACAACGACAGCGAACCTTGAGTCGTGACGGTGTCAGTGAAGCTCAAGTCGATTCGATTCTTGCCGCTCAGATGGATCGTCAATCTCGAATTGATCGGGCCGATTATGTGATCAGCAATACCGGCACCCTGGATGAGCTTTATTCTCAGGTGGATGCGCTCTATCATCAGCTGACCACTCAACAAACGACATAATCCGACAGGAGCCCTTGTGAAAGTTAAATGCCCCACCTGCGAAAAAAAGGTCGAGTACTCCACCGAAAACAAGTACCGCCCATTCTGTTCAGAGCGCTGTAAGTTGATTGACCTAGGCGAGTGGGCAAGCGAGGGATACAAGGTCGCGACTCAGCCGGATATTGAGGATTTCAGTTCGGGTATGAGTCCTGAAGAGTTTGAACATACACCGACTCGGCATTGAGTTTGTTGGCAAACTCATTTAAAGCCAGAACTTTCTAATCGCCTAAAGGCGATCAACCTTACTTTTTGGTCAGCAAAAAGTAAGCAGCGCCGAAAGTGTGCTCCTGCACTTTCGGCATTCACCACATCCTGTGGATCAAACACACCCCGCTCCTTCGACCTTCGGCACGCTCCGTTCAATGATTTTTCACTGAAGTCCAATAGGACACTGCAAACCGTTAATTGCTCCTGCATTAACGGAATACATGCCTTCCATGGCAATAAGTCGGCTCCTGCCTCCGTTGCAGACTTCGGCCATCCGAGCCTCAGCCGATTGAACTCTTAACCGTGAAAAACCATCGTACTCACTCTCGATCGGACGTGGACGAATCGGCACGAGATTTGTATCTGTCACTTTGTTGGAGCGGTCTTGAAAAGGCCGCGATTGGTATGCAATAAAATTTTTTAAAAAACACCAGTGACTGGCTTCAGCCTGTCATCTGCTTTATCGGTGTTTTCCAGATTGGCAGTAAAGTCTACCTGCCAGTCACCGGCACTATCGCGATCTCTGCAAGATCACTCCTACGATGTTACTTATCTGAACTAGACCAACCGCATCGATAGATCAATCGCGCGGCAGTGCTTGGTTAGCGCACCAATCGAGATGTAATCAACGCCGGTTTCGGCGTAACTCACTAGAGTGTCATCAGTGATGTTGCCGGACGCTTCCAGTTTGGCTCTGCCATCAACCAAGGCAACCGCTTCGCGCATCTGATCGGGAGTGAAGTTATCGAGCATGATGATGTCTGCACCCGCTTCTAGGGCTTGGTTTAACTCGTCAAAGCTTTCGACTTCGACCTCCACCGGTTTGCCTGGGTGGTTGGACTTGGCTTGTGAGATGGCGGATTCAATGCCGCCGGCCGCTAGAATGTGATTCTCTTTGATTAGAAACGCATCAAACAGACCGATGCGGTGGTTGTAGCAACCGCCGCAGGTGACGGCGTACTTCTGTGCCAAACGCAGCCCCGGAAGTGTCTTGCGCGTATCTAAGAGTTTAACTGGGGTGTTGGCGACCTTGTCAGAGTACTGTTTGGCGAGGGTGGCAGTGCCTGATAACGTTTGAAGGAAGTTCAGTGCTGCGCGCTCTCCGGTCAATAGGCTTCTGGCCGAACCTTTTAGAGTGAAGAGCAGTGTGTTCGGTGCGACGGAGTCCCCATCTGCCACTTTCCAATCTACCTCTACGGTCGGATCGACCTGCTTAAAGACCTCATTGACCCAAGCACTGCCGGCAATCACCGCTTGATCGCGTGAGATGATCTCGGCTTTGGCCTGCTGGCTCTCTGGGATCAGCTCCGCCGTGATGTCACCTGTACTGACGTCCTCTTCAATTGCAAGACGGACATTCGCTTCAATGGTGGGCTTTAGGGTTTCTAGCGTTAGCATCGACAGGGACTCTTCGGGTAATATGATTTGAGCAGGTATTGTACGTGATCTTACCTGCATCGCCACTGTTAGCGGGGTTCAATTTGTCAGTTAGTTTCAGTATCGATCAGCCTTCAGGCCGGCTCATAGGCGCCGACTGGATCGCCTCGCCCAATTGTAATGAGCGACCTAGTGATGAGATCTCACTGTTGGTGATTCACAACATCAGCTTGCCGCCAGGACAGTTTAATACTCAGGCGGTAGAGCGCTTCTTTTGTAATGAGTTGGACTGCAGCGAGCACCCCTACTACCAACAGATAGAGGGGTTAGAGGTCTCTGCCCATCTGCTTATAGAGCGGACGGGGCGTGTGGTTCAGTTTGTACCATTTAACAAGCGTGCATGGCATGCCGGGCAGTCCAGTTTTGATGGACGCGAACAGTGTAATGATTTCTCGATTGGCATTGAATTGGAAGGGAGCGATGATCAACCCTTTACCGATCAGCAGTACGACCAATTGGTTCAGATCACTGAGCAACTGCTGACCCACTACCCGCTGATTACCCCACACCGAATCACCGGTCATAGTGATATTGCACCGGGACGTAAAACCGATCCGGGACCCTGTTTCGATTGGGGTCGTTATTTAAACGCCCTTTGATCACTGTCAGCTAACTAATGGGAAAAAGTCGCGACAGTAACACGGGTACAGCGGTCTCGACCCGTAAAATCCGCTCCCCAAGGTGAATGGCCTCTAGCCCCTGTTGCTGCATCAGATCGACTTCGTAAGGGATAAATCCGCCTTCAGGACCGACTGCTATCAATGTCTCTTCATCTGATGGTTCAGGGCAGAGTGAAGCGTTGTAGGGATGGGCGATCAGTGCGCGTTTCCCATTAACCAGCGCTGGCAGTTCATCCTCAACAAAGGGTTTAAATCGTTTACGGATATGCACTTTGGGCAGTTGTGTGTCGCCAGCTTGCTCTAGACCCAGAATCAGATGTTCGCGGATCGAGTCTTCTGACAGGACAGGCGTTGACCAGTAGCTCTTATCGACGCGATAGGCGTTGATCAGGTAGATCTCTTTTACCCCCATGGCGGCTAGGGTTTGAAAGGTCCGTTTCAACATTTTTGGACGGGGTAGGGCCAGTAGTAGAGTCGCTGGCAGTGGTTTGGGGGGCTCTTTTTGAAGGTCAACCTTAAGGGATACCGACTCAGAATCGATCTGATCCACTCTGGCTGAGCCAATCAGTCCATTCAGTTCGCCCGCTCTTAGGGTGTCGCCGACCTCTAGTTTTTGTACTTCAAGCATGTGGCGGTGACGACGGTCACTGATGCGCACCTCAGTTGAGGAGGTGAAATCCTCTTTTTCTAGAATCAGTAAATTCACATTAAGCCCTGACAAATTTTGTAATAGTGTACTGCAAAGCTGGGTGTGCGTGGGAACCTAGGTTATAGTGCCCGCATGTCTAAAGCTGCAGATCTGACTAATGACCCGATAAGACCGACACTGGTGCGCATGACTGTGCCGATGATGTTCGGCATGATCAGTCTGATGCTGTTTAACTTGGCAGACGCTTGGTTTGTCGGTCGCTTAGGCACTTGGCCGCTGGCGGCACTATCCTTTACCTTTCCGATTAGCTTCTCGCTGACCAGTCTGGCCATCGGTCTTGGTGTGGGGACTTCTGCAACTCTAGCTCGCCTGATCGGTCGCGGTGAGAAACAGCGAGTGGCACGTTTAGCGACTGATAACCTACTGATGGCAGTTTTGATTACTGCTGTGGTGGGCTTTATCGGGCAGTTTCTTTTGATTCCTATCGTAGAGTTGATGGGGGCTGCTGAGTATCTGATCCCTTATATAGACGCATACATGTCGGTCTGGTTCTTTGCGGCCATCTTTATGGTTCTGAACATGGTCTGTAACAGCACCTTCCGCTCGATGGGTGATACTCGCACCTCAGCCGCGCTGATGTTGGGCTCTTCAATTCTCAACTTTATCCTGGATCCCATCCTGATTTTTGGTTGGGCCGCTATTCCTGCGATGGGCATACAGGGTGCTGCCATTGCTAGCTTAATCGCTTGGGCGATCACCTCTGTGTTAGCGATTTGGGTGCTGTTCGTTCGTAAAAAGATGATCCTGCTAGGTGTGTTAGACCCAAGCGTGCTGTTTAAAAACTGGCGTGCAGTCTTAAAGATCAGTCTGCCCGCAGCTCTTTCAAATATGATGACACCCTTGGCTAACGGGATTCTGACAGCGATTGTTGCTCAGCACGGAGCAGCTGCGGTTGCAGCGTTTGGGGTAGGCAGTCGTATCGAATCTCTGGCCCTACTGGTCTGTTTGGCATTGTCGATGACATTGCCACCTTTCATAAGTCAGAACTTAGGTGCGAAACAGATCTCGCGTGTTAAGTCTGCCTACAGTGATGCGGTGTTCTTTGCACTGAGTTGGCAGCTGTTGATCTACTTGCTGTTAGCCTTGGGGGCAGGGCTTTGGGTGCCACTCTTTACCAACGACTCTGAGGTTGGTCGCTGGTTGGTTCTCTGGATGTTGATTGTACCGCTGGGCTTTGGATTTCAGGCGACCACCTTCCTCAGCTCGTCCAGCTTTAATGCTCTGCATCTCCCCTATCATGCGATGCGTGTCAGCATCGTTCGACTCTTTCTCTTCTACATTCCACTTGGCTGGCTTGGTAGCACCCTGTTCGACCTTAAAGGGCTCTTCATCGGTCTGGTGGTTGCCAATGCTCTGACGGCTCTGTTCGCTTGGTTCTGGATGATCCGTACCCTCAATAGGGTCTAATTTGACGTCATTTAGCTGTCATCTCTCTAGTCTAAATTGATTCACTACTTTGGTTCATAGTCAGTCATTAAGACTTGTCAGGTTCTAAAAAGTAGAGTAATTACTTATCTAACGTAGGGTTTTTAAAGCCTCCACGGTCTATGTTTTTCTATTTCTCTCTTACAGGGAATGGATCGCAGAACGCAAAAAGAGAGGTCAATTCCCTGCATATCAATCGCCTCATTAAGAGTCGATCACAACACAAGGGTGAATAATATGAGTCAAAAAGTCGCACTCGTTACTGGTGGTACCGGTGGCTTGGGTGTCAGCATCTGTCGTAAGTTGGCTGATGCTGGTTTTAAAGTCGTTGCCGGCTACAACTCAGGTGGTAATCACGAGAAAGCCAAAGCTTGGCAAGAGGAGCAACGCAAAGATGGCTACGAGATCGAAGTCGCTTACGGTGATGTTACCAATGCTGAGTCTTGTGCTGATTGTATTGCGACGGTTGAAAGGCTAACTGGTGGTTCAGTTGATGTCCTAGTCAACAATGCGGGTATTACTCGCGATGGTCAGTTCAAGAAGATGAGCTGGGAACAGTGGGACGAAGTACTTAGCGCCAACCTCGACAGTATGTTCCACATGACTCGCCTAGTGATTAACCCAATGCTTGAGAAGGGCTTTGGTCGCATCATCAATATCTCTTCTGTAAACGCTCAGAAGGGTCAGTTTGGTCAGGCAAACTACTCGGCAGCTAAAGCGGGTATCCACGGCTTTACTAAGGCGCTGGCGCAAGAGGTGGCTGCTAAAGGGATTACCGTCAATACGGTGTCACCAGGTTATATCCTAACCCCAATGGTGGCTAAGATTGATCAGGCAATTCAGGATAAGATTACTTCAACGATTCCGGTTAAACGTTTCGGTACACCGGATGAGATCGGTCGCACGGTAGCCTTTATTGCTGACGAAGAGTCGGGTTACATGACCGGTGCGGACTTCTCAGTGAACGGTGGTCTACACATGTTCTAATCCCTCTCTAATAGAGTTAGGGATTAATCGATGTCAGACGCAATTTTTTCAAAAGGCGTATTTAAAGGCCTAGTCAGTGCGTCTGACATCACTTTCCTTCAATTGACTTCAACGTCGCCATCCACATAGATCCATTTGTCAGCGTCACGGCGAAAATTGGATCGTTCGTGCAGTACCCCAGCTCTTCCATCGGCCGCTTTAAAGTGAGCATTGAACTCGACCTGTCCTTTTTGGTGCAGAGGTCCACCCTCATGCGTATCCAGTATCTCCAGTTTCACCCACTCGGTTGAGCGAAGCTCTTGTGCCAGCATGTTCGCTTCACCTGGTGAGCGTCGCTCTGGCGCTAAAGTATCGATCAAATAGTCCACAGCACCGACAGAGAAAGCGGTGTAGCGTGAGCGCATCAGCTTTTCAGCAGTGGGTGCGACTGCGATGCCGGCTAGATAGGGTTGGCAGCACTCTGAAAAGGGGGCGCCACTGCCGCAGGGGCAGTTTGATTCAGTAGGATTGTTTAGCATTTTTAGAACTCTCTTAGCCAGAATGGAAAGGGCCTGTTACTCTTAACGCTATTATCAGCAATTTTCATCAAGGATGCGAAGATGAGTGCGCAAAACGAGACGTTTTTTTGGCACGACTACGAGACCAGCGGAACCGATCCACAACGAGATCGTCCCATGCAGTTTGCTGGTATTCGGACCGATGCCGACCTCAATATCATTGAGGATCCTGTGATGATCTACGCTCGTCCTGCCGATGATATGTTGCCGCACCCGATGGCCTGTTTGATTACTGGGATTACGCCACAAATCGCCTTAGAGAAAGGGCTTAGTGAAGCCGAGTTCATCGCAAGGATTCATGCAGAACTTGCACGGCCGGGTACCTGCGGTGTCGGTTACAACTCAATCCGCTTTGATGATGAGGTGACGCGAAATACCCTCTATCGCAATTTCTACGATCCCTATGCGCGTGAGTGGCAAAATGGCTGCTCTCGTTGGGATATCATCGACATGTTGCGTCTCACTCGCGCACTGCGTCCCGACGGAATCGTTTGGCCTAGCTACGAAGATGGCACGCCGAGTTTGCGTCTGGAAGATCTGACCAAGGCCAACGGCATTGAGCATGGCAGTGCCCACGATGCGCTTTCTGATGTCTACGCCACTATTGCGATGGCCAAGCTGGTCAAAGAGAGACAACCCAAGCTATTTGATTATGTGATTCGTCATCGCTCCAAATTGGCGATTCAAAAACTGATCGATCCGCAAAGCATGAAGCCGGTGTTACACGTCTCATCACGTTACCCGGTAGAGCAAGGCAATATGGCGGTTGTTGCCCCGATTGCGGTGCACCCAACCAACAAGAATGCCAGCATTGTTTGGGATCTACGACACGACCCAGCCCCGCTTTTTGAACTGACTGCCGAGCAGATTAAACAGAATCTCTATCTCCCGCGCGATCAGCGTGATGAGAATACCCCTAAATTAGCTCTGAAGTTACTGCATGCCAATCGTTGCCCGATTGTGGCACCGGCCAACATGCTGCGTGGTGATGAACCGGCAAAGTTTGCCATTGATGGCGATCAATGTCGGGCGCATTTGGCGCTATTGCGCAATGAACCCAATCTCCGAGAGAAACTGATGGCGGTTTACCAAGAGGATCGCGATGCGATTGCTGACCCTGATCTGCAGATCTACTCTGGTGGCTTCTTCTCCAATGATGACAAAAAACTGATCGATCGCGTGCGTGAGGCGGATGAAGAGAGCTTGTACGAATTACAGCTGCCGTTTCAGGATCCCCGTCTAGAGGAGATGTTGCTGCGGTATAAAGCTCGAAATTTCCCAGAAACCCTAACCGATGAGGAACAGTTGAGTTGGGAGGAGTTTCGAGCGCAAAAGCTACTGAAAGGCACCGGTGGTTACCTCACCTTTGAAGCACTCTATGCAGAGCTGAATCGCATTGCTGAACTACCGGAGACTACGGCTGAGCAAAGGGCGATATTGGAAGATATCGCCCTCTATGCGGAGTCGATCTACCCCTTTGAACCTTAGAGAGTATGACTAAGATTGCTCAGGGTTAGCCTCTATCCAAAGTTTACGTTCAAGCAGCTGATCTGCGCGTTTGAGTATCTGCTCAGGCGTCAGACGGTCTAACGCGGTTAGAAGCTGCTCTCTGGTATCAAAGTTTAGGTTGTCACGATCAATCTCTCGCCAGAGTCTTTCAGTCTCATCCGCCAACCGCTTGGAGGGTGAGGCAATTCGCGAGCGCAGACTTGCTCGATACTGTTCGATGTTTTGCTCTAGCTCTGCTGCTAACCCTGCACGCCAACCCGATAAGAAATCACTATAAGCCTGTTTCAGCGCTTGCGAATCAGCCGTCGGAGATTGCACGGTCAAACCGACTCCGGGTGTTTCACCTATAGGTAGAAGGTTTGTAAAGACCACATAGCCCAGTTGCTGCTCTGTTCTCAGCTGAGTGTAAAACGGTGTCGACAGAAGCTCGTTGATCAGAGCGGTTTCCACGCGTGCTTGAGCCGTGTCACTGTCCGCCTGAAGGTAGAGCAGCAGTGCGGAGTCGGTATGAGCGACCGAGATCGATTTAGTTGTCTCTCCATCATCTAGGCTGTTCGCTTTGATCGGGTTCACATTAGCGGGTTTCATCGCAGACAGTGCTGAGTGAACGGTTGAGCTGATCAGCTCGGCTTGTTCACGACTGATATTACCGTGGATAAACAGTTTTAACTGACCTTCAGCAAGCAGTTTCTCTCTCTGCTTGGAAAGATCAGCCAGTGTCATCGAATCAATCACCGCCAGTTTCTCTTCACTGCTCCAGCTATTATCCAATAACTCTTGGTAGAGCAGGGCAAAGGTTCGGTTGTAGGGTTTCTCTTTAAGGCTGTTGGCAAGATCCTCTTTAAGGTTCTGCTTCAATCGAGCAAACAACGCCTCATCCTGCAAAGGCATACTCAGAGACCTGAGCAGTGTTTCTAACAACCGATCCAGACGCTGGTTGTAGCCACTCACTTTAATGGATAGGCCTCGCAGGTGAGGGTAGATCTCGGCGTTCAGTCCAGCCAGTGCGGCATCGTAGAGCGCTTCGTTGAGCTGTTCATTGATCATGTCGGTCAACAGTGAATTGGCGACGGATGCGGCTGCATCAGGCTGAGCATTATTCGACAGTATCGCCAGATTGATTGCTCCTCTGGGCTGCTTGTAGCTGACATCAACCTTGTGCAGCGCAGTGAGATTACCCTCTTTAAAAACAGTCTCAGGCAACTCTGCTTGCGTCTCTTCGAGAAGATCGAACTGATCAGCAATATAGGGATTCAAGGGTTTAATGCTGAGGGCCGGAATGAGTTTTGGACTCTTCCAGCGCTCTAGAAGGGCGGAGTCGATCGTTTTAATGCTGTAGTCGATCTCATATCGAGGTTCTTGCTGATCGGTCTCAACCTGCTGTGAATAGAGGCCTAGCACTAAGTTGTCCGGCGTCATGTACGAGAGGTAGTCATTAATCAACGCGGCATCAAACTGATCAAACGCGTAGGAGGCCCTGATCAATTCAGCCTCAGGGTAGTCCACCATCATCTTAGAAAGACGCATCACGTTGTGGATCGGTTCTGAACTCTGCTGGAATCGGAACTCATTCATCGCAAGAAGAGCTTGTTCATCAAAGAGTGACTGTTGAACACCGGCCTGTTTAATAAGCTCAATTTTGCTAAACACTGCCTCAATCACACGCTCTTTCTGCTCCAGACCTTTTAGGGTGAGATCGATATGGATATCAAAGGTCGATTGTTCGGGTTGATCGATGCCAATCCAAGCCCCGACGCTGTCGGCTAGACCTTCATCCTTAAGGTAAGAGAGGAGTGACCCTTTGCCCTCATAGCCGATTTGGTTTGCAATAAAGTAGAGCGGTTTTTTCTTCCAGTAACCTTCTCTGGGGGGAACAGGAAAAGTGAGCGTTAGTTGGCGGCTCTCTTTGAGGGTTTTGATGCGAATCTCACGACCTATCTCGTTCTCTGTGAACAGCGGCACCGCATCGCTGTAGGGCGTGGCGTTGCTGTTTTTAACCTTAGAGAAACGCTGAGTTACTAGCGTCTCTAGTTCGTCTAAAGAGAGCGGTGCGCTGACCACTAGTGTCATCAAATTGGCCGAGTAGTAACGGTTGTAAAAGTCGATCAAATCGGGGCGGATGGGGTTCTCTGGCGTGTTTTCCAGAGTATCGAGGTTGCCGACCGAAAACTGGGTCCAGTTGTGCTCTGGGTTCATCGCCTCTTTTTTAGCCACGTAGATGCGACGTCCATCATCCAGCCGTTTTGACTCGTACTCAGAGTGGACGGCATTTCGTTCACGATCCACGTAAGCCTCAGTGAAGAGTGGTGCTATGAAAAATTGAGCGAAACGATCGAGCGCTTCTGGGAACGCCTCTGCTCGGACATCAAAAAAGTAGTTCGTATCATCGTAGGCGGTGAAGGCGTTGTGGCTGCCGCCATTAGAGTTAATGAACGCTTGATAGGCGTCCGCCTCTGGGTATTTTTCGGTGCCTAAAAAGAGCATGTGCTCTAGGAAATGGGCCAGTCCTGCACGCTCCGGTGGGTTGGCGCTACTACCTACTTGTACATTCAAGGAGGCGGCTCCTTTGTCGCTCTGCATATCCGAGATCAGCAATGCTCTTAACTGATTGTCCAGCTCAAGAATTCGATACTCACGAGTGTCGTTGAGGCTTTTGATTACGTCGGCACCAACGATCGACGACAGTGATAAAAAAACGAGAAATAGAAGAGAAACGATCGATTTCTTGATCACGATGTGAAATACCCCCTAGATAAACAGTCACGATAAGTGTTAGCTTCAGTCATTAATATTAAGCCTAACTTAAACGTCGTTAAGATGTTGAACAGAAATACGTTTTAAGCTGACTAACTGGATTATTGGGAGCGCTTGTTGATGAACCGTGAAAAGGTTGTATTTGGATTCTTTATCATCTTAGCCCTGACGCTGAATGTCGGCTTTGTTCTTGGGGATATCGATAATCCTGCACATCATGAAGTGTTTGAGCTCTTTTTGGCCCTGGTAGTTAGTTTAATTTGTACGGTGTTGAAGTTTGGTGACCGCAGCCACCTTGGAGCACTGTTGCTGGCGACCAGTTTGGTTGCCGATTTGCAATTGATTGCAGCTGCGGTGGTCTGGGCGTATGCCGAGCAGATCTCGTCACTGGGAATGACGGATGGGACGATGGCGAGTATTGTGTCGCTTGCTGCTGGTGCACTGGTGGCGAATGTTGTGTCGGTGGTTCTGCTAGTGGTTGAGAGTGCGTCGATTCGTCGATGAATACACTGCTTTATATTCTACTTAGGCGGCTAAGACTGCCCCTGAGCGTTCTAATCGGCGTTTACGCCGTCTCTGTGCTTGGGTTTGTTTTAATACCTGGGCTTGATGATCAGGGTCAGCCTTGGCGTATGGATTTCTTCCACGCCTTCTACTTTGTCTCGTTTATGGGTTCCACCATCGGTTTTGGTGAGATTCCTTACCCATTCACCAGTGCTCAGCGGATGTGGACCCTGGTCTGCATCTACGCAACCGTCATTGCTTGGCTCTATGCCATCGGTGCCATGTTGAGTGTGCTGCAAGATCAAGGATTCTCGCGTCTGTTGCGCACTCGCCGTTTTGCTCATCAAGTTCGATCGATTCGAGAGCCCTTCTATCTAATTTGTGGCTTTGGCACAACGGGCCGAGATGTGGTGGCTGGACTAGAGCAACAGGGTATCAAGTCAGTGGTCATCGATATCGATCAGAGCCGAATTGATGCTTTAGAACTTGAACAGTATTCACTGCCGGTGGTGGGTCTATGTGCCGATGCTTCACTGCCAGAAAATCTCGATCTGGCCGGTTTGCAGAACTCAAGTTGTCTGGGTGTGTTGGCCCTGACCAATGATGATAACGTCAATCTGTCGGTCTCGATTGCCAGCAAGCTGCTCTATCCGAAACGCATTGTGGTGAGCCGCAGCGAAAATGATACGACCACTGCCAACCTCTACTCCTTTGGCACCGATCTGGTAGTTGACCCCTTTAAGCAGTTTGCCGAGTACCTTGGCCTAGCGGCCCACAGCCCGCAAAAGCACCTGATCGTTGATTGGCTAATTTACTCTGAGCACCGCTCAATCGCATCAACCTATAAGCATCAATCGGGTCGATGGATTTTATGTGGCTATGGTCGCTTTGGTCGCGCGTTAGCTGGCTCAATGCGTGCTGAGGGGACAGAAATTACGTTAGTGGATCCTCATATGGATAGCTTCAGAGGTGATGAGCCCACATCGATTGTCGGTATAGGTACTGAGGCGTCTACCCTGATTCAAGCGGGTGTTGAAGGGGCGGTGGGTATTATTGCCGGTACCGGTAATGATGCGGATAATCTGTCGATTATCATGACCGCTCGCGAATTAAATCCTAGGTTGCAGACGGTTGTTCGCCAAAACTTGGACTCTAATGAGTTAATTTTTGAGCGACTTAAAGCCGATTTTGTCATGAACCCAGGACGTACCATTGCCAGTCGCATTCTGGCTCATCTCCGTACACCCTTGCTAGCTGAGTTTTTAGACCAATCGATGGCGCTTGATGAAGTGGATGCCAGAGAGCTTATTCAGCGCCTCAATCGCTTGGTAGGTGATGGCCAGGTTCGCATTCAAGCCTTTACACTGGGCGATGAGACGCCTGCTGTAAAAGAGTGGATAGAATCTGGTCAGATCCTGACGTTACGATCACTACTCAAATCCCCAGCAGATCGAGCAAAGGAGCTGAAATGTTTGGCTCTGCTGGTGAAGCGTGGTGGTCAATTTATGATCGAGCCGGGTGAGCTGACTGAGCTGCAGTTGGGAGATCAGATCCTGTTTGCCGGGAGAGGGGCGGACCTGTCTCAACAGCGCTGGTTGTTTGAGAACGCTCGTACTCTCAATTACGTTGTGACAGGTGAAGAGCCGCATTACGGTCTGTTGAGTTATTTTGCTAAAGGAAATGCACGTTGATCGCCTATCTATTGTTGATCTTAACGCCACTATTTTGGGCGGGTAATCATGTCGCGGCTAAAGGAGTGGCTGATATTGCCGACCCACTATTGATGGCATTTTTACGCTGGGGACTCGCCTTTTTGATCCTATTGCCTTTCTGGCTGCCCAAAGCGATTCGACAGTGGCCGATTATAAAAGCGCATTTTCCACTGCTCTTTTGGTTATCACTCACCAGTGTGGGGTGTTTCAATACTTTCATCTATTTGGGGGTTGAGACGACCACCGCTACTAACACGACCTTGATGCATGCAATTATTCCCGTTCTAATTTTGCTCTTGAACCGACTCTTTTTCAAAGAGTCTGTGGGCGGGCTGCAGTGGTTAGGGATAGCGGCTTCACTAATGGGAGTTCTTGTACTGATTACCCAAGGTGAGTTACAGCGAATTGCCTCACTGCACCTTAACCCAGGGGATGTCTGGATATTGGCTGCGATTGTGACTTGGGCTCTCTATTCGATCACCTTAAAGTTCAAACCTAAAGAGCTAGAGCCGTTCACCTTTTTCGGGCTGTCGGTTTTGATTGGTTTGCTTGTGATCTTCCCATTCGCACTGTTTGAGCAGGGTGGCTTTGTCGTGCCGACTCTCGAGACGCCGGTCTGGGCGGTTGTGGTCTATATTGCTATCTTTCCCTCGATACTCTCTTACTCTTTCTGGAATCGTGGTGTGGCGCAGTTGGGAGCGTCGACCGCTGGGCTGTTTATCTATCTGATTCCGGTATTCGGTACCCTCTTGTCTATCTTGGTGTTGAATGAGACTATGCACAGCTTCCATTTAATCGGAATTGCCCTCATTGTGCTCGGCATCTGGTTGGCCGTCGTAAGACGAGTGATAGCAGGTATTCGACAAAACCGTACTAAAACCGTTAATTGATCTGAGGTTTATAAAATAATGAAACAACTCTTTACGCTCCTGTTTGCATTTTGTTTGGTGGCAGCTATTCCCCATCAAGCGGAGGCTAAACGTTTTGGTGGCGGTTTTAGCTTGGGCAAAAGCTACTCCATGCCTAAGAAGGCGGCTCCGGCTCCGACCAAACAGGTTGCCCCTTCTCAAACCGGATCAAAAACGGCACCGACCTCAACGGCAGGCGGTAAAGCGGGTATGGGTGGTTTAATGGGTGGACTATTGGCCGGCGGTATTCTGGGAGCTCTCTTTTTCGGTGGTGCCTTTGAGGGTATCCAGCTGATGGATATGCTGTTGATTGGTCTGGTCATCTTTATGCTGTTTAAACTGTTCGGGTCGCAAAGAAGGGCTGCTTATGCTGGCGCCTCTCAGGGAGGTTACGCCCCGAATGAAGTACCCATGGCTAGAAATGCTGAACAGGGATTGGGTGGTGCTTCAAACGCTTCAGGTATGAGCGCGACGTTCGCTAAGATTGATACGCCTGAGTGGTTTGATGAAGACGCTTTCCTGGCCGGCGCTAAGGATCACTTCAAAAATTTGCAGAGTGCATGGGATCGTCAAGATTGGCAGGAGATCTCTTCTTACACCTCACCAGAGCTATTGCAGTCGCTTAAAACCAATCGAATGGTGTTACCAGAAAACCAAGTAACTGAGGTTTTGTCAGTTGATGTTGAGTTGGCTAACTTCCAAACGCTGTTGGGTGAACACATTGTAAGCCTCTATTTTGAAGGTGAAATTCGTGAAAACGGTTCGGCCACCACTACACCGTTTGCAGAAGCATGGCACCTCAGTCGAGATGCGGATTTAGACTCTGGAAACTGGACTCTGGTCGGGATTGAGCAGGTTTCTTAAGTTTTTTTAGGTAGTCGCTTGAAATCCTTTAGCTCAGCCTATAGTTTAAGCACTATCCAATAGGACCAATAAAAATTTATTTTAGGAGATTGACGATGCGCGCAATCGCAATGACTCGAGTAGCAGCACTTGCAGCAGCCGTAGCGCTTGTTGCAGGTTGTAGTTCAACTAGCACAACAACGGATGGCGGTGCAGATGGTGCAGCTACCAATAATGCAGCAACCACTCAAGGCGCTGATGGCAGCAATGTGACTGCTGGCTCTTTTGCTGAAGTTGCTAAACTGCGCACCGTTTTCTACTTCGACTTCGATCAGGCTGTTGTTAAACAAGAAGGTTTCTCTGATCTTGAAGCGCATGCTAAGTATCTATCGAACAACCCAGGTGCAACTGTTCGTCTAGAAGGTCACGCTGATGAGCGTGGTACTCGTGAGTACAACATTGCACTGGGTGAACAGCGCGCTAACGCTGTTGCTCGCCTTTTGATGGTTAACGGTGCTGGTAGCAACCAGATCGAAACTATCTCTTACGGTGAAGAGAAGCCAGCTATGCTTGGTCACACTGAAGCTGAGTGGGCGCTAAACCGTCGTGTAGAACTGAGCTACACTAGCCGCTAATGAAATTGCGTCTATTTATTGCTCTACTGACTGCTGGCACTATTGCCAGCAGTTCTGTTTCTGCAGCACAACATTCTCAATCAGCTAACAGCGAATTGGTTCTTCTTCTGCAGCAGCTGCAGGCTGAGGTTCGCCAGTTGCGTGGTGAGATTGAGACACAGCAGTATCGTTTACAAAAGCTCGAAAAAGAGCAGTTGGATCGTTACCGTGATATGGATCGCCGCCTAAGCTCTTTAGTGCTTCAACAAGCTGACCCGCTTGCTGCGCCGGCTCCTGTTGCTGCTGACCCAGTTACGTCTAACCCTGTTGTTGAGACAGCGTCTCCAAGTGTGGCTCTTGGTGAGAATCGGGCTGCTTCCGAAACAAATGCACCCGTTTCAAGTAGTGCTGCTGCGACACAGCCAGTCGAGAAGACCGTTGCTGGTTCTCCTGTTGAGGCGGAAGCACCTGTAGCCCCTGCTGAACCTACAGTCAGTGATCGAGTGGCTTACCAGCAAGCGTTCACACTGGTTCGTGAACGTAAGTTTGATGAGTCAGTTCAAGCCTTTGAACAGTTTATTCAGACCTATCCTAGCAGTGATAACCTAGCGAATGCCTACTACTGGATTGGCGAAGTGAAGCTTGCTCAGCAGCAACTAGACTCAGCCAAAGTCGCATTTGAAACGGTGGTTTCTCAGTTTGTTGGCCATCGTAAGCGCCCAGATGCACTCTATAAACTGGGTGTTGTGCAGGATCGTTTAGGTGATTCTGCTGCGCAACAGAGCAGTTTTAAACAACTGCTTGATGAGTATCCGAAAAGCTCAGCTGCAGGTCTAGCTCGTAACTACAAGCCTCGCTCATAACTATGAATCAAAAGACGAAACGTGCGGTCGTTCTGCTATCAGGCGGCCTTGACTCTGCTACGGTATTGGCGATTGCTGCTGATCAAGGGTATGAGTGTTACGCGCTAAGCTTTGACTATGGGCAGCGCGCTTTGACTGAGTTGAATGCCGCCAAAGCGGTTTGTGCCTCTGTTGGTGCAAAAGAGCATCGCGTATTTTCACTTGATCTTGCTCAGTTCGGTGGCTCTGCCCTGACCGATAGTTCGATTGAGGTGCCTGAGGGTGAAACCGAGGGCGTTCCTATCACCTATGTGCCTGCTCGTAATACGATCTTCCTCTCTATGGCGCTGGCCTGGGCGGAAGTTTTGCATGCGGATGCGATCTTTATAGGTGTTAATGCTGTGGACTATTCGGGCTACCCTGATTGCCGTCCAGAGTTTATTAAGGCCTACGAAGAGATGGCAAACCTAGCGACTAGAAACGGCGTCACGGGTCAGCCATTCAAAATTGAGACACCTTTGATTGATCTTACTAAAGCAGAGATCATTCAAGCCGGTCATCGTTTGGGTCTGGACTACGCTTTGACTGTCTCCTGCTATCAATCAGACGATGATGGCCGGGCTTGTGGTCGCTGTGACAGTTGCCGCCTACGAGCTAAAGGCTTTGATGATGCGGGTGTTTCGGATCCGACACGTTATATCCCAGTCTAACTCTTAACTAATTGACTCGTTACGACGTTGCTTTATACGTCACTTTTTGAGGTTGGTATGCAAACAAAAGCAGATCTTGATCAACGTATTATGGTGCAAGAGCATTTTGCTCAAGAGCATCTGCCCAGTGATCTTACGCCTGCTCAAGTCGCTGATCTTGAAGAGCAGATAGCGGTTGAACTGAAAGAGCGCGATGCATGCTTGGTCGCTCACTATTACACTGATCCTCTGGTTCAAGCACTGGCAGAGAAGACCGGTGGTTGTGTTGCTGATTCGCTTGAGATGGCGCGTTTTGGTGCTAATCACTCGGCATCTACTCTTGTGGTCGCTGGTGTAAAATTTATGGGTGAGACGTCTAAGATTCTTAGCCCAGATAAGCGCATCTTGATGCCTACTTTGGAAGCAACCTGTTCACTTGATATCGGTTGTCCTATCGAAGACTTTAGTGCGTTTTGTGATGCACATCCTGATCATGAAGTGGTTGTTTATGCCAATACCTCTGCCGAGGTGAAGGCCAGAGCGGACTGGGTGGTGACATCGAGTATCGCACTGCAAGTCGTTGAACATCTGGTTGATCAGGATAAAAAGATCATCTGGGGCCCTGATAAGCACCTGGGTAGTTACATCGAGAATCAAACGGGCGCAGAGATGCTGTTGTGGGATGGCTCTTGTATTGTCCATGAAGAGTTTAAAGCGAAAGGGTTGTTAGATCTTAAAGCGGTCTACCCAGACGCTGCGGTGCTTGTTCACCCAGAATCGCCCGCTTCTGTTGTCGAGCTTGCCGATGCAGTGGGCTCTACCAGTCAGTTAATCAAAGCGGCTCATGATCTACCAAACGATAGGTTCATTGTAGCAACCGATCGAGGCATCTTCTTTAAGATGCAGCAGGCTGCTCCAGGCAAAACCTTTATTGAAGCACCCACCGGAGGTTCTGGTGCAACCTGTCGAAGTTGCGCACACTGTCCCTGGATGGCAATGAACGGCCTTGAAAATATTTTGGATGGACTGCGTCATGGCCGTGAAGAGGTCTTTGTCGATCCAGAGCTTCGTCAACGTGCGCTTCGCCCACTTGAGAGAATGTTGAGCTTTCAAGCCCGCTAATCTCTAATTGAGTGAGTGACTCTCCCTGTTGCTCACATCAACCTTTATTTAAACAGTTCATCAAACCTCAGTTGGTCTGCTCGAATCTCTCTCTCCCTCTGTTCGAGCCAACCCAGTTGAACTCTATTGTTTCTAGCATCCCTGCGGGCAAACTCTACCTGTCTGAGCGCTAGATCAAACTCAGCTCGCTGAAAAAAGAACTCAATTCGGGTACGGTGAAGCTGCTCTATATCATTGATCAAGCCATATAGCTCGGCGAGATGGTATAAAAACAGTGTATTGTTGGGGTGATCTCTAAGCAGTTTTCTGTAGAGGCTGATCGCTTGTGAGACGTTTCCCTGCTCTCTATAGGTCTTGGCCAGTGCCGCTTGCACGGCAAGGTCATTAGGGTAGAGGTCCGTTAGCTCATCCATTAACTGTCTAGTCGCTTGCCCGCTGAGAGAGAGTTGAGTTAAACGACTGAGTTGCACCCAAGGGTGTTGTTGCCAGCTTTTGGAGAGTGCCTCCCAGTGGCTTTGCGCTTCCTCGCTGTTATTCACAGATAGAGCTTTTAAGTAGTGAGTAAACTGCTTGGCTGACTCATCTAATTCTGAGTTGTTAAGTAACTGGTTTTCAGCGCCATACTTAACAGCCACTCTCGATTTGGCAATCATAAAGTTTTGGTGGTCACGATTCTCTTCGCTTGCGCTCGGTAAATTCATGGCACGGTTAGTGGAATCGGCGATTCGCGATTCAGTCACTGGATGGGTTCGTAAAAACTCGGGTACAGCGCTGCCCGAAAAACGATTGGCTTGCGCTAGCTGTGCAAACATCTGTGGCATCGCTTGAGGGTCATACCCTGCGGCAACCAGCGTGCGCATACCTGCTTGGTCTGCATCGAGCTCATTTTGTCTACTGAAACTAAGTCGCGCATTTTCTGAAGCACCAATAGTGCCTTGAAGTGCGGCCGCTCCTGCGTTGGGATTGATGCTGGAGAGTAAAATACTGCCGACGATGCCTGCTAATACCAGTGGTTGTCGCTGCTCGCTGGCCGCCTGTTGTTGTGCAAAGTGACGCTGACTTAAGTGGGCAAACTCGTGAGCGATCACCGACATTAATTGATCTTCTGTCTCTGTTGCTAATAGCAGTCCCGCATTGATACCAATGATGCCACCCGGTGCGGCAAAGGCATTAACCTCCTGTTGGTCGATGACCAGGAGATCTAACCGCTTATCTTGTAGCTCAGAAAAGGGTGATAGGTACCACAGTCGATCCTTGAGATAGCTCTCGACAATCGGATCGTCCAGAAGCTGGGCTTGGGCTTTCATCATGCGCATCCAGGCTTGGCCAAGTGCTCGTTCTTGCTCAAGCTGATAGCTCGAGTTGGTGCTGCCCGCCAGGGAGGGCAGCTTCTCTGAGCCTTGCACGTTAAAGCAGATAAGGCTGGATAGTAGAATGATTAAAGGGGTTCGCATCAGAGGTAGCATAGCCTTTGTTCTGTATATCAGTTACATTGCGCCGATAGATTCGCTTTTTACACTGACTTTAGTATGACAGAGATTCACATTGATAAAAGAGTCGACGCGACCGGTTTAGCTTGTCCGCTGCCGTTATTGAAAGCCAAGCAGGCGCTGAACACCCTTGAAGTGGGGCAGGTCCTTGAGTTGATTGCGACGGATGCGGGTTCTGTACGTGACTTTAAAGCTTATGCTGATCTGTCGAATCATGAGTTGATCTCTACGACAGAGAACAACCAAACCTATATTCACCTTCTTCGCAGAGGTTAATTGAGCGATGCAAAAGATTTTTAGTAAATGGGTACAACGTTACTTCTCAAATGAGGAGGCACTGTTGCTGTTTTTACTGCTGTTTGTCTCTGGTTTGGTGATTTGGCACTTAGGTGGTGCGCTGATTCCGGTCTTTGCCGGGCTCATTCTTGCTTTCATGATGCAGGGCGGTGTCAATCGATTGAAAAGCATTGGCTTGGGTCACAAAAGTGCCGTTGCAACGATGTTTATCGCCTTTACCGGTTTTGTTGTAGCAATGTTCCTGTTCATTCTCCCTGCTGTTTGGACGCAGTTGGTGAACCTGTTCAATGAGCTGCCCGGCATGGTGACCAAGCTGCAGCAGGTATTGATGCTGCTCCCTCAGAACTACCCTGAATTGGTCTCTGCTGAACAGATTCGCAACCTTATCGGCACCGCTGCCGCTGAGCTGAGTCAGTTAGGGCAGTGGCTACTTAGCTTCTCGTTAAGCTCTCTAACGGGTGTGTTAACCGCGCTGATCTACTTCGTTTTGGTGCCTATTCTGGTGCTCTTCTTCCTGTTGGACGGTGATCGTTTGATCGCTGGTTGGACTGCATTTCTGCCTAAGAAGCGGGAGATGATGGATCAGGTCTGGAACGAGATGGACTCTCAGTTGGCTAACTATATCCGCGGTAAGGCGATTGAAATTTTAATCGTTGGTGTCGCAACCTTTATCTCTTTTGCACTGCTGGGTATCAACTATGCTGCGCTACTTGGTTTGTTGGTTGGTCTGTCGGTGTTGATTCCTTATATCGGTGCTGCGGTGGTGACTGTCCCAGTGGCGCTGATTGCCTTCTTTCAATGGGGCTGGAGCGATCAGTTTCTCTACCTAATGCTTGCCTATACGATCATTCAGGCGATCGATGGTAACGTGATTGTACCCTTGCTCTTTTCCGAAGCGGTTAATTTGCACCCGGTCTCTATCATTGTCGCTGTATTGGTGTTTGGAACGCTATGGGGGTTCTGGGGTGTGTTCTTTGCTATCCCGTTGGCGACTCTGGTTAAGTCGATCGTTTCAGCTTGGCCTACAGCGGATGAACTGCCCCCATCTGATGCAGGGTAAGTTGGATCGTCAATTTTAAAAAGAAGGGGTGCTGAGGCACCCCTTATCGTATCGATCAGTCGCCCAATATCTGAGCGGTGTGCTCTTTGGTTTTGACTTTGGCAATTACATCAGAAACCTTGCCCTGCTCATCGATGATGAAGGTGGTTCTGACCGTACCCATGTACTCTTTGCCGTAATTCTTTTTCAGCTGCCAGGTTCCGTAGAGTTCATGAACGGCATTGTCAGTATCGGCAATAAGTGGAAAGGGAAGATCATACTTTTCGATGAAGTTACGATGCTTGGCCTCTGAATCTGTGCTCACACCGATCACTTGATAGCCATTGTCCGCCAATCGCTCAATATTATCTCGCAGGTCGCAAGCTTGAGCGGTACAGCCAGGCGTGTTGTCACGAGGGTAGAAGTAGAGAACAACCTTTTTACCCTTGTACTGACTTAGCGTGATTGTCTCTCCATTCTGGTCCTTTGCTTCAAAGTCCGGAGCTGTTTGACCGACTTCAACCATCTTTATCTCCTAGTAATGCAATAAAAAGTTACTGTGCCTCTACGAATGTTACCCGGAAATCGTTTAAAATGGTTGGCTAAATAGTATTCTTGCTGATCATTAAAAGGATAACGCCTTAGAGATCAGCAACCGAGCCATAATAAGGTGAAATATATGATTCTTGGCAGCCTCGTTGCGCTGGTAACGCCGATGCACGATAACGGTGATATTGATTGGCAGGCTTTAGATCGCATTGTCGATATGCACATCGAACAGTGTACAGCCTCAATTGTTGCTGTGGGTACCTCTGGAGAGTCTGCGACACTGGATTATGATGAGCACCTAGAGGTGGTGGCTCGCGTTGTTGAGCGTTGTAAAGGCAAAATGCCGGTCATTGCCGGTACAGGCGCTAACTCTACTCGTGAAGCGATTGAGATGACTCGCGGTGCCAAAAATGCGGGTGCTGATGCCTGTCTTTTGGTGACCCCTTACTACAACAAACCGACTCAAGAAGGTCTCTACCAACACTACAAAGCGGTTGCTGAAGCCGTTGATATCCCTCAGATTCTCTACAATGTTCCCGGTCGTACGGCCTGTGATATGTTGCCAGAGACAACGCTTCGTCTGGCTGAGGTGAAAAATATCGTCGGAATCAAAGAGGCGACCGGTGATATCGAGCGTGCTCAATACCTGATCGATAACGCACCAGCCGACTTCGCAATCTACTCAGGCGATGATGCCACCGCGATCGAGCTCATTCTTGCTGGCGGTCACGGGAATATCTCTGTTACCGCTAACGCAGCGCCTAAGGCGATGGCCGAGTTATGCCAGCTCGGCTTGGATAAAAAGTTCGACGAAGCTCGAGCACTACAGCAGAAGCTGATGCCGCTGCATAAAGATCTATTTGTTGAATCCAACCCTATTCCAGTGAAATGGGCCATGTATGAGATGGGTTTGATTGGTCAGGGGATTCGTCTGCCTTTGACGCCGCTATCTGAAGAGAATCGCCCAACGGTTGTTGCTGCGCTGAAACAGACAGGTTTGATTTAAGGTCCCTACTATGAACGCTCGCTTTTGGATGCTGTGTGGAACGTTGGTTGTATCGGGTTGTACGATGCAGGATGCAATCAAGTCGAACCCGATATACGGCGAGAAGGGTGTTATCCGTGATCGCGGTCAAGAGTACGCTCTTGCACAGCCGGGTAAACGTCTTGTCATCCCTGAGGGTATCAATGCCAAGAGCACTGAAGATCTACTTCAGGTTCCTGAGATAAATGAATCAGAAGTCGTATCAAACGAACTGGTTCCAGAAGCGCCTCGCCCAGAGTTCTTTTTTGCCGTTGATGGCAATGATCGTGCATCGATTCGACCACTTAAAGGTGAGCGTGTCATTCTGGTCGATGAGCCGATTGACCAGGTGTGGGTTGAACTAAAGCCATTCTGGCAGGATGCCAACATCAACCTGGCCATTGCAGACCCAAAAACGGGCGTGATGGAATCTGAGTGGATAGAGGTTGCAGGCGAGGATCTTAACTACTTTCAGCGTCTATTGAATACCGTTAAGTTTAACTCTGAAGCAAATGAGCCCTCACTCAACAAACTGCGAGTGCGTTTGCGTCCTGACCCTGATAACACCGAGAGAACAGCCATCAGCATGGAGCATGCTCAGATTGCATTGAGTGCTGATAAGAGTGAACTTGATTGGAGCAGTGATGCGACTGAGTTGGCGTACTCTAATGAGATCATGTTTGCTATGTTGAACTACCTGGGTAAGGGGGATGTTGCTTCTACCGCGCCTACTCTATCTCAGTTCCAAACTGCCGACCGTTTAACGGCGACTATGGGGCGTGACTCACGTAACCGTCCCTTGTTGAATGTTAAAACCAGTGGTGATCAGGCTTGGGAACTTGTGAATAAAGCTCTTGATAGTGCCGGCGTCGACGTAGGTACTCGCGATCGAGACGAGGGTATCATCTATCTAACCTTTAAACAGACTGTAGCAGAAGAGAAACCTAAAGGTTTCTTGGAGTGGCTCCGTTCCAACGAGATGGGCCCTATCACTCTGGACACCGAACTGCTGTCAGGCAAAGCAACTGATGAGCAGCCCTCTGATGTGGTTTATAGTTCAGACCCCAATGCGATTGTCGCTGGTGCGCAAGCAACTCAGGAAGAGCTTCAGGCAATGGAAGGCTTTAAAGTTTGGATGGGCGGTCGAGTCGTTTATGTCTTTGGGCAAGATAACCAGAAGCGCCTAAACGATGCGACTGGTGAACTTGAGTTGATTAAACGTTTTCAGTTGAGCTTCAATCGTGCTCGTACTGGTGTTTTGTTGACGGTCAATGATGATAAAGGTAAGCCTGCTGACGCGGGTGGTGCTGAACAGCTTCTATGGTTGATTAAGGATAATCTGCCTCTTTGATTATAAGTTGCAATAGATGCAGCTGCTTTGGAGTTTTGAATGGAAAAGCGTGAAGAGCTATATGCCGGTAAAGCGAAATCGGTATTTACGACTGATAACCCAGATCTAATGATCATGGAGTTCAGAGACGATACCTCGGCGTTTGATGGCAAAAAGATGGAACAGCTTGATCGTAAAGGTATGGTCAATAATAAGTTCAACGCTTTTATTATGACGGCTCTTGCGAATGCGGGTATACCTACTCATTTCGTTGAGCTGCAGTCTGATAACGAATCTGTGGTAAAACGACTCGACATGATGCCTGTTGAGTGTGTTGTTCGTAATATCTCAGCGGGTTCGCTTTGTCGCCGTATCGGCGTCGAAGAGGGGCTGGAGCTGAATCCGCCGACCTTTGAACTATTTCTTAAGAACGACGCGTTGGGTGACCCGATGGTCAATGAGTCTCTTGTTGAGACCTTTGGTTGGGCTGAGCCTGCTCATCTAGCCACAGCAAAAGAACTGACCTTCAAAGTTAACGATGTGTTGAAGAAGATGTTTGATGATGCTGGTATGTTACTGGTGGATTACAAACTTGAGTTTGGCGTCTTCAATGGTGAAGTGTTATTAGGTGATGAGTTCTCTCCAGATGGCTGTCGTCTGTGGGATAAAGAGACCCGTGAAAAGATGGATAAAGACCGCTTCCGTCAGGGGCTGGGTGGTGTCATCGAAGCCTATGAAGAGGTGGGTCGCCGTCTTGGAATTACTTTTTAATTCCAATCAAAACGCATCAAGAAGCCGGCTTAATATGCCGGCTTTTTTGTCTTTAGAAGGGAGCGGGGGATGAAAAGCTCAGGCGTTCTCCAGAAATAGGGTGGTGAAGCTCAAGTAGGTCAGCGTGGAGCATCAGTCTATCTGAACAGGTCAACGCTTCCCCTTCAGCATATAGGTTGTCGCCTAATATTGGCTGACCCAGGTATTGGCAGTGGACTCTAAGCTGATGGGAACGCCCAGTAATCGGGTAGAGTGATAATCGAGTGGCTGTGTGCCCATTGATTAGCTCCAGGCCTCGGTTACGGTAGAAGGTGAGCGCATGCTTTCCCTGTTCGTGATCAATGATCTGAAGGGGACGGCGATCCCAGTCACAACGAAGGGGTTGTTCAACCCAGCCATCAGCTTGACTCATTTCGCCGCTGACTAGGGCGGCGTATCGTTTGAATGGAATACGATTTTGAAACTGTATGCTGAGCTCGCGATGAGTCATTTTTGAGCGAGCAAGCACCATCAGCCCTGACGTTGAACAGTCGAGACGATGAACGATCAACGCATCAGGCCACTGTTCAACGGCACGACTCCATAAGCAGTCTTGCTTATCCTCTCCTCGTCCAGGAACAGATAGCATTTCAGCCGGTTTTTCTAAGATCAGCATATCCTGATCTTCATAGTGACACTGGATCATGGTGTCGGCTCAAACAGTGCAATTGATTCGACGTGATGAGTCTGCGGGAACATATCAGCGACTGTGAATCGCGTCATTGAAAAGCCAATATCAGACAGTGTTTTACTGTCGCGCACCAGCGACATTGGGTCACATGCGATGTAGAGTATGGCTCTTGCTCCAAGATTTTGCAGGTGAGGAATCAGGTCAGCTGCACCACTTCTTGGCGGATCAAGAAGAATAAGATCGTACTGGCTATTCAACCAAGCTGTCTCTGTATTGACGTTGCTAAGATCTGATTTGATGGATGTTAAGTTGTCGATCGCATTGAGTGCTGCATTGGCTTGTGAACGTTTGACCATAGCTGAAACACCCTCTACTGCCACCACCTCTTTGGTTAGTTTTGCCAAAGGCAGGCTAAAGTTACCGAGCCCTGAGAATAGATCGAGAAGACGATCCTCTTGTTTAGGCTTTAGCCACTCAATTGCGCACTCAATGAGAGCTTCGTTGACAGAAGCATTCACCTGTATAAAGTCATTGGTATCAAACTGATAACGGATATCACGCTGTCTATTGATGAACTCCGGCTCTTCAATGCTATTCAGAGTCAGGGTTTGATCATTAAAACTCACTCGTAAGTTGATGCCCTCAGTGACGGCTAGTGAGGTTAGGGCACCCATAATCTCGTCTGATGGGCGCTTTTTAGCACGTATCTCAACCGCCAGTAAGTTGTCGCCATCGCTCAAAGAGAGATGCGTTAATGTCTTAAGTTTATCCAGTCCATCCAGGCGTTCGCGCAGTGCGCCTAAAAAACGGTTACACCGATCGGTCAGGACGGGACAGCTAGGTATATCAATAAGCTTATTAGATTCAGAACGTCTAAAACCGATGATTAAATCACCACTTTCACGTTGATTAATACCGACACGAGCGGAGCGGCGGTAGTTGAGTTTTTGTTCCGAGACGATAGGGGGCTCAGTGATCTGTGGCTCAAGATTGGATTGACGCTTGAGTGTGCTGAGTATCTGATCACGCTTCAATTCTACTGCACGCTCAGGGTCTAAATGCTGAAGATCACAGCCACCGCACTCACCAGCATATTCACAGCTAGGTTGGATGCGGGCATCTGAACTCGTTTGAATCTCAGTTACAACCGCCTCATCAAAGCGCTTACCTGCTTTAGTTAAAGTAGCACTGACCGTTTCACCCGGCAGTGCTCCCTGGATAAACAGTGCCTTGCCGTCGACTCTTGCGACTCCGCGACCTTCCAAAGAGAGAGATTCAATCTGAATACTCTCTGGTAGGGGGTGAGTGGCTTTTGCAGGGGCCTTTTTAGGGCCGCCATATCTAACGGTGCGTCTGCGCATGGTAACTTAATACTCTTAAATGTGGGTTTTTTGGCCCATTAATCTTTTCTAAGCGAATCTTTAACCGCGATTGGTGATGGGTAGTTAAAGATGACGATGTAGGTCGATAACAGAAAGCTTAAAATAGCGGTGGCCTGAATAACGTGGGACGCCTCAGTGCCAATTAAACCACCTGCAAAAGCGAGATAGGCGATCAGTAGCGAAAACTCAGAGATTTGTCCCAAACGAAAGCCTATCTCCCAACCCGTCGATGGAGATTCGGAGATACGGCCTAAAAGAAGTCGGAAAACAACCGGTTTTAGCAGCAGAACGGCGATGGTTAAGATCAGCGCAGGTACTATGATTAATCCAATTAGATTTAAATTGAAGCTGGCGCCGACTGAGAAGAAAAATAGAATTAGGAAAAAATCGCGCAACGGTTTTAGATTGGTTGCGATGTATTGCGAAATTGGGCTGGTTGCCAGAGCAATGCCCGCGATAAAGGCACCCATTTCCGCCGATAGGCCACCCAGTTTTGCCGCCTCTGCCATGCCAAGACACCAGCCAATCGCCACTAAGAAAATGTATTCATGAAAACGGTCAAACTTCATCAGTAAGGGCAAAATGACATAGCGAACGCCTGCCCATGCAAAAATACCCAATGCCGGTAGTGCGATGGCCGATTTGACGAAACTGCTCATCGGATCGCTGTCACCTCCCGAGTTGAGTATCAACAGGACAATAATGGCGATCACGTCCTGCAACAGTAGAAGACCGACGACCAGTTCTCCGGTGTGTTTGTGGTGTAGGACGGTCGTGGGTAGCAGCTTAATCCCTATGATCGTGCTGGAGAACATCACTGCAGCACCGATGATAACTGACTCAGCCTGACTGAATCCAAACAGGCTACCCACGCTAAAACCTAAGCCTAAGAACAGTGCCGAACTGGCAATCGCCACCAGTGTTGCCTTCTTGAGCATATGGATCAGATGGGCAGGCTGCATATCCAAACCCAGTAAGAACAGCAGAAAGATAATGCCGATATGAGCGATATCGCTGAGTAGATTAGTATCGGAGACCAGTTCAAGACCGTAAGGTCCGAGCAGTGCCCCAAGCACAATATAAGCAACAAGCAAGGGCTGGCGTGTAAACAGTGCTACAGATGCTAGCACCGCTGCGCCGGTAAAAATAAGAAAGAAAGATGTAAACAGACTGTGCTCTAGCATGAGTGCTCTCCGGTGGATGAGCAAATTGTAACAAGTGAGAGAGAAAATCGTTACGTTTAAATAATTGAGTGTTTTACTCGGAATTAATAACTCGCTATCCTATAGCGCATTATCGGTACGACTACTGGAGAGTTTTGATGTTAAATATTGAAGTGACAGAAGGTGCACAAGGTTACCTTGCCGAGCTTCTAGAGAAGCAGAACGTTGAAGGCATTGCGGTCCGTCTGTTTGTGACACAACCGGGCACAACCTATGCGGAAACTTGTCTAGCTTACTGCCGTCCTGATGAGGTCAATGATGAGGACGAGGTGATGCAGCTTGAACAGGTTCGCTTCTACATTGAGAAGAACAGCATTCCCTACCTTGATGAAGCGTTTATTGACTATGCTACTGATCGTATGGGCGGTCAGTTAACGATTAAAGCGCCGAATGCCAAAGTGCCTAAGGTGTCTGCCGACAGCCCAATCGAAGAGCAGATTAACTACATTCTCTACTCAGAGGTTAATCCCGGTCTAGCTTCACACGGTGGCGAAGTTAAGCTCGAAGAGGTCTCTGAAGAGGAGGCTGGACTTGTCGCTATCCTTCGTTTCGGTGGTGGTTGTCAGGGTTGTAGTGCCGTTGATATGACCCTAAAAGACGGTGTTGAGGCGACTTTAATTGAAAAAGTACCTGGTCTGGTCGGAGTTCGAGATGTCACAGATCACAGCCAGCGTGAACAGGCTTACTATAAATAACGTGAGATTGTTAACTAGACACCCAAAGCGCCTCATTAGAGGCGTTTTTCAATTTGTGGGCTGTTCTAGGGAGCTTACGAATAAGTCCATGACATCTCAGGCTTACAATCAAATTCAGCATCAAGGCGTGTTTTCGAAGGCCTAGCGGGCTAAGTCGAGAAAGCACAACGAAGAGGATGGGTTTGATTGTAAGCCCCGTAGGGCGCGACGTGAAACATCCATCTACAGCGTTGGATCGCTTATTAAGGACGACGGCCATTAATTGCTCAATCCGCCTCGTATCTGAATGTTTCAGATCGCGCTGAGAAATTATGGACTTGTTCGTAGGCTCCCTTGCTTGCATTTTCGTAACGGATCCCCATAAATGACTTATAGTCAGTTTATAGATCGGTAAAAGATTCACTATAGAGGTATGCATCATGGAAAATAATCAGAGCAGTGTTCAAATTGAACTACCGGTTCTCCCGCTTCGAGACGTAGTTGTATACCCTCACATGGTCATCCCTCTGTTTGTTGGGCGCGAAAAGTCGATCCAAGCTTTGGAAGAGGCGATGCAGCGTGACAAACAGATTCTGTTAGTTGCACAACGCAGTGCCTCTGAAGATGAGCCTAAGATGGATCATCTTTTTCATACAGGTACGGTCGCGACCATATTGCAAATGCTTAAGCTTCCCGACGGCACTGTAAAAGTGTTAGTTGAAGGTGAGTATCGAGCTTCTATTAGTGACTTCTTTGAAGAGGCGGAGCACTATGCGGCTCACCTTCAAGTGCTTGAAGAGGAGGAGGTTGCCCAGTCTGAGGCTGAGCTCTACAAGCGTTCGACGCTGGAACAGTTCGAGAAGTACATCCAAGTTAACAAAAAGATCCCCAATGAGGTCATGACCTCGTTGAATAACATCGATGAGCCAAGTCGTTTGGCCGATACGATCGCGGCTCATATGTCGCTTAAGCTTGATCAAAAACAGTCCATTCTCGAAATGCTGGATGCGAAAGCTCGCTTAGAGCATTTGATGTCACTAATGGAGTCTGAAATTGATCTAGTCGAGGTTGAAAAGCGCATTCGCGGTCGTGTGAAGAAACAGATGGAGAAGAGTCAGCGCGAGTACTATCTGAATGAGCAGATGAAAGCGATTCAGAAGGAGCTGGGTGATCTGGATGAGAATGGCGGTGGAGAGCTCGACGAGCTAGAAAAACGCATTGATGAAGCGGGTATGCCGCAAGAAGCGTTGGATAAAACTAAAGCTGAGTTCAATAAGCTAAAAATGATGTCACCAATGAGCGCTGAGGCGACCGTTGTTCGTGGCTACATCGATTGGATGCTACAGATTCCTTGGAGCAAACGCTCTAAAGTTCGTCTGGATATGAAGCGTGCTTCAGCAGTATTGGATAAAGATCACTTTGGCTTGGATGAGGTCAAAGAGCGTATTCTTGAGTACCTAGCGGTACAGAAGCGTGTACGTCAGCTGCGTGGTCCAATTCTCTGTTTAGTCGGACCTCCTGGCGTCGGTAAAACCTCTTTAGGGCGTTCTATCGCCCGAGCGACCAATCGTGAATACATCCGTATGGCGCTGGGTGGTGTGCGAGATGAAGCCGAGATTCGTGGTCACCGTCGAACCTACATTGGCTCTATGCCAGGTAAGCTAGTTCAGAAGATGGCCAAAGTCGGTGTTAAAAACCCGCTATTCCTTCTTGATGAGATCGATAAGATGGGTATGGATCAGCGTGGCGACCCTGCATCTGCTCTACTAGAAGTGCTGGACCCTGAGCAGAACAGCACCTTCAATGATCACTACCTAGAGGTGGATTATGATCTCTCTGAAGTGTTGTTTGTCTGTACCTCTAACTCGATGAACATTCCGGGTCCATTGTTGGATCGTATGGAGATTATTCGCATCCCGGGTTACACAGAGGATGAAAAGCTGAACATCGCACGTCGCTATTTGATCCCTAAACAGATCAAACAGAATGGCCTTAAGGTGAAAGAGTTGGAGATTGATGATTCAGCGATCATCGATATGATTCGATACTACACCCGTGAAGCGGGTGTGCGTGGCCTTGAACGAGAAGTGGCTAAAGTCGCTCGTAAAGTCGTTAAAGAGATTGCGCTCGGTGAATCAACCGCTAAATCCGTTCTTGTGAACAGTGATAACCTTGAGCACTACCTTGGGGTTCAGAAGTTTAACTTTGGCCGTGCAGAAGATGAGCATCAGGTGGGTCAAGTAACAGGGTTGGCTTGGACGCAAGTCGGTGGTGATATTCTGACCATTGAGAGTGCAGTAGTTCCAGGTAAAGGCCGTCAGGTTTTGACAGGCTCATTAGGCGATGTCATGAAAGAGTCGATCCAAGCCGCTTTGACGGTCGTTCGGAATCGCGCTCAGTCTCTAGGCATCGCACCCAACTTCCATGAAAAACAGGATATTCATATCCACGTTCCTGAAGGCGCAACACCAAAAGATGGTCCCAGTGCCGGTATCGGTATGTGTACGACTCTTGTTTCAGCGTTGACAGGGATTCCTGTTCGCTCAGATGTGGCCATGACGGGTGAGATTACTCTACGAGGTCAGGTTCTTCCTATCGGTGGTCTCAAAGAGAAGCTACTTGCTGCGCACCGCGGTGGTATTAAAACAGTGCTGATTCCAGAAGAGAATCGCCGAGATCTGAAAGAGATTCCAGATAATATTAAGGCAGATTTAGAGATTAAGCCGGTTAAATGGATTGATCAGGTGTTGGAAGTTGCATTAGTAGAGCAGCCTGTTCCATTGGATGATGCCGAAGTTGAAGAGCTAACCAATGAGACTAAAGGTAAAAAATTAACTACGGGGTCAAGAACGGCACACTAGACTTAAGTGTCAATTTTATGAAACTCGCTGAAAACACCGTATTTTCTGGGTTTTTAATGTTGACACTGGTTTTAAACAGTTGGTATAAAGTGTTTACGGTTATTTCATAACACAAAACAAACAAAACATACTCTCTATTAAGGGGCACAACGTGAACAAATCAGAACTTATCGATTCTATTGCTGCATCTGCAGATCTTCCAAAAGCAGCTGCTGGCCGCGCTCTAGACGCCGCTCTAGAAGCAATCACTGGCGCACTAGCTAAAGGCGACTCAGTTGCACTAGTTGGTTTTGGTACTTTCGGTGTTAAAGAGCGTGCTGCTCGTACGGGTCGTAACCCACAGACTGGTCAGCCAATCCAGATCTCTGCAGCAACTCTTCCATCTTTCAAGCCAGGTAAGGCTCTGAAAGATGCCGTGAATAAATAAGAAACTGTTTCAATAGCTGTTGATAGATTTCCAAAGGCTCCTGTTCATAGGAGCCTTTTTTGTTTCTTGCCTTTCTTGTTCTAAATTGAAGTGTTTCATTCTTCAATCGAAGTAAAAATATTCGTTCATAAACCGATCGTTTCAAATAATTTCTTAATTTTATACTAAGCTGTCTTAATCGAATCGTTTAATAAACAGGGTGTTTCATTAGATGGCAGAGATCAAAATTGAGGATGTTAGATTTGAAAAACTAGGTGGTATCACCTTACCAATTGTGATGGTAGGCGGTCTTGTTGATCCGCTAGCGGCTTCTTATACTTTGCAGAGGTTCCAATCAGGAAAGCGGGTTAATACTGTTAGAACGGATCAGCGAGCGATTCAACACCTCTATCGCTTCTATGATGAGCGTTCATTGAATTTTAAAGAGGAACTTAGGAAGCTTAAGCCGTTAACGGCAGGAGAAATTGAAGAATATTCTTCATCATGCAGTGTAAATTCGGTTACGGGTGAGCTTTATAGTTCTAGTTGGTATGCAATTCGTTTTCTAGGGGCTGAACGTTATCTAAAGTTTGTTTGGATGTTTTATCAATCATTAGAACATGACCCGGAGAAGCTATTAGTCAGTGAAAAGCATTGGGAAAGAATGAAAAGGGGATTTTCCCTTTATGCCAAGGCACCCTATAACTCTGATGGGAAGATGAAGGTAGCCGCTTCACAGATCGCCTCAGCATCATTGCGATCGTTCTTATCACTTTTACGATACGGCGCTACAAACTGGGGTGCCATCATGCGAACTTCATGTCCGAGCTTCTGAAGCTCTCTGGCCCAGTAGTGTGCCCCTCCGCAACTTTCCATGCCCACAATACAGGGCTCCTGTTGAGCGAAAAACTCTAATACCTTGGCGCGCTTGATCGTTTTCCGTACAACAGGCTTTTCTTGGTGATCGACAGCAAAAACTTCAAAGACGTTTTTGGCCAAATCGAAACCGATACGTATACTTTTCATGGTGGACTCCTGCTATTCGATTGATTATCTCACCTTCAATGTGGCACAAGATGCCGGGATTGGGGGAGTCCATCCCATTTCCCTAAGCTAGTGGAGCTTTTTCATTTTGCTTCCAGCTTTGTTGGTGTGGTTTCTATGCTGTTATCGGTTGTTTTTGGTTCCCTGATCGAGCAGTTATATAACCAGACGCTTCTGCCGTTGGTTGTTTTTTTTTTTGCTCTTATCGATTTGCTCCTATGCCGTCACTTGTTGGGCAGTTTGTCATAGGACTGGCGAATAGCTCCTCCCGGGTAAAAACATCTTCTGATTGAAATTGTCATTTTCTTTGGCTGTTTATGTAAGTAAACAGCCCCTCAATCCCTCGTAATTCTTGGCTTTAATGGTTTCTGAAATCTTTTGTCAGTAAAACTGGTGGGTTTTGTCATTGGCGGATCATGCCCTTTGAACCAAGCTTAATAAAACCAATAAAGCTTAGTTGGACCAGTAAAAAGGTTCAGCGGAACTATCAGTATTACCCTCTAAGAACTGGTAGTCATATCAAGAATGATGAGGATGATGTAATGCCAGAATATAAAGCGCCACTTCGTGACATGGATTTTGTGCTGAACGAAGTATTGAATGCAGAGCAGCACTATCAGAGCCTGCCTGGGTGCGAAGATGCGACTCCGGATATGGTGTCTGCGATCATGGAAGAGGGTGCTAAATTCGCGGAGCGTGTTCTTTCACCATTGAATCAGATTGGTGACCAGCAGGGCTGCCAGTGGAGTGATGGTGCAGTAACGACTCCAGAAGGATTTAAAGATGCCTATCAGCAGTTTGTTGAAGGTGGTTGGCCATCGCTGGCTCATGAAGAGGAGTGGGGTGGTCAGGGCTTGCCTGAATCCATCGGTATCATCATCAACGAAATGGTGGGTACAGCCAACTGGTCCTGGAGTATGTATCCGGGTCTGAGTCATGGTGCGATGAATACGCTGGATGCTCACGGCACCGATGAGCAGAAAGAAACTTATCTGACCAAACTGGTGTCTGGTGAGTGGACCGGCACGATGTGCCTGACTGAGCCTCACTGTGGTACCGATCTGGGTATGCTACGAACTAAAGCAGAGCCTCAGGAAGATGGCAGCTACAAACTAAGCGGCACCAAAATCTTCATCTCGGCCGGTGATCACGATATGGCAGACAACATTGTGCATATCGTACTGGCACGTCTTCCGGATGCACCTGAAGGCACTAAAGGTATATCCCTGTTTATTGTGCCTAAACATCTTCCACAGTCTCTGGGTGAGAACAACGGTGTGTCCTGCGGTTCGCTTGAACACAAGATGGGCATTCACGGTAACGCAACCTGTGTCATGAACTTTGATGATGCAACAGGTTATCTGATTGGTCCGCCAAACAAAGGTCTGAACTGTATGTTCACCTTTATGAATACTGCACGTCTGGGTACCGCATTGCAGGGCCTGGCTCATGCCGAATGGGGTTTCCAGAACTCTCTGGTCTACGCAAAAGACCGTTTGCAGATGCGTTCATTGAATGGTCCTGCAAGCCCGGATCAACCTGCCGATCCAATCATTGTTCACCCTGAAGTGCGTAAGATGTTGCTGACCCAGAAAGCCTTTGCAGAGGGTGGTCGGGCATTAATCTATTACTGTGCACAGCTCGTAGACCAGGTGAAGCTGACAGAAGGTGAGGAAAAAGAGAAAGCAGATGCGCTGCTCGCATTCCTGACACCAATTGCCAAAGCCTTCCTGACTGAAGTGGGTTTCGAATCCGCTAACCACGGTTTGCAGGTCTTTGGTGGTCACGGCTTTATCTCCGAATGGGGTATGGAGCAAAACGTACGTGATAGCCGCATATCAATGTTGTATGAGGGCACCACACAGATTCAGGCGCTGGACCTGTTGGGTCGCAAAGTGCTGATGTCTCAGGGTGAGTCTCTGAAAGGCTTTACCAAAATCGTACACAAGTTCTGTCAGGCTGAATCAGATAACACTGAACTGCAGGCGTTCATCAAACCTCTGGTTGAACTGAACAAAGAGTGGGGTGAACTCACTATGCAGATCGGTATGAAAGCAATGCAGAACCGAGATGAAGTGGGAGCTGCTTCGGTGGATTACCTTATGTACTCCGGCTATGTGGTACTGGGTTATTTCTGGGCTCGAATGGTAAAAGTGGCTCAGGAAAAACTGGCTGCAGGCGAGGGTGATCAGGCGTTCTACGAAGCCAAACTGGCAACCGCTAAATTCTACTTCGAACGCATCCTGCCGCGCACACGTTCTCTGGTGGTAACTATGCAGTCAGGCTCAGATAACCTGATGGCACTGGATCAAGAGAAGTTTGCGTTTTAGGGCGGCAGTATGAAAAGAGTTCTGAACAACCCAGTAGGCCGCACAATGTTGCGCGGCCTGCTCAAACTGAACGCCAAACGTTATCAACTTAAAAATAAAAACAGTTCCGGGAGTACACAAATGGCTGATATGAATTCAATCTTTACCGAAATGAAAAGTCGCTTTAATGCAGATGCTGCAGCGGGCACAGATGCAGTGTTCCAGTATGAAATCAGTGACGGTGGTGAATGGTTTGTAACTGTACAGGACGGCAGTTGCGAAGTGACAGAAGGTAGTAATGATGATGCGACCGTTACCCTGCGAATGGACACTGAAACACTTGAAGAGGTGATGTCAGGAGAAACTGACGGCATGCAGGCGTTTATGAGTGGCCGTATCCAGGCAGATGGCGATATTATGCTGGCAACTAAACTGGCTGCGATTTTCCCTGTAGCCTAAAATTTATTACAACAAATAAATTTGAACCTTCAGGTTCTCTATAAGAATAACTATTGAGGAGCCCACGATGGTGCAGCAGCTACCTGCGGCGGATACTATTCCGGCTGATATAAATTCATATGGCTTTCAGACCGTACCCGATGTCCTGCGGTACAGTGTCGAAAAATATGCAGCGCGCCCTGCATTCACCAGCTTTGGACGTACCATCGATTACCAGGAGCTGGATGAGTTATCGGATGCGTTTGCAGTCTATCTACAAAAAGAAACCAGTCTTCAGCCCGGTGACCGCGTCGCTATCCAGCTACCCAACCTGATTCAATACCCTATTGTGCTGTTTGGCATTCTCAAAGCGGGGCTGGTGGTTGTGAATACCAACCCGCTTTATACCTCCAATGAGATGGAACATCAGTTTTGTGATTCCGGTGCCAAGGCGCTGATCATTCACAAAAGCATGGCGCACAAAGCAGAAAAAATATTGCAGAACACCGCCATTGAACATCTGATCGTGACGCAGGTGGGAGACCTGCATGATTTCATTAAGCGTAATCTGCTTAATGCAGCCGTTAAATATCTCAAGAAAATGGAGCCGGATTACAACCTTCCGCAAGCCGTGCCACTGCGTAAGGCTTTAATGCAGTATGTGGGTGAATCACCCGAAGCAGTTGAGGTAAAAACGGCGGATGTTGCCGTGTTGCAGTACACCGGGGGTACAACTGGCGTGTCCAAGGGTGCGGTACTCACTCATGCAAACCTGATTTCCAATATGCTGCAAGCTGAAGAGCGATTGGTGATGCCGGGTGTGAACTGGGCTGAAACCGTTATTTCACCGCTGCCTCTTTATCATATCTATGCCTTTACGGTTGCCCAGGTGGTCTCCCTGTTGGGTGGTCACAGCGTACTTATTCCAAATCCGCGTGATATTCCGGGTTTTGTTAAGGAGATGGGCAAGTGGAATATGAGTACCTTTGTGGGCTTGAACACTTTGTTTGTTGCACTCTGCAATAACGAGGATTTTCCAAATCTGGATTTCAGCAGCCTTAAATTCACCGCATCCGGTGGCATGGCCCTGAATCCATCAACCGCAGCTTTGTGGAAAGAAAAAACCGGCTGCGAAATCATTGAAGGATACGGTCTGACCGAAACTTCTCCAGCCGTATGCTTCAACGATCCAAACCAGACTCATTTGGGCACTATTGGTAAACCAATGGTACATACCGATCTGCGTCTGATTGGCACAGATGGCGAGGATGTGCCAAATGGTGAAGCGGGTGAACTTTGCGTCAAAGGGCCGCAGGTAATGCGTGGTTACTGGCAACGTGAACGCGAAACCAGCTCCGCATTCACAGATGATGGTTACTTCATTACTGGTGATATCGCGACCCGGGATGATGAAGGCTATATCCGCATTGTGGATCGTGCCAAAGATATGATTCTGGTATCCGGCTTCAATGTTTATCCAAACGAAGTTGAAGATACTCTGACCCTGCACCCGGATATCGTTGAGTGTGCCGCCATTGGTGTACCTGATGATATATCGGGAGAAGTAGTGAAAGTCTTTGTTGTATCCAGTAATCCATCTCTTACCGCAGAAGAAGTGCGCGGATGGTGTAAGGATAAGCTGACCCGCTACAAGGTCCCTAAACAGGTTAAGTTTGCACAGGAACTGCCCAAATCCAATGTAGGCAAAGTTCTGCGTCGAATGCTGAGAACACCTGAAACTAAATCTGATGCTGCCTGAATAGCGAGAACATTGCTTATGCCGCTCTCAAAACCCGTTCGTCGTAAAAAGCATCATAATCGTAATGTGATGTGTAATGGCTTCGAACGTGATGATCAGCTATGGGATATTGAAGCAAGAATGACCGATATCAAAGCCTATGATATCGATAACCTTGAGCGGGACGGTTATGTCTCTGCAGGTGAAAACTACCATGATATGAGTATCCGGGTGACCATGGATCGCCGGTTCTTAATTCATGAAGTGGAAGCCTGTATCGACAGCAGCCCCTTTCGCATGTGCCCCAGAATTGCGGATGCCTTTCGTAAGTTAGAAGGTACCCGTATTGGTCCTGGGTGGCTAAGACAGGCAAAAGAGAAGTTGGGTGGCGTTTTAGGCTGTACCCATATGAATGAGCTGTTGCCAGTGGTAGCGACCACCGCCGTACAGACTCTATGGCCTGTGAGCAAAGAGGATGTTCTGGAAACCGGAGCTAAGCTAATGCTCAATAGTTGCCATACCTGGGGGCAGAGCAGTGAGATGGTAAAGACCTACGCGCCGCAATTTTACCAACCGGAAAGTGAAGTGAACGGATGACAGATTTGGTTCTATACAAGGTGAACGATGGTGTCGCTGAGATTGCGCTGAATCGACCCGATAAGAAAAACGCGATTACCCTGAATATGTACGAACAGGCCGTATCCTATCTGGATCAGGCGGCTTCGGATGAAAATGTCAGAGTGGTACTGTTCCGCGGTGAGGGGCAAAGCTTCTGCGCCGGAAACGATATTCAGGATTTCGTTTCAGGTATGGGCTCCCGCGAAAATCTGAAAAGCGTGGTCAGTTTTCTGCATCAGATAGCCACCTATAAAAAACCTCTCATGGCGGCCGTACAGGGCAATGCGGTTGGCATTGGAACCACCATGATGATGCACTGTGATCTGGTGATCGCCTCTGAGGATCTTAAATGCCAGATGCCTTTTGTACATCTGGGTTTGGTTCCGGAAGCCGGGGCAACTTTGATCATCCCCTCGATGTTAGGCCAGAGGCAGGCCTTTGAACTCCTGATTGAAGGCCGCCCATTTGGTGCGCAAAAAGCACAACAGAGCGGTTTAGTAAATGCGATAGCCGAAGTTGAAACCTATCTCGACGTTGCCAGAGAAAGAGCGCAAGCGCTGGCTCGTTTACCCAAAGAGGCGATTCTGGAATCCAAGCGTCTGATGAAAAAGCAGTATCAGGAAAACCTGCTTGCTGTGATTGATGAAGAGCTTGAGGTATTTTACGAGAGACTGTTTTCGGACGAAGCGCGTCAGGCGTTTATGGCTTTTTTACAGAAATCATAAAGGGGCAACAGCCCCTTTTCTGTTCCCCTAACTTATTTATTTTTCAGTGAATATTTCCGTTTATAAGGCGCTTTATGTCGCTAAGGATAACGGCCGAAACCGCTACGCTATTGCCAGCTATAGCGATAAAGATAGCAACCAACAGCCCTCGTTTTTCTGACTTTTCATACTTTATCTGCCAGCAGCAGATGTTGCTGTGCAGACCTTTCTGCCTTTTTTGGTGTTTTTTGATTGTTTTTGTTTGTTTGTAAACGCCTCTGTAAGCCACTATTTACGAGGCTTTGTTGCTTAATGCCATTTTTTGTCAGTTATGTAGCTGCTTTTTGTCATTGTTGAATTTTGGTCCGCAACTAGTATTTAAACATAACTAAAAACAACAGCCGGATAAGAAATAGAAGAGGCAGTTATGAAAGTACTGGTCGCTGTAAAGCGTGTCATAGATTACAACGTCAAAGTGCGCGTTAAAGCAGATAGCAGTGATGTTGATCTGGCCAATGTAAAAATGGCCCTGAACCCTTTCTGTGAAATCGCAGTGGAAGAAGCAGTACGTCTTAAAGAGGCGGGCACTGCGGATGAAGTTGTTGTGGTTTCTATTGGTAGCAAAAGCTGTGAAGAGCAGATTCGAACTGCACTGGCACTGGGTGCTGACCGCGGTATTCGTATCGAGACTGAAGATGCACCGGATTCACTTTCCGTTGCCAAGCTCTTGGAAAAAGTCGTTGAGAAAGAAGCACCAGGTCTGGTGATTCTGGGCAAACAGGCGATCGATTCAGACAATAACCAGACCGGTCAGATGTTGGCTGCGCTTCTGGATCGTCCACAAGGTACGTTCGCCTCTGAAGTTAACGTATCGGGTGACAGTGTTCAGGTAACCCGTGAAGTCGATGGCGGCCTGCAAACAGTTGAATTGGCCATGCCAGCCATTGTGACTACAGACCTGCGTCTTAACGAGCCACGTTATGCAGCCTTGCCAAATATCATGAAAGCAAAACGTAAACCTCTGGAAGTACTGAGCCCGGATGATCTGGGTGTCAGTGTCGGCAGTAATATCACTCTGCTTCGCGTAGAGCCACCTGCAGAACGTCAGGCAGGCATTAAGGTCGGCTCGGTGGATGAGCTGGTCGAGAAACTGCGCAACGAAGCAAAAGTGATTTAAGGAGGTTGAGTGATGACTACGTTGGTAATAGCTGAACACGATAACAAAGAACTTAAACCAGTTACCTTAAATACACTGGCGGCAGCACAAGCAATTGGCGGTGACGTGCACCTACTGGTGGCGGGTAGCGGTTGTGGTGCTGTGGCAGATACAGCGGCACAGATTCCTGCAGTAAGCAAAGTACTCACTGCGGATAGCCCGGCATATGAACATCAGCTGGCAGAAAATGTCAGCAAACTGGTTCTGAGCATTGCTGCAGATTACAGCCACATTCTGGCGTCTGCTACTACAACCGGAAAGAACTTCCTACCACGGGTTGCTGCGCTGCTGGATGTAAACCAGATCTCCGACATTATCTCTGTAGAGTCGGAAGATACGTTCAAACGCCCAATCTATGCAGGTAACGCAATTTCCACTGTGCAGTCCGCTGATGCTGTCAAAGTCATTACCGTGCGCGGTACCGCTTTTGATGCGGTTGAAAACAGCGGCGGCTCAGCTGAAATCTCAACTGTAGGTGAATCCTGTGATGCGGGCATCTCAAGCTTTGTCGGTGAAGAACTGGCAGAGAGTGACCGTCCGGAACTGACTGCTGCATCCGTAGTGGTGTCTGGTGGTCGCGGTATGGGCAACGGCGAGAGCTTTGACCTGCTTTACAAAGTGGCAGACAAACTCGGCGCTGCGGTGGGTGCATCCCGAGCCGCAGTTGACGCAGGTTTTGTTCCTAACGATATGCAGGTAGGTCAGACCGGCAAGATGGTTGCGCCGGATCTGTACATCGCGGTGGGTATCTCCGGTGCCATTCAGCACCTGGCAGGTATGAAGGATTCCAAAATCATTGTTGCGATCAACAAAGATGAAGAAGCCCCAATCTTCCAGGTGGCAGATTATGGTCTGGTGGCAGACCTCTTTGAGGCAGTACCCGAGTTAGAGGGCAAGTTGTAAGCCCTTCATTAATATCAAAGAGCCTCGTTATACCGAGGCCATAAATAAAAAATAGACGGAGCAACTTAGATGCTTTTCGAAGGAAAATCGATTCAGGTTCAGCCGGTCGAAAACGGAATCTACGAAGTGGTTTTTGACCGCAAAGATGATGCCGTTAACAAACTTGACCGTACCACCACTGCAGAACTGCATGAAGCCGTGGCTGTATTGCAGGCGATTGATGACCTGCAGGGCGTTATTTTTACCAGCGCCAAAGAGAGTTTTATTGTCGGTGCCGATATCACCGAGTTCATGGGCTTCTTCACACAGGAAGACGATGTACTGATTGCCGGTTTAATGGAGACCCACGGTCTGTTAAATCAGATCGAAGACCTAAAAGCCCCCACCGTTACAGCAATTAACGGACTTTGCCTCGGTGGTGGGTTTGAGGTCGCCCTGGCGACAGATTACAGAGTACTGGGTGATCAGGCCAAAGTGGGCCTGCCTGAAGTAAAACTGGGTATCTTCCCCGGTTGGGGCGGCACCATTCGTCTGCCTCGTCTGATCGGTGTTGATAACGCGAATGAGTGGATCTGCGCAGGTGTCGAAAAACGTGCCGATGCAGCGCTTAAAGATGGCGCGGTTGATGCGGTAGTGACCACAGCACAGGTACGTGAAGCCGCGCTGGATCTGTTGAAAGGCTGTATTTCCGGCAAGTTTGATTATCAGGCCCGTCGTGATGAGAAGAAGAGCCCGATCAAACTGAATCAGGTTGAGCAGATGATGGCGTTTGAATCCGCTAAAGGTGTCATCGGTGGTAAGGCGGGTCCTCACTATCCAGCACCTATGGCAGCTCTGAAAACGGTTCAGAAGCATGCCAACCTGCCACGTGAAAAAGCCAACGAAGTGGAAGCGAAAAATTTCGTCAAAGTGGCTAAAACAGATGTCTGCGCATCACTGGTGGGCCTGTTCCTTAAAGATCAGTATGTGAAAAAAGTCAGCAAAAGCTTTGAGAAACAAGCAGAACCTGTTGCCAAGGCTGCCGTACTGGGTGCCGGTATTATGGGCGGCGGTGTTGCGTATCAATCCGCGGTTAAAGGCACGCCAATCCTGATGAAGGATATTAACGAGGGTGCCCTGCAACTGGGTCTGGATGAAGCCACTAAACTGCTGAACAAACGTGTATCCCGCGGTCGTATGGATGCCATGAAAATGGCAGGCGTACTGAACAAGATCACCCCAACACTGAACTACGGTGATTTCGGTAACGTTGATCTGGTGGTTGAAGCGGTAGTTGAACATCCTAAGGTTAAAAAAGGGGTTCTCGCAGAAGTTGAAGAACAGCTACAGGAAGGCGCGATCCTGACCTCCAACACATCAACGATCTCGATTACAGAGCTGGCTACGGCTCTGAAAAAACCTGAAAACTTCTGCGGTATGCACTTCTTTAACCCCGTGCATCAGATGCCGCTGGTTGAGGTTATCCGCGGTGAGAAATCTTCGGAAGCAGCCGTTGCGCGTACCGTCGCTTATGCAAAAGCGATGGGTAAAACCCCAATTGTTGTGAATGACTGCCCAGGCTTCCTGGTTAACCGAATTCTGTTCCCGTATTTCGGTGGCTTTACGGCCCTGATGGAAGATGGCGCAGACTTCAGGCAGATCGACAAAGTGATGGAAGGGTACGGCTGGCCAATGGGCCCAGCGTATTTGCTCGACGTTGTTGGCATCGATACCGCACACCACGCCGATGCGGTGATGGCGGTAGGTTATCCAGATCGCATGAGCCATGAAGGCGAAAACGTGATCGACCGTATGTTCAAACTGGAGCGTTTCGGCCAGAAGAACAACAAAGGTTTCTACCAGTACGAGCTGGACCGCAAAGGTAAACCGAAGAAAATTGTTGATGAAGACGTCCCCGCACTGCTGGAAGGCATTGCCAAAGAAAGCCGCGAATTCAGCGATGAAGAGATCGTTGAACGTATGATGATTCCACTGTGCATCGAAACGGTACGTTGCCTCGAAGATGGCATCGTAGACAGCCCGGCAGAAGCCGATATGGGCCTGATCTACGGTATCGGTTTCCCTCCATTCCGTGGCGGTGTATTCCACTACCTGGACCAGCTTGGCCTGGATAACTTCTGTGCCCTGGCAGCGAAATACGAATCTCTGGGGCCGTTGTATCAGCCAACAGAGAAAATGAAAAAGATGGCCGCCGCAGGCGAGACATATCTACCAGCAACTGCACAGGCTTAAGGGGTAAGACAAATGAACTTAAAACCAAATGACGTAGTAATCGTTGACGGTGTTCGTACCCCGATGGGTAAATCGAAAAACGGCTCGTTCCGTAACGTCCGTGCCGAAGCATTGTCAGCAGCTGTAATGAAAGGCCTGCTGGAACGTAACCCAGCGGTAAAAGCCGGCGAAATCGAAGACATCATGTGGGGCTGTGTAAACCAGACCAAAGAGCAGGGCTTCAATATTGGCCGTAATGCGGCGGTACTTGCAGGCATTCCACATACGGTAGGTGCGCAAACCATCAACCGTTTGTGCGGTTCATCCATGGCTGCACTGCACGCCGCAGCGCAGGCGATCATGACCGGCAACGGAGACATCTTTATCGCCGGTGGTGTGGAGCATATGGGTCACGTATCCATCATGCACGGTGTGGATATCAACCCGGAAATGTCTAAGCAGGTGGCAAAAGCGGCCATGATGATGGGCGTAACCGCAGAAATGCTGGGCAAGATGAACGGGATCAGCCGTGAGATGCAGGATGAGTTCGGGGCACGTTCCCATCGTCTGGCGCACGAAGCTCATCTTAAAGGCCTGTGGGACAGCGAAATCATCCCGGTAGAAGGTCATGATGAAAACGGCTTTAAATCCCTGCTGGAAGCGGACGAAGTAATCCGTCCGGAAACCACAGTAGAAACTCTGAGTGCCCTCAAGCCAGTGTTCGTGCCTAAAGTGGGAACCGTTACTGCTGGTACATCCTCTGCTTTCTCCGATGGCGCATCAGCACTGCTGGTGATGTCAGCAGCCAAAGCAGAAGAGCTGGGCCTGACGCCACGTGCCCGCATTGTGAGCATGGCAGTCGCAGGGTGTGATCCATCCATTATGGGTTACGGCCCGGTACCGGCCACTCAGAAAGCACTGAAACGTGCAGGTCTCTCCATCGACGATATCGACTATGTCGAGCTCAACGAAGCGTTTGCAGCACAAGGCCTCTCTGTCCTAAAAGGTCTGAAATTGCTCGATAAGATGGAAGACAAAGTAAACCTCAAAGGTGGTGCAATTGCACTGGGTCACCCTCTGGGCTGCTCCGGTTCCCGTATCACCAACACGCTGATGAACGTACTGGAACAGAACGATGGCACATTAGGTCTGGCGACCATGTGTATTGGTATGGGCCAGGGTATTTCCACCATCATAGAGCGTGTTTAACCCAGCCCTAACTCTTTCTTGCAACACTCGCTTTTCGCTATTTGCCCCGCATTTGCGGGGCTTTTCATTTAATATTGCCTAAAATCAGGCGATAGAATCAGAAAGCAATTTTAACCAACTCACACTCATGTAAGGATTACCCACAGTATCCAAGAGGAAGGCTAATGGCGCTCTACATTATCCCAGTTCATCGCCACTAGTTTGCTAGACACCTCTCAGCCATAGAAAATGGCTTTTAAAGAGGTGCTTATGAGCAACAAACGTTATCCCGAAGAGTTCAAAATCGAAGCGGTTAAACAGGTCACTGACCGAGGCTACAGCATTGCAGATGTGGCTAATCGGCTCGATGTTACAACCCACAGCCTTTATGCCTGGGTCAAGAAGTACGGCCCCGATTCAGCCGAGTATAAAGCGAAGTCAGATGAGCAGTTAGAGATACGCCGCCTCAAGAAAGAACTGAAGCGAGTCACTGAAGAGCGAGATATATTAAAAAAAGCGGTGTACTTCGCCAACCAGTCCGATTGAGGTAAACCTTTATCCGTGATCATCATAAGGATTGGCCCGTACGCCAGCTCTATTCATTACTGGATGTGCATCCTAGTGGGTATTACGCATGGCGTAAGCAGCCTTCTTCCAGGCGCTATGCAGCAGATCAACGGCTCACTGGATTGATCAAGCAGTACTGGCTGGAGTCAGGTGGTTTGTATGGCTATCGGAAGATCCATAGTGATCTGCGCGAGTATGGTGAAACCTGTGGCCCCAATAGAGTTTATCGGCTCATGCGGTTAGCTGGGTTGAAGGTTCATATTGTTACTCCGAACCGACTACAGCAGCAATTCAGTGTCGCTGCCCCTAATAAAGCTTGGGTAACAGATATCACCTATATCAAAACCCATGAGAGGTGGCTGTATTTGGGTGTTGTCGTTGACCTGCTCTCAAGAAGGGTGATTGGATGGTCAATGCAATCCTGTATCACAAAGCAACTGGTGCTAGATGCGTTGCTCATGGCTGTATGGCGACGTAATCCTCAGTCAGAGGTAGTCGTTCATTCTGGTCAGGGAAGTCAGTACACAAGCTATGATTGGCAATCCTTTTTAGAGATACATGGCCTAAAAGGCAGTATGAGCCGACGAGATAACTGCCACGACAATGCCGTTGCTGAGAGCTTTTTCCAACTACTGAATCAGAAAGAATCCGCGGCAAGGTTTATGCAACCAGAGAAGATCCACGCAGTGATATCTTTGAATACATAGAGCTGTTTTACAACAGCAAACGATGTCATGGTTTTAATGATCAGCTATCACCGAAAGAGTATGAAAACCGATATGAAAAACGGCTGCTGAGTGTCTAAAGAACTAGTGGCGATTCAAATTTATATAAAGGGGAGAGCAAAATCATTTGGAGTTTGGTTTTCTATCCAAACTCTATCGTGTTTGATTTTGCTCTTTTCACCAGCCTGCACACCTTTAAACTCTAAATATTCTAAGGCTCTACTTTGTTGCTCGTCTTACCGTAAGGATTTAGCAGGCAGGCAATCGCCGGTAACAGAATCAGCGCACCCAGCATGTTCCAGATAAACATAAAGGTCAGCAGGATACCCATATCCGCCTGGAATTTGATGGGTGAGAGTACCCATAGGACCACACCAATACCTAACGTAAGGCCGGTGAAGGCAACAGATTTACCGGTGCTTTGCAGTGTTTCCAGATAAGCGTTTGGCAGACTATGGCCCTGTTCCAGGTAGGTTTTCATCTTCGAATAGATATAGATGCCGTAGTCGACACCAATACCTACACCCAATGCGATGACGGGCAGAGTAGCGACCTTAACGCCAATACCCAGTTGGGCCATCAATGCCTGACAAAGCACGGATGTCAGTGCCAGTGGCGCGATGATGCAGATCACGGTGCTGATGGAACGGAAGGTCAGCAGGCAGAGAATACTGACGACGGAATATACCCAGATCAGCATCTCGTACTGGGCGTCTTCAATCACTTCATTAGTTGCGGCTTCAAAACCGGCTTTACCCGCGGCCATCAGGAACTCGATACCTTCAACCTGATGGTTGTTGGTAAAGTCTTCTACGGCAGCGGTGATGGTTTTCAGGGTCTCGGCTTTGTGATCATCCAGGAAAACGATGACTGGCAGTAGAGAGCAGCTACTGTTCATCAGACCTGCCGGAACGTAAGCCAGAGAGGCGTTGATTACGAACTGGTTGCGGCTGACAGAGCGCCATTTCAGGTTCCATTCGTTAAGGCCCGCAGTTACCCGCTCAGAGACATCAGTTAAGGATATGCTGGATTGCACCCCTTCAATGCCTTGCAGGTAGAACTGGAAGCGGTCAACCAGTGACAGGGTCTGGAAACTGCTGCACTGTTCCTCTTCAGTTGCGACCATCACCACAAAGACATCGCTGGAAGTGGAGTAGTTGTCGGTGATAAAGGCGTTATCCAGATTGTAACGGGAGTCCAGCCGTAGTTCTGGTGCGCCTTTATCCAGATCACCGATCTTCAGATCTTGACTGAAGTATAAACCGCCAACCAGCATAAACAGGGCAACGGTAATCGCCATGGTGGCACCTTTAGGTGTGGCGAATACAGAGAACATGCGCCAGTGAGAGTTCTCTTTTGCAATATTGCATTTTGCCCGGGCGATCGCATTTTTACCCACACCTACATAGCTCATCAGCAGTGGCAGTAGCATCAGATTGGTCAGTACGATTACTGCAACACCAACCGATGCTGCGACTGCCAGATCCTGAATCACCTGAATCTGAATCACCATCAGTGTAATAAACCCAATACCGTCTGAGATCAGGGCTGTGAGTCCGGGAATATAGATGGTTTTAAATGCATGGCGCGATGCCTGAATCTTATCGGCGCCATTGGTTGCGGATTCCAGAGTGATTGTATTTACAATCTGCACACCGTGGCTGACTGCAATGGCAAAGACCAGAAACGGCACAAGCATGGAGTAGGGGTCGATGCCATAGCCGAGCATTTTGAGCAGCCCCAGCTGCCAGATAACCGCAGCAAGGGAACAGATTAGTGGCACAATCGTACCCATAACACTGCCGGAGTAGAGATAGAGCAGGGCCAGGGTAATCAGAATAGCCACGGCAAAGAACAGAGCCACTTCAGTCGCACCATCAATCAGATCACCGACGATTTTGGCAAACCCAGTGATGTGAATATCGACGGCGTCTGAGCTGTATTTGTCACGAATCAGCTCTTCAACCTGTTCCGAAAAGCTCTGGTAGTTAAGGCGTTCACCGGTATCCGGGTGCTTATCAAACAGCGGCACCTGAACCATCGCAGAGCGGAAATCGTTAGCAACCAGAATACCTACCTGACCGGAACGCAGAATGTTAGTCCGTACCTGTTCCAGACTTTGCGCGGAACCATCGTATTTAGCGGGAATAACCGGACCGCCGACAAAACCTTCTTCGGTAACCTCGGTCCAGCGGACGTTAGGGGTCCAGATAGATTTCAGGGCGGAGCGGTCGACACCGGGAATGAAAAACAGATCATCGGTAACGTTTTTCAACGTTTCCTGAAATTCTGCTGTGAAGATATCCCCATCTTTTGCAGCCACCACCACACGGATACTGTTGCCTAATCCGGCAAGGTCATCGCGGTAGTTGATATAGTTCTCAACATAGGGATGCGAGGATGGGATCATCTTGATAAAGCTGGCATCCGGGCGGATCTGGCTTGCTTGCCAGCCCAGAATCACAGTAGCAATCAGGAACAGGCCCAGTACCAGTTTGCGATGTGTATAGAGAAAGTATTCGGCCAGGCGTTCACTGGTCTGGATAGGCCACAAAAGCAGAGCGGATAGCTTGTTCATTGTGCAGCCTCCTTACCAATAAGCGATAGGTGCACAATGCCGGTTTCACCGGTAATCACCAGTGAATCAGCCACCTGTGTCAGGGACGTAAATGTTCGCAGCTGACGTTTACCCAGAGGCTCAAATCCAGTGCCTTCCTGACGCAACAGCGTGCCGCCCTGACCGACCATAATAATCTGATCTTCAACCACAATGGCATCGTTGATGGTGGCTGCGACCGGCAGCTGAACTCTTTGCCAGTTCTGGTTTTGATCATCAAAACGGAAGGTGTTGCCGCGTAACCCCATGATGTACAGAGCATCCGATTCTGCTGCTGAGAAGAAGGAACCATCGTAAGGAAAATCAAGGTTTAGCCAGCTTTCTCCTTTATCGTCACTGACGAGCAGAAGCCCGGCTTCACCGAGAATAAGCAAGCGTCCGGATTTAAGTTGATAGATGCGGTTAAGATGGAAACCTTCCGGGTTCGGTAGCATATGTCCGATAAACTGCCAGCTTTGTCCTGCATCTCTGGTTTCGAGCATCGTACCGTAGGCACCGACCAGGAAACCGTGGCTGGAATTCAGAAACAGCATATCCAGCAGGGGTGAAGTTGGTCCTTCTTCCTGTGCGATGACCGCATCATCCAAGGCATATTCGGTATCTTCAATCTGTTCGGGTGTGAAGTTATCGGTCGTCATGGAACCGAGCAGATTCTCAAGAGCCGAGATTCGTAACTGGTTAATGTCGTTACCGCTAAGAACGGATTTCCAACTGGAGCCACTATCGTTGGTTTTAAGCACCAGACCATCGTGACCAATCGCCCAGCCGGTCTGATTATCCGTGAATTTAATACTGGTCAGCAGTGTACTGGCGGGTACTGATGCCTGTTGCCACTTCTTGCCCTGATCATCCGAGTAAACTATGACGCCTTGCTCTCCGGCAGCAACCAGTCTTTTGCCTGTATTAGCGACGGATAACAGCAGTGACTTTTCAGCACCTTCACGGGTGAGGGCTGAAGTAGACAGGCGATCTGGCGTCAGTTGTTCTGAGGCCGAAGATGAAGATAGAGGTGTAAATAGTGAGCAGAGTATCAGTAACGAACTGCCAGTAATTCTTTTGAACATCTGATAACCAGTAATTATTTTTATATTTGGTGGCCTTTCTGGATCTGCCTGAAAGGTTACCTGAATCATGCTTTATTAGGTATAGAATCGCCAATAACAAAAGTCACCAGTTTTTATGACATTATTTTTCAAACCCTGCTTAGGTGCTTGAATTACTGTGAAAATTGATAGGGAAAAAGGTGGCGTTTACGGTCATAAAAAAGGGCAGGGTTGATCAAAACCGCTGCCCTTTATAGATGGAATGGGTGTTTAAATTGTTGCAGCCAACTGCGTGCCCTGATGAATCGCGCGTTTGGCATCCAGCTCCGCAGCCACATCAGCACCGCCGATCAGATGGACCGGCACATCTTTAATCTGGTCAGCCAGATCACGTTTAGGCTCCTGCCCAGCACAGATAATGACATTATCAACTTCCAGTAATTGCGGTTCGCCATCGACCAGCAGGTGTAAGCCCTGATCATCGATCTTCTGGTACTCACATTTGTTGAGCATTTTCACACCTTTCTTGGCGAGATCGGTACGATGTATCCAGCCGGTTGTTTTACCCAGACCGCTGCCGACCTTGCTTTTCTTACGTTGCAGCAGGAACACCTCTCGAGCAGCCGGTTCAAAGACAGGTTTCATGTTCTCTACACCGCCTCGGGCGTTCATGCTCATATCCACTCCCCATTCTTGCATAAAGGCGGAGATGTTCTGGCTGGTGGATTCACCCTGATGCACCAGTACTTCGGAGATATCAAAACCAATACCGCCTGCGCCGATAACCGCGACTTTCTGACCAACCTCAGCACCCTTCATAACATCCAGATAGCTGAGCACTTTCTGGTGGTTAACACCCTCAATATCCGGGGTGCGGGGGCTAATGCCAGTGGCAAGTACAACCTGATCGAATCCGCCTACCTGAAGTGTTTCTGCAGTTACTTTAGTGTTTAGCTGAAGGTTTACTCCCGTAAGCTCAATCTGCTTACCGAAATAACGCAAGGTTTCATAGAACTCCTCTTTGCCTGGAATGCGTTTGGCAATATTAAACTGGCCGCCGATCTCGGATGCTTCATCAAACAGAGAGACTTTGTGGCCACGTTGAGCTGCGGTGGTGGAAAAGGCTAAACCGGCTGGCCCTGCACCGACTACTGCAATGTTCTTAATATCGGTGGCTGGGGTAATCACCAGTTCTGTTTCATGACAGGCACGCGGGTTAACCAGGCAGCTAGTCAGTTTGCCAACGAAAACGTGATCCAGACAAGCCTGATTGCAACCGATGCAGGTGTTGATCTCATCGGCTCTGTTTTCGGCGGCTTTTTGCACGAACTCCGGGTCTGCCAGAAACGGACGGGCCATAGAGACCATATCCGCATCACCACGGGCCAGGACCTCTTCAGCCACATCGGGCATATTGATTCGGTTTGAGGTGATGACCGGAACATTAAGTGCCTTACGCACCTTGGCTGTCACCCAAGTGAATGCAGCACGAGGTACCTTTGTGGCAATAGTGGGAATGCGGGCTTCATGCCAGCCGATGCCGGTATTGATGATGGTGGCACCGGCTTGTTCAATCGCCAGTCCAAGTTGAACGATCTCTTCGTAGCTGCTACCGCCTTCAACCAGATCCAGCATGGAAAGGCGGTAGATAATGATAAAGTCAGTACCGACGGCTTCACGCACCCTTCGAACGGTTTCCAGAGCAAAGCGGATACGCTGGTCATATTCACCCCCCCAGCCATCATCGCGCTGGTTGGTGCGTGCGGCAATAAACTGGTTAATCAGATAGCCCTCTGACCCCATAATTTCGACACCGTCATATCCAGCTTCCTTAGCCAGCGAGGCACAGTTCACAAAATCTCTGATCTGTTGCTCAATATCGTCTTCCGAAAGCTCTTTGGGTGGGAATGGGTTGATCGGTGCCTGAATCGCAGAGGGCGCAATTGGCTGAGGGTTGTAGGCATAGCGGCCCGTATGCAGGATCTGCATACAGATCTTGCCACCTTCCTGATGTACCCGATCCGTCACGATGCGGTGGTTTTTTACATCTTCTGATGAAGCCATTTGCGCAGCATGACCATGCACAGCACCTTCCTTGTTTGGACCTATGCCTCCGGTTACGATCAGGGCGACGCCACCACGGGCACGTTCTGCGTAGAACTCAGCCATACGTTCAAATCCATTGGGTGCTTCTTCAAGGCCCAGATGCATAGAACCCATCAGGACACGGTTTTTCAGAGTTGTGAAACCCAGATCCAGGGGCTGTAAAAGATTAGGGTAGGCTGTTGTCGTCATTCTTAGTATCTCTTTATCGTTATTGTTTTAGTCGGCAGCTTGAAGTGGCTGGGTTATTTTGCGTAATGGTTCAAATACAGCGGCTTTTCCAGAAACCTTCGCGCTGAAGCTTTGCATCATGTCATTAGGTTGAAACATGCCGGACTGCCAGGTAGCCATGTAACTGAGGCTGTCATGCAGGCTGTGATCCCGAGCATAGTTGATCATCTGCTTGGTGCCAGTGATTGCCAGAGGGGAGTGGGCAGCAATCTGTTGGGCAATGCCCATTACTGCATCCAGCATCGATGCCTGATCCGGGAAGGTCTGATTTACCAGTCCGGATGTTTGAGCTTCCTGAGCATGCATTTTACGTGCGGTATACGCGAGTTCTCGGGCGAGCCCAGACGGTATAAGGCCTGGTAAACGTTGCAGGGTCCCCAGGTCTGCAGTCATGCCCAGCGCCGTCTCTTTTACGGTGAAATAGGCATCCTCAGTGCAGTAACGCATATCAGTGGCACACACCAGATCCAGAGCGCCGCCTATGCAGCCACCCTGAATCGCGGAGATAACCGGAAAGCGTGCGGTTTCCAACACCATAAAACATTCTTGCAGTTGCATAACCAGACGGCGCACAGATTCTGCTCTGCGACCGGCTTCACCATTGAACAGGCTTTGGTCCGGCTGAGTAAAAACCTCCAGATCCATTCCGGAACAGAAATGTTTGCCCTGAGAACTGATGACCAGTACCCGGGTGTCTCCCTCAATATCCAGCGCTCTGATGGCTTCCGGAAACTCTATCCAGAAGTCCCTGTTCATGGAGTTGCAGGCTTCGGGGCGTTTAAATTCTAGCCGGGCAATGTGGTTCTCAACGTTGAGGTTAAAACAGCTATAGCTCATCTGAAAACAATCCTGTTTAGGTTTTTGTTATTAAACTAGACGGTGTCAAGATAGTGATCTATTTTGACACTGTCAAGATTGGTTGATAGATTGCGTTCATGAACAGTAGAAAAAAACCATATCACCACGGTGATCTCCGGATTACCTTGTTGCAGGCAGCCACGGATCTGATTGCTGAAGGGGGCGTTGAAAGCCTCTCTATCCGCAAACTTGCGGACAAGGCAGGCGTGTCTCGCACTGCGCCTTATCATCACTTCAAAGACAAAAATGAACTGCTTTGCGCAATAGCAGAACAGGGCTTCCATCTTCAGGATCAATTGATTGAAGCCTTGAACGAAAACGCTAAAGAGCTGAATCCTGTAGAGCAGTTTGAGCGCTATGTGATTACCTACATCCGCTTTGCTGATGAGCAACGCGAAACTTATGACCTGATGTATGGCCGCGATATCTGGAAAACCGGAGAACCTACGCAGACATTGCAGGAAGTGTCCCGAAACAGTTTTCGCGTTTTGCTGAACTGGGTTGAAGAGCTGCAAGCCGAGGGCGTTTTTGAACCTTCTTTACCTGCATTGAGGATCGCTCAGTCTGCCTGGGCTTCTATTCATGGTTTGTGTAGGTTGTTTAATGACGGTATCTATGTAAATCGTGAAGATCTGCAGGATATTGCCCGTACATCGGTGCAGTTACTGATTAATCAGAATTACCCGGCAGAGGCAGAAAAGTGATTCAGTTCAGCCATGCTAACGGATTCCCCGGCAGTTGCTATGGCCACTTGTTCAGCTTATTACCTGAGCATGAAGTCAGCTGCGTTGAAAAGATGGGGCACGGGGATTACCCACTGAATGGCAGTCTGCGTAATTACGCGGAGGAACTGATTGCTGAGATCGAACAGCAGCATAATAAGCCCGTAATTGGGGTTGGTCATTCAGCCGGAGCTGTTGTCACCCTGATAGCCGCTGCGTTAAAACCTGAACTTTTTAGACAGGTTATCCTGCTCGATCCGGTGGTATTCAGTAAACGCAAACGTTATGCCTTGAAACTGTGTAAGGCCCTGGGCCTTATGGATCGGATTACTCCTGCCGGAAGAGCCGCTAAAAGGCGGGCTCAGTTTGCCAGTCGTGAAGAAGCGGAAGCTTATTTTGCAGGTAAAAGCCTGTTCAAAGATTTTCATCCTGCATGTTTTGCTGACTATATCAAACACGGTTTAACCGAAAACGAGCAGGGTGTTGAGCTGAGCATCTCAGCAGATATCGAAGCGGATGTTTTTCGCAATGTCTTACTGGATGTACCCCGGTGCCTTAAGCGTGTACGCGGTACTGTCATCTACGGTCGTAAGAGTCATTTGTTTAACCGTCATGATAAACGCTGGTGGCAACGCAACTTTCCTGAAATGAATCTGGTTGCTGTTGATGGCGGCCACCTTTTCCCTCTTGAATCCCCGGAAATCACAGCTGAACTTATTAATTCAGCGCTTTCAAAATAAGCCTGCCCTCGATTCTCCAGTCACCTGTTTATCAGTCATCAGCTATCAGCCATTTGGACTTTGGTAGAGAGTGGTTCTAATTAGGAAAAACTCCTAAAGAAATTTCTGACACAGCGTCTACTATTATTAGATCACGTCAGTAGGAGTGGGTTGATGAAAGCGAGTGTGGATATCCCGGTTGAATGTAACCAGTGTTTAGAGGAAGTCATGCAAGATGCGATGGCAAAAAAAGAACTCGACTGGGAACGTTATGGTCGTGAAATGCCTCAATGCAAGGAATGTTTACAAGCCCTGAAAGAGGATATGGAAAAACCATTGGAACAGGATTGAGTTTTAACCCAAGTGAGCAAAGAAGTTAGCAAAGACTGCTGTAACAGCTAATACACTTCAGAATTCAAATGGAAAGCCCTCCATATGAGAGGGCTTTTTGTTGTTACCTTGCTGGAGATAACTTGTTATTTTCCCAGTCGACGGATCGCCTGAGGGGTAAAGTCTTTATGCTTGAAGCGCTGGGTAAAGTCGAAACCATCACCCTCTTCATTTGTCAGACTGCCAACCAGATAACGGCCGGATTGAAGGTCGTACAACGCTTCAGCCGTCAACCAAGGCACGTTCGCATCCCGGTACTGGAACTGGTGTGCTTCACCTACGCGCCATAGCTCGCCACGACCATCATAGTGATCTACAACAGCGATCTGCCAAGTGTCTTCATCAATGTAGAAGGTACGTTTGGCATAAATATGGCGTTCACCCTCTTTAAGCGTAGCTTCCACTTTCCAAACACGATGCAACTCGTAACGTGTTAGCTCAGGGTTCATATGTCCTGGCTTCAGGATGTCATCATAAGTCAGACCGCGATCTGCCAGTTTGAAACTGTTATACGGGATATACAGTTCCTGCTTGCCTACCAAGTTCCAGTTATAGCGGTCGGGTGCGCCATTGAACAGGTCCAGGTTGTCGGTAGTACGCTGACCATCACTCGCTGTGCCTGGTGCGTCGTAAGCGATCTGCGGTGCGCGACGCACTCGACGCTGACCCGCGTTATAAGTCCACGCCTGGCGAGGTTGGGTCACCTGGTTCATGGTTTCATGCACAAGCAATACGTTACCGGTCAGACGTGACGGTGCCTTAACCTGCTGGACAAAGTAGAAAAGAATGTTTTCATCTTTCTTCGGATCAGCACCACCTTCCAGTGATGTAGGCCAGGTCATTTTCTCGTTAATCTTAACCGCTGTGTAGCTACCGTTTGCCTGGACAGGAACCTGCACAAATGTACGTTCCAGTGCGCCGCCTCGATAGCGGGTCATGTGGTTCCAGATAACCTCCAGACCATTTTCAGGAACAGGGAATGGAACAGCGGTAGTAAAACCGCTTAAGCCGTTACCCCCATCAGTAAGGTTAGCTTTAGTCGCATTCTCTTTGGCTGCAGCATAAACATCTGCAGGTAATGCGGCCGTACGATGAGATGGGTACACGGGAATTGAATAGCTATCCGAGTACTTCTTCAGCATCGCAATCTGCCCAGGGGTCAGGTTGGCTTTGTGCTGATCCATGTTTGCTGCCGTAATAGTGAACAGCGGTTGTTCGCTTGCAAATGGATTTGTATAGCGATCCGCCGAGCTTTCTAACCCGCCTGTCCATGCCGGAATGGTACCCGCAGCATTACCTGCCTTTTCCGCACCTATAGGCGTAAGTGTATCGCCGAGCTTAGCGGCTTGCTCTGGTGTGGTTGCTGCGTACAGTGTTGACGATGCAACCATCAGGGCAGTGCTCAGCAGCAATTTCTTTGTGTTAAACATATATCTTTTCTCCATTAACTGCTGATCTTAGAACGATACAGATGCGCTGAGTGAAATAAAGTCGCGGTCTTCAATTTCGTTAAAGTCGCCACCGAAGTAATCCGTGTAACTCAATTGTACTGAGTATTTGTTCAGATAATCAGCGGTTAGGCTAAGGCCAAGCGTTTTTTCACCTTCTCTAAAAGCTGCTCCTGGGGCTGGACCGAAGCCATCAATACCATGTTTGAAACTGATCTGAGGGGTGAGGTTAACTCCTGCAAATGCATTAGGGTAGTTTAGATTTGCTCGCAGAACATAACCGTAAGAATCTTGAGTTACAAAACCGTCGTTGTCTCCAGCGGTGTAACCATAAGCTCCGTGGCGACCAAACTTGATAGCATTAGCACTCTCATCCAGACCATGAACATGAGTCCAGCCAAATTCACCTACAAGCGTTAAGCGGCTAGCACCCAGAACTTGATCGTGAAAACTGATAAGGCTTGTTTGTAGTTGGGTAATATCGAATAGTTTATAACCGTCGATTTCAGTACCGCTTCCGCCTGCGACACCTGCTTGAATATGAGCATCTAATCCAGCATTTCCGGTATCACCGCCGCTAAGAACACCAGCGATTAATGATGTGCCATTAATCTGCATTGGCGCATCCATTTTGTGGCTGATTTCACCTGACCAAGCAACATCGCCAATATTAGTGTTGAAACTGAAGCCTAGCATTTCAATGTCTTCTGGGTATTCTACAAAATACTCTGAAGCAATTGTGGGAACAGGCAAATCGGCCGTTTTATATACGCCGCTAGCGATGGGCACTCGGCTATGGTACTTGGCTGCATAGAAGCCAAACTCTGTATTATTGAGTTCTTCTGAAAAATAGCGGAAGGAAATACCAAACTGTCCATCATCATCTGCCTCGCGTCGTCCATTATCATTGCGAGATACTATATATGTTGAGGCAGGTATTGCTGGAGCGGGGTCGTCAGGGCCATCTATATCAACAAGTGTGCTGCTGAAATATGTTTCATCTGAAACTGCTGCTAGTGCTCCCTTGTTGATTCTTACCCCGTCACAACCTTCTGCTACAAAGTCATTAGTTGAAAAGTATGTACCGCAACCATCGATTGCTGTAGGTTCCCATCCGATTTGGTAGAAGCCTTCGATACTTAAGTTATCTGTGATGCCTAAAGATGCAAAGGCCATGTTGACTGGCAGCAGCCCTTCTTTAACCTCAGCTCCTGCACGTCTAAATGCATTTACATCAAATGGATTAATGACATTCAGGCCACCTTGGATAAAAGTACTTTCACCCCAGTTCACTACCTGACGACCGATACGAACATCTAAGGGTTTTTCACCCAAATCAAATGCGCCATACCAATAGGCGTCTAAGATTTCGAATCCTGAGAATTTTGCAAAGTCATTGAAACCCGAATCGTCTAATTCAGTGTCTGGAGTATAGCTATTTGCTGTATGGCCGTGACCACGAGCACCTGATTCTAACTCAGCGTCATACCAATATTTCGCTCTAGTAAAGACACCCATGTTTTCGTAGCTTAGCTCTAAATCATGAACGCCTTTAACAATCTGGGAGAAGGTTTCACCCTTTTTAAAGTTCTGGGTAGCGTCATCGTAGTTACCGGAGCCTTTGCTGGTGCCTCCATTGACTGGAGAAATCAAATTGGAAGAAGGATCATCCATACGCCAGCTTGCACCGACAGAGATTTGAGAGTCAAAACGTCCTTCAATTTCTCCCAGATTAAATTCAATCGCCTGAGCTTGGCTCATGAAAACTACACTGCCTATGAGGGTAGGCAGAAGACGGCGGGAGAATGCCGGGGATTGGTTTTTGCTGCGCTGCAAAATCCGGTTTTTTATTGCCATTTCGTTCACCTGACTTCTTATTTTTTTAAAAGGTTCTGACTATATATTTATAGATTTTAGTCAAAACATCCAAAAATACTGAATAAATAGAGGGTTAAAGCTCTATATGCAGGTTTTTGGATGTTAGTAAGCATTGTCGGTCTTAAAACAGTTCTCAATGACAATTGCCGCCAAGCTTAGTAACAAATTTGTTCTTTAGGGTTGAAAAAAATGACCTTAAGTGCCAAAAATAAAAATGGGAAGTGCGTTTCTGGTTAACAAAAAACAGGTTAGAGAAGCAATGGAACGTAAGATAACGGTTCCTGCTGGCTACGTGCGGCAGTTACTGAAACTGGTTGAAGAGCAGGGTTATAGTGTTGATGAACTGCTGAACTATGTTGGTATCGATTCAAGCATGATTGATACCCAAACAGAGTTTCCGGCGGATAAGTTTGGACTGTTGTATCAGCGAATCTATTACATTGCGCAGGATGAATATTTTGGCATGTTGAGTGGAGGAAAGGTGCCTAATGGTACCTTCCGGATGATGTGCCATTGCCTGATTCACTGTAAAACTCTTGAACACGCCATCTATCGTGCCAGTGATTTCCATGAAATTTGTCGTGGCACACAGGTCAAACCTTTTCTGGTGAGAAAAGGCCGATACGCCAAGGTTTCTTTCACCACTACTGATGCCTCTGGAATGGATCTGGAGGAACTGTTGAAGGATTCTACACCGGAAAAAATTCGGACCTCTTTGTCGATGTGGCATCACTTCTTATGTTGGTTGCTGGGCGCCCGACTGGACTTGAAAGCGGCCTATCTGTCATTTCCGGAACCTGAAGATATCTCCTTATACAAAACCGTTTTCCAGTCTGAAGTTAAATTCGATCAGCACGATAACGCAATTGTTTTCCCAGCAAGATTCCTCGATTACCCCATCGTCCAGACCCCGGATACGTTGCGAAGCTTTCTGAAAACGGCCCCTTATCAGTTGATTGTGATGGTAGATGACGATGCCAGTCTGAAGGCTCAGGTAGTTGCTCTGATTGGTAAGGATTTCAGCCAGGAGTTGCCGAGTGCAGAAGACATTGCCTACAGGCTGCACATGTCATTTTCCACCTTGAGACGGAGATTACTTGAGGAAGATACTTCCTATCAAAAAATTAAGGATGAATGCCGCAAAATGGCAGCTTTGAATTATATGAATTCACCGCAGCTTTCGATTAATGATGTGGCCGGCTTGATGGGCTTTGAGGAGCCATCGGCATTTTTCCGATCCTTCAAAAAATGGACCGGGATGACACCGGGTGAATATCGCCGCAGTGACACCTATTGCCAGCAATTAGAGCAAACATAAACCGCGCTGAGGCCTATAATTGCTGAGTTTTTATAGCGTATGAATTTTTTTGTCAGTAGATAAGGCTTGAATTGTTATTGTTTGGGGCGTGCTCTGAGAAGATCATGAATTAAGCATTTCCCAAATGTAAAAACGCTTTCGAAGAATAATAAAAGCAGGCCGGAATGTATTCAGGCTTGCGAGGAACGGAGCAACATGAGCGATGAGTGAGTATCGTTTTCCTTATCAGGATGCATTGTTTGTATTAAATGACTTGGTGGGTCTTGAACAGATTTGTCATCAGGCAGGGCTTGATGAATTCGCTGAAGGCCTTGGTGAAGCTGTGCTTGATGAAGCGGCTAAGCTGGGCGAAGAGCAACTGGCCCCACTTAACCGGGTAGGCGATCTGAAGGGTGCAACCCTTGCTGATGGTAATGTTCAGCAAACCGAGGGTTTTTCTGAGGCTTACCAGCAGTTTTGTGAGGGTGGCTGGCCATCTCTGGCGGGCAACCCGGAATTTGAAGGGCAGGGGTTGCCTTTATCACTGTCTGTTGCTGTGAATGAAATCTGGCAGTCTGCAAACCTTGGTTGGGCGCTTTGCCCGTTGCTGACTCAGGGGGCAATTGAAGCGATTGAAACCCATGGTAGCGAAGAGTTGCAGAATACCTACCTGCCTAAACTGATCAGCGGTGAGTGGACAGGTACCATGAACCTGACTGAACCCGATGCCGGCACCGATCTGGCCGCTCTGAAAACCAGAGCCGTCCCTGAAGGTGATCATTACCGTATCACCGGACAAAAAATCTTTATCACCTGGGGTGATCATCAGATGACAGACAATATCGCTCATCTGGTATTAGCCCGGTTACCGGATGCGCCAGCAGGCGTGAAGGGTATCTCTCTGTTTGTTGTGCCTAAGTTCATGCTGGATGCAGAGGGTAATATCACTGACCAAAGAAACGATGTGGCCCCTGTTGCTCTGGAGCATAAGCTGGGTATTCATGGCAGCCCGACCTGTGTCATGAGTTTTGGTGATAACGGCGGTGCAGTGGGTTATCTGGTGGGTGCTGAGAACAATGGTCTCGCATGCATGTTTACCATGATGAACGATGCTCGTCAGGCAGTAGGATTACAGGGGTTGGCAATATCTGAGCGCGCATACCAGCATGCGCTGGCGTATGCCAAAGACCGTATCCAGGGAACCCTTCGGGATGGTTCTCGCATCAGCATCATTAAACACCCGGATGTACGTCGTATGTTACTGCAGATGAAATCGGGTACTCAGGCAATGCGGGCCCTTGCATATGTGGCGCGAGCAGAAGCTGATCGCGCTAAAAATGCGCAGGATGAAGAGACAAAAGCGATTCACCATGCACGTACCGAACTCTACACCCCAATTGTAAAGGGTTGGATGACTGAGTTGTCTCAGGAGCTCACCTATCTGGCTGTGCAGGTTCATGGCGGTATGGGTTTTATTGAGGAAACCGGGGTTGCGCAGCATTACCGTGATGCACGTATCCTGACCATTTACGAAGGCACAACAGGCATTCAGGCTCTTGATCTGATTGGCCGTAAGACCCTCATAGATAAAGGTGCGGCGCTATCTGCATTGCTGGAAGAGATTAAAGCTGATCTGGATGGCATCAACTCCGAAGCCATGAGCGCTATTGTAAAAGCGGTAGATTCAGCTCTCGATGATGCTGATGTTGCGCGTAAGTGGGTACTTGATAAAGGAGCTAAAGACCCCGCTGCAGCAGGCGCTGCCAGCGTGAACTTCATGATGTTACTGGGTTACCTATGCGGTGGCTGGTTGATGGCGAAGTCCGCGGCTATTGCAGAAGGCAAGCTAGGGGCACCTGATGCAGATAAAGATTTCCTCGAGAGTAAAATCGTCTGTGCGCGTTTTTATGCTGAACAGTTATTACCAAGAACCGGCGCTCTTCTTAAGGCGATGCAGAGCGGTGGTGAAGCGGTAATGGCGCTTTCTGAAGATCAGTTTTAAGCAATAACAGCATAAGTGAGGTTTACGATGAGTGAGATAACGCGCGAATCCATGGAGTTTGATGTTGTTATTGTAGGTGCAGGCCCGGCGGGTTTATCCGCCGCCTGCCGACTGATGCAACAGGCAAACGAAGCAGAGCAGGAACTGACTGTCTGTGTAGTAGAAAAAGGGTCTGAAGTGGGCGCCCATATTCTCTCTGGCGCGGTGATTGAAAGCCGTGCTCTGGATGAGCTGTTCCCGGACTGGAAAGAGCTGGGCGCACCGCTCAATACTCTCGTCACAGAAGATCAGATTTTCCTACTGAAAAACGAAGAAAAGTCCGTTCAGGTACCGAATGCGTTTGTACCCAAAACCATGCATAACCATGGTAACTATATTGTCAGCCTGGGTAATGTTTGCCGCTGGTTGGCGGAGCAAGCGGAACAACTTGGCGTAGAAATCTTCCCGGGTTTTGCCGCTGCTGAAGTGCTGTACAACGATGATGGCAGTGTTAAAGGCATTGCCACCGGTGATATGGGCATCAGTGAATCCGGCGAGCAAAAAGACAGCTATATGCCGGGTATGGAACTGCATGCGAAATACACTATCTTCTCAGAAGGCTGTCGTGGTCATCTGGGTAAAGAGCTGATCGAGAAGTTTGAACTGGACTCAGAAGCGGATGCGCAGCATTACGGCATCGGTATTAAAGAACTTTGGGATATTAACCCGGAGAATCACAAGCCAGGTCTGGTTCTGCACGGTTCAGGTTGGCCTTTAAGCGATGGCGCCAGTGGCGGTTTCTTCCTCTATCACACCGAAGGTAATCAGGTGGTAGTGGGTCTGATCATTGATCTGAACTACAGCAACCCCTACCTGAGTCCATTTGATGAGTTCCAGCGCATGAAGCACCATCCAGTACTGAAACAGTACCTGGAAGGTGGAAAGCGCGTTTCTTATGGCGCTCGAGCAATCACCAAAGGTGGTTTCAATGCTCTGCCGAAGATGACCTTCCCGGGTGGTATTGTTGCTGGCTGTAATGCCGGTACGCTCAATTTCTCCAAGATTAAAGGCACGCATACGGCAATGAAATCCGGCATGCTGGCCGCAGAAACGATCTTTGAAGCTCTGATTGAGGGATGTGAAGGCGGTAAAGAACTTAACAGCTTCACCGATAAATTTGAAAGTTCATGGCTCTATGATGAGCTGTTCCGCTCCCGAAACTTTGGCCCTGCATTGCATAAGTTTGGTCCGATTATGGGTGGTGCCTTTAACTTTATCGATCAGAACCTGTTTAGCGGCAAGATCCCGGTCACCCTACACGATGATAAAGAAGACTATGCACAGATACGGCCGGCCAGTGAATGCACACCGATTGACTATCCAAAACCGGATGGTGAGTTGAGCTTTGATAAGCTGGGTTCAGTGTTCCTGTCGAATACTAACCATGAAGAAGATCAGCCTTGTCATTTGCAGCTTAAAGACAGCTCAGTGCCGTTGCAACAAAACCTGCCGAAGTTTGCAGAACCTGCTCAGCGTTATTGCCCTGCGGGGGTGTACGAAGTGGTTGAAGATGATGCCGGACAGCACTTCCAGATTAACGCCCAGAACTGCCTGCATTGCAAAACCTGCGATATCAAAGATCCGGCTCAGAATATACGCTGGGTAACGCCAGAGGGTATGGGCGGACCGAACTATCCGAACATGTGAGGATGTGTAGTGGTCAAGTAAAACTGGCCACCACTTTGTAGTCATTCCAGTATATTTCTTCTGCCAAATTCGGTGGCAACATCCCGTTATGCTGATGCGGCCTTTGCTGGCTGTAATATCCAACGATGTAGTCAGTAATTGAGTTCCTAGCCTCTGTTATTGAGGCGTAACCTATCTCTGGAACCCATTCGGCTTTCAAGCTGCGGAAGAAACGCTCCATTGGAGCATTATCCCAGCAGTTGCCGCGTCGACTCATGCTCTGTTTTATCTTGTGCCGCCACAGTAGCCTACGATACTTCACACTGGTGTACTGGCAGCCCTGATCGGAGTGGAACAGTAGGCCTTCAGGTCTACCCCTTAATTCAAAAGCCATCGTTAGGGCTTTACTTGTCAGGTCACTATCTGGATTAAGAGAAAAAGCCCAACCAACAGGTTTGCGAGCATATAAGTCCAGTACGACTGCCAGATAGGCCCAACGCCGCCCCGTCCAGATATAAGTAATATCGCCACACCATACCTGGTTTGGAGCCGCAGACTTAAATTGTCTTGCCAACAGATTGGGGGCAACGGGATGCTCTTGTGTTGCTTTCCTAATAACGGTGCTTGGGTTGCTGGCAACTAAACAGTTGTAACTCTGACATCAGTTTGCCCGCAACATAACGACTGAGCGGTGTGCCTGAGAGCGTCACCATAGCTGCTACACTTCGTGCACCTGCTGAACCCTCGCTAATGCTGAAGGCCTCTCTGACTTTCTCTTTCAAAAGGATGCGAGCAGGGTTTTCCCCTTTGGCATAATTCCGCCAGTATTTGTAACTGCTACGGTGTACGCCGAATAGATGGCATAGTCGTGTTGCAGAGTAGCTCCCTTGAAGTCGACGTATTACCGCAAACCTTTCAGCTCGTCGGACATCAAGAGAGCTGAAGCCTTTTTTAATATCTCTTTTTCCATCTCAAGCTGCTTTACCTGCTTCTCCAGCTCTCGAATACGACGTTGCTCTTCTGTCATCGGCGTGGCTTTGGGGGATTCTCCTTTACGCTCTGCTCGCAGCTGTCGAACCCACTTATCCATGGTGGATTTACCCACGCCCATTGCTTCAGCAGCCTCTCGTACCTTGTATCCTTGATCGACAACAAGTTGCGCTGATTCTAGACGAAATTCGGGGCTAAAGTTAGGTCGTTTTGGTTTTGTCATAGTGTCACCTGTGTAGTCAGGAGGCGATCATATCACCTCTAATCAGGTGGCCAAATTCACTATGCCACTACAGTCCGGCCATGTAGGATTAAGTGATAAAGCACTTTTAAAACTAGATTTTGAGTTGCCTATAAAGCGTAAAGCATTACTCAGTGATAACAGTGGCTGGAAAAGTTATGACATAAGCATTCAGGCAGAAGTAAGTAGTTCTAGTTTCACTTTTGATCTATCGGTAGGAGTTGATTATTCATCAACATGCCCCTGTTCTGCTTCATTGGCAAGACAGCTTTTGCAGGAAAAATTCTCTGCAGATTTTACTACCAGGGAAACAGTGTCAGTTTCTGAAGTTGAGGGATGGTAATTGAGTGCCAACGGTTCACATGCGACACCGCATAGCCAGAGAAGTAGGGCAACTGTAACCGTGAGACTGGGTAAAAGCTTCGAGCATTTCCCAATTTTTGAGCTGATAAATAAGGTAGAAAAAACCTTGAAAACTCCGGTACAAACTGCGGTTAAACGAGAGGATGAACAAGAGTTTGCGAAAAGGAATGGGCAAAACTTGATGTTCTGCGAGGACGCCGCGCGGAGAATTAAACGCGAGTTAAGTCTGGATCCAGTCTACACGGACTTCAAAATCAAAGTGGAACACTTTGAGAGCTTACATGCGCACGATGCTGTTGCCATGGTGGTAAAAGGGGTTCCTGGCGGTTTGAGCTATTCGTAGATCCTTGAGCATATGCTTTTTGTCGGCAATTTACGGCTGTTCTATCGGAAGTTAATTAACAGTGCATTTGCCAAACATTGTTTGTAGGTTCCAGCAGGTTATTATACGTAAACAGCCACCATGATTTGGACAGGAATTTCTTCTTTTGGACTCTAAGAAGACCTCCTCATAAGTCGGTTTAAAATCTTCATAAGTATGCTCATTTTGAAGCCTTTTGGCTTTTTGTTTTGTTTCAAAAAATTCTTTCTTGCTTATGGCATAAGAGATGTTATCATCCGTGCAATCGTTTCATTCTTGCCCAGACAATCGAGCTAATATGCGCTTGTAAGTAAGATTATATAGTAGTTTGAAACAATGGCTGTTTACTTTACTGAAGATATGCTCTCAAAGCGTTTGTTTACGTGGCTGCTAAGCATTCACATGAAATGAAACATTTCTCTTTGAACTTATTAAAAGACGCTGTAAACAAGTAATATCGGTTATTCCAGGGGTGCGCTTTAGCGCGTAAGAGTTTCAGACTCTCCCCACTAAAAAAGCGCATACCTCAGGTTGCGCTTTTTTTAATTCATAGGACACTCAGTCATGTTGCAATCAATGCGTGATAATTCACAAGGGATTATTGCTAAAGTTCTGGTTGGTTTGATCATTGTCGTTTTCGCTCTGTGGGGCGTTGACTCACTGGTCGGCCTAGCTACAGCCGAACCACCTCCCGCTGAAGTCAATGGTAAAGCCATTACTAAGAATGAGCTCTATCGTGGTATCGATCTGCAACGTCGACAAGTTCTAACTCAAATGGGCGACAATGCTGATCCAGCCATGTTAGACGATGTTGTTCTACGCAAAGTGGTTTTGGACAATCTCATAGATCGCAACGTACAGATCAGTGCAGCAGAAGAGCTAGGGCTTTTTGTGTCTGATCAAATGCTGGACCAGATGATCGTTGCAACGCGGGAGTTTCAGGTTGACGGTCGATTCGATCGCAACCAGTTTGAATCCGCTCTACGAGGAGCTGGTTTTACTCCTTTGACGTACCGTGAGCTTCTTAAGAGTGAAGCGCTGATGAATCAGGTGCGCGGTGCTTACGAGCAGTCAGCTTTTTTAACCGCTTCGGAACTTGATCATCTTCTTGCTTTGAATACACAGACGCGTGATATCCGAGTGGCGCGTTTCTCTGTTGACGCTGATTCACAGACAGTGAATGATGCGGATGTGCAAGCTGCTTATGACAGTATGGGCGATCAGCTAATGACCCAAGAGCAGGTCGTTGTTGACTATGTTGTACTGGACCAAGCGGATTTTGTTGACCCAGACAGTGTGACCGAAGCCGAAATTAACTCTGCCTATGATCAGTTAAAAGCCGGTTTTGAAGGTGGTGAAGAGCGTTCTGCTAGTCACATACTCCTTGAGATAAGCGATGCCCAGCCTCTGGATGCAGCGCTGGCAAAGGCTGAAGAGATTCGTACGAAGTTGGCGGCCGGCGAAAGCTTCGCCTCACTAGCTGCTGAGTACTCACAAGATATTGGTTCAGCTAATTCAGGCGGTGATCTAGGTTACCTGACGCCAGGCCTTTTTGAAGGTCCCTTTGATGATGCTCTGTTCTCATTAAATGCCGGCGAGTACTCTGAACCTGTCGAGACCGAGTTTGGTGTACACATCATCAAGTTAAACGATGTACGTGCTAAAGAGGTGCCAGCACTGAGCGAAGTGCGCGAGGATCTCATCTATGATGTTGCTGAAGCGAATGCAGAAGAGGTTTATGTCAGCGCACTAGAACGTTTAACGGATTTGGCCTTCTCTTCAGGCGACCTTGCCGTGCTTGCTGAGGAGCTGTCACTCGAGATACAAACCTCAGAGCCTTTGACTCGTAATGGTGGGACTGGCGATTTTTCTGACCAGAAACTGGTTCGTGCAGCCTTCTCTGATGTTGTGACCAAAGAGCGTCTAAACTCTGACCCTATTGAGGTGAGCAGTGGTCGTACCTTTGTTCTTAATATGAATGAATTACGACCCGCACGTCAGCTTGAACTTGCTGAAGTGCGTGATGATTTAGTCAGCAGGCTTAAGTCTTCCCAAGCGGCTAAACAGGCCTTTGAACAGGCTCAAAATGCTCTGACTGCTGCACAAGAGGGAAAAGTTGACCTGGAGTGGACTGCAGTGAAATCGATTGCACGCGGTGCAGCCGTTGATCTTGAACCTCAGATTGTAGAAGCAGCTTTTGCTATGGCACGTCCAGAGGGTAGTGCAGACTATAAGGTTGTCCAGCTCTCTGATGGTACAGCGGCATTGATCACTGTCGATGCTGTTGGAACCTCGCAAGAGCAGATTGCTGAAGAGCTTCAGACACAAATTTCAACCATGTTGGCTGCCGGTGAGGGTAGTCAGGCATTTAGAACGCAATTTGAAACACTAAAATCAAACGCTGAAATCGTCATTAATTAAGTCGACTTCAGTGAGATAGCCGCTCTTTAGCGGCTATTTTTTTCAGTTGCACGTCGGTGCGCCTTTAACGTTAAGGTAAAAGAGAATGAAATTGGATCAGGTATTTGGCATTCATGCTGTCACAACGCTGTTAAACCGTGACCCTGAGAGGGTAAAGCGCCTCTTTATTGTTCAGGGACGCGTTGATCCGAAAGTAGAGAAGATTCTAGCCCTAGCTGCCCAGGCCGGTGTTCATGTTGAGACTATCAGCAAACATCGTTTGGATGAGCGTGTCGATGGTGTTCATCAAGGGGTGTTGGCCGAAGCGAAACCTCTACCCATTCTAGGTGATAAAGAGTTGTTTAAGCTGATGGATGAGGTTGACCAAACACCTCTTCTGCTAGTGCTTGATGGTGTTACTGACCCTCACAACCTAGGTGCATGTCTGCGTACCGCTGATGCGGCCGGTGTCGCAGCTGTCATCGCCCCTCGTGATAAATCAGCGCCATTAAATGCGACAGCGATTAAAGTTGCCTGTGGCGCAGCGGATGCGGTGCCCTATTTTCAGGTAACCAATCTAGCGAGAACCCTTAATCAGCTTCAGGAGCGTGGAGTGTGGATTGTCGGAACGGCGGGTGAAGCGAAAGGTTCCATTTACCAAACAGATCTAACCGGTCCATTAGCGCTTGTCATGGGCGCTGAAGGCAAGGGGATGCGCCGCTTGACACGAGAGCAGTGTGATCTGTTGATTAAGATCCCAATGGCGGGGGAAGTCTCCAGTTTGAATGTTTCGGTAGCAACCGGTGTTACCCTGTTTGAGATCGTCAGACAGCGATCAAAATAACTGCGTCGCGTATTTGGCTAGCATCCACTCCTCATCCGTAGGGACGACCTGCACTCTGACTTTGGATGATTCAGTGGCAATCTCAATTTGGTTGCTCTGGTTTAGTTTGTTATCGATCTCTAGGCCTAGCCAAGCCAGTTGACTGCACACCTTTTCTCGAATGAGTGGGGCATGTTCGCCAACGCCAGCAGTGAAAATGACTCTGTCTAATCCACCCAATATTGCGGCTAACCGACCAATCTCTTGGGTAATGTGATAGCAGTAGTAGTCGACGGTAAATTTCGCTTCCTGCTTAGTCGACTCGATCAGGGTGCGCATATCGCTGCACAGTCCCGAAAGACCCAGCCAGCCACTCTGTTTGTAGAGCATCATTTCCAATTGGTCAGCACTCATTCCTTCACGCATCAAATGAATCATCACGCCAGGATCTAAATTGCCAGTTCGTGACCCCATCGGTAAACCGTCGACTGCTGAGAAGCCCATGCTAGACGCTCTAGAGACGCCGCCCAACATGCCGCAAGCCGATGAGCCTGCTCCCAGGTGGAGAACGACAGTTCGCTCTTCTGGGTTTTCACAGAGTTGTTGGGAGTCTGCTATATAGGCATACGACAGCCCATGAAAACCGTAACGACGAATACCCATGTCACGGATCGATTTAGGCAGTGCATAGCTGGTTTCAAGCGCTGTTTGGCCTGCGTGAAACATCGTATCGAATGAGACAATATTGAGTGACTCGGGGTGAGCCTCAAGAACCTGTTCAATCAAACGAATATTGAATGGTTGATGCAGCGGAGCGAGGGAGTTGAAACTCTTTAATTGCTCAAGAATTGCATCATCAACCACTTCGGATTTAGAGAATATACCGCCACCATGCACTACGCGGTGTGAAACGACTAATGAGTCATCCTGCAGTTTAAATCGGTTAAAAAGTAGTTCTACAACCTGCGCATGAATCTTTGCGGAGTCTATGAGATCAACCTTCGAAATATCGATGCTCTCTCCATCTACCTGAAGTGATAGATGTGGAGAGCCAACTCCCGTCAATGATGCACTGGCAAGTTTGCTTAACACGCCATCCTGCGAGTTATAGAGCGCAGCTTTCAAGCTGGATGAGCCTGCGTTGAGGGTGAGGATATTCATGATTAGATCTTACGGCGGTGATGCACCATGTATGATGCCAATGCACAGCTTGCTAAGCGAGCTACTACACCATCGGCACGGCTCGTTAGAATAATGGGAACACGAGCACCTACTGCAATTCCTGCAGACTTAGCACCAGCAAGATAGATGAGCTGTTTAGCGATCATGTTGCCGGCTTCAAGATCAGGTGCTACGAGAATATCTGCCTCCCCGGATACCGGAGAGTTGATATGTTTATCAATGGCCGCTTGGCGAGAAATGGCGTTGTCAAAAGCAAGCGGGCCATCGATAATTCCGCCGGTGATCTGTCCGCGATCTGCCATTTTACAAAGTGCAGCAGCATCCAGCGTGCTCTGCATGTTGGCTTTAACTTTCTCTACTGCAGCAAGCACGGCAACTTTAGGGTTCTCATTACCTAGAGCATGCGCAAAGTCGATTGCGTTTTGTACTATGTCTCGCTTCGTCATTAGATCGGGAGCGATATTAATTGCAGCGTCGGTGATGATCAGTGGCTTGTGATAGCTAGGGACATCAAAAACAAAAATGTGACTTAAACGGCGCTCTGTTCTAAGACCGCTGCGTTTATCGAGGACTGCTGAAAGTAGTTCAGAGCTCCCAAGAGAGCCTTTCATCAAACTATCGCCTTCACACTGCTGTATCAACTGACATGCGACTTCAGCCGCTTCATGACTGTGTTCTGTATCGATAAGGCGAAAAGCCTTGATATCAGCATTGAGCTCCTCAGCGGCAGCTTCAATTTTTGCTTTAGGGCCAACCAGCGTTGGCTCTATCAGACCTTGCTCTGCGGCCTCTAAAGCACCGCCGAGACCATTGCCATCAACCGGATGCACAACCACCGTTCTAATAGGCTTTGCGTGGCGCGCCTGTTCGATAAAGAACTCTAGCTGATTGTTTTGTGGCAGGTCTTTAATCACAGTCATTTTAGATCCTATAGTGGCGTCTTAAGAGTGTCAGTGTATGGTGGCCATCCCATCGCTTTACCACCTAGAAGGTGGAGGTGAATGTGGTACACCGTCTGACCACCATGATCGCGACAATTGATGACAGTTCGATAACCATCTGCAGAAAATCCTTCCTGACGTGCGATTTTTGCAGCCGCAATATTCAGATGGCCAAGAACTTCTGCGTCTTCATCGGTTGCATCATCGAGAGTCGAGATATGTTTGCGTGGAATAACTAGACCATGAAATGGGGCCTGTGGGTTGATATCCATAAACGCGATGACGTGTTCATCTTCGTAAACGCGCTTGGCTGGAATTTCACCAGCGACAATCTTACAAAACAGACAATCCATGCCTAACTCCTTATTAAAGTGTTGCAGTAGACAATACCAGACCGGCCAGTATCAGTGCACTCCCAGATGCCCGATTTAACCAGGCTCTACCTTTTGGATCTTGAACAAACCTGCGCAGACGGGCTGCGATACCCGAGTAACCAGTCATCACTATCCAATCAACTAATACTAGTGTCAGGCCAATAATCCAAAGCTGAGGTGCCTGGGGTTCTGCTGGATTCAGAAATTGTGGCACTAGTGCTAGTAGAAACACCATGCCCTTAGGGTTGGTGATATTAACTAAATAGGCGCGAATAAAGCGCTCTCGCTTCTTAAGAGGCTCAGCGTTATGAAGCTCGAGCTCAGCCTGCGAACGGATAATCTGAAAGCCCAGCCAGACAAGGTAAGCAGCGCCAGCATATTTGATTAGAGTGAAAAGAGTGGGGGAAGTTGCAATGAGCGCACCGAGACCGAAAGAGACTACCAGCATCTGCGTGCCATACCCACAAATGAGCCCAAATACGGCAGGTGCTGCACCTCGTAAACCATTCGAGAGCCCAAAACTCACAGCGGTAGCAAAGCCAGCGCCAGGGGATAGCGAGATCATGATGGCTGCGCTTAAAAGGGCAAGCCAGAGTTCAAGGGACATAGAATTTGCTCAGTCGTTAGAGCTGTTAATTTAGGCTGTCTCGCGACGGTAGTCGAGTACCCTGTCAGTGATCCCAGCACTTAGCCACATAAAGAACAGTGCGACCCAAGCGGTGAGGGCCATTACTGCACCACCAGTAACACCAGCACCAACTGCACACCCGCCCGCAAGCATGCCGCCAAAGCCCATAAGACCGGCTCCAACCAAATAGCGTGAAAGGCCAGTCTCTTCGGTAAAGGTTTGAATTTTGAACTCTTTTGTTATCCAAGAAGCCAAGAATGAGCCCGCAAATACGCCGACAACAATGCCGATATCGAACGACAGAGGCACCTCTGGCTCGTTGATCAGTGCCATTAAAGTATCGGCTGATGGTCCAGTAAAACTGACGCTCTTCACCGCGATAATGTCAAAGGAGTTGCTGGCATGCCAAGAGGTTAGTGCCCAGCCCAGAGCAACACTTAATCCGACCATGACGGCACCAAACTGCCAGTAGATTCTGGGTGAGGTTCTTTTTGCCAAATAGAAAGCGGCGACAAATAGAATAATACCGAATCCTAATGCCCCAAATTCTGGGAGCCAAAGTGACAGATCACGTGATGATCCATCGATTAGCCACCAAGATGAGATCTCATTTCTAGCGGGAGATAGAATACCTCTTAGCGCAGCTTGAGAGACAACGGTGACCACCAGTCCTGCAATGAGTGCTCGTAGATTACCGGTCGCAGATAGAACTAGAAGGCGGCTCGCGCAGCCTCTAGCCATGACCATGCCAATACCAAACATGGATCCACCAATAATGGCTCCAGACATAGAGCCTGTCGTTACCAGCTGCCGAATGCTGCTTTTCTCGAGATTGCCGTTCAGCATCAATAACTGCGTCAAAATAAGCGCTGTCGAGAAGGTAAAGAGCCAAATGGCGAATTTAGGACCAGGCTTGTTGCGCCAGAACTCAATGCAGGCCGCGCGTAGACAGAACCGACTCTGCTGAGCAAAGACACCAAACACCAATCCGGTGATCAAACCTAAAAGAACGGCAACCTCTCCGCTGGAGTAGGCATCTAAAAACTCAGGCATAGTCGTCTCTTATAAAAGGGTAATATCATTATTTTGCCTTGATCAATACTGAAGTGCGAGTAGTTTGGTTGGATCTGTTGACGGACATCAATGCTGATTTTAGGCAATAAAAAAGACCCCGAAGGGTCTTTGATAGGTTAAGTAGAAAATCAACCGTTTTCGCGGGCGATCGCTCGGTAAGCGATATCAGTGCGGTAGTAGGCGTCTTTCCAACTTACTTGCTTTAGAAGTTCGTAAGCGCGTGCTTGTGCGTCGGTTACTGTGTCGCCAAGTGCAGTGACACAAAGAACACGACCGCCGGCTGTCACGACATCATCACCATTTAGGGCTGTGCCTGCGTGGAAGATTTTGCTGTCAGCTGGAAGTGATGCAGGAAGTGAAATCACATCGCCTTTGTTGTAATCACCAGGGTATCCACCGGCAGCCATAACAACGCCAATGGATGGACGAGGATCCCATTGAGCGGTTGTTTTGTCTAGCTCGCCACGAAGGGCTGCTTCGCAGAGTTCAACAATGCTCGACTGAAGACGCATCATGATCGGTTGCGTCTCTGGGTCACCAAAGCGGCAGTTGTACTCGATTACTTTAGGTGTGCCATCGGCTGCAATCATTAGGCCTGCATATAGGAATCCAGTGTATCGGTTACCCTCTGCAGTCATACCGCGAACGGTTGGGTAGATCACTTCGTCCATGATGCGCTGGTCGATCTCTGGTGTAACCACTGGAGCCGGAGAGTAAGCACCCATGCCGCCAGTGTTAAGGCCAGTATCACCATCACCAACACGTTTGTGGTCTTGGCTGGTTGCCATTGGCAGAACGTTTTCGCCATCGACCATGACGATGAAAGAGGCTTCCTCGCCATCTAGGAACTCTTCAATAACAACACGGCTACCGGCATCGCCAAAGGCATTTCCGGCAAGCATATCTTTGACAGCATCTTCAGCCTCTTCAAGTGTCATCGCGACGATAACGCCTTTACCCGCTGCTAGGCCATCCGCTTTCACAACGATTGGCGCGCCTTTCTCACGAAGGTAAGCAAGTGCTGGTTCGATCTCTGTGAAGTTTTGGTACTCTGCCGTTGGGATCTCTTGGCGTGCTAGGAAGTCTTTAGTAAACGCTTTAGAGCCCTCAAGCTGTGCAGCGCCTGCTGATGGACCGAAAATTGCTAGGCCTTCTGACTGGAAGTAATCCACGACACCATCGACTAGCGGTGCTTCAGGACCTACGATGGTCAAGGCAACGCCGTTCTCTTTAGCGAAGTTGGCAAGAGCAACTTTGTCCATGACATCGATCGCGACGTTTTCAATACCAGCTTCAATCGCTGTACCTGCATTACCTGGAGCAACAAAGACAGTATTTACACGTGCATCTTTAGCGGCGCTCCAAGCTAGCGCGTGTTCACGGCCACCTGAGCCAATTACTAGAATATTCATATCGTTCAATCCCTTTAACGCTTAGTGGCGGAAGTGGCGCATGCCGGTGAATACCATCGCCATGCCATGCTCATCAGCAGCATCGATAACCTCTTGGTCACGCATTGAGCCACCTGGCTGGATAACCGCTTTGATACCCGCTTCTGCTGCAGAGTCAATGCCATCACGGAATGGGAAGAAAGCATCAGATGCCATCACCGAACCAGCAACTTGTAGGCCTTCACCCGCCGCTTTGATACCCGCAATTTTAGCTGAGTAGACACGACTCATCTGGCCTGCACCGATACCGATAGTCTGGCCATCACGAGCGTAGACAATGGCATTCGATTTAACGAATTTAGCCACTTCCCTGCAGAACAGTAGATCGCGGATCTCCTGTTCAGATGGTTGACGCTTAGTGACAATTTGAAGCTCAGATGCGTTCACCATGCCTAGATCACAATCTTGCACCAGTAGGCCACCGTTGACACGTTTGTAATCGAAAGCTGCACCAGGCTGTGCCGCAAATTCACCACACTCAAGTAGACGAACATTGGGTTTAGCGGCAACGATTTCGGATGCCTGAGCGCTCACTTTTGGAGCAATGATCACCTCGACAAATTGACGATCAACGATCGCTTTTGCTGTTTCTGCATCAAGTTCGCGGTTGAATGCGATGATGCCACCAAATGCTGAGGTAGGATCTGTCTGGAAAGCGCGGTTGTATGCTTCCAGAATGTTGCCGCCAATGGCGACACCACAAGGGTTAGCATGTTTAACGATGACACAGGCAGGCTCTTTGAAAGGCTTAACGCACTCAAGTGCCGCATCAGTATCGGCTACGTTGTTAAACGAGAGCTCTTTACCCTGAAGTTGACGAGCGGTTGAAACGCTGGCTTCAGTTGCGTTCTCTTCAACGTAGAAGGCTGCACGTTGGTGTGGGTTTTCACCGTAACGCATGTCTTGAACTTTGACGAACTGAGTATTGAAAGTGCGTGGGAAGGTCTCTGGCTCTTCCACACCCACTCGAGCACCAAGATAGTTTGCAATCATGCCGTCGTAAGCAGCAGTGTGTTCAAACGCTTTAACAGCAAGGTCAAAACGGGTGTTGTAGTTAAGACCCTTGTTGGCTTTAAGGTCAGCGATGATTGAATCGTAGTCAGAAGCGTTAACGACAATTGCGACATCTTTATGGTTTTTGGCAGCAGATCGAACCATGGTTGGGCCACCGATATCGATGTTTTCAATGGCCATCGGAAGATCACAATCTGGACGTGCGACGGTCTCTGCAAAGGGGTATAGGTTGACAACCACCATGTCGATTGGGTTGATGCCATGCTCAGTCATCACCGCATCATCAGTACCGCGACGACCCAAGATCCCGCCGTGCACTTTAGGGTGAAGGGTTTTAACGCGGCCTGCCATCATCTCTGGAAAACCCGTGTAGTCTGAGACTTCAACGGCTGCGATGCCTTCATCACAAAGCAGTTTGTAAGTGCCGCCAGTTGATAGGATTTCAACGCCTTGAGCAGTCAGTTCACGGGCAAAATCTACGATGCCAGTTTTGTCTGACACGCTGATCAGAGCGCGACGAATAGGAGTGTATGAGTCGTTAGACATGAGGCTTTCCATTTTTCAGAGATTTAAAGAAGATCATACTGCTTCAACTTTTTGCGAAGCGTGCCGCGGTTCAGGCCAAGAAGCTCTGAAGCACGGGTTTGGTTATCTTTGGTGTAGCGCATAACAGCTTCAAACAGCGGTGCTTCTACTTCAGTCAACACCATTTGATAAACATCACTTGCGGGCTGTCCATCTAACGTCTTGAAGTAGGTCTCAAGTGAAGATTGAACACTCTCACGCAGTGTTGGTGTCTGGGTTTCTGTTGTTATTTCAGAGATATCGAGATGTTGCATTGTATCGTTACTACTCACTACTACGGTTACCTAAATATTAAGCAGCTTGGGCACGATCAAAATATTGATCGAGGGCGTTAAGCTGCTCTTCAGCTGTTTCCAACTGATTAAATTCTTTTCTAAAGCCAGTCACATCGCTAACTGATTGCAGATACCAATTAAGGTGTTTTCGGGCGATACGAACGCCCATTAACTCTCCATAAAACTCGTGCAGAGCTTTCAGGTGGCGATTAAAAATAGAGTGTATTTCTGAAAGAGTGGGTGGCGCTATTTTTTCACCATGACGCAGATAATGATCAATCTCTCGCAAAATCCACGGGGTGCCTTGCGCTGCACGACCGATCATGACTGCATCAGCACCGGTGTAATCCAAAACAAAACGCGCTTTTTCTGGGGTGGTGATATCGCCATTAGCAATGACAGGGATGCTGATGTTCTCTTTAACGGATTTAATGGTCTCGTACTCAGCGTCACCAAGGTACTTATCTGACCGGGTTCTTCCATGAACGGTCAGCGCGGCTATACCAGCTTGTTCAGCCATTTTGGCGATGGTGAGTGCGTTGCGATTGTCTGGAGACCAACCAGTCCGAATTTTTAGGGTCACTGGTATATCGACTGCATTGACCACGGCTTCCAATATAGATTCGACCAGAGGTTCATCTTTCAGCAGTGCTGAGCCAGCTGCTTTATTACAGACTTTTTTAGCCGGGCAGCCCATATTGATGTCGATGATTTGTGCGCCACGCTCTGCATTTAACTGAGCAGCTAATGCCATCATCTCTGGATCGCCACCCGCAATCTGTACGGAGCGAGGCTCCGCTTCGCCTTGATGGTTTAGGCGAAATGAGGACTTGCGTGTGTGCCAAAGATTTGGATCTGACGTCACCATCTCTGACACAACAAGGCCTGCACCCAGTTCGCGACAGAGTTGTCGAAACGGGCGATCAGTCACACCAGCCATTGGGGCTAGAGCAACTTGAGTGTCAAGGCTGTATGGACCAATCTGTAACATCAAAAACCTGCCACAACGAGGGTGTAACTCCAATGAATTGGAATGTCCGTCGTTGGTTATGAAGGGCGCATATAATACTCTTCACGGACCGAGGGTCCAAGACGTTTTTGAATAAAAAATGATCAATTTTGGGGTTGACAGGCTAACTAGGGAACCTGCGAACAAGTCCATAATTTCTCAGCGTGATCTGAAACATTCAGATACAAGGCGGATTGTGCAACTAATGGCCATCGCCTTTAGTCAGCGATCCAACGCTGTAGATGGATGTTTCAGGTCGCGCCCTACGGGGCTTACAGTCAAATCCATCCTCTGCGTTCTGTTTTCTCGACTTAGCCCGCTAGGCCTTCAAAAACACGCCTGGATGACAAATTTGACTGTAAGCCTGAGATGTCATGGACTTATTCGTAGGTTCCCTAGCGTTGGTTGAAACGGGCTTCAGAAAGGTTCGCTTCAAAAGAGGCGATCGCTTCATCCGGTTTGGTTATGGTCAGTTGAATTTGAATGGGGAGTTTTGGGCTTAAGCGCTCAGCGTTGATGCCAAGTTCTAAATACTCATTTGGATCAAATGTGCGGCGGCTGATCAATTTGCCTTGTAGATCTTTTAGAGAGAGTTCAACCGCCGGATAGGGCTGGTAGAGGGTAGATTGGTTGTTGATTCTCAGTGTCACTTCAAGTGCATTGGAGTAACGAGGGTGTTCCCTCACTAGGGTCTGTTCAATCGCCAGTAGAGCCAGCCCCTCTTTAGCACTTAAATCACAATTTATCTGACTGCACGCAATAATGTAGAAGGGTCGTAAGCTGGGGTGTGCATTTAGCCTAGCTCGTTCAAACCAGAGGTACTGTAAGGCGCCGAGTACTGTGCATAAAAGAAGAATTAGAATCATTGATGCCGTTTTGAAAGGCGACTCTGGTTGAGAATTAAATCGCTCAAGTACGATTGGCTCAGCATCTAGCTGAGCGAATTGTGCTCCGGTGGATGTCTGTTGAGGCTGTTCAGTTGCTGTAGCGGGTGTTCGATCAGCACGCCCATTTTCGGCATCAAAAATAGAGAGGCAGTTGCCGCAGCGAACGCGACCATTAGCCAGGCGCAGTTGACCATCAGTCACTCTGAACTTGGCTTGGCACTCTGGACACTCTGTTACAAACATCTATCCCTTCTCAACCTTAACGTTTGCGACCCGTTAAACGAACCCACTCCTCTTTGGTTGATGGGGGTTCCATATCAAACCACTCGGAGTAGGTACTAATCAATTCATCCGCTTGTTCTATCAGAAGCCCCGATAGAATTAACTGACCACCTGATTTAACCAATTCGGCTAGTGTAGGAGCAAGCTCTTTCAGTGGTCCGGCGAGTATGTTGGCAATGACTAGATCGACCGGTTCTGAATCAAAGCTCTCTGGGAAGAATACCGGTAAACGTTCTTTATCTAGACCGTTTCTAACAAGATTGTCTTGAGTGGCGGTTAATGCTTGCGGATCAATATCGACGCCTGACACTGCGCTTGCACCCAAAAGAATGGCAGCAATGCCCAAAATGCCACTCCCGCAGCCATAATCGATAACCGATCTGTTCTGTAGTGGCTCACTGGCGAGCCACTCTAGGCAGAGTGCAGTGGTTGGATGAGTTCCTGTGCCAAAGGCTAGTCCAGGATCGAGCATCAGATTGACTGCATTCGCATCAGGTACTTCAATCCAGCTTGGGCAGACCCAAAAATGGCTACCGAACTGCATCGGGTGATAGTGAGTCATCCACTCTCGTTCCCAATCTTTGTCCTCAAGAATTTCTGCCTTGAACTCTATTGTATCGCCACCCTCAACGGAGAGTTTTTGCTCGTTTAGAAAGGCAAGTGTCGACTCTAAATCATGCTCTGCTGCAAACAGACCGGTGATTACGGTTGTACCCCAGAGCGGAGTAGTCCCTAATTCAGGCTCGAAAATAGGTTGATCTTTTGCGTCCTCAAAGGTCACGGCAGCACAGCCCGCTTCAAGAAGTAGATCTTCATAAAACTCTGCAATATCAGGATTTGTAACAACTTTTATCTGTAGCCAAGGCATTCTTTTTAGCTCGTAATTTAAAGACAACAAAGCCCGCAACAGTGCGGGCTTTGATTAGGACGTAAGTTAACTTATAGGCCTAATTTCTTTTCTAAGTAGTGAATGTTAACACCACCCACTTCGAAATGGGTATCACGCATGATTTCATGGTGAAGTGGAATGTTGGTACGAATACCATCAATGACCATCTCATCCAGAGCATTGCGCATGCGCTGCATTGCCACTTCACGATCTTCACCATAAGAGATCAATTTAGCGATCAATGAGTCGTAGTGAGGTGGTACTGTGTAGCCCGCATAGAGGTGCGAATCAACACGGATGCCGTTACCACCTGGCGCATGGAAACCATTAACTTTACCCGGTGAAGGCATAAAGGTTTTAGGATCTTCTGCGTTGATACGACATTCGAAAGAGTGGCCACGTAACACGACATCTTCCTGTTTGATCGATAGTTTTTCGCCAGAAGCGATACGCAACTGCTCTTTTACAATGTCGACACCGGTAACCATCTCGGTCACAGGGTGTTCAACCTGAACACGAGTGTTCATTTCGATGAAGTAGAAACCACCATCTTCGTACAGGAATTCAAAGGTGCCTGCACCGCGATAGCCGATCTCAATACAAGCATCGACACATGACTGCAGTACTTTTGCGCGTGACTCGGGGTCTAGGTGAGGTGCTGGTGCCTCCTCAACCACCTTCTGATGGCGGCGCTGTAATGAACAGTCGCGATCGTAAAGGTGAATCGCATTCCCTTGCCCGTCGGCTAATACTTGGATCTCTACGTGGCGTGGGTTCTCAAGGAACTTCTCCATGTAGACAGTATCATCACCAAAGGCCGCCTTTGCTTCAGACTTGGTCACTTGCACGGCGTTAACTAGGTGAGCTTCAGTATGAACAACACGCATACCACGACCACCACCACCGGCAGCGGCTTTGATGATTACAGGGTAGCCAATACGTTTTGCAATTTTATAAAGCGTATCGTTGTCGTTCTCTGGCAGTGGTCCGTCTGAACCAGGTACTGTTGGAACACCCGCTTTCTTCATCGCTTCAATGGCTGACACCTTGTCACCCATTAATCGTATGGTTTCAGCTTTAGGGCCGATAAATGTAAAACCTGACTGCTCTACCTGCTCAGCAAAGCCTGCGTTTTCAGCGAGGAAGCCATAGCCAGGGTGGATAGCCACTGAATCAGTGACTTCTGCCGCTGCAATTAGGGAAGGGATGTTTAGGTAACTTTGAGCAGATTGAGCTGGGCCGATACAGACCGCTTCATCAGCAAGACGGACGTGCATCAAATCACGATCAGCCTGTGAATGAACAGCGACGGTTTTAATGCCTAACTCTTTACAAGCTCGCATGATACGTAGCGCAATTTCGCCACGGTTTGCGATCAGAACTTTATCCAACATGATGGAATATTCCTCTGTTGATTAGAGTTTAGGCAATGACAACGAGTGGTTGATCAAATTCAACCGGCTGACCATCTTCAACAAGGATGGCTTCAATCACGCCACTCTTGTCTGCTTCGATCTGGTTCATCATCTTCATCGCTTCAACGATACAGATGACGTCACCCGCTTTAACCGTTTTGCCCACTTCGATGAATGCCGGAGCACTTGGCGCTGGTGAACGGTAGAAAGTACCCACCATTGGTGAGTTAACAGTATGGCCCGCTGGCGCTGCAGGTGCGGCTTCTGCTGCAGCAGGTGCAGTGGCTGGAGCAGCAGCGGGTGCTGCTGCGGCAACGACAGTTGCAGGTGCTGCTACTGGAGCTGCAACGATAGATCCACCACGGCTAATGCGAACAGACTCCTCGCCCTCTTTGATCTCGATTTCATTGATGTTTGACTCTTCGAGAAGTTCGATCAGTTTTTTAACTTTACGAATATCCATGATGTGCTCCTGTAGCGCAGTTTAGTAATAAATTGTTGGGATATGGCTGTTAATTGCATCGAATAGGCAGATATCTATTAACAGAACCCTATAAGGTTAAGTTTGCATGAGACTAAAGGTGGTTGTCCAGCTGAAAGTTGCGAAAATGGTGTGAATTTCGGCAAATTTAACGCTATCTACACGTTAATTGTCTATTATTTGTGCAAAATAGCTTTTGATATTAAAACGAGGTTGTTTTAAGCAACTTATCGATGGATTGACCCAAGGGGCTGTACAGGTCATAGTGCAGTGCAGCATTTGTATTTTTGTGATGCTTATTTACGCAAAAGGTAGTGTATGAAAGGTCTATTTAGAACACTGTTGGATCTCCTAGATCGTCTTCGGGAAAGGTTCGGAGTAAAGCGCTTTTATCTGTTACTGGCGCCTCTGGCAGCCTACTCATTGGTGGTGGTTGTATTGGGCTTTCTCTGGAGCTGGACTCCAGCCCAATTTGATGTGAAGCAGTTGACTGAAGCTAGCGCTGCCGAGCGAAATGAGACGGTGGTGGTCGGCAGTTACACAACCGCTACACTGATCGAACTGACAGAGTCGCTTCTTAACAAGCCAAGTGGCTACCTCTCCAATGATCGTTTTCCGCCGGGTGTTCTTATGGATAACCTGCCCAATTGGGAATTTGGTGTACTTGTACAGATTCGTGACCTGAGTCGAGCAATGCGCAAGACTTTCAGTCGTTCTCAGTCGCAGTCGACTGAACAGAAGGATCTAGCCTCTGCGGAACCCAAATTACACTTTGATAATAACTCTTGGTTGATACCGTCAAGTGAGAGTGAGTATCGAGATGCGTTAATTTCGTTAAGAGCCTATCAAAGCAAACTCTCTAGTCAGGATGAATCACAGGCACAGTTCTATGCTCGTGCCGACAACCTTCAAGATTGGTTGGGCGACGTATCAACTCGTTTAGGTAGTATTTCACAGCGCTTAAGTGCCAGCGTTGGGCAGCGCCGTATTAATACCGATCTTGCCGGCAGCCAGGGGGGCGCCCAAGCAACGGCTCAGCCCTCAGAGTTAGATATACAAACGCCTTGGAGTGAGATTGATGATGTCTTCTATGAAGCGCGTGGAACTGCCTGGGCACTGATTCATATTTTACGTGCTATCGAGCTAGATTTTGCACAGAGTCTTGAGAAGAAGAGTGCGGTCACCTCGTTGAAGCAGATTGTTCGTGAACTAGAGGCCACACAGGGCACCATCTGGAGTCCCATTATTCTTAACGGCACCGAATTTGGATTTTTAGCCAACCACTCTTTGGTGATGGCTTCATACATCTCCCGTGCTAATGCAGCCATTATTGATTTGAGAGACCTTCTCTCCCAGGGGTAATTTATGCGTCGAGTTATATTTAACCAGAAAGGTGGCGTTGGTAAGTCGAGTATCGCGGTCAATTTGGCGGCTATCAGTGCAGCTCGTGGGCTTAAAACGCTAGTGATCGATTTGGATCCGCAATGTAACTCAACACACTATCTGTTGGGTGATGAATCCGATGCGCCAGAGCTCGATGTACAGAGTTTCTTTGAGTCGGTATTGAGCTTTCAGCTGAACAAAGTGGCCGAACAAGATTACTGTTTTGCGACTCCGTTCGAACAACTCGACATTATTCCCTGTAACCCGAATTTAGGTGATTTGCAGTCGAAGTTAGAGTCAAAACATAAGATCTATAAGCTTAGAGATCTGTGTGACGCTCTGGATGAACATTACGATGCGATTTACATCGATACGCCGCCAGCGTTTAACTTCTTTTCGCTCTCCGCACTTTGTGCCGCTGAGCGTTGTTTGATCCCCTTTGACTGTGATGAGTTTGCACGCCAAGCTCTTTACAGCTTACTGCATAACATCAACGAAACGTGTGAAGATCATAATGAGCAGTTGGTGTTAGAAGGAATTGTGGTGAATCAGTTTCAGCCACGAGCGTCGCTGCCTAAGCAGATTATTGAATCGCTCGTGGAGCAAGATCTGCCGGTGCTAAACGCTAAGTTGCCTGCGTCAGTGAAAATGAAAGAGAGTCATATGCTGGCTAAACCACTGGTTCACATGGCAGCCAAACATAAATTGACTGAGGCATTTAACCTACTGTTTGATGAGATCAATCAGTAGATTATTAAAGACCTCTGACTGCAAAGATACCAGGTGCGTTGCGCCAGTAGCCTTTGTAATCAAGTCCAAAGCCAAAAATGTAGCGATCCGGTATGGTTAGACCGGTGAAGTCTGCTTTCATCCCAGGCACGGCTTTGCGATCGTGTATTTTGTCGATCAGTACGACCGATGCCACGCTTTTAGCTCCACCCTCTTTGAGGTGATTCATCACTTCGTGAAGTGTGTGTCCCTCATCTAGGATGTCGTCGACCACTAACACATCGCGTCCCTGATAATCGATCATCGGTGGAACCTTCCACTCTAGTTCGTGGCCAGAGGTCGTGTTGCGGTAGCGAGTCGCATGTAGGTAGCCCGCTTCGAGAGGGAACTCTAAGCGAGTCAGTAGCTGACCGCAGATAACAAGACCGCCGTTCATTATCGTGAAGATGACAGGATCGCGATCAGCATATTCGCCGGTGATCTCATCAGCAATCTTGTCGATCGCTTGGTTGACTTCAGAGTTTGAAAAGAGCAAGTCTGATTCAATGTAAACTTGCTTGATTTCGTTAATATCGGGGCGGCTCATGTTAGCTCCAGAGCGGTTAAACTTGACTGAATCGACAAGTTTAACCTGTTACATACAAAAAAGCCCGACCCGCAGAGCGGATCGGGCTTTTTAATTATCTAATTACTTAGCTGCTTCGTAAGCTTCAGCTGATTTGATGATCGCGTCGCGAGCTGCAGCAGCGTCAGACCAACCTTCAACTTTAACCCACTTGCCTTTTTCAAGCTTCTTGTAGTTCTCGAAGAAGTGAGAGATTTGATCTTTCAAAAGTGGCGACAGGTCATCAACGTCATGGATGTCGTTGTAAGCCTGGCTTAGTTTCTCGTGAGGAACAGCAACCAGTTTCGCATCTTCACCCGCTTCGTCGGTCATGTTTAGAATGCCGACTGGACGACAGCGAATAACAGAACCTGTCATGACTGGATGTGGAGTCAGTACAAGTACATCCAGAGGGTCACCATCGTCAGCTAGTGTGTTGTTTACGTAGCCGTAGTTCGCTGGGTAGAACATTGGCGCAGCCATGAAGCGGTCAACAAAGATAGAGTCAGAGTCTTTATCGATCTCGTATTTTACAGGCGAGCTCTCAGCTGGGATCTCGATGATAACGTAGATGTCGTTTGGCAGGTCTTTACCCGCTGGTACTTTTTCAAAGCTCATGTTGTTTCCCTATGAACGTTTCATTAATTTCTGCGGCGCATTATAGGCACCTTGGTAATATAACTAAATGCTACTAAGCGCTATTTTTCACTTTTCTTACGGTGGTAGGCTTTCAACATCTCTACCTCCTGTTTTGAACCTAGCGCGACTGAAACACGTTGGTGAATGTGCTCTGGGCTAAGATCCATAATCTCTTCGTAACAGGTCGAAGCGACGCCACCAGCCTGCTCGATAAGGAAACTCATTGGGTTGCCTTCGTACATCAGGCGTAGTTTGCCCGGTTTGCTCGGATCGCGTGAGTCCCATGGGTAGGTGAAGATGCCCCCACGGGTCAGTAGGCGATGCACTTCGGCCACCATAGAGGCCACCCAGCGCATGTTGTAGTTCTTCTCGCGAGGACCCTCTTCGCCAAGCAGTAGATCATCGATGTACTCTTGCATCTGAGGTTCCCAGTGACGCTTATTCGACATGTTGATCGAAAATTCGCTGGTCTCTTCAGGAATTTTGACCGACTCCTCTGTCAGGATAAAGTCACCGGTATGAGCCAGCGTGAACATGTTAACACCGCTACCAGTGGTTAGGGCTAATACTGCAGAAGGCCCATAAAGCACGTATCCTGCCGCCACTTGCTTACGTCCTGGCTGGAGGAACTCATTGGTGTCCTGTTTAGCCCAAGGTTTTGGGGCTTCGATGATTGAGAAGATCGTGCCAACCGAGACGTTGATGTCGATGTTTGATGAGCCATCCAGCGGGTCAAAAGTCACAAGGTAGCGACCATCACGAGATCCCCAAACTGGCTCCTCTTCCTCTTCTGAGGCAACGCCACGAACAAGTCGATTATCCAGAAGGACTTTTTTAATGATGTCGTTAGAAACGATATCGAGTTTCTTTTGGGTCTCGCCCTGTACGTTAGTCAGAGTGCTGGTGCCCAAAACGCCGGCCAGAGCGCCTTCGCGAAGCTGCAATGCAACCTCTTTACAGGCGATCATTAAGACTTCGATCACCTCTACAAGGTCTGCATCGGTTTTGTTGTGCTTTAGGAAGGAGCTCAGTAACTGCATTAGAGAATCTCTTAGTCGTGTGAAATATGATGAAAATTATAGGCAAGTTGGTACGCTATTGCATGTGCGAAATGGGTTTTTCGGTTAATTAAAGCCCATCTTTATAATTTTTTGTGGGATACCACCGGTTTGCATCTTCATTTTCTTGGTATTTGTGGCACCTTTATGGGCTCTTTAGCGATTTTGGCCAAAGAGCTAGGTTATCGTGTCAGCGGTTCGGATCAGAACGTCTATCCGCCAATGAGTACGCAACTTGAAACCTTAGGCATTGAGATTATTCAAGGCTACGATCCCACTCAATTGGACTCCAATCCCGATCTAGTGATAGTCGGTAACGCGATGTCGCGCGGCAATCCTTGTGTTGAGGCGGTGCTTGAGAGAGGGATTCACCACACATCGGGACCACAGTGGTTACATGATCACTTGCTCAAGGATCGTTGGGTATTGGCTGTTTCAGGTACTCACGGTAAAACCACCACAGCGACCATGTTGGCATGGATTCTGGAGTACGCTGGGTTGAAGCCTGGTTTTTTGATTGGTGGCGTTCCGCTCGATTTTGACTGCTCAGCTCGTTTGGGAGAGACCGACTTTTTTGTTATCGAGGCAGATGAGTACGATACCGCTTTTTTTGATAAGCGATCTAAATTTGTCCACTACAACCCAAGAACACTGGTGATTAATAACTTAGAGTTTGATCATGCAGATATCTTTGATGATCTTGCAGCGATTCAGAGGCAGTTTCATCACCTCATGCGTTTGGTGCCTGCTACTGGGCGAGTGATCTACCCCTCGGATATTCCGGCAGTCGAGCAGGTGATAGAGCAGGGGTGTTGGAGTGAGTTAGAGTCAACTTCAATGAATCCTGGTCACTCTGGTGCTGCAATCGGTGAGCAAGAGTCTGGTGGTCAGCGTTTTCAAATTTGCGTCAAAGAGACGGCCCCTGTCTGGGTTGATTGGGAATTGACCGGTGAGCACAATCAACGCAATGCACTGCATGCTCTGTTGGCAGCAAGACACGTTGGCATTACCCCCGAAGTGAGTGCGGAGGCATTAAGCCAATTCAAAAGCGTGAAGCGCCGCATGGAGCTGTTAGGTCAGTTCTCAGGGGTCTCTCTGTATGATGATTTTGCTCACCATCCGACGGCTATTGCGACGACCTTGCAAGGTATGAGAGCGAAAGTGCACGATGAGAAGTTGATTGCCATCATCGAGCCAAGGTCTAATACCATGAAACAAGGCGTATTTAAGAGCCAGTTAGCTGAATCCGCCGCGCAAGCTGATACTGTTTTTTGGTATCAACCGGATTCTCAGGGGTGGTCTTTAGAGAATCAGATTGCTGGCTTTGACGGGCAGGCTGTATTTAATAGCATTGATCTTCTGCTTGAGTCTCTCGAATCAGAGCTACAACACAACAGTCATATCGTAGTGATGTCGAACGGTGGATTCGAAGGCATTCACGAGCGAATTAAACAACTCCTTATTTCGACGACACATTGAGGTGAACCGTGGCAGATTTTGACTCAAGAGTAACCCTAGCCATTACCGGAGCTTCGGGGGTTCAGTACGCACTGCGTTTGATGCACTGCTTGGTTCAGCAGAACGTTCAACTCTTTGTGATGGTCTCCAAAGCGGCTCAAGTTGTTGTCGCGGCTGAAACAGAGCACAGCTTGCCAGGGACTCCTGATGCTCAGCAGCAGTTTTTTACTGATTTCACGGGTGCTAAAGCGGAGCAGATTAAAGTCTTTGGTAAAGAGCAGTGGTTTGCTCCTGTCGCTTCAGGCTCAGGCGCTCCCAGTCAGATGGTGGTCTGTCCCTGTTCAACAGGAACACTGTCAGCCATTGCGACTGGGGCCAGTAATAATCTGATTGAGCGTGCTGCGGATGTTGCCCTAAAAGAGCGTCGATCACTTATTTTGGTGCCGCGAGAGGCTCCCTATTCTGAGATACATCTTGAGAATATGTTGAAGTTGACCCGCATGGGGGCGGTCATACTGCCGGCGTCACCAGGTTTCTATCATAAACCCACCACGGTCGAAGATATGATCGATTTTGTGGTCGCAAGGGTGTTGAGTCAGCTCGGTTATGATCAATCGATCATGCCATCCTGGGGCTCAGATTTAATTTAAGAGTAATATTATGACGAAGGTTCTAGCACTAGATACTTCAACTGATGCCTGTTCAGTCGCCTTACTAAACGGCGAACAGCGCATTTGTCGGTTTGAAGTGGTACCCAGAGGGCATACCCAACTGCTGTTGCCGATGGTTGAAAGTGTTCTTGAAGAGGCCAAGCTATCGGTAAAAGAGCTTGATGCGATCGCTTTTGGGCGCGGGCCAGGGTCATTTGCCGGCATTCGTATAGCAACAGGAGCAACACAGGGGCTAGCAGTCGCCTTTGATACTCCTGTGATCCCCCTATCGACCCTTGAGACCTTGGCTTATCAGGCGCTTGCATTATGCCCAGAGGCTGGCTTTATTCTATCGACTTTGGATGCCCGAATGGATGAGGTCTATTGGGCAGTCTATAAGGTGGAAAATGGCACAATCTTTGCTTTGACTGAGGAGCAGGTGACGGCACCCTCAGCCGTTGTTCTGCCTGAAAAGGTTTCTCAATGCGTAGCAATTGGCCCAGGCCTTAACTACTTGGATCAGTTGAATTCATTAGTTCAAAACGGTTTGGGTAGGGTGTTGTCTGATCAGTACCCTCAGGCTGAGAGTATGCTCAATATGGCAGTGTCAGCTCTAGAAAGGGGTGATCAAGTGCCGCCTGAAGAGGCTTTACCCGTTTATGTTCGAGAGGGCACTTGGAAAAAAAGGAGTGAGCAGTGACGCTCAGTGATTGGATACATACTCTGATATTGGCCCTGATACAGGGGTTAACTGAATTCCTACCGATCTCAAGTTCTGCACATTTGATTCTACCCTCCCAGCTGTTTGGTTGGAGTGATCAGGGATTAGCATTTGATGTTGGTGTTCATGTTGGCACGCTGACGGCTGTCATCATCTATTTTCGGCGCGAAGTGGTGTCGATTGTGGCAGCGTCAACATTAACTCTGGCTGGTAGAACCTCGGATGATGGGAAACTTGGTTGGTTTGTAGCATTTGCGACGATCCCAGCTGTCATAGCAGGCCTGCTGTTGGGCGACTGGATTGATACCTATGGTCGATCCATTTTGGTTATTGCTGGCACCACCATTCTATTTGGCCTTGCACTCGGTTGGGCAGACGCTACCAATAAGGCGACGCGTATTATGAAAGAGCTCGGCTTTAAGGATGCTATTGTGATTGGTGTAGCTCAGGCCATCGCTCTCATTCCTGGAACCTCTCGATCGGGTATCACCATTACAGCAGCGCTTATGTTGGGATTTGACCGTCAAAGTGCCGCCCGTTTCTCATTCTTGCTCTCAATCCCAGTTATTCTGGGGGCAGGGTTATTGAAGGGTAAAGAGCTTATCGATATCGGCGCAGACGCGCATTGGCAGATGATTGGTGTTGGTGCACTCGTAGCGGCCCTCAGCGCTTGGGCGTGTATTCATCTGTTTCTGAAGCTGCTTGATCAAATCGGCATGCGTCCTTTTGTAATCTATCGTTTGATTCTAGGTGTTACTTTGATCGCAGTTTGGGCTTTGACTCGCTGATGATTGGTCTTTCCGTTGAGTCTCATGAACTGCTTCCGGAAGCCGAAAAGCTTAGCAATGGCTTAAATCTTCCCTTGGTAAAAAGTGGTCAATCAGGTTCTGAGTTCGACTATCTACTTCAGGTGGGATTTGATGGTCTGTCGCTGGTCCAGCTTGGCCCTAAAGCGCCCGGTCCTATTCGAGTAGACTTTGAATCGGGTGCGGTGGCTCATCGTCGTCGTTTTGGTGGCGGTAAAGGGCAACAGATTGCTAAGGCTTGTGGCGTATCCTCTGCATTTACCCCTTACATAGCCGATCTGACCGCTGGGCTGGGTCGTGATAGTTTTGTGCTGGCGACCTTAGGTTGTCGTGTGGATATGGTGGAGCGGGTGCCAGTAGTTCATGCGTTGTTGAGAGATGGGTTGCACAGAGCTCAGTTCTCATCCGATCCAGAGTTGCAGGAGATTCTGGCCAGACTCTCATTAAGTCACCTCCAAGCGGTTGAGTTCCTTCAAACGACCTCTAATCAGTACGACGTGATCTATCTCGATCCGATGTTCCCTCACACGGATAAGTCGGCTCAGGTGAAAAAAGAGATGCTAGCCTTTCGCTCGCTTGTGGGTGCCGATCAGGACAGTGCAGAGTTGCTAGACGCCGCTTTGCAACATGACCCAGCAAGGGTTGTTGTGAAGCGACCAAGAAAGGCGCCTATTATTGAAGGACCGAAGCCTAGCTATGCATTAGAGGGTAAGTCTGGGCGTTTTGATATCTATGCGAGACGCAAGTTAGGCAGTTAGTTTGTTAACCGCTAAATGAGTCGATTAATAGTGTGGTGGTGGCACATCCGCCGCTGGTGAAAAGCCACTATTATCAGCGTTCTTAACACGGTCGTTCAGAATCATAATCATGCGTCGCAGTTCATCCAGCTCTTTCGCTTGGCGAATGGTGATTTCACTCAGTTGATCGATCGCTTCCTCTTGAAACGCTATTCGACTCTCCAGATCATCTAAACGACTGTTCGATTCACTCATAATTTCGTGTTCTTCTTACTCTTTGGGTTAATTTATCCGCCGTAAACCCCTAAGTTGTTGAAAAAATATAACTAATACGTTATATCTCACTTTCTGTGCGGGTTTTTTAATGTCGTACAGATTAATTTGTTTGTTCCAAAAAATACAAAGAAATATTTCCAATGGGTGGTTAATCAGTGATTAAAAATATCATTATCAGCGTAATTGCAGCCTGTGTTATCGCAGCTGCTGGTCACTTCTTTAAAGCGGAATCGCACTACTTACCAGTGCTTGCCGTTTCGTTTGTGGCTGTTTTCATCAGTACTCTTGTGGCTAGCTCTGGCTCCGCATCAGCATCTCAATCTTCACGTCGTGTAAACGGTGCGGATGAAGAGGATGACATCGATGATGGTCGTGAAGTCGGTACTGTTAAGTGGTTCAATGTTTCTAAAGGTTTCGGTTTTATTACTCGTGCCAATGGAGATGATGTTTTCGTTCATTTCCGTAACATTCGTGGCCGTGGACACCGTTCATTAAACGAAGGCCAACGTGTTCGTTTTAATGTGCACGACAGCGATAAAGGTCTTCAGGCTGAGGATGTCTCTATCATCCGTGAGTAATGAATAAGATGTCTCACACAAGGGTAGCTCAAGCTACCCTTTTTTATGTCCAGGACGGACGGTATACAGCGATTCCATGGATGGAAATGAGCTGTGAATGTCCAGGACGGACGGTATACAGCGATTCCATGGATGGAAATGAGCTGTGAATGTCCAGGACGGTATGCGTATTCATTTTCTACTCAGTTAAGTGGGTTAGAATAAATTTTATGAAAATCTACCCTCTACTCTTTTTGTTTCTCAGCTCTTTGGCGTCGGCAGACACTCAATGTATACAGAATTATTTTGCATCCAGAGTCGGCGAGACTCTTGAGTATCGTGTTGAAATTGATGGTATTCGGGCGAAAGGGGCCCGAGCGCTCTCTCAATCAGATTCAGGTCAGTTCAGATTGCTTCAGTCTGTCTCTGTTCTGCTGGCTTCGCTAGAAGAGGAGAGCCATTTTATTGTTGATGAGCAAGGCATCGTTCCGATTAATTACCGCTTTGAACAGCAGGGGCTTGGGGCACGTAAAACGACCATTCAGTTCAATGGCACAACGGCTGAAGTGAATAGAAAAGGTAAGGCGTCTCAGTTGGAGCTTCCGCAGGGTTTTCAGGATCCTTTGACCTTCATCCTTCAGCTTCAAGCAGCGACTAGTTGCGGTGAATCTATTGAAACGCTGAAGATACCTCTTGTGAAGTCGAAAGGGGTTTCGGAGGTTGTTTTTGTTAAAGGTGAGGACTCTTTAATTAAGAGCCGTGATAAGGATTTGGTTCTGGAAACTTGGCAAAGGGTCGATGGTGATAAAATTGAAAAGGTCGGCTTAATTCCTGAATTAAATAACCTTCTGTACTCATTTGAGCAACGAGAAGGAGAGAAGATCAATCGCCTTCAGTTGATTGATCTTCCTTAGTCTCTGCTGATTTTTGTGCTGCCTGCTGCTTTTGCCATGCGGCTCTATCTGCATAGTAGATATCCCAAACGCAGGGTTCACAACCACTTTCGCAGCAGTCGTAATCCCCTGGTGGAATCGGTTCCTGAAGAGAATCTATTGAGCTCATCAGCCAATAATCTTCCCAGGGTTAAGAATCCCTTTAGGATCCAGAGCGGCTTTAATACTGCGCATGACGGCGAGTTCAGCTTCACTTCGGCTTAGCTGGATATAGGGCTTTTTACTCAGTCCAATGCCGTGTTCTGCCGAAACAGAGCCTTTGTATTTCTCTAGGATCTTATAGACTACCGTGTCGATCGCTTTTTTATCGCTGACCGGACCTACACAGAAGTGAATGTTGCCATCGCCAAGGTGCCCAAAGGTCAGGCAGGTCGATTCAGGGAACTGTTCTGACAGTGCCTCTTTGACTTCGTTTGTGTAGGCTTCCATATGACGCAACGGTAGGCTGATATCGTAAGGAATCAGAGGACTGAAGGCTTGAACCATCGCCTCAATGTCATCTCGAACTGCCCAGAGTGCCGCTGACTGCTGCTGACTTTCGGCAATCACAGCATCGACAATGACCTCTTGTTCTAGAAGTTCGCCAAGCACCTCAATGAACTGCTCTTTTCCGCGAGTGTCATCGACACACTCTGACTCTACTAGGATGTAGTAGGGTAGGGAGTCATCAATAAACTTTTGATGATTACCGGTTTCGTTAACCATAAAGCTATAGAAACTGTTCCACATCGCTTCAAATGCCGAGAGCTTACCTTCGAGTTTCTGTTTCAGCGTGTTAAGCAGTAAGAGTGCGTTATCAAAACTCTCGACGCCGACCAGTGCGGTTTGACGTGCTGGCGCTGAAGGCCAAAGTCTCAAAACGGCGCGTGTGATAATACCTAGAGTTCCTTCTGAGCCGACAAACAGCTGTTTTAGGTCGTATCCGGTATTATCTTTCAGTGTCTCTTTAAGATTGGTTAGGACGGTGCCATCGGCTAGCACCACCTCTAGACCGAGAACTTGATCACGTGCCATACCGTAGCGAATAACCTTATTGCCACCGGCGTTGGCTGCAAGCATTCCTGCAACCTGTGCTGAACCCCGAGCACCCCAATCTACTGCAAAAAGGAGGTCGTGCTCGGCTGCTGCATTTTGAAGATCCTCAACAACCACACCGGCTTGAACGAGCACAGTGGCACCTTGGGTATCTAACTGCTCAATGGAACGCATGCGCTCAAGGCTTAGAACAAAATCCCCTTCAGTCGCTTTGGTCGCGTCCGCTAAGCCGGTCATGCCGGCTTGTGGAATGATGGTCTGATTTGCCTCGTGACACAGGGCGAGCACTTTTGAGACCTCTTCCGTCGACGCGGGTCGAATCACCGCTTTCGCCGGACAGCTGCCTTTACTCCAACTCTCATTAGGTCGTTGAGCAACACGCTCGTCGGTGATGAGACCTTTATCACCTACAATGGCGTGGATTGCATTCAGTAGTTCAGACATAGTGTTTACCTGTTAGTCGCAAAGAGCATCCAGTTTAGATTTAAGTATGCCGGTGACCGCACCTGGGTTGGCTTTGCCGCCGGATGCTTTCATGACCTGGCCCATAAAGAAACCAAGCATTTTGCCCCGTTTCTCTGGTTCAGCAGCTTTATACTGTTCAACCTGTGCTGTTGCATTGGCAATGACCTCGTCGATCATGGTCTCTATTGCACCGGTGTCGGTGACTTGCTTCAACCCTTTGGCTTCAATCACTTCGTCAGCTGTACCGCCTTCGTTCCATTGGATTTCAAAGACTTTCTTAGCAATGTTGCCAGAGATGGTGTTGTCCTTGATGCGAACTAGAAGACCGCCTAACTGCTCTGCGCTAACGGGGCTGTTATCAATGCTCAGATCGGCTGCGTTTAAGTTTTTGGCCAACTCTCCCATCACCCAGTTGGCAGCCAGTTTGGCATCACCACAACACTCAACCACTGACTCAAAGTAGTCCGCTTGGTTGCGATAAGCTGACAGAACACCAGCGTCGTATTCAGATAGAGCCAGTTCACTGATGAAACGCTCTTTTCGTGCGTCCGGCAGTTCTGGAAGCGTTAGACGAATGGCTTCTACATAGGCATCATCGACCACGACAGGAAGTAGATCTGGGCAAGGGAAGTAACGGTAGTCGTTAGCATCCTCTTTCGAGCGCATGCTTCGAGTCTCGTTTTTGTCTGGATCGTAAAGACGAGTCTCTTGTACTACTGTGCCGCCATCTTCTATTAGGTCGATTTGACGCTCTACCTCGGTGTCGATTGCACGCTCAATGAAGCGGAACGAGTTGATGTTCTTCAGCTCGGTGCGAGTACCTAGGGTGTCACTGCCTTTAGGGCGAATGGAGACGTTACAGTCACAACGCATTGAGCCCTCGGCCATGTTACCGTCACAGATGCCCAGATTAGTTACTATCGCATGGATCTTTCGAGCGTAAGCAGCGGCCTCTTTAGAGGTGCGCATATCGGGTTCAGAGACAATTTCGACTAGAGGTGTACCGGCTCGGTTAAGGTCGATACCGGATTGGCCGTGAAAATCTTCGTGTAAGGATTTTCCGGCATCTTCCTCTAGGTGAGCGTGATGAATACGAACACGACGTTCGCCATCTTCCGTTTCAATATCGACGTAACCTTCGCCAACAATAGGTGCTTCTAGTTGGGTTGTCTGGTAACCCTTGGGAAGATCTGGATAGAAGTAATTTTTGCGCTCAAAAACGGCACGTTTACCGATTTCGGCATTAATCGCTAAGCCAAACATGATGGCCATTTTCTGTGCGCCATCGTTGAATACCGGCAGTGTGCCCGGCAATGCCAGATCAACGGCGCACGCTTGTGTATTGGGTTCGGCACCGAAGGCAGTGCTAGCACCTGAAAATATTTTCGTATTGGTCGCGAGCTGAACGTGGATCTCTAGACCGATAACTGTTTCCCATTCCATATCGATCTCCTTATGCCGTAACCGGTGACAGGGTGTGCCACTCTGTATTTTGTTGGTATTGGTGAGCTACGTTCAATAGGCGAGCTTCGTCAAAGTAGTTCCCTATCAACTGAAGGCCAACAGGCAAGCCGTTTACCTGTCCACAAGGTACGGACATACCGGGAAGACCAGCCAGGTTTAACGACAGTGTGAAGATGTCCTCCATGTACATTGCGACAGGGTCATTCACTTTTTCACCAATGGTAAACGCAGGGCTTGGTGTTGTCGGCCCAACAATGACATCGACCTCTTCAAAGATGCGCATGAAATCTTGTTGGATCAAGCGGCGAATCTGTTGAGCTTTGTTGTAGTAGGCATCGTAGTAGCCGGCACAGAGTGCGTAGGTTCCAACCATGATGCGGCGTTTAACTTCAGAGCCAAAGCCTTCGCCACGAGTCCGTTTGTAGAGGTCTTCCAAATCTTGTGGGTTCTCGCAACGGTAGCCGTAACGTACGCCATCAAACCGTGATAAGTTTGACGATGCCTCCGCCGGAGCAATGATGTAGTAGGCCGGAATCGACATGCGTGTATTCGGAAGGCTAACCTCTTTGATTGTGGCGCCCAGCGATTCAAGCTGTTTGATCGCTGTCTCAATTTGAGCCGCCATTGCGCTGTCTAAATCGGCACTCATAAACTCTTTTGGAACTCCGATTTTTAGGCCTTGAAGCGAGTTGTTGAGTGACGCGGTGTAGTCCTCGGTCGGTTGTGCCGATGAGGTTGAGTCCATTGAGTCCTGTCCCGCCATGACATTCAGCATCAGAGCGCAATCCTCAGCGCTGCGAGCCATTGGACCGCCCTGATCAAGCGAAGAGGCGTAGGCAACCATGCCGTAACGAGAGACGCGTCCATAAGTTGGCTTGATGCCGGTAATGCCACAGAACGCTGCCGGTTGGCGAATCGAACCACCTGTATCTGAACCTGTTGCTGCAGGTGTTAGTCGTGCTGCGATTGCAGCAGCAGAACCACCTGAAGAGCCTCCTGGTACACGGCTTGTATCCCAAGGATTTTTACAAGCACCATAGAAAGAGCTCTCGTTGGTTGATCCCATCGCAAACTCATCCATATTGGTTTTACCCAACATAACGGCGCCCGCTGACTTAAACTTTGCTACTACGGTAGCGTCATAGGGGGACTCAAAGTTATCCAACATTTTGGAGCCACAACTGGTTTTGACCCCCTCGGTGCAAAACAGATCTTTGTGCGCGATCGGAAGTCCTGTGAAGGTGCCCGCTGTGCCCGCTGCAATACTCTCATCAGCTGCTTTTGCTTGCTGCAGAGCCAGTTCAGGGGTGGTGGTGATGAACGAGTTGTACTCGCTGTCACAACGGTTGATGCGATCGATAAACGCTTGGGTAAGCTCAACACTGCTCACAGTGCCATTGCGAAGGTCTTGAGCCAGTTCGCTCAGTGTTTTTTCAAACATATCTCTAATCCGAATCCTGTTACTCAATGACTTTAGGGACAAGGAAAAGCCCCTCTTCAACAGCTGGTGCAACCGCTTGAAGTTTATCTCGTTGATTCAGCTCGGTAACTTCATCAGCACGCAAGCGTTGGACTGCATCCAGTGGGTGTGCCAATGGCTCCACACCGTCTGTATTAATCTGCTGCATCTCATCAATAAGATTTAAAATGCTGCTTAGGTTTTCGGTGTAGGCCGGGATATCCTGCTCGTTCAACTCTAAACGGGCAAGATGGGCAATACGTTCAACATCGGAGCGATCGATGGACATGCTTAACCTTCTTTCTTTAAATGGTGTGATTGAAACTATTTTGCGGCTGTAAGAAGTGGAAAATAGTTTCGTAAAAACATTGTGATGGCGCGTAATCTATCACATTTGCGCCTTGCCCAAAATCCCCGTCGTTGCTAACATTCTTTGATTAATGAATTGGCTTCTAAAGTCATCGCTTATAAGGTTTTAAATCCAATGTTTAAAAAGATTCGTGGTCTCTTTTCTAGCGACCTTTCCATCGACCTGGGAACTGCCAATACGCTGATCTATCTTCGAGATAGTGAGATCGTGCTAGATGAGCCATCTGTAGTGGCTATCCGCCAGCAAGGCAACCAGAAGACCGTAGCGGCTGTCGGTACCGATGCAAAAAGAATGTTGGGTAGAACGCCAGGCAATATTACCGCTATTCGTCCATTGAAAGATGGTGTCATTGCTGATTTCCACGTGACTGAAAAGATGCTTCAGTACTTCATCAGTAAAGTTCACAACAACAGTTTCCTTCGTCCATCGCCTCGCGTTCTGATTTGTGTACCTTGTAAGTCAACTCAGGTTGAGCGTCGAGCAATCAAAGAGTCTGCAGTAGGTGCAGGTGCTCGAGAGGTCTACCTAATCGAAGAGCCAATGGCGGCTGCGATCGGTGCTGGTCTCCCAGTTGATGAGGCAACTGGTTCGATGGTTGTCGATATCGGTGGCGGTACCACGGAGATTGCGGTGATCTCGTTGAGCGGTATCGTCTACTCTGAATCTGTTCGTGTCGGCGGTGACCGATTTGACGAGGCGATTGTTACTTACGTTCGTCGGAATTATGGAAGCTTGATTGGTGAAGCGACAGCCGAGCGAATCAAACAAGAGATAGGTACAGCCTACCCAGCACCTGAAGTGCTAGAGATTGATGTGCGTGGTCGGAACCTTGCTGAAGGTATCCCACGTATGTTCACGCTTAACTCGAACGAGATTCTTGAAGCCCTTCAAGAGCCTCTCCAGTCGATTGTTCAAGCCGTTAAAGGTGCACTAGAACAGTGTCCACCTGAATTGGCAGCGGACGTTGCTGAGCACGGTATTGTTTTGACAGGCGGTGGTGCACTGCTAAGAAATCTTGATCGCCTTCTGACGGAAGAGACCGGCCTTCCAGTGATTGTGGCAGAAGATCCATTGACCTGTGTGGCTCGTGGTGGCGGTAAAGCACTTGAGATACTGGATAAACAAGGTTTTGAGTTACTGTCACGTGACTGATCTTTAATAACGGCAACGCGAAGGGTTTAAAGTCATGATCTTTAAAAGTGGTCCGTCGCGTTTGCTGTTTACTCTTCTCATAATCGTAGCGCTCTCTATCGTTGCGCTCGATCTTACCTCCAATAAATTTCGTGAAGGCAAAGCCTATCTAAACCTTGTTGCTACCCCCTTGCAGTGGTTGGTGGATTTGCCAGTCAAAATGGCAGGTGGCGTTTCAGATGTGGTGGTCAGTCGAGCCACACTGATTGCAGAGAATGATGAGTTGCGAACAGAAGCCATTCTGCTAGAACAAAAAGTGCTACAAAACGCGACTCTTGCCAGTGAAAATCGCCGTTTAAGAACTTTGCTGAATGCTCGCCAAAAGGTGGAGGAAGAGGTTCAGATGGCAGAGTTGATAGGCGTTAGCTCTGACCCTTTTCAGCATGAAATATTGATTAACCGCGGTGAACAGGATGGAGTTGTTATTGGGCAACCTGCACTGGACTCCGGCGGTATCATGGGTCTTGTCGTTGATCTTGCGCCCGTCACCAGTCGAGTCATGTTGGTGACTGACTCTAGATCCTCTGTTCCTGTTCAACTCTTACGTACGGGTTTCCGTACCCTTGCGCTCGGTAGTGGATCCACTACTGAGCTCAAACTGGACCACATCCCCAATACTGAAGATATTCGTATTGGTGACCTACTTGTTACCTCTGGGTTGGGCGGCGTCTTTCCAATGGGTTACCCCGTCGCTGAGATAACCGAATTTAGACAGGAGCCTGGTCGCTCCTTTGCAGTGGTCAGAGCAAGGCCAACGGCAACGCTTGATAAGAGCCGCTATCTGCTTTTGGTTCAGCAGGTGAATGGATTAAAGAGGTTGGAGAGTGAGTGATCAAGCCTCTGGTGGTGGCTTTTTTGTCACACTGGCTACTTTTCTGCTAGCAATAACGCTGAGTCAATTTCCTTTGGACAGCTCTCTGCAGTGGTTCCGGCCAGACTTCGTTCTGTTGGTTCTTTTCTTTTGGCTTATTTGGGCCCCCAATCGTGTTGGCTTAGTCTATGCGTTTTTTATTGGGCTATTACTGGATTTAATGCGAGGCTCAGTGCTCGGTTTAGGTGCTCTATCTCTGACTCTGATTGCCTTCATTACACAGTTACTGCACAGTCGGTTAAGAGTGTTTCCAATGCTTCAGCAGTCCTTTGTGTTGCTGCTGTTGGTGGGGCTGAATCAATTGATCTACTATTGGATGCAAGGTCTGGTTGGAAATTCTGCTGATACACTGCTGTTTCTTTTGCCGGCTTTGACCAGTGCGCTTCTCTGGCCATTCGTGTTTATGACTTTGCGTCGCTTGGCACGATCCTTGGATTTGAACTAATGAACGTGGTTTTGGCCTCTCAGTCACCTAGACGACTGGAGTTATTAAAACAGATAGGGATCTCTCCAGAAGTGCATCCGGCTCATATCGATGAGACACCGTTGAGCGAGGAAACACCTGAGGATTATGTAAACCGCCTGGCACGTAATAAAGCCGAAGCCGTTGCACAACACTACCCAGGGGCTCTGGTAATAGGGTCCGATACCAGTGTAGTGATCGATAATCAGATATTAGGGAAGCCTGAAAGTCCTGATCACTTCTTTACTATGTTTAAACGCCTGTCGGGTGCCCAACATCAGGTTATGACCGCAGTGGCTATTTCTGATGGTCAACAGACTCGCAGCGAAGTGGTGATTACTCAGGTCAGCTTCTATCCTGTAAATAAGAGAGAGATGGAGCGCTATTGGCTCAGCGGAGAACCTCAGGATAAAGCGGGTGGCTATGGCATTCAGGGCATGGGTGCACTGTTTGTCAAAGAGATTAAGGGAAGTTACAGCGCAGTCGTGGGTTTGCCGATCGCTGAAACTGGAAAGATTTTAGAAAAATTTGGATTCTCAGCGTGGACCCAAGGGTCTGTTGAGTAAGGAGTAAGGTTTTGGGTGAAGAGATACTGATTAACTTCACACCGATGGAGACTCGAGTCGCAGTCATTGAAAATGGCATGCCGCAAGAGATCTATGTTGAGCGTGCAAAACGTCGCGGGATTTTAGGCAATATCTATTTAGGACGAGTGGTACGAGTACTTCCAGGCATGCAGGCTGCATTTGTCGATGTGGGACTTGAGCGAGCTGCTTTCATACACGTTGATGAAGTCGTTGATCAATCTCTGACACCGGATGAGCGTGCTGCTCTCTCCATTGCTCAGGTGTTGCGTGAAGGCGAATCGTTGCTAGTACAAGTCACTAAAGACCCTATTGGCAGTAAAGGGGCCCGATTGACGACTCATATATCTCTGCCATCACGCTATCTGGTCTTAATGCCCGATGCCTCTCATATTGGGGTCTCTCAACGAATTGAGGATGAAGAGGAACGAGATCGCTTAAAGCAGATTCTCAGATCTGAGTTGATCCACCCTGACGATGATACAGCTGAGCCTGAGTATGGTTACATTCTGAGAACTGTGGCTGAAGGCGTGACAGAATTGGAATTAAAAGCCGATATCAGTTTCTTACATCGCTTGTGGGAGAGTATTCAGAACCGAGTCAAAGGGGCGAAAGCGCCGGCAACCGTCTATGAGGACCTGCCGCTAAATATGCGAGCACTCAGAGACATGACTCATTCTGAGATTGAACGTATCAGAATTGATTCTAAAGAGACCTTTCAGCGTGCACAAAGTTTCGCTCGAACACTAGTCCCTGAAATTGAATCAAAGCTGGAATACTACCCAGGCGAACGTCCCATTTTTGACCTCTTTAACGTTGAAGAGGAGATTGAGAAGGCACTGGGCCGCAAGGTTGAGCTTAAGTCAGGTGGCTACCTCATCTTTGACCAAACCGAAGCGATGACTACGATTGATATCAATACCGGCGCTTTTGTAGGCCATCGCAATTTGGAAGAGACGATTTTTAAAACTAATTTGGAGGCTGCGACAGCGATTGGTCGCCAACTGAGGCTTCGTAATTTGGGTGGCATTATTATTATCGATTTTATCGATATGGAAGACCCAGAACACCAGCGTCAAGTTTTGCGAACTCTTCAGCGACAGCTAGATAAAGACCACGCTAAATGCAAAGTGACTGGCGTATCCGAATTGGGGCTGGTTGAAATGACGCGTAAACGTACTCGTGAGAGTTTAGAGCAGGTTCTGTGTGAAACCTGTGAGACCTGTTCAGGTAGAGGCATGATTCGCACGCCTGAGACGGTGTGCTATCAAATCTTTCGAGAGATCTTGCGTCAACATAGGGCCTACGATACCGACTCCTATTTGGTCATTGCGGCTAAAGCCGTGGTTGATTACTTGCTGGATGATGCATCAGACCATGTCGCTGAACTGGAGTCGTTTATTGGGAAAACGATTCGCTTCCAGAGCGACACTCACTACAACCCAGAACACTTTGATGTGGTTCTGAGGTAGCGGGGAATTCATGGTTCGGCATACGCTTTGGGTCAGTTGGTGGGTTTTGATGGTAGCAGCACTGTTAGCCATCTTGCTAACGGCTGTGCGCTTAGCCTTCCCTTTGCTGGGCGATTACCGAACCGATATTGCGGCTCAGCTTAGTCAATATCTTGGCGTTGAAGTCTCGATAGGTGAGCTTGAGACTGGCTGGCGCGGCCCCTATCCAACTTTTGAGTTTAAAGAGATCCATTCGGATATCGACTACCTCAAACCAAAGCAGATCGAGTTTCACCTCCAAAACATCTCGTTTGAATTGGATCCATGGCGTTCATTGATTGATGCTGCACCTATTTTTCAACGGGTCACGGCAAAGGGGTTGAACGTAAAATGGCGTCAGTCTGAAGGGCGGTGGTTAGCTGACTCGAATCAATCAAAGACGGATAATCGCGCAATCGATACGTTGATTGCTATTCTATTTGAACAGCCTTCCATCGAATTTTCTGAATCACAACTTCATCTGATTCCAGAATCAGGTCGCTCTCGTTTCATCAATCTGGACAATATGTCTCTTGAAAGCAGTGAAACAGAGCATCAATTGAGCGGTAGTTTTTGGATGCCAGTGTTGGGTCAAGATAGTCGCATGCGTTTTGCTATTCAGCACCAAGGTCAATCCACAAACGGTCAGCTACTATTACCTTTCTATGTTGAACTCGATAACATTGGCTCAGAGTTGGCCGATCTTGCAGGTGTCGAACAGCGCTTCTCTATTAGTGCGAATGCGCGGCTATGGGGGCAGTTGCGTGGCGCCAGTCTGGATTATCTTGTCGGTAATTTATCAGCCAATAGCTTGCAACTTGTACTGCCCGATGAGCTTGGTGAGCTGGCACTAGAGCAGCTTTCAACAAATTTCTCTGTTCAGTCGGTTGATCGTGATTATCAGCTGCAACTTCAAGACTTTTCAACCCTCTATCAAGGCAGTGAATTCTCACTGCCACCGACTGCGATCGATTTAAGTACTGGCGTCAATGGTTGGATGGCTAATCGAATTCAACTGGCTGAGCTTAATCTATCAGACCTGTCGGCTCTTGCGCTTAACCAGCCTTTGGGTGATCAAAGCAGAGAGGTGATTAAATCGCTCTCTCCCGGTGGTTTAGTCAAAGGGTTAACCGTTGATCTTAGCCAGGGATTTGAAAACCTCTCTGTGGTCGGTGAGTTGTCAGATGTGTCGGTCAAATCCTGGAAAGGTTCACCTGCTGCATCACAGTTGAATGGTTCGTTTTATGTTTCAAGTGACCGCGGCTGGGTAGATATTGACAGTCAGCAGCTTGTCATGGAATTCCCAACGGTCTACGACTGGGCATTGCCGTTTAATTTTGCGCAAGGACGTGTTAACTGGCAGCTCCACAGTGATTATGTGGCCGTTGGATCTGATCTATTAGAGCTGGGGTTGAATAACATCCGAACACGAGGCCAGTTCTCGATTGATCTACCCTATGATAAAGAGCAACAAGCGCTACTTAATCTATCGATGGGGCTTAAGGGCGCAATAGCCCGAGAGGCTCTACTGCTAACTCCGCCTAAGGTTGTCGGTGAAGGGCTTTATAGCTGGTTAAACAGAGCGCTGATTCAAGGTGATGTCAAAGAGGCCGGTTTAGTTCTGGTGACTCCGACTAGGCTTATGGCTGATAGACCTAAGCCATTGAGCGAGCTCTACGTAGCGGTAGAGAATACAACACTAGATTATCAATCACCCTGGCCCGTGTTGAACCGGGCCGAAGCCATCATTCATGCTCGAGATGGGGCAGCTCGTGTTCAGTTAGAGCAGGGCAGTGCTGCAGGTACTGAGATCGGTTTTGCAGATCTTTGGATGGAGAGTGGGTCGGGTGAACTCGAGACCTTGTTAGCGATTGAGGGTTCAGCTTTTGATTTGAACAGCCTATTTCACAGTGAGGCGTTGGCCAACAGCGTTGGCAATAAGCTAGGGGATTGGCAGCTATCGGGTAGTCATAAATCTTTAGTGGATCTATACGTTCCTCTCAAAGGAGGGGCCCCTAAACTGCAGATTCAATCCGAGCTGAATCGTGGTGTCTTTATATCTGAAACTCAACGGGTTGCCGTAACGGATATAGATGGCACAGTTAATTTTAATTTGGCAAGTGGACTGTCGGCTGAGGGTTTGAAAGCAAGCTTCTTAGGTCGAACATTTGATGTTGATATCTCAAATGACTCAACCGCAACTGATATTCAGATTGCCGGTCGAATCGATTCTCATAGGTTAATGCAATGGGCCGGTATCCCACTGTCAGGTGTCATCTCGGGTGAAATTCCACTCAACTCGACATTAAAACTCTGTTCTAAACAGTGTCAATCGACTCTAAAAGTGGAGTCTCAATTAACCGGTACCCGAGTAGATGCTCCAGACTATTTAGCACATCAATCTTCCGATATTAGCCGCTTGAGCCTACTGATGACCCTGCACTCATCACCAACAATACAGCTTAATTATGCGGATCGTTTAAAGGCTCACCTAAATTTAGATTCACCCTTAACCGGTAATATTCGTCTAGGCGGAAATCAGGCGAGCTATAAAATATCTGATCGCCTTCACATTGATGGATCCCTTCCTTCAATTGAAGTTGAGGAGCTACTTGGGTTTATTGATGCTCTATCAGAGCCTAAAAATGGAACTAAAGAAAGGCTTTCCGTTACAACAGCCATCGAGATCGGACAGCTGAATGTTGGAGCTCTTAAATTTGAGTCAATCCTTGCTGAGGCGAGCAATCCTAACGATCGGTGGTCTATTGCACTGGATGGCCGTGATATTCAGGGTGTTATAGATTACAAGCTTGCTGATTCCAGCTTGAACTTAAATCTTCGCCACCTTCACCTGCGCACACCAGAGAGCGATCCATCGATATTAGAACCAGAAGTTCCATTGCCTGATCCGACACCCATCGAGGTGATTAGCAAAATACCTTCAACCAACCTTCTGATTGAAAATCTTGTGTGGAATGATGATCATTGGGGTCGTTGGACAACCCATCTACTTCCATCCGGCAATAGCCTCTTGATCGATCAATTGGAGGCCGATGTCGCAGGTATCAGCATAACCGGACAGGGTATCTGGTCAGTCGGTCAGGGTGAACAGAGTCGCATTGCTCTTAGCGCAAAAGGCAGCAACCTTGCTGACTATCTTGAATCAATGGGTGACCCAAGAGCGATAGAGACCAAAAGTCTCTCCGCTGAGTTTGCACTGAGCTGGCCTGGAGCGCCTTGGTCATTCAGTCGTTATCGCCTAGGAGGTGATCTGCAATTTGACCTTCGAGACGGGCAGATTACTGAAGCAAAAGGTAACTCAGCGCTTCTTCGATTGTTTGGAATACTCGATTTTAACAATCTATTTAAACGTCTGCGCCTCGATTTTAGTGACCTTTATAAATCCGGTATCACCTTTGATAAGTTGGTTGGTAAGTACCATTTAGAGGATGGGGTTGCTAAGACTCAAGAGCCACTCATTATGAGAGGCGCTTCGGCCGATTTGACTGCAGAAGGCTCTTTAAATCTTATCAATAGAACGGTGGATAAACGGGTTGATGTGATTTTGCCACTGACAGGCAATACACCCTTGGCAGCGGTTCTACTTGGGGCCCCTCAGGTGGCAGGAGCCCTGTTTCTTATCGATAAGTTGATTGGGGATAAGATCAACGAAGCGACTAAACTTAGCTATTCAATGACAGGCCCATGGAGAGAACCTGTGCTTGAAATCATTAATAAGAGAGATCGTTAAATGTTACTCTCAAGACTCGTCATCTAAGTCACGAAGGTACTGAAATACCTTTCTGAAATTGGCCGGTGGCTTGTTCTCTTTGCGCTCTTTTTGAGCATTTCGAATCAAAGCTCGTAGATGCTGCATATCGCAGTTTTCAAACTTCTCCATCACCTCAGAGAGCGCTGACTTGTCTCCGGCTATCAATCGTTCACGCAACTGCTCAAGTGCATGAAATTTCTGGTTGTGAGCAGCGCTAGCCGAGTCAAATTGGTCAATGGCGACACGAATCGCATCGGCATCCTCTGTGCGCATCAATTTGCCGATGTACTGAAGTTGACGTTTTTTCGCACCATTAGAGGTGATTCTTGCCATCTCTGCACAGGCCTCTGCTAGGCGTTCAGACATGGGGACTTTCGCTTGTTGATCAAGTCGTAACTCAGTGATGCGACCACCCAGTTTTTGAAGCTCTTCAGCTTCCCGTTTAACTTGGCTGCGGCTGACGAGTTCGATCTCTTGATCACTCTCTTTTGAAAAATCTTTACTGCTCATAATTAACCGTAGAAAAAGGTGGCTAGTCCGAGGAAGGCAAAAAAGCCTACCACGTCTGTAATGGTGGTGAGTAGAACACCCCCGGCTAGTGCTGGGTCGATTCCCGCTTGCTTAAGGGTCAGTGGCAGAAGGCTGCCTGCCATAGCGCCCGCGACTAGATTGATCACGATGGCCATTGCGATCACTATACCGATGGTCATATCTTGAAACCAGAGGACAGCAATGGCGGCCACTACAACAGCCCAGAGTGACCCGTTGATGATGCTAACGATTAACTCACGGTTAAACAGCCAGCCAATATTGTGTCTTTCAATGTGTCCAAGTGCTTGGCCACGAATGACAAGAGTGAGGGTTTGACTGCCGGCGATGCCACCCATTGAGGCGACGATTGGCATCAGTACTGCCAAGGCTACAACCTGATCGATGGTGGCTTCGAATAGGCCAATGACGGCCGAGGCCAAAAAAGCGGTAATAAGGTTAATTCCCAGCCAGACTGCACGACGCCGACTGGTTTTTAGTACCGGAGCAAAGGTGTCTTCATCCTCGTCCAGACCGGCCATGCTCATCAGTGAGTGATCGGCGTCTTCTCGAATGACGTCGACTACGTCATCGATGGTGATACGACCTAGAAGCTGTCGATCCTCATTGATAACAGGGGCCGAGATCAAGTCGCGCTGTTCGAAGATGCGAGCTACCTCTCGTTCAGGAAGATCGGCAGGGATCGCATGGTCATTCTCGGTCTTCATGATTTCACGAACCAGCATCTGTGGGTCTGAAATGAGAAGTCGAGTAATAGGAAGTACACCTATTAGTGCGTTGCGTTTGCGACTCACCACGAAAATGCTGTCGGTGCTATCAGGAATCTCGCTGTGTCGACGTAGATAACGAAGCGCCGTCTCAACCGTGATATCAGGTCGAATGGTTACCGTATCGGTATTCATCAGACCGCCGGCAGTATCATCGGGGTAGGAGAGTACCGCTTCAACCCGTTGGCGATTCTGCAAATCCATGTTTTGCAGCATCTCTTGCATGACCGTGTCAGGAAGCTGCTGAAGAATATCGGCTAAGTCATCGACATCGAGTGACTCTGTCATCGCCAGAATTTCTGCCGCGTCTAAATCGCTGACAATTTCAGCCTGAATATCTTCACCGAGGTGCTGTAGAACCTCACCCTCTATCTCTGGGTTGAGCAGGTTCCATACAATGCGACGTTCGCGAGGAGGGGTTTTCTCTAGAAGGTGAGCAACTTCAACAGGTCTCATGCCCTTATTGAGCATGTAGCGAATCTGTTTAAGATTGTCTGACTGAAGGGCTTCGCTTAACGTATCTAGAGCGATCGGTGCTTCGTCCGTACTCATGCAGCCCTCCTTTACGAGTAGGTTAGTCTCTACTCATCTTCGTCAAAACGGTTATTTATGATCTCAATCACAGCATCCATCGCGGCGGATTCATCCGCGCCATCCGTTTGTATGATTAGATCTGTTCCTTGGGATGCAGCCAACATCATAATGGCCATAATGCTTTTAGCATCGACTGTTTTGCCATCTTTTGTGATTTTGATGTCACAACCAAACTTACCTGTTACGCCAATAAGTTTAGCCGCCGCACGCGCGTGTAGCCCCAATTTGTTGATTATAGTAACGTTTTTTTCAATCATTGCGAAACTTATTCTGATAATTCTCGATGGCGTACTTGGACGTTATCCATTCTGTCAGCAAAGCGAGATGCAAGGCTCTCAGCAATGTATACAGAGCGATGTTGGCCGCCCGTGCATCCAATGCCTACAGTAACATAGCTTCGATTATTTGTTTTGAAATGGGGAATCCACTTCACAATGAACTGCTCTATGTCATTAATCATTTCATTCACTTCATCGGAAGCGTTGAGAAACTTTTTAACCGGTTCATCTTTCCCAGAGAGAGGGCGCAACTCTACAAACCAGTAGGGGTTAGGAAGCACCCTGACGTCAAAGCTGAAATCAACATCTAATGGAACGCCGTGTTTGAAGCCAAAGGATTCAAACTGTAAAGAGAGCGCTTGCTCTTTACGCTGTGCGACCCTCAATTTAATGGTGTCACGCAGTTCATAGAGTGAAAGCCGAGTGGTATCAACTCTCATGTCTGCAGAACTTGCGATGGGTTCAAGCAGGTCTCGTTCTAAGGCTATTGCCTCTTCCAGTCCAATATCTTGGTTGCTCAGCGGGTGTTTTCTTCGAGTGGCGCTGTAACGTTTCAATAGGGTCGCTTCTGATGCGTCAAGATAAGTGATCTCGATGCCTATATCTTCTCTAGCCCTCAAGGATTCCATGATCTCTGGGAAGGCTTTTAGGTCGGTATGCTGGTTGCGGGCATCAATGCTCACAGCAATCAGGGGTGCGTTATTCTGGTCGTTAAGCATCTGCTCGACCAACGCTGGCAATAGCGTCGCCGGTAGGTTGTCTATGCAGTAGAACCCAACATCTTCAAGTGCTTGCAAGGCGGTACTCTTCCCTGAACCACTGCGACCTGAGATGACAACGACTCTCATGATCAGACCTTTGATAGCTCAGTTGCTTTATTGAGTAGGGCTTCAGAGTTCGTGCAGTCTCTGAGAGAATTGAGGGCTTCGGGCTTACTGAACAGCTCTGCTAGACCAGCCAGTGTCTTAAGGTGCTCATCATTTCCATCATCGGGCACGATCAGTGCGCAGACAAGATCGACCGGCGCTGAATCGATTGAATCAAAATCGACACCGCCATCGAGTGTGATTAAGCAGGCGGATGCTGTTGAACAGCCCGGAATTCGACAGTGGGGTATACCCACGCCAGAGCCAATTCCTGTACTGCCTAATCGTTCACGATTAAGAAGGCCTGTAAAAATTTCATCTTCTGTTACGCCATCAACTGAAGAGGCCAGCTTTTCGCTGGCCACTTGAAGAAGGCGTTTTTTACTGGCGACTGACTCCCGGCAGGCGGTTGTTTCAGTCGTCAGTAGGTCACCTAGTTGCATGTTGTCGTTCGTTTATTTGTGAGATTTCATTTTTTCTTTATGCTTGATGATTTGGCGATCAAGCTTATCCACTAAGCCATCAATCGCTGCATACATGTCATCATGCTCATCAGAAGCGACCACTTGGCCACCGGCTAAGTGAATATCAGCCTCGGCTTTTTTACCCTGCTTTTCGACACTGAGAGTAACTTGTACATTCTGAATGTTGTCGAAGTGACGTTCTAGCTTATCGAACTTGTTACGTACGTATTCACTTAGAGCTTCAGTCAGGTCTACGTGATGACCAGTAATATTTATCTGCATATGACTTCTCCTCGTCTTAGGCGGAGTGAAAAAATGAGGCCGCCTACCTCAATTAAACCAAACGCTTTCTCTCATTTGAAGGTGGAATGTTGAGAACTTCGCGATATTTAGCAATGGTTCGTCTTGCAACATTCACCCCCTCTTCATCTAGTAGTGTAGCAAGCTTACTGTCACTTAGTGGCTTGCGAGGGTCTTCTTCTGAAATTAATTTTTTAATGATTGCTCGGATCGCAGTTGACGATGCACCACTGCCGTCACTGGTAGCCACCTGACTCGAAAAGAAATACTTCAATTCAAAGACACCGCGCGGGGTGTGCATGTATTTTCGAGTTGTAACACGGGAGATGGTGGATTCATGTAGATCAACGGCTTCAGCAATATCGTGAAGAATAAGAGGCTTCATCGCCTGTTCACCCTGCTCGAGAAAACCGATCTGTCTAGTAACGATCTCCGTTGAGACCTTTAAGAGGGTCTCATTGCGGCTTTGTAAGCTCTTTATGAACCAGCGTGCATCTTGTAGATGGTCTTTTAAAAATTGGTTCTCCGCGGAGTTGTCTGCACGTTTAATCATGCCTGAGTAGACATCATTGATACGTAGTTCAGGGACTACGTCGTTATTGAGAGTGAGTGTCCACTCCCCAGCGCGTTTACGCACGATCACGTCCGGTACGATGTAATCAGTATCACCCAGATCTAACGAGTCTCCTGGTGTTGGGTTAAGTGATTGAATTAACCTAACCACCTCTGACAGTTGCTCCTCTTTGAGCCTCATACGGCGCATCAAAGATTTAAAGTCTCGACTGCCCAACAGATTTAAATAGTCGGTCGCTAGGCGCAGAGATTCGGCTCGCCAAGGGGTCTCTATGGGTAGCTGTCTTAACTGGATTTTCAAACACTCTGCAAGATCACGGGCACCGACACCGGGTGGGTCAAACTGTTGAATACGGTGAAGTACTGTCTCTACCTCATCCATTTCCACTTCAAAAAAGAGTTCAGGTAGCTCCTCTTGGCAGCTGAGAAGAATGTCCTGCAGATCGGTGATCAGATAGCCACGATCATCGATAGAGTCAATAATCATCTCAGCAATGTATCGATCAACATCGCTGAAATTAACCAGATTCAGTTGCCAGTTAAGGTGGTCTTGGATGGTTTCAACCGCAGCGTCATTATCACCTGGCATCCAATCATCATCACGATTGGAATTTGAAGAGCTTTGGTAAGTATCGTCCCATTGACTGTCGGTTGAAAGCTGTTCAGGGATGTCATCAGTAGACCAGCTATCTTCCGGCTGAGACGATTCGAGCGTCTCTTCGATCTCTGAATTAGATTGGGTCTCATCTAAGGTTGATGACTCTTTTTGCTCAATGCTCTGAGAGTTCTCTTCACTCTGATCTTCTTCATCGGCTACCTCCAGTAGTGGGTTACTATCGAGTGCCTCTTGAATCTCTGTCTGTAGCTCTAAGGAGGAGAGTTGCAGCAATTTGATCGCTTGCTGCAATTGTGGGGTCATGGACAGGTTCTGTCCGACTTTGAGCTGTAAAGAGTGCTTCATTAAAATGATAATTACTTAAAAGTGTGAGAGTTACAAGCGAAAATCATTGCCCAGATAAGCCTCTTTAACGGCTTGATTCATCATGATCTGCTCAGGCTCACCCTCTGCAAGAATGTTACCCTCACTAACGATGTAAGCCCGTTCGCAAATGTCGAGAGTCTCTCTGACATTGTGATCTGTTATCAGGACGCCAATACCTCGATCTTTAAGGTGTCTGATGGTCTGTTTGATGTCGCTGACAGAGATGGGGTCTACACCAGCAAAAGGCTCGTCCAGTAGGATGAAGTCAGGATCGTTTGCTAGGGCTCTTGCAATCTCAACTCGGCGTCTTTCACCTCCGGATAGGACCATCCCTTTGGACTCTTTGATGTGAGTGATATGAAACTCTTCAAGCAGTGACTGAGCTTTCTCGTGTTGTTGATCTTTGGTCAGGTCTTTTCTCTGCTCCAGTATGGCCATTAGATTGTCGTAGACACTCAGCTTTCTGAATACAGAGGCCTCTTGCGGAAGATAGCCTAAGCCGCGTTTTGCGCGCTCATGAATAGGCATTCTAGTGACGTCGTCGCCATTGAGACGAATGTTGCCTCGATCCGCTCTGACCAGACCTACAATCATATAGAAGCAGGTTGTCTTACCCGCTCCGTTGGGCCCAAGCAATCCTATAATCTCACCGGGCTCAACAGTGACGGACACATCTTCAATAACAGAGCGTCCTTTGTAGCTTTTGGCTAGGTGGAGGGCTTCGAGTGAACTCATGGTTAATTATCTTTTTTAGGCTGAAGAACCATTTTGACACGCTGGCTTCCGCTCTCACTGCTAAAGGCTTTTACTTTAGAGTTCGCCATGTCGTAATTAATTTTAGCCCCAGTGAACTCGTCACCACCCTGAGTCACTCTAGCGTTCCCCGTAATTAACAGCAGTTGAGAGCTTACTGTGTAATCCAGAATTGAACCGGTTGCATAGGTAATCTCTTGGTCCAGTTGAGGGCGTTGTTCGAAGTAGGCTGGAGCACCTTTTGAGATGATCTGATTGATGGTGTCATCATTACCACGTAACAGATCGACGGTTTCACCTTTAAGCACCATTGATCCCTGGGTGATGATGACGTTGCCTGTGTATCGAGTGACTCCTTTGGCCTCATCAATATTAGCTGAGTCTGCCTCAACGTAGATAGGCTCGTCTCTATCGGTTGGCAGCGCTAAAGCTGATCCACTAAGAACAACTGTAAAGGCTAGAAATAGGTTACTGGTCAGTGCTCGAAGCGACATAGGCCCCCCTCACGGTTGAATGAAGATCTAAGGTGTTTAATTCCGTATTCAGTGTCATGCCAACCCCTTTGGTTGAACCCTGGTTGTTCAGAAATTCGACGGCTACATCACTGGTCGCCAGATTCTGTTCTGGAAAGTAGCTCAACTGCTCTGTGAAGAGTGCAGTGTCTTTCTCAGAATCTGGATTATGGTGAAGCTGTACACTGCCTTCAAGGTCTAGTTGACTGTTATCGTCCGCAAAATAGCCTAGACCAGCATTGATGGTGTGTTCAGTCGTGCCATCTTGGCGATAGCCTACGGAGAAAGGTGTTGTTAACTTCATCTGTTCTGAGTTAACTAAATGCTCTGCTCGCGGGGTGTGGGTGACAGAGCTTAGATTGCCCTCTTCAGACCAACGAGTGAGAGTGGCGTCAGTTACAAAAAAATCAATTCTGTTTGGGTTCTCTTTAAGGAGTACGCCCTCTTCAATATCGCCTTGATTCAATAACAGTGTGAAGATCAAAAAAAGAGCAATCAACGTCGACGCAATGGCTAATCGAATTTTCGCTCTGAGATTAGTGATCACTTAAATCGCTCCAACGCGTTGTCTAGCGTACCTTGGCAAGCCATGATCAATTCACACAGCTCACGTGCAGCTCCGCGACCACCTGATTGAGTTGTAATGTGATCAGCGTTCTCTTTTACGAGCCAGTGACCGTTCGGAACGGTGACCCCAAAGCGTGCGGCTACAATGGCAGATAGGTCAGGTAAGTCATCGCCGATATAGGCCGTGTTTGAAGCGTTGTAACCGGTGTTTTTCCAAAGCTCTTGAAGTGCTGTTAATTTATCTTCTCGACCTTGCTGTATGTAATTAATACCCAGTGACTCAGCGCGTTGGATGACTTGATTAGATTGTCTACCGGTAATGATGGCGGTTTTTACGCCGGATTCCATTAACAGCTTTATGCCAAGGCCGTCCAGTATATTGAAGCTCTTAATCTCACTGCCATCGGCTAAGAAGCTAAGATTGCCCTCGGTCAGTATGCCATCAACATCCATCACCAGTAGTTGAATAGGTTTGATTAGTGCTATCTGTTCTTGTGTTGGGTTGGGACGCATTAGATGACCCCTGCTTTTAACATATCATGCATGTTCAATGCCCCAGTAACTCTCCCTGTCTCATCTAAAGCAATGAGTGCATTAATTTTTTTATCTTGCATGATCTGTAAAGCTTCGGCGGCCAACATCTCAGGCCTCACCGTTGTGAAGCTCTTCGTCATGACCGTGTCGATTGTCGCTTGGTTAAGATTCACGCCCTGGTCAATGGCTCGGCGGAGGTCCCCGTCGGTAAAAATGCCAAGAGGTTGGAGTTCTTCATCCACAACGGTTGTCATGCCTAGGCGTTTTTGGGTGATCTCCAAAAGCGCTTCTTGAATGGGAGTGCTTGGTGCAACTGAGGGAACTTCGTCTCCAGAGTGCATTAAATCACTCACTTTCAACAGCAGTCGACGACCCAGCGCACCGCCGGGGTGTGAAAAGGCAAAATCTTCTGCACTAAATCCTCTCGCCTCTAAAAGAGCCGTTGCGATCGCATCGCCAAGCACCAGTTGTGCGGTTGTACTGGAGGTGGGGGCAAGATTAAGTGGGCAAGCTTCGCGTTCGATAGGGGTCACAAGGCTGATATCAGCACTGGTTGCCAACGCTGAAAGGGGTTTAGAGGTGATTGAAATGAGCGTAATCCCTTTGCGTTTAAGCAGAGGTAAAATAGTAACGACTTCGTTGGATTCACCTGAGTTGGATAGGGCAATGACAACATCTTCTTTCGTGAACATGCCCAGATCGCCATGACTCGCCTCGCCTGGGTGCACAAAAAACGCGGGTGTTCCGGTGCTTGCTAGAGTTGCTGCTATTTTGGTGCCAATGTGCCCTGATTTGCCCATGCCAGTCACGATGACACGCCCTTTGCAGTTCAAAAGAGAGTGGCAAGCTTGGTTGAACGCCTCTCCAAGAGAGTCATTTAGGGCTTGTATAGCCTCTTGCTCAATCGAGATGGTCTGTTTGCCTGCGCTCACGAAATCGAATCGAGTGGTATTGGAGTCGGACAAGGGTCGAGATCCTTAAGTTCGCGTTAATACTGATTAATTTACAGTATATTACTGTTTTTATAAGTGACTGTCCGGTAAAGAGTCTCGATATTTTTCTCTTAATCTAAAGGTCTGCTTGATAAGCTATGTTTTTAGACTAGAATTCCACCAATATTTTCTATTTCTTCATCGATAGGCACTGATGGCTCAATTAAATGACACACATATCGAAGTGAGTAATCTCAGTTTTTGGCGTGGTGAACGAAAGATCTTTGATGATCTATCGTTAACCATTCCTCGCGGCAAGATCACAGCGATCATGGGGCCCTCAGGAACGGGAAAAACGACCCTTCTTAAATTGATTGGGGGACAGCTTAGGCCTGATCAGGGCTCAATTAAAGTCGACGGTGACAATGTTCACTCACTTTCACGTCGCCGTCTCTTCGAGTTACGGGCAAAAATGGGGATGCTGTTTCAAAGCGGTGCTCTATTTACGGATATGACAGTAGCTGAAAATGTCGCCTTTCCTTTGAGAGTTCATACAGATTTGCCTGAAAGCGTTATTCGAGATCTGGTTTTGATGAAGTTGAACGCTGTCGGCTTGCGAGGTGCCGGTGAACTAAAGCCAGCTGAGTTATCAGGCGGTATGGCAAGGCGAGCCGCATTGGCTAGGGCAATAGCCCTTGATCCGGATTTCTTGATGTATGACGAGCCCTTTGCAGGACAGGACCCTATTGCCATGGGCGTTCTAATTAATTTGATTTCTCGTTTGAACAGGGCGCTTGGTCATACATCCGTCATAGTTTCGCACGATATCCAAGAGACCTTGAGCATTGCAGACTACGTCTATCTTATCTCTGATGGTAAGGTGCTGGCTCAAGGTGCACCTGATCAACTCAATGGTTCTGAAGATCCGCGCGTTGAACAGTTCATGAAAGGTCGACCAGATGGCCCCGTTCCTTTCCATTACCCGGCGCCCTCTTTTGAAGGTCAGTTGTTTGGTGGCTCACAATGATTCAGTTCCTGCAACAATTGGGTGCTAAAACCCTTAATCGCGTGGCTGCAGTGGGTCGTGCAGGGCAGCTATTGAGTCAATCTCTGATTGCCAAGCCGGCTCCTATGATGATGTTGCCGCTGTTGGTTCGCCAGCTCTATTTTATTGGTGTGCTATCGCTGGTTATTATCATCGTTTCGGGTCTATTTATCGGAATGGTACTCGGTTTGCAGGGCTACACTATTCTGGTTGATTATGGTTCAGAACAGGCTGTTGGTCAGATGGTGGCGCTGTCACTGGTTCGTGAGTTGGCCCCTGTGGTTACAGCACTGCTATTTGCTGGACGAGCAGGTTCCGCAGTCACAGCTGAAATTGGTTTGATGAAGGCGACCGAGCAGTTAGCCAGTTACGAGATGATCGGTGTCGATCCTATGCGACGCATTATTGCTCCGCGTCTTTGGGCAGGATTTATCAGTATGCCATTACTGTCTATGATCTTTGCAATCGTGGGTATCTGGGGTGGATCTTTAGTCGCTGTTGACTGGCTAGGTATTTTTTCTGGGAGTTTCTGGGCCAATATGCAGGCTTCAGTCAGCTTCTCTGAAGATGTTTTAAATGGTGTAATCAAATCGTTGGTATTTGGTTTTGTAGTGATCTGGATAGCTGTTTTTCAGGGTAATGATTGTGTGCCAACGTCAGAAGGCATTTCGCAGGCGACCACCCGAACAGTTGTCTACTCTTCGCTGGCTATATTAGGGTTGGACTTTCTTCTAACCGCAATGATGTTTGGAGATTTTTAATGCGTATTCGTGCCCTCGAAATCAGTGTTGGCGCACTTATCCTCGCCGGTATTTTGGCTCTTGTCGCTCTGGCAATAAATGTCAGCGGTTTAAACCTCTCTCAGAAGGGGACTGGCTACACCGTCTATGCTCGCTTTGACAATATTGGGGGTCTAACTGAGCGTGCAAAAGTCTCCATGAGCGGTGTTCAAATTGGTCAGGTTTCAGCTATTCGCATTGATCCTAAGCGCCTGATGGCCGAAGTGGAGATGCAGATCTTTGATGATGTTGACTACCTTAGCATTGATAGCTCAGCGCAAATTCTAACGGCAGGTCTTTTAGGGGAGAAGTACATCGGTATTACCCCTGGGTTTGAAGATGATCTTTTGGAAAATGGTATGACGATTGAAGATACGCAGTCAGCATTAGTGCTTGAAGAGATTGTAGGTAAGTTCCTGTTTAATAAGGTGAGTGAGTAACATGTTAGGTCGTTTTATTTTTCTGGCTACTCTCTTGATGGGGACGTTATCTCCTGCGCAGGCTAATTGGGACTCTGCCAGTCAGATCATGGAGACAGCGACTGCGGATATGCTCGCCTTGGTTAATGATGAGCGCCTTCGACAGCCAGAGAATGTTGATGAGTTGATGGGGGAGATCGATAAGCTGGTCGGTGAGTCGGTTGATTTTGAGTACATTGCGAAATCGATCATGGGTAAATATTACCGCCGCGCTAGTGACAAAGAGGTCGCTGATTTTGCGGTCGTTGTGAAAAGCACTCTGCTTAGGACTTATGCCAAAGCAGTCGTTGGGTTCAACTTCAAAGAGTTTGAAATCATCCCTCCAGTTGAGCAGAGCCCAGATCCCGACAAACAGATCGTCAATGTGAATGTCTCAGCGGAAGATGGAACAGTCTATTCTCTTCTTTATTACATGGTTTACAAAGATGACCGTTGGTTATTGGTCAATGTGGTTGTCGATGGTATTAATCTGAGAATCACCTTCCGTAACCAATTTGCTGGCTTGATGGAGCAGCATGGAAAAATTGCTAAAGTGATCGAGCAGTGGTCTGAAGCGATGTCTGAAAAAGTGTCAGGTGCCTAATGGATCCGGTGTTTAAGATTCAAGGTGAGTTGACTCGAAACACTTACAACCAAGTTGTTGAACAGGTTTGCTCTGCTATTGCTGCCGGAGCAAGCGCGATCGATCTATCTAATGTAACGAAAGTCGATAGTTGTGCGGTCGCCTTGTGGGTAGAGATCAAACGAAATAACGCAAATATAGGTTGGGTCAATCTTCCAACTCAGATGGAGACCATTGCGGACCTAGTGGGCGTTGATATTCAATAATCTGTAGAGTTCGTTTTGAATACATTTATAGGGCCTTGATAGATGATATCAGGGCCCTTTTTCGTTATCATACGCGGCTAAATTTAAGGATTATCTGGAGATTACTATGCACGCCGATGAAGTGAAGCAACTGGTTGAGAGTCAGCTTGAGGGTTGTACGGTCCATACGGCGGGCGAAGGCTGTGATTTTCAGGTAACGGTTGTTGGTGAAATGTTCTCCGGAATGAGTCCGGTTAAGAAGCAGCAAGCGGTATACGCTTGTTTGACTGATCAAATTGCATCAGGTGCTATCCATGCTGTTTCCATTAAAACGTTTACTCCAGATCAGTGGGAGTCACAGCAGTAATTAATCTGCTTAGGTAATCAGATGGATAAATTAATCATTGAAGGTGGCGCTCGTTTAGACGGCGAAGTGTGGATCTCTGGTGCAAAGAACTCTGCACTACCGATTCTTGCTGCAACCCTAGTCGCCAGTGAGCCAGTCACTATATGCAACCTGCCACACCTGCATGACATCACCACCATGCTTGAGCTGCTGCGTCGTATGGGCGTTGAGCTTACCGTGGGTGAGAAGATGAGTGTTGAGCTTGATCCCACTACGATCACCGAATTCACAGCACCTTATGAGTTGGTGAAAACCATGCGTGCTTCAATTCTCGTGCTTGGACCTCTATTAGCGCGACATGGACGTGCGCAGGTTTCATTGCCTGGTGGTTGTGCTATTGGTAGTCGTCCGGTCGATCTTCACCTGCGTGGCTTGGAAGCGATGGGGGCTCAGATTGAAGTCATGGATGGCTACATTGATGCTCGTGTTGATGGCCGCTTAAAAGGGGCTACGGTCTTTTTTGATACTGTGACGGTTACCGGTACCGAAAATATCCTATCAGCTGCAGTTTTGGCCGAAGGTGAAACGATCATTGAAAACGCGGCACGTGAACCCGAAGTGGTCGATCTAGCCAACTGCCTTATCGCTATGGGCGCTAAAATTTCAGGTGCTGGTACAGATACGATTCGTGTTCAGGGTGTAGAGACTCTTAAAGGGTGTACTCACTCAGTTATGCCGGATCGCATTGAGACCGGTACCTACCTAGTCGCTGGCGCTATCACTTCTGGTCGAGTGCGTACCCGTAATACTCGCGGTGATATTCTTGAAGCGGTTTTGAAAAAGCTTGAAGAGGCTGGTGCCAAAATCACACAAGGTGATGACTGGATCGAGCTGGATATGGAAGGCCGCCGTCCGAAAGCGGTCAGTGTTACTACAGCTCCATACCCGGCGTTTCCGACCGATATGCAAGCTCAGTTTGCAGCGCTCAACAGCATTGCTGATGGTGTGGGTCGAATCAAAGAGACTGTCTTTGAAAACCGCTTTATGCACATTCAAGAGATGATTCGTCTTGGAATGAAAGTAGTTATTGATGGTAATACCGCCACGATTGAAGGGGTCGAAAAACTTAAAGCGGCACCGGTTATGGCGACAGATCTTCGTGCATCAGCAAGTCTTGTACTCACTGGTTTGGTTGCAGAAGGCGAGACTCCAGTGGAGCGCATCTACCACATTGACCGTGGATACGAGTGTATCGAAGAGAAGATGCAGTCCTTAGGCGCTAAAATTCGCCGTGTTCCTGCTTAATAATTGGATTAGTGATGAAAGAGCAATTAACCATAGCGTTGTCTAAAGGTCGAATTCTTGAAGAGACCCTACCGCTTTTTGCTGCAGCGGGCATAGAGCCGACTGAAGATATTTTTAAAAGCCGAAAGCTCATCTTTGATACTAATCACGAGAATATTAAGCTAGTAGTGATTCGTGCGACCGATGTTCCAACCTACGTTGAGTACGGTGGTGCTGACATGGGTGTTGCCGGTAAAGATGTTTTAATGGAGCACGGCGGGGCTGGACTCTACGAACCCTTAGATCTGGAGATCTCTACCTGCCAACTTCGCGTAGCAGGAATGAAAGATGCTGAAGCGGTTGAAGGTCGGATGCGTGTTGCTACCAAGTTCGTCAACGTGACTCGTGAATACTTTGCTCGTCAAGGACGTCAGGTCGACATTATTAAGTTATACGGCGCGATGGAGTTGGCACCTATCATGGGTTTGGCCGATCGAATCGTAGATATTGTCGATACCGGTAACACATTACGTGCCAATGGCTTAGAAGCGATGGATCACATTGCTGATATCAGCTCTCGTCTCGTAGTAGGGCAGCCCTCTATGAAGATGAAGTACGATCTGATTCAACCAATTCTTGATCAACTAACACAAGCGGTTATTGATAAACGTGGAAAGTAATATGACTTCTCAAGTTAAACGTCTAAAAAGTTCACAAGCCGATTTCGATCAGCAACTTGATGCGATGTTGGCTTGGGAGAGTGTCTCAGATAAAGCCGTCAATGAGCGTGTTGATGACATCATTGCGCAGGTTCGAGCTATGGGTGATGAGGCGGTAGTTGAGTTAACCAATCGTTTTGATCGCACGTCTGTATCTGAGATCTCTCAGTTAGAGATGTCAAAAGCTCGTTTGCAGCAGGCACTTGAGGCTATTTCGCCAGAACAGCGTAATGCACTTGAAGTGGCTGCTGATCGTGTGCGTTCATACCACGAACGACAGCTCTCTCACTCTTGGCAGTACGAAGAGGCTGACGGCACGTTGTTAGGCCAGAAAGTAACCCCTATGGATCGCGTAGGTATCTACGTTCCTGGTGGTAAGGCGGCATACCCCTCTTCAGTTTTGATGAACGCAATGCCTGCGAAAGTAGCCGGTGTTGAAGAGATTATCATGGTTGTGCCGACACCGGATGGTGTTATCAATGAGATGGTTTTAGCCGCCGCAGCGATTGCTGGCGTCGATCGTGTCTTTACAATCGGTGGCGCACAAGCCGTTGCTGCTCTCGCTTATGGAACACAGACAGTGCCTCGAGTCGATAAAATAGTTGGTCCAGGTAACATCTATGTTGCTACAGCTAAGCGTGCGGTCTTTGGTGCTGTTGGTATCGATATGATTGCAGGACCTTCGGAAATTCTTGTGATTTGCGATGGCAAAACGGACCCAGATTGGGTTGCGATGGATCTCTTCTCTCAAGCGGAGCATGATGAAGACGCTCAGCCTATTTTGATCGCAACCGATGCCGCTTACATTGATCGTGTTGAACAGAGTATTGCCAAATTACTGCCTACTCTTGAGCGTGAGCAGATTATTTCAGCATCTTTAGCAGATCGTGCTCTATTGATTGAAGTTGCTGATTTGGATGAAGCGGCTGCACTCTCTAATAGAATTGCGCCAGAGCACCTTGAACTCTCTGTTGAAGACCCTGTCGCCTTGACTGAGAAGATTAAGCACGCTGGTGCCATCTTTATGGGTCGCTATACGGCAGAGGCTCTAGGTGATTATTGTGCGGGTCCGAACCACGTTCTGCCTACTTCAGGTACTGCGCGATTCAGTTCACCATTGGGAGTCTACGATTTCCAGAAACGCTCTTCACTGATCATGTTCTCTGCTGAGGGTGCATCAGAGATGGGCAAGGTTGCTTCTGTTCTAGCGCGAGGAGAGGGGCTAACAGCTCACGCTCGCTCTGCTGAGTACCGAATTAAGGACAACACTTAACTTAGTCTCCAAGCTGATGGTTATCGGCTTGGAGGTCTCTCACTGGTTGTCACCTCAAGTACCAACTCTTTGTTGTCCCTAAAGATCTTCATCTCTGTTACATCACCCGGTTTAACGCGAGCAATCTGATTCATTGATGCGACTCCGGAACCTTTAACGGGTTCACCGTTGATCGCTAATAAAACGTCACCCGGTTGTAGGCCTGCCAGCTCCGCAGGACTATTGCGATAGATGCCGGTTAACAACAAACCTTTGATGTCTCGTCTCAGACCAGAGGCCTCCGCCTCATTTGGAAGCATCGGACGAGCTTCCACGCCTACCCAGCCGCGAATGACTCGGCCATAACGGACTAGATTGGATAGAACATCTATGACTTGTTCAGTTGGAATGGCAAAGCCAATGCCCTGTGAGCCACCTGACTTTGAAAAAATGGCAGTATTGATGCCAACCAGATCGCCGGTGGCCGTGATCAGTGCACCACCGGAGTTGCCTGGATTAATAGCAGCATCGGTCTGAATAAAGTCCTCGTAGGTATTCAGCCCTAAACTGTGTCTGTCCATGCCAGAGATAATTCCTTGGGTAACGGTTTGCCCAACACCGAAAGGGTTCCCGATGGCCAGCACAACATCACCGATCGCTACACTGCTGGTTGGAAGCAGTGTTATGCCGGGTAGATTCTCCAGGTTTACTTTTAACAGTGCCAAATCTGATTCTGGATCGGTGCCGACAATGGAAGCCACTGCCTCACGTCCATCAATTAACGAAACGATGATCTGTTCAGCAGCAGCTACAACGTGGTTATTGGTCATGACGAAACCATCTTTGCTGATAATAACGCCAGAACCTAAACTTTGAGGGAGTGAAATCTGGTTGTTCTCATTTGTTTCTAAAGAGCGACCATAGATACTGACAACTGATGGCGCTGCCTTCTTCACGGCTTCAGAGTAGCTTGTAATCAATTGCGGCCCAGCTTGATCTGCGGGTGTGTTGATCAGCTTAATTTCGGTACTGTTAGAACCGCTGAGCTGTGGGAAGAATTGAACGATCAATACTGCCGCTAGAATGCCAGCCAGTGTTGGCCAAACCAAGGTGTTCAGATACTTGCCCATGTTAAATTGCTCTTACCAGCTTGTAATGATTACTGATTATAAGGCGATAGCGGGGTAAGATGTAACTTGAACACTATTTTTCTAAGAGGTATTCGGTGTCTGTCGCGTTGAAAGATCTTGTCAGTTACTGCAACGACTATTTATCCGTTGATCGGTTTAAAGACTACTGCCCCAATGGATTGCAAGTTGAGGGTAAGAGAAATGTCTCGAAAATTGTCAGTGGTGTTACAGCAAGCCAAGCGTTGATTGATGCGGCAATTGAAGCCGGTGCTGATCTTCTGTTGGTTCACCATGGTTACTTTTGGAAAGGGGAGTCCGAGCCATTAACCGGTATCAAAGGCAATCGCATTCGTACCCTGATGAAAAACGATATCAGCCTATTGGCTTATCATCTGCCTCTGGATGCGCATCCTGTAGTGGGAAACAATGCTCAGTTGGCTGAGATCATCGGCATGCAGATAGAAGATGGCATGGATCAGGGTAACCCGTTCAGCGTGGGAAATGTCGGGTCAATATCACAACCGATGAGTGCTCAAGCGTTTTCAGATTTAGTCTCCACAAAGCTGAGCCGTCAGGCTGAATTGGTGCTGGGTGACGATCGTTCTGTGCAACGCATTGCCTGGTGCACCGGATCGGCAGAACGCATGATAGAGCGTGCTGATCAGCTTGGGGCTGACCTTTTCATTAGTGGTGAGATCTCTGAGCCAGTGGTTCATTATGCCAGAGAAGCGGGTATTCACTACCTGTCAGCTGGACATCACGCGACGGAGCGTTACGGTGCAAAAGCGCTGGGAGAGCATTTGTCGAATGCTTTTGGTATCGAACATCAATTTATCGATATCGATAACCCCGCCTGATGTTGACTGGCTAATTAGCAATAAAAAAGAGCGCTTAGGCGCTCTTTTCGTCTCGGTTGTAAACCTTGGCGGGGTCCGCTGGGTTCTCAACAATTTCAGAGTGAAGTCCAAAGCTATCTGACAGTGTGCCAGGTTCATCTTCTCTCTTCGGAGCATAGTCTAGTGGCATTGATAGAGTCGGTGGCTCTGCTTGAGTGCTAGAAGCTGTAGACTTGTCTTCCAGTTGGCTGCCTGCACTGCTTTTTAGACTAGCAACCAGTTTTTCATCACGAACCAGTGTTTCAGCACTTTCGGCTAAATGCTGGTGCACTTTTTGGTATTGGTTGGTTAAGCCGTTCACAAGTTCAGCCGTCTTGCTGAAATGTTGGTTAACTTCATCACGGTAGCGCTCTAAATCAAGCTGAGCCTTCTCAAGATCGTTCGCAAGTTGTACTTCGCGTGAACCGTTACTGCCACTGCGGCCAAACAAGAAACCCAATAAAGTACCGATAATAAGCGCAGCGATTGCAATAACCCAAACAGTATTCTGATCCACGTTAACTCCTTTGTGTGACTCGAACTCTATCCGATAAGAATAAATGAAAGTCGCGCTAAAGCCCATGCTAAACTTGAGGCTTAATTCAATTATTGCTCAGTAATAAGTATTAATGAGGCTAGTTTTGCTGCTGCGCTTTCTGATTATTCTACTCATTCCTGCTTCGGCTCTAGCAGACCTTCGGTTGGTGGTGTTGTCGCCGGACCTTACTGAAAATATTTATGCACTGGGAAAAGGGGGTTGGGTTGTTGGTAGGGTATCTGCCGCGGATTACCCTAAAGAGATTTTAGATGTTCAAGTGATAGGGGACTACCAATCGCTCGATGCCGAAGCGATTGTGAAGTTAGATCCCGATTATGTATTGGCTTGGCAGGGGGGTAACCCCGAACGGCAGTTAACTTACCTTGAATCTCTGGGTCTGAATTTGATCAGGATTAAAGGCGATACTCTCACTGAGATACCTGCTCAGTTAACGGAGTTGGGTAGATTGCTCAATGCAGAGGCAGAGGCGAGTAATTTGATTGCCGAGTTTAATCGCCGCTTGGCCAGCAGCGCCGTCAAGGTAAAAGAGCCTAAGAGAGTTTTTTACCAACTATGGTCAGATCCGATGCTCACGCTTAACGCCCAATCGGTTGTTTCAGAAGCTGTGGATCATTGCGGTGGAGTCAATGTATTCAAAGATCGGCCTGAAATGGCACCGCAAGTCAGTATTGAATCGGTCATCGGTATGAATCCAGAGCTGATTTTAGCATCCGATGGTCTTCCCGATGCTTGGCAAGAGGCTTGGCAGCAGTGGCCATTTCTTGATGCGGTTAGGCACCAGAATCTCTATAAAATCAATTCTGATTATCTGCACCGTTTGACGATGAGAACTTTGGATGGAGTGGATGAGGTCTGTGAAATTTTGAGTCGCTTGGATTAACCACTACTCTGTTGCTTCATCTTTAGGTTTGTCGATCATTCCATCGATAAACGATTTGGTGTTTTCCCAAGCCTTTTTACCCAGATCTTTAGCTTGATCAGCCGTAAATCCTTCAATAAAGGATTTTGACTCTTCTAGTGCTTCTTCACCAAACTCTTTCGCTTTACCCGCCCCGATTTTAGCCGAACAGAGAGTTCTTTCAGCAACGCAACGCGAGATACAACCCGCTTTTTCAGCATCATTGGTAATGAAGCGAAGTTTACAGGATGCTTCGCACACATCTTGATCAAACGCACAGTCTGCAAAACTGGTTGTGCTGAAGGTAAGAAGCGTAAGAAAAGCCAGAAGGCGCATGGTTGGGTTCTCGATAGATTAATTTTTAGGTGAACGTTGTTGCCAGAGTATCTCTTCTTGTCCATCGCGTCGAGCTAGGACTCTGCCTAGTACAAACAGCAGATCCGACAGGCGGTTTATATAGGCTATGGCTTGCGGATTGACGCTACTCTCCTGTGCTAGCTCCACCAAGCCGCGTTCAGCTCGCCGGCAGACCGCTCGGGCGAGATGAGTGTGAGCCGCTTCAGGTGTTCCGCCTGGAAGAATGAAATTCTCTAGTGTTGGGAGGGTGTCGTTGTAGTGATCCAACACCTCTTCAAGCCAATTAACCATCTCGGGTGAAATAACCACATAGCTGTCATCAGCAATGGCAATCTCACCACCAAGATCGAACAGATCGTTTTGAATTCTGCGAAAGGTTGGCGATAGATCATCAGCTTCTGAAAGGTGTGAATCGATCACACCAATCAGACTATTTAACTCATCAACAGTACCCATCGCTTCAACACGCGGATGTGTCTTATGCACTTCTGCACCAGTGGCGAGTCGGGTAGTTCCTTTATCGCCAGTGCGTGTATAGATTTTGGTGAGTCGGCTCATTGTTTACTCAAAGTAATGTTTTGCAGTAATTGAAAAGTTTCTTTCAGTATTTGGATAATAACCAATAGTGCTTCCAGATAAACTAGCAGTATTGACCGATTTTTTGTCGAATATGTTGTTTAACTTAAAGCTGAACTCCCAGCTTTTTTGTTTCAATAAACTGCTGAAATTGAATGTGTTATAGCCCTTAATTTTATCGTAATTATTGAGGAAGTCTGCACCAATGTAACGGTCCCCGATATATTTCCAGTTTAAGTTATTAATCAAACCGTTGTCGGTTTTCCATGTGATTCCAGCATTTGCTGAGTGTTTTGCAGTTAAGGGAATTGTTTTGTTGGTGAAGTTGTGCTGATTTCCTAGATAGTCGGTATAAATAGCGGCTTGCTTTACTTTTGAATCTAAATAATCGTAACCCACGCTAAGGTCAGCTACTGCGTTAATATTTTTCTTAAGTGAAATGGATATGCCATTTCTCTCTGTTTTATCAAAGTTAGTTGTTAGATAGTTAGCACCATCATAAATTAGCTCATCATTCAGTATTAACGTATAAGCTTGAATTTGAGCAGTAGTACCTTGATCTTCAAACGTCAACGCTGCCTCATAAGAGTCGCCGGTTTGGGTTTTAAGTGCACTTGTTGAACCAGCATAAAGGTAATTGTTGTGCTCATCTACCAATGCGAATCTATAATTTTGGTCAGCCCTTAAATCAACACTCCAGTTTGGTGTTAGGTGTAATGTTAATCCAATGTTGCCAACAGTTTGATTGTCATTATTCTTTTGAGAAATCGGAGATGAATGAGTGTTGCCAACATGGGTGTATTCCATATATGCATGGCGTAATCCAGTGTTGATTGTGACTCTGTCGTTTATCTTTTGATCAAGAACAGCGTAAATGGCATAAATGTTTTGATCAATGTTCATCGGACCATAAGAAGACGAAAAAGCATAGTCTGTGTATGTGTAGTCGATGCCTGTTAGAAGGGTTGTGTCTTCGTTTAGATTGCTTGTAACTCTTGGGCTAAACGAGACGCTCTTTCTATCTTGATTGGTGTTATCAACAGAGCCGCCAATGTAAGCATTCGCATTAGTTTTTTCATTGTTTACAAATGCATCTAGGGTAATGGTATTAAAAGTGTCTATTGATTTTATGTGATTAAGTTTAATTGAGGTCCCTTTTTTATCGTACCAATCATCGGCATAAATATTCTGTGAAACTGTAGGATTGTTTAGAACATCGTCCACAGAACTTAATGGACCGCTGTTCAACCAGTAATCTTCAATTCGTTGAATTGAAATTTGTGTATCACCTAGCTGACTATTTTTCTCAAAATTAATATTCAATTTCTTCAAGTTAGAGTCGTTGTGGTCTCTAAAATTATTAGCCTCTGTTTTTTCTAGGGTGAAGTTGAATGAACTATCTTTTGATAAATAGTCACCAGCTGATGCTCTAATGGTGCTTCTTTCAAAACTGCCAACTTCTACTGATGCGCTGTTATGGCGTCTATTGTTCTTTTTTGTGATGATGTTAATAACTCCACCAACAGCTTCATGTCCATATAGGACTCCAGAACTTCCTTTTATGATTTCAATTCGATCTATCTGTTTTAGGTTGAACATATTTAGATCTATTGAAGATTGGTCAGCAGCGCGGTTAATTTTTTGACCATCAATTAGAATGACAGTATTGAAAGAGCTGAATTCTCCAAACCCTCTCATATCTATATTCCCTTTGCCGTTCACTCCAGAACTGTCAGTGATTTGAATGAAGCTCTGTTGGCGGAGAATATCGGTTAAAGTAGAAGCGCCACTATTCAAAATTTCATCTGCGGTTATAACAGTCTTAGCAGCAGGAAGTCCGATTGTTGATGATTCCATTCTGCTCCCTGTGACGAAAACCTTCAGTGGATTCGCCAAGGCACAAGAAGAAGCAGTCGACGCTGCCAGTAAAAGGGTCGTAAATAATTTCATGATCTCTCTCGATGCGCCCACCGCGCATGGTTGGATGGAATTGAGAGTGGGCCGGTATCCGGGCTTGGAGGTCTCTATCTCAACGCCTTCCCAGCTGTCGCCAGTGGCATGATGTTGAAATAACCGTCCTTACCGTTGCGGGGGCAGCGTCAGTTTTTCACTGAACTTCCCGTTTAACCCCATTAAAGGGCACCAACTCCGATGAGTGACGCGCATTGTATCAGCGCGGCTAGGTAAGGCAACTTGAATCGATTCAAGCGATGTTGAATGCTATTCACTCCTGTTAACGACCGGCAAGCGTTAGGCTTTGGATGGTATTCAGCATCTCTTGGTTATGGGGAACATCGATTGCGTACTTTTTAGCGAGGTCCACAATGGCCCCGTTAATATGCTCAACTTCTGTGCGCCGACCCTTTGCGACATCCTGCAACATGGATGATCGGTTTCTATAGGTTAATTCGGAAACGCTTTTAACTTCTTCAATCAGTGGTGTGTGACGATCAACCCCCATCTTGCGTTCAAGCTGTTCAATTTCCTTTGCTAGGTTGGTTGTCAGTTTTGCCCGCTCTTCTGTCGAGAATATTTCGCCATTAGTGCATTTATGTATGGCAGTGACAGGATTTATACAGCAGTTTATCGCGACTTTTCGCCATAAGATGGTATCGATATCATCGATCCAGTCAGCTCCAGAAAGCGGTGATTCTTTACTATCAATTTTTTTGTTAAGGCTTCCGATTAGCGTAGTGCCTTTTGCCGCATGAACTGTATGAAAAGGAGCTAGATTAAAAGCACCATCGGTCGTACTGGCAAATAGAATGTTGTGATCTGGAAAGGTCTCTTGAATCGTCTGTTGTACGCCGTAGCCATTGATCATAACGACGATGGTGGCATCGCTCGCTAACTGGTTCTTAACCCTGTTAATGGCATCAAGTGCATCAAACGCTTTAGTAGTGATTAGTAAATGTGTAATGGTGTCTGAAAGATCTTCTGCCCAGGTCGCTTTGCATTGAACCACTCTCAACTCTTTATTAGGGCTCTCAACACGAAGTGATTGTTCGTTGTGATTGAAGGCGTCGACCTGCTCAGAGGAGCGGAGTATTAATGTGATCGCTTCGCCTTGTCGATGTAATCGATCAGCCCAAAGGCTGCCAATCGCACCTGCACCAATAATATGCCAAGTCACACGTACCACTCCTAATGAAAAAAGGTATTATATCGACCATTCATTCGTTTTAAGAGAGGAGAGGGCGATGCCATCGTTCGATATTGTTTCTGAAGTAGATTCTCATGAAGTGGCTAATGCGGTCGATCAAGCGAATCGTGAGATCTCAACACGTTTTGACTTTAAGGGCGTGGATGCCAGTTTTGAGCTAGACGGTGAGTCGGTTAAAGCGGTTGCTGAAGCGGACTTTCAGTTAAAGCAGATGATCGATGTGCTTCGAGCAAAATTGGTTAATCGTAAGATCGATCCAAACTGCATGGACATTCAAAAAGCTGAGCAGAATGGTAAACAGGCTCGCCAGACGATTGTTCTTAAGCAAGGTCTAGATCAGGCGGCGAACAAGAAGCTAGGTAAATTGATCAAGGACTCAAAGCTAAAAGTTCAGACTCAAGTGCAAGGCGAACAACTGCGTGTCACCGGTAAGAAACGTGATGACCTTCAAGCGGTCATGGCGCTGCTGCGTGAGTCAGATTTTGAACTGCCTTTACAGTACAAAAACTTCCGCGACTAGAGGTTACGCTCAATAAAAAAGCGACGTCTGAAAAGAGGTCGCTTTTTTGTTTCTTAAGAGTCGTGATCAGCTTTGCTCACGTTGATTCTGTTCTAGGGTCTTGGCTTGAGCTACCTCCAGTTTGTCGCGCAGCATCCACAGCATGACCAGTGATGGAATGACCATCAAGAAGGTGATGACAAAGAACATTGACCAGTTACCATCAAGACCATCTACCATGGTGCCACTGAAGCTCGCCAGCGTTGTACGACCGAGGTTGCCCAGCGACGCGAGTAGGGCGTATTGAGTCGCACTGAATGCACGTCCTGTCAGTGCTGTAAGGAAGGCCACAAAGGCAACTGTTGAGAAAGCGGTAGTAAAGTTGTCGACGATAATGGTTGCTGCAAACAGCCACTCTACCGGCCCAACTTCTGCTATCAGTGCGAACATTAAGTTAGAAGCGCCCATTGCAATACCACCAATCATAAGCCCTTTAAGCACACCGAAGCGAACGTTGATGGCGCTGCCGATGAGTGTGAACACCACCGTCGCGATCCAGCCTAGCATCTTGGTGTATTCACCAATCTGCTCGTTGGTGAAGCCAACCTCTTTATAGAAGACCACTGACATCCGGCCCAAGAAAGCCTCGCCAATCTTAAACATAAAGATAAAGGCAATTAGGGTGATGGCTACCGATAGACCGTTTCGGCGAATAAAATCGGCAAAGGGTTCAATGACCGTAACTGCGAACCAACTGGCGAAGCGACCTAAACCAAAGCGGTTTTGGTAGTTCTCTTCCAGTTTGCTCTGAAGGTTGGAGCGGCGATCGACCGGTTCACTCACTAACAGAGTAAATACCATTAGTAGCCCCATTATTACTGCCATAACACCGTAGACACCGTTCCAACCCATTGAGTCGGCATTAACGAAGGCTAGGTAGCCTGGAAGCGAGTAGCCAGTCCACCAGCCGACAACGGCCATAGCTGAAGCGGGCGGCATCTTCGTGGTTTCATTGATATCAAACTGGTCGATACGAAAGGCATCGACTGCAATATCTTGGGTGGCCGATGCGATGGCAATCATCAATGCGATCAGAGAGATGTAGAGCATGCCCGGCACTTTACCAGACTCTGTGGTTGGTTCTCCCATCGCGGAATAGGCACTGCTTGGGTCTGCCTGAGTGATTAGCAGAATCATAAACAGCATGATGCCCTGACATAAAAATATCCAAGAGCGGCGTTGTCCTAAACGGCTTAAAACCGGCAGGCGAACACGATCGACCAAAGGGGCCCATAAAAAGTTAAATGCATAGACGGCAAAGATCGAACCGAAGAAACCGATGGCGGTTCGAGATAGGCCCTCATCTTTGAGCCAACCGCTCATGTTGGAGCCGATTAGAACCCAGGGGAAGCCGGAGCTACACCCCATCAAGAAGACCCAAAGTAGGCGCTTATCTTTATAAACTCGAAGGGTATCGATCCAGTTTGTTAACATTTTTTATAGCATCCTTAAAACTTAAAGTTGATGCTATCAATTCGTGTATGAACGGTAAATGAAGCAATAAAAAAGCCGGCAGAAGCCAGCTTTTTTAGAGAGCGATTCGAATTAGATTCGAAGACCGCCATCAACCTCGAAACAACGACCTGATACATAGTCGTTTTCAAGGATGAAAGAGACTGTGTGAGCGATCTCTTCAGGTTTGCCAAGACGTTTAGCCGGGATGCCCGCAGCGATTTTCTCGCGTGCTTCCTCTTTCATCGCCATAACCATCTCAGTACCGATGTAGCCTGGTGCAATCGATGCTGCACGGATACCGTAGCGAGCAAGTTCTTTCGCCCAAGTAACGGCCATCGCTTCAACACCTGCCTTAGTCGCGGTGTAGTTGGTCTGACCCATGTTGCCACTGCGCGAGATAGAAGAGATGTTGATAATGCAGCCCTCTTGCTTGTTTTTGATCATTTGTGCCGCAGCTTCACGGGCACAAAGGAAAGTACCAGTAAGGTTTACATCCATTACTAGGTTCCACTGATCCATGCTCATTTTCGAGACGATTTCGCCATCTTTTACTTTGATGAATAGACCGTCACGTGTGATGCCAGCATTGTTAACAAGACCGTTTAAGCCACCCATATCAGCAACCACCGATTCGAATAGAGCTTCAACTTCAGCCTCTTTAGAGACATTACATACGTAAGTGCGGCCATCGCTGCCAGCAGCTTTTACTTGATTGAGAGTCTCATCAAGGTCTTCTTGGTTAAGGTCTACCAGTGCAAGACGTGCACCTTTGTTTGCTAGCTCAAGTGCCATTGCACGGCCAAGACCACGACCACCACCAGTGATCACTACTACTTTATCTTTTAGATCCATTTCCGGACTCCTACCAACAATCTAATATTTTCAGCGCTTAAGGCTGATTGCTGCCTGTTTTTATTTTGCGTTGCAGCTAGTGCACTGCACAAACTAAGCCTTCTGCAGTGCAAAATCCATAGCTTTTGTGGAGTTTTTTAAAAATTGAAAAGAATTGTTTGCAGAGGTTCGGGTCAAACCCTTTTTTGTGCATTTAAGTAATTGAATTTATTGTTTATTCAAGTTGGTTATACCCATCATTATTGGTATTAGACATAGGTAAAAGGCCACTGCAAAAAAGTGATATTGCGCTGCAAAAGCCCAGTTGTAGTCCGGTTGTGGCTCGAATGTAGCCCATATGTAAATAGTTGCCTGAATGTAAATTTAAGTTAAACCACCTGTTGTTCTCTTTAGATTTCTTTTAAGCCTTGATAGCCTTTGTTAAAACAGAGCGAGAACAGCATGCCAATACTCTTTATTATCTTTGTCGTAATCCCCGTTATTGAAATCACCATCCTTATAAAGGTCGGTCAAGCGATTGGTGGCTGGTATACCGTGGGCCTGGTTCTGCTGTCAGCTTTTATCGGGGTAAATATGTTGCGTTATCAGGGTGTGACGACTCTGTTAAAAGCTCGCAGTCGTATTGAGAGTGGAGAGATTCCGCTATCAGAAATGAGAGATGGGATATTGATAGCGATAGGCGGAGCCCTTTTGGTTACTCCTGGGTTTGTGACCGATGTAATTGGTTTCTCCTGCCTGTTGCCATTCACTCGTGGCCTGTTTTTTAATCTTTTCGGACAACGCATAAGTGATGCGTTTACTAAGAGTGGTGGGCAAGCACACTTTTACTCATCGACCCAGAACTCCCAGGATCCCTTCTCTCAAAATAGAAGTGACATCATTGATGGTGATTTTGTTGAGGTGAATGACCCATCAAGCAATAACGACGACAAACGGTTGCACTAATTTACACTGGGTTGTCCATTAATAAGTCCTGCACTTTCTGCTTATGGCTTGCTAAGACCTAAGTTGGAAATTTAAATTTTTTTCAGCTTGGGTGTTGAAATCTTTTCCCCCCTCCCCAATTAAATATTTCACCTAAGAATTGTCGGTGAATTATTGGTTCACTGGCTTTAAACAAAAAACCAACATCGTATTGGATCCTAGATTCAGGAGAAGAACCAGATGAAAATTCGTCCACTTCATGACCGTGTAGTAGTTCGTCGTAGCGAAGAAGAAGCTACTTCGGCTGGCGGTATCGTATTGCCAGGTGCAGCTGCAGAGAAACCAAACCAAGGTGAGGTTGTCGCAGTAGGCGCTGGTCGTGTCACTAATGATGGCCAGGTTGTTGAGCTGTCTGTCAAAGTCGGTGACAAAGTGATCTTTGGTCAGTACGCGGGCACTAACACTATCAAAGTAGATGGTGAAGAGCTGCTGATCATGCAAGAGAGCGAAATTTACGGCGTACTAGAAGCCTAATTCGTTTTACTGGTAAAGAATTGAATAAATTTAAAGGATTCTAAGAAATGTCTGCTAAAGAAGTACTCTTTGGAAATGATGCTCGTCAGGGCATGCTTGCTGGCGTAAACGTTCTAGCAAATGCGGTTAAAACAACTCTAGGCCCTAAAGGTCGTAACGTTGTACTAGAAAAATCATTTGGTGCACCAACAGTGACTAAAGATGGTGTCTCAGTCGCTAAAGAGATCGAACTTAAAGATAAGTTCGAAAACATGGGCGCACAGATGGTTAAAGAAGTAGCCTCTAAAGCTAACGACGTTGCTGGTGACGGTACTACGACTGCAACTGTTCTAGCTCAAGCGATTGTTAATGAAGGTCTTAAGTCTGTTGCAGCGGGAATGAACCCAATGGATCTTAAGCGTGGTATCGATAAAGCGGCTGCTGCTGTAGTTGCTCAGCTTGCTGAAATGGCTGTGCCATGTGCTGATTCTAAAGCGATTGCTCAGGTTGGTACTATCTCTGCAAACTCTGACGCTGAAGTGGGTAACATCATTGCAGAAGCGATGGAGCGTGTAAGCCAAGATGGTGTTATCACTGTTGAAGAAGGTTCTGGTTTCGAAAACGAACTAGACGTTGTTGAAGGTATGCAGTTCGATCGCGGTTACCTATCTCCTTACTTCGTAACTAACCAAGACTCTATGGTTGCTGAACTAGAAGATCCATTCATTCTTCTAGTTGATAAGAAGATCTCTAACATCCGTGAGCTGCTTCCAGCACTTGAAGGTGTTGCTAAATCATCACGTCCACTGCTTATCGTAGCGGAAGACGTTGAAGGTGAAGCGCTAGCGACTCTTGTAGTGAATACTATGCGCGGCATCGTGAAAGTGTGTGCTGTTAAAGCGCCTGGTTTTGGTGATCGTCGTAAAGCAATGCTAGAAGATATCGCTATTCTTACTGGTGGTCAGGTGATCTCTGAAGAGGTGGGTCTGAGCCTAGATGCAGTTGAACTTGAGCAGCTTGGTCAAGCTAAGCGCGTAGAGATTAGCAAAGAGAATACTACCATTGTTGACGGTGCTGGCGCTAAAGCAAACATCGACGCTCGCGTTCAAGCGATCCGTGTACAGATGGAAGATACTACATCTGAATACGACAAAGAGAAGATGCAAGAGCGTGTTGCTAAGCTAGCAGGCGGTGTTGCAGTGATCAAAGTGGGTGCTGCGACTGAAGTTGAGATGAAAGAGAAGAAAGCTCGTGTAGACGATGCACTTCACGCAACTCGTGCAGCCGTTGAAGAGGGTATCGTTCCTGGCGGTGGTGTTGCTCTGATTCGCTCACTTCAGGCTGTCGAGAGCCTAGAGGGTGACAACCATGATCAGACGATCGGTATTCAGCTAGCACTACGTGCAATGGAAGCACCACTTCGTCAAATCGTAGCAAACGCAGGTGGTGAGCCATCAGTGGTTGTCAACGAAGTTCGTAACGGTAAAGGTAACTACGGTTACAACGCGGGTACAGAAGTCTACGGCGATATGCTTGAGATGGGTATCATCGACCCTGTTAAGGTAACTCGTTCGTCACTTCAGGCGGCAGCGTCAATTGCGGGTCTAATGATTACGACTGAAGCGATGGTTGCTGAGATCCCAGAAGATAAGCCAGCTATGGGTGCACCTGATATGGGTGGCATGGGTGGTATGGGCGGCATGATGTAATCATCCCCCCCAAATGTGAAGCCCCGAGCGGTCAGCCGCTCGGGGTTTTTTTATGTCTATAATTCAGTAGTTGAAGAGGTTCTTTATACCGCTAAGTTTTTGTATTTACTTTAATATTTTTACTTTGGTTATAGGTTGGTATGAGATTTCATATCTTGAAAGAGTTTTCCTAGTACATTGGTCTAAATCAACCTTTAGTAGGGTAGTCACTCAGTGTTGACTCTAGTAGTTTGCAGTTTCCGATTGTAATAAAAACAAACCCAACAACGGAGTTACAAAGTAATGACTGATAAGACTCAAGGCGTTTCACGCCGTACGGTACTTAAAGGCACTGCAGCTTCTGCAGCGGCTATCGCAGTACCAAGCTTCTACATCCCAACTGCTTCTGCTGCAGGTTCGTTCCGTAACGACCCTAAGGCTTCTGGTAAGTGTGTCCTAGGTTTTAACGTACCTCAATCAGGCGCTTACGCAGATGAGGGTGCAGACGAACTACGCGCATTCAAACTTGCTGTTAAACACCTTAACGGCGAAGGCGATGGCGGCATGATGCAAACCATGAAACCAATGAACCTTAAAGGTAACGGTATTCTTGGTATGAAAGTTGAGTACGTAACTGGTGATACTCAGACTAAGTCTGACGCAGCACGTGCATCGGCTAAACGTATGATCGAGAAAGATGGCGTTATCATGTTCTCTGGTGGTTCATCTTCAGGTGTAGCTATCGCAGTTCAGGCTCTAGCTGAAGAGATGGGTACCATCTTCATGGCAGGTCTAACACACTCAAACGATACAACTGGTAAAGACCGTCGTCGTCACGGTTTCCGCCACATGTTCAACTGTCACCAATCAGCACTAGCGCTACGTCCAGTACTTAAAAACGAGTACGGTACAGATCGTCAGGTTTACCACCTAACAGCTGACTATACTTGGGGCTGGTCTCAGCAGGACTCTATCGAGAAGGGTATGGCTGCTGAAGCAAACTGGAACACAGTTGCTAACGTTAAAACACCAGTAGGTGCAGGTGACTTCTCTCAGTACATCACACCAATCCTAAACTCTGGTGCAGATACTCTTATCCTTAACCACTACGGCGGTGACATGGTTAACTCTTTGACTCAGGCGATTCAGTTCGGCCTGAAAGATAAGCAAGTTAACGGTAAGGACTTCCAGATCATCGTTCCTCTATTCTCTCGTCTAATGGCGAAAGGTGCGGGCGACAACATGAAGGGCATCCTAGGTTCTACAAACTGGAACTGGAAGCTAACTGACGAAGGTTCTAAAGCATTTGTTAAGTCGTTCGGTCAGGAATACGGTTTCCCACCATCACAGGCTGCTCACACTTGTTACGTACAGACTATGCTTTACGCAGATGCTGTTGAGCGTGCTGGTACTTTCGATCCACAAGCAGTTATCGCTGCTCTTGAAGATCACGAGTTCGATGGCATGGGTAACGGTGCTTCTCTATACCGTAAAGCGGACCACCAGGTAATGAAGAATGGCCTAGTGGTACGCGGTAACATGAACCCAACATCTGACTTCGACCGTCTTGAAGTATTGGATGTGGTTTCACGTGAGAAGCTTACTTACGATCCAAACGAAGGCCCATTCGCCGGCGGCGCTCAGTGGTCTTAATCCAAGTGTAATTTTAATTACACCTTGGCACGCGAAGGGGTCCAAGGGACCCCTTCGTTTTTTATTAGCTTTTTTGGAGATTCATAGCTGTGGATGCAATAATCCTCCAGATCTTGAACGGTCTAGATAAGGGTGGTGCTTATGCACTGATTGCCCTAGGTCTAACGTTGATTTTCGGTACCTTAGGTGTCGTGAACTTTGCTCACGGTGCTCTTTTCATGTTGGGTGCTTTCGTCGCAGTTTCAGTTCGCGAAGTACTTACTATTTCAACAAAAGTTAAAGATGAGTCGGTTACTTTCTTTGAAGCATTCAAAGAGATCCCATACCTAGAGCTCTGGCTCGGTGATACGGGTAGAGCCATTATCGACTGGTCTGTTCCAATATCGATTTTAATCGCTATACCTATCATGCTTGTGATTGGCTTGGTGATGGAGCGTGGTCTAATTCGCCACTTCTACCGTCGCGCACATGCTGATCAGATCCTTGTAACTTTCGGTCTTGCGATCGTTATTCAAGAGATCATCAAAGCTATCTACGGTGCAAACCCGATTCCACAGCCAGCACCAGAAATGTTTGAGGGTACAGCGAACATCGGCGCACTCTTGGGCTTAGGTGACAATATCGTCTACCCGAAATGGCGTCTTGTTTATTTAGGCTTTGCTGCGATTGTCATCGCTGCAGTGTTTGCCTTCTTGCAGTTTACAACCTTTGGTATGGTGGTTCGTGCCGGTATGGCGGATCGTCAAACGGTTCAGTTGTTGGGTATCAACATCACCAAACGTTTCAGTATCGTCTTCGGTCTAGCTGCGGTCGTCGCAGGTTTGGCAGGTTTGATGTACACACCAATACTCTCTCCTAACTACCACATGGGTATGGACTTCCTAGTTCTGTCATTCGTGGTTGTAGTAGTGGGTGGTATGGGTTCACTACCGGGTGCGGTAGCGGCAGGTTTCCTACTCGGTATCCTCCAATCGTTCGCATCGATGAACGAAATCAAACAAATCATCCCAGGTATCGACCAGGTAATTATCTACCTAGTTGCAATGATCGTACTGCTCGTTCGTCCACGTGGTCTAATGGGTCGCAAGGGTGTAATGGAGGACTAAGATGCATATTGATAAATTTACACCTAAATCAGACATGATGATGCTGCTGGGCTTTGCAGCAGCCGTCCTGCTAATGCCACTTTGGCTTCAGCCATTCGGTGCAGCCTACCCAGACTTAATGCAGCGTTTCGCTATCTTCGGTCTGTTCGCAATTGGCTTTAACATTCTATTCGGTCAGACAGGTTACCTGTCGTTTGGTCACGCAGCGTTTATCGGTGTGGGGTCTTACACAACGGTTTGGATCTTCAAGCTGTTTACACTGAACATCCTTCCAGCGATGGTTGCCGGTGTTGTGGTGTCAGGTATCTTCGCCCTAGTTATTGGTTTCATCTGTCTTCGTCGTACAGGTATCTACTTCTCGATCCTGACACTGGCTTTAGCTCAGATGAGTTACAACCTTGCTTACTCTGTACTCACACCTATCACCATGGGTGAGACAGGTCTGCAGGTTGAAGCGGCTGACCCACGTGCTTGGGATGCGCCTCTAGCTGAAGGTGCGGTACCTCGTACCAACCTATTCGGCATTGAGATGACAGACTTTGGTGGCCTAGCAGGCTTCTACATCTGTGCAGCATTCTTGATTGTTGGTTTTTATGTCGCTCTACGTATCACTCGTTCACCTTTCGGTTCGATGCTACGTGGCCTTAAAACTAACCAAAACCGTATGTCATACACAGGTTTGAACACTCGCCCATATGCACTGGCAGCGTTTGTAATATCAGGTATGTATGCGGGTCTTGCTGGTAGCTTAATGGCAGCGATGGACCCTCTAGCGGGTGCGGAGCGTATGCAGTGGACTGCATCAGGTGAGGTTGTTCTTATGACAATCCTTGGTGGTGTCGGCACATTGGTTGGCCCGTTCCTTGGTGCGGTAGCTATCAAGTACTTCGAGAACATCTTCTCTGCTATCGATGGTGCAGTTCTGACTAGTGCTCTAGATTTCCTACCAGACTTCTTGGTTTCTGGCCTTGTTCCAGTACTGTCTCTGTTCGTAGGTAAAGGTTGGCACCTAACGCTAGGTCTAATCTTCATGCTGGTCGTTATCTTCCTGCCTGGTGGCATCATGGAAGGTTACCGTCGAATCAAAGCTCGCTTCTCGAAGCAGGGCGAAGAGTAACTCAAGCTAACAGGATATTTATATGTCAGTACTAGAAATCTCTGGCGTAAACAAAACATTCGGTGGCTTGAGAGCACTGGATGACGTCAACTTAAAAATTGAAGAGAAAACCGTTCATGCGGTCATCGGTCCGAATGGTGCCGGTAAATCAACACTGCTGAACGCAGTCATTGGTAAGTTGATTCCAGATAACGGCACGATTTCGTTCTCTGGTAACAGCATGATTGGCCTTAAGCCACATAAGATTAACCAGTTGGGTATTTCACGCGTATTTCAGACTCCTGAGATCTTTGCTGATCTTACGATCATGGAAAACATGATGATCCCACTGTTGGCTCACCGCGATGGCGAATTCAAGCTAAATGCTTGGAAACGTTCTGATCAGGATGCAGACCTGCAAGAGAAGGCTGCTAAATACCTAGAGTATGTGAACATGCTAGGTAAATCTGATACTCACGCGGGCAGCATGAGCCGTGGTGATAAGCGTCGTCTTGAGTTGGCAATGTGTCTCTCTCAAGAGCCAAAACTACTACTTCTTGATGAACCAACCGCGGGTATGGCACGTGCCGATACCAACAACACCATCGATCTGTTGAAGAAGATCAAAGCGGATGGAATGACGATGGTCATCATCGAGCACGATATGCATGTAGTCTTCTCACTCGCTGATAAAGTGAGTGTAATGGCAGCAGGTCACGTGATCGTTGAGGGTTCTCCAGATGAAATTAAAGTGAACCCTAAAGTTCGTGAAGCATACTTGGGAGGAGCGGAAGTATGACCAATACAGTCGCAACTGAAGCCGTTAGAACTCAAAACCTGGGTACACCGGTTACCTACTGTTCTATCCACGATATTCATGGTTACTACGGTGAGTCTTACATCGTTCAGGGTGTGAGTTTCAATATCCATGAGGGTGAGATTCTTGCTCTACTTGGCCGTAACGGTGCCGGTAAAACATCGACGTTGCGTACCATCGCACGTTGTGATGACCCAGTATTGAAAAGCGGTGAGATCTGGTTGGATCACCAAAATATTCACGAAATGACAGCGTATGAAGCGTCACAAGCGGGTATTGCACTGGTTCCTGAAGATCGCTGCATCATTCCTGGTTTGACGGTAGAAGAGAACCTGCAGCTGGCTCAAATTGCGCCTCCTAAAGGTTGGAATATCGAACGCATCTACGAGCTATTCCCTCGTTTGGGTGAGCGTCGTAACCAAGAGGGCGTCACGCTTTCAGGTGGTGAGCAGCAGATGCTTGCGATCGGTCGCGCGCTCTGTCGAGATATCAAAGTTCTACTTCTTGATGAACCTTATGAAGGTCTGGCTCCGGTTATCGTGCAAGAGATTGAGCGTACCCTGCGTGAGATCAAAGAGCTGGGTATTACTACCGTGATTGTCGAGCAGAATGCAATTGCTGCACTGAAGCTTGCAGATCGCGCAGTGATCCTTGATACCGGTAACGTTGTATTCGACGGAACCGCTCAAGAAGTTCTTGATAACGAAGCACTTCGTAACGAGTACCTAGCGATTTAATCGCGCTCTTATCAGTACTCCACCTGTGCCCAGCTTTGCTGGGCACTCTTTTTTGGGGGGGATAAAACTGGTACTGTATCCCTTTCTAATTGAGTAAGAAGCCTCTTCAATGTCTGAACGTCGCGAACCAGGATTCAATTTAGATCAACTGGCCGAGCCAGTGCCCACTCTTGAACCTGAAAAGCAAAAACCTCAAGTGCCTAACAACCCCACTAATGCCGCTGTTAAGTCCTCCCCTAAAAGTAGTGCCTTAGCAACGGGTGTCGCTGTTATTGCGCTGTTAGTGGCTGTAGCTATTGCTGTATGGAACTACCAACTGACTCAAAAGATGGATCAACAATCCGTTCTTTTGGAACAGATGAACTTATGGCTTGAGAGTACCGATGCAACGCTGACGAAGACAACGACTTCAGCGTCACAATCAGGTGAAACCCTCTCTTCTCGATTAGAGCAGCTTAATGGTCGTGTTGAAGATCGTATTAAACATTTTGACTCTGAGATCGCTAAGCTTTGGACCGTTTCGTATCAGCGCAATAAGCCTCAGCTAGAGAAGCAGGGCAAGACGATTGAAGCGCAAGCTAAACTGATTAAATCTCAGGCTGAATCGATTAAAAGCATTCAGTCAGGTGTGGATCAAGTTCAAGCACAAGCTAAAAAGAGCGAAGGGTCTGTTAATAAACTGTCCAAATCAGTTTCAGGATTTGATAGCAGTTTGCAAAAACGTGACCAGCAGCTATCCAAACTTAATGACCTAGTAGCCAGTAAAGATAAGCAGATCGCTCAATTGAGTGAACGGGTAGCTCAACTCAACAGTGATCTCGAGTTTCAGCTCTCTATTGAGCGGGACGAGAGAGCAAGGCTTTCAGAGCAGCTTGAACAAGTTAAGGCAGGTTCCAATTCCAGTGATCTTGATGGCCGTTTAGCGACCATTGAAGATCGCCTCCGCTCCATTGATTCAAGCCGCCAGTCGGTCAATGCAGAACTACTGAACATCAAACAACAGCTCAATACGCTGCTGCTTGAGGGAGCTATTCGTTAGTTGAATTATTCGCAACTGATCAATACTTGTCCAAATCCTTGCCAATGGGCACAATACGCGCCACATGAAATGGGGCTGAGTTAAGACGTGAAGCTAAGATCCTTTTTTGCTTTACGCATTCCTGATAGAACGGCTCGAGAGCTAGCTAATCTTTCTGATGAGCTGTGTCAGTTTGATCTAGGGCTGGACGCAACCTGGTTTGATTCTTCTGGCTATCACCTGACGCTCTGCTTTTTGGGAGATGTCAGTCTGGAACAGATAGAACAGCTTGAGAAACGCGCTACTGAAATAGATTTTGGCAGTCGTTTTAACGTTCAGCTTGATCAGGTCAGTTACTATGCTGTCAACCCAAGACTCTCCCTGATCGCGGCGATGACCGCGCAGAATAGTCAGCTAACGAAGCTCCATGAGCAGTTAGTGGCGTTAGCCGAAGAGGTTGGCATTGCTCGTAAAGATCAGAACTTTATGCCTCATGTCACCTTGGCACGCTTGCCAGCGGACAATCGATTTGCTGTCGACAGAGAGTTACCACCTATCGATCATAGCCTGCCGGCTGACTCGATTGTGCTGCTTCAGAGCATTGAGGGTGATCATGGCAGTGTCTATAAGCCGCTTTTCGAAGTGCCACTTACACGCTAAACCGTTTAACCAATTTTGAGAACATGATGCGAAAACCCGAGCTTTTGTCCCCTGCAGGGACCTTGCGAAATATGAAGTATGCCTTTGCCTATGGTGCTGATGCGGTCTATGCCGGTCAACCGCGCTACAGCCTTCGCGTACGTAATAACGACTTTACTCTTCAGAACCTTGAAGAGGGGATCAATATTGCGCATCAACTGGGTAAAAAGTTCTTTGTCGCCAGTAACATTCTGCCGCATAACTCAAAGTTGGGTACCTACATGAAGGATATCGATCCTGTTGTAGCGATGAATCCTGATGCTATGATCATGTCCGATCCTGGCTTGATTATGATGGTCAAAGATAAGTATCCAGATCTTCCGATTCACCTCTCTGTTCAGTCGAATACGATGAACTGGGCTGCAGTGAAGTTCTGGGAGCGAGCGGGTATTGAGCGAATCATTCTGTCTCGTGAACTCTCGCTAGATGAAGTGGCTGAAATACGTCAACAGTGTCCGGATATTGAGCTTGAGGTCTTTGTTCATGGCTCACTCTGTATCGCCTACTCAGGTCGCTGTCTGCTATCGGGTTACATCAACCACCGAGATCCAAACCAGGGTACTTGCACAAATGCTTGTCGCTGGAAATACGATGCTCATGAAGCTCAGGAAGATGAGTCTGGTGATGTGGTTCCCGTTCAGAGCTTTGATCCAAGCGAAGAGAAGCAGCCTGCCCTAGGTGAAGGTAAGCCATCAGATCAGATCTACCTGCTCCAAGAGGAGACTCGCCCTGGCGAGTATATGCCGGCCTTTGAAGATGAGCACGGTACCTACATCATGAACTCAAAAGATCTGCGCGCCATTCAGCACGTGCATCGTTTAACGGAAATGGGAGTCGACTCTCTGAAAATTGAGGGACGCACTAAGTCGCACTACTACGTTGCCAGAACCGCGCAAGCTTACCGTCAAACCATTGACGATGCAGCGGCTGGTCGCCCATTCGACAAGGGCCTAATGGATGTCCTTGAGAATCTTGCGAACCGCGGATACACCGAAGGTTTCTACCGTCGTCATGTTCACGATGAATACCAGAACTATGAAACGGGTAACTCTGTGGGTGTGCATCAGCAATTTGTCGGTGAAGTGGTTGAGCGTGACGCGGACTCTGGCAAGCTTGTTATCGATGTGAAGAACAAATTTGAGGTGGGTGACACACTTGAGTTGATGACCCCTCAGGGTAATCGTCGCTTCAAGCTCGATGAGCTGTATGACAAGAAAGGTGCTCGAGTCCACGTTGCCCCAGGTTCTGGACACCGTGTAACGCTGCCACTCGACTTTGATACCGATATGGAATACGCGCTACTGATGCGTGATCTTCCAAACGCTCCAGAGAGGGCGTAAATGTTAGCCGGCTAGCAAGCCGGCTTTTTTGTCTCTACAGGTTCTGCTTAGCCGTTAGACAAAGTGTGGTCATCCCATCTCGATTGGATGATGTATAATCTGGCAGCACTGCAGGGGTGGAGCCCCGTGATCATCACTATAAATGGAGTTTTCCAATGAGCGTTATTCGTCAAGACGACCTTATTGATAGCGTTGCTGATGCGCTACAGTTCATCTCTTACTACCACCCAATCGACTTTATTGAAGGTGTGCACGAAGCCTACCTGAAAGAGGAGAACCCAGCCGCTAAAGATGCGATGGCGCAGATCCTAATCAACTCACGTATGTGTGCCGAAGGTAAGCGTCCTATCTGTCAGGACACCGGTATCGTTACCGTATTCCTTAAAGTGGGTATGAACGTTCAGTGGGATGCTTCAATGAGCGTCACCGATATGGTCAATGAAGGTGTTCGTCGTGCCTACATGCACCCAGATAATGTTCTACGCGCTTCGATTCTTGCAGACCCTGCTGGCAAACGTCAGAACACCAAAGACAATACTCCTGCTGTTATCCACTACGAAATTGTAGAGGGCGATGAGGTAGAAGTTCATGTGGCTGCTAAAGGTGGTGGTTCAGAGAATAAATCGAAGATGGTGATGTTGAACCCATCTGACAGCATCGTGGATTGGGTGGTTAAAACGGTACCGACTATGGGTGCTGGTTGGTGTCCACCAGGTATGTTGGGTATTGGTATTGGTGGTACTGCCGAGAAGGCAGCAGTCATGGCCAAAGAGTCTTTGATGGACCCAATTGATATTCATGAGCTACGTGAGCGTGGCCCGCAGAACCGTGTCGAAGAGCTTCGTTTAGAGATCATGGATGCGGTCAATGAGCTAGGTATTGGTGCACAGGGTCTTGGTGGTCTGACAACGATTCTAGACGTTAAGATCATGGACTACCCAACGCACGCGGCATCTTTGCCAATCTGTATGATCCCTAACTGTGCTGCGACTCGCCATACTCATTTTACTTTGAAAGGTGATGGGCCGGCCGTTCTCACACCGCCAAGCTTGGATCAGTGGCCAGAAGTGACCTTTGAAGTCGGTGCTAATACACGCCGCGTCAATCTAGATGAGATCACACCTGAGTCGGTTAAAGAGTGGAAGGTTGGTGAGACTATTTTGCTTAATGGTAAAATGTTGACCGGTCGTGATGCCGCCCATAAGCGCATGGTAGAGATGCTTAACAACGGTGAAGAGTTGCCAGTTGATCTGAAAGGGCGATTCATCTACTACGTGGGTCCTGTCGACCCTGTCCGTGATGAGGTTGTAGGCCCTGCTGGCCCAACAACGTCAACACGTATGGATAAGTTCACACGTCAGATTCTAGAGTCAACGGGCCTACTGGGCATGATTGGTAAATCAGAGCGTGGTCCAATCGCTATTGATGCGATCAAAGATAACCAAGCTGTTTACTTAATGGCTGTAGGTGGTGCAGCGTACCTTGTATCTAAAGCGATCACTGACTCAAAAGTGCTAGCCTTCCCAGAGATGGGCATGGAAGCGATCTATGAGTTTGAAGTCAAAGATATGCCGGTGACTGTGGCTGTAGATGTGAATGGTGAGTCTGTTCATACATCTGGTCCAGCTAAATGGCACGACATAATCGTTAAAGCGAAAGGCTAAACGAAAACTCACATTAAGGGCCGCGTTTATCGCGGCTTTTTTGTTTGTGGAATATAGAAGGCTTGCCGTGTGTCACTATTCTCGCTAAAGTCCCTTGATTACATGACTGTTTGGTTAAGTTTTAATGTCTCAAGATTCACAACCCGCTACTGCGCTTCGCATGATCGATATTCATAAATCCTACGGATCCCTGAACGTTATCAAAGGGGTCTCACTGGAGGCGAAAGATGGCGATGTGATCTCTATTCTCGGTTCGAGTGGCTCGGGTAAGAGTACGCTACTGCGCTGTATTAACCTGCTTGAAAATCCAAGCAAGGGTGAGATCTATCTTGGGGATGAGAAACTTGAGTTGGTGCCATCTAAGAGTGGCGAGTTGCAGGCTAAAAGTCGAAAGCAGCTTGAAAATATGCGTTCGCGTATCGGTTTTGTATTCCAGAACTTTAATCTCTGGCCGCACCGTACTGTGTTAGAGAATATTACAGAAGCTCCCATTCAAGTTTTAAAACAGTCTAAAGATGAGGCGGTGGGGCAGGCAAAACTGATCCTAGAGCAGGTCGGTCTCGTAGATAAGATCGATGCCTATCCTAGTCATCTTTCAGGTGGCCAGCAGCAGCGTATTGCGATAGCACGTGCTTTAGCGATGGATCCACAGCTGTTATTGTTCGATGAGCCAACTTCAGCGCTTGATCCTGAGTTGGTCAATGAAGTGCTGGCGGTCATGCGGGATCTGGCCTCACAGGGACGCACTATGCTGATAGTAACCCATGAAATGCGCTTCGCACGTGATGTTTCGAGCCAGGTTGTCTTTCTTCATGAAGGACATATCGAAGAGCAGGGAACACCAGAGAAACTATTCGAAAATCCTTCATCTGCAAGGGTGAAGGCCTTTATGTCGAGTCATCAATAGGACAGTAGATCCTAATAGGAGAAAATAATGAAATTAAAAAACCTCGTCGTTGGTCTTACTTTGAGTGCTGTTGCAGCCTCTTCAGCTTTCGCAGGCGATAAAATCCGTATCGCTACTGAAGGTGCATACGCGCCTTTCAATATGGTCGATGACAAAGGTCAGCTTCAGGGCTTTGACGTAGATATCGCTAATGCACTTTGTGCTGAAATGAAAGCAGACTGTACGCTAGTGGCACAGGATTGGGACGGTATTATCCCTGGTCTTATGAGCCGTAAGTACGATGCAATCATCGCATCAATGTCGATCACAGAAGAGCGTCTAAAAGTTGTCGACTTCACTAACCCATACTACTCAAACGTTCTCGCTTACGTGGGTCCTAAAGTTCAGTCTATGGGTGACATGAAGGGTAAAACGCTTGGTGCGCAGCGTGCGACTATCGCTGGCCAGTACCTTGAAGACAACATGTCAGGAAGCGCGAGCGTAAAACTGTACGATACTCAAGATAACGCATACTTAGACCTTGCTGCCGGCCGTCTTGATGGCATGCTGTCAGATAAGTTCCCAGCATACGACTGGCTACGAACTGATGACGGCAAAGGCTTTGAGTTCAAAGGCCAGGATATCGACATCGACGATAAGATCGGTATCGCAATTCGTAAAAACGATGCTCTAAAAGAGAAGTTCAACAAAGCACTTCAAGCGATTGTTGATAACGGTACTTACGCGAAAATCAACGCTAAGTACTTCCCATTCTCGATCTACTAATCGGGACAGGCTGTGCCTAAATGGCGCAGCCAATATCTTACTCTATGTTTGATCTTCACGGCTTCGGTCACCTTCTTTGGGAGGGTGCCTGGATAACTATTCAGCTTGCGCTCGCTAGCCTATTTTTTGGCCTTATTATTGGGCTTGCTGGTGCCTCTGCGAAACTATCCTCGATTGCGCCACTTCGCTGGTTAGCAACCGGATACACAACGCTGATTCGTGGAATACCGGAACTGCTTTTAGTGCTCACCATCTACTTTGGTGGCTCGATGCTGTTGATGGCTATCGCAGAGCGTTTTGGTTATACAGATTACATAGAGGTGAGTGCTTTTGCAGCGGGTGTCACGGCGCTCTCTATTGCATTTGGTGCCTACGCTACTGAAGTTTTTCGAGCGGCTATTCAAGCGCTCCCGAAGGGCCAGTGGGAGTCAGCCTATGCTTTGGGCTTGCCTCGCCTGACGACCTTCTATCGAATTATTCTGCCCCAGGTTTGGCGTCTTGCGCTGCCAGGTCTTGGCAACCTTTTCCAAGTACTTCTAAAAGATACCGCACTCGTCTCTGTTGTTGGTTTGAACGACATTATGCGACAGGCCTACGTTGCGACGGGGTCTACAAAAGAGCCGTTCACTTTCTACATGGCAGCCGCACTGATCTATCTTGGTCTCACGGCAATATCTACTTTGATAACTACTTATCTTGAGCGCGCATCAAATCCTGCTGAGAAGAGGGTTGCAGCATGAACTGGTCATGGGATGTGATCTGGGAATATTTTCCACGCCTCTTTGATGGCGTTTGGTTAACACTAGAATTGGTTCTCTATTCAGCCTTAACGGGGCTAGCGATTGCAGTGCCTCTTGCGCTGATGCGTGCCTCTAAAAATCGCTTAGTTTCTGCGCTTCCTTGGGCATACATCTATTTCTTCCGTGGCACGCCGTTATTGGTCCAAATATTTTTGATCTACTATGGCTCAGCTCAGTTTGATCTCATTCGAAATACATCCCTTTGGGAAATTTTCAGTGAACCCTTCTGGTGTGCACTGATAGCGTTAACGCTGAACACTGCAGCGTACAGTGCTGAGCTTGTTCGTGGTGCAATCCAGTCTATTCCAAAGGGGGAGATTGAAGCTGCAGAGGCTTTTGGTATGTCGAAACTGGTTCAGATACGACGTATCGTCCTGCCTCGTGCTTTCGGTATTGTGCTTCCTGCTTACGGGAATGAGTTAATTCTGATGTTGAAGGGTAGTGCGCTCGCCTCAACCATTACTCTGTTGGATCTTACGGGTATGGCGAGAACCATTATTGCTCGTACTTATACCCCGCTGGAGATCTTTTTTGCGGCAGGTATGTTGTATCTTGCTATCGCTGCGCTATTTATTTTGGCGTTCCGGTTTATTGAGCGCTGGCTAAATCGCTATCAATACCCGCGATAACTTTTATCGATTCTGAGCAGATCTTCTAACTGCTCTCACGTATAATTTCACCATACTCATTAGATCTCTGGATTGATCATGCAAGCCACTCCAACAATCACCTCGATTGCTCAGCGTAACGATGCTCCGCACGCACCGTTTTTGCCGCTGTCTAAAGCTGAGATGAAGAAGTTGGGTTGGGACCAGTGTGACATCATTATCGTGACCGGTGATGCCTATGTTGATCATCCATCGTTTGGTATGGCCATCATTGGCCGTCTGCTGGAGTCGCAGGGTTTCAAGGTAGGTATTATTGCTCAGCCAGATTGGCAGAGTGCTGAGGCCTTTAAAGTATTGGGTAAGCCTCGCTTATTCTTTGGTGTTGCGGCGGGTAACATGGATTCTATGATCAACCGTTATACGGCCGATCGTAAAATTCGTTCTGATGATGCCTATACGCCGGGTGGTAAAGCCGGTAGCCGACCTGATCGTGCCAGCATTGTCTACAGCCAGCGCTGTCGAGAAGCTTATAAAGAGGTTCCCATTGTATTGGGAGGTATCGAAGCGTCACTGCGTCGTATTGCTCATTATGACTACTGGCAAGACAAAGTTCGTCGCTCAATACTGCTCGACTCCAGGGCGGATATATTGCTCTACGGTAATGCTGAACGTGCCATTGTTGAAGTGGCTCAGCGAATGTCAGCCGGCGAATCGGTTGGCGACTTGACCGATGTCCGAGGCACCGCTTTTATTCGCACGGATACGCCCGAGGGCTGGATGGAGATAGACTCCACTCGTATCGATAGACCGGGCAAAATTGATCGAATGATCAACCCCTATGTTAACACCCGAGACCTTGAACAGTGTGCGTTGGAAAAGGGTTCCAAAGAGGAGCCTGAGGCTGATGAAGTTCAGGTTCTGCATATTGAACCTAAGGTGCACCTTGATCGCAGTAAAACAGTCATTCGCATTCCCCCATTTGAAAAAGTCTCTAAAGATCCTGTTCTCTACGCTCATGCGAGCAGAGTACTCCACTTAGAGACAAATCCCGGTAATGCTCGCGCGTTAGTCCAACAGCATGGTGATCAAGAGGTGTGGTTGAATCCACCTCCGATTCCATTGACCACTGAAGAGATGGATTTCGTTTTCGGGCTTAACTACGCACGTGTTCCACACCCGATCTATAAAGGGCAAGAGATCCCTGCCTACAAGATGATTCGGTTTTCGGTGAACATCATGCGCGGCTGTTTTGGCGGTTGTACTTTCTGCTCCATTACAGAACACGAAGGGCGCATTATTCAGAATCGCTCTCACGAATCGATTTTAAATGAGATTGAAGAGATCAGAGATAAAGTCCCAGGCTTTACAGGGGTTATCTCAGATTTAGGCGGGCCCACGGCCAATATGTATCGCATCGCCTGTAAGTCACCGGAGATCGAAAAGTCCTGTCGTAAGCTCTCTTGTGTCTACCCGGAGATATGCCACAACTTAAATACTGATCACTCCTCATTGACGGAGCTTTATCGCAAAGCACGCAAAACAAAAGGGGTGAAGAAGGTGATGATTGCGTCAGGTCTTCGCTACGATTTGGCTGTGGAAGACCCTGAATACGTGAAAGAGCTGGTGACCCATCATGTTGGTGGTTATCTAAAGATCGCGCCTGAACATACTGAACGAGGTCCGCTCGATCATATGATGAAGCCGGGCATTGGTACTTACGATGCGTTTAAGAAGATGTTTGAACGCTTCTCTAAAGAGGCAGGGAAGGATCAGTATCTGATTCCTTACTTCATCGCTGCGCACCCCGGTACCACTGACGAAGATATGATGAATCTCGCTGTCTGGTTAAAGCGCAATGACTTTAAAGCGGATCAGGTGCAGGCGTTTTACCCTTCACCGATGGCGACCGCTACCGCCATGTACCATACCGGTCGTAACCCTCTGAAACGTCAAAGCTACAAAAAGTCTTCAGAGCGGGTTGAGACGGTCAAAGGTGAAAAACAGCGTCGTTTACACAAAGCATTCCTACGCTACCACGACCCTGAAAATTGGCCGCTGTTACGTGAGGCTCTGAAGTCGATGGGACGTGCTGACTTGATAGGCGATGGCCCTAATCATTTGATTCCTTCAAACAATTCAGAGGGTGATCAATATAAGAGTCCGCGCCGTAAGAACGTTAATAAGCAAAGTAAGAGTGTTAAAAAAGGTAGATTATTGACTCAGCATACAGGCTTGCCACCTCGTGGTAAGGCTAAAAAAGGGTCATCTAGCGTTAAAAAGCGGCAAAAAGCGTAACATTGATAAAAAATAGTTGTATTCGGCACTCACTGGATTAAACTTAACTCAGTTGTTTACGTTGTGGCGTTTGAAACGTCCAGAGAAACAAGTTGCACTAGAGCTTAACCCTAGGGTTGGCTGGAACACCGAAAGTAAAACTTCGCATCTGATCTTCTGCTCCTTTTCCACTCTGAACTAAGCACTAATTTTGTTAGTTTTGAGTGTTGTGTCATCGTTTTGTCACTTCATCCTGCTAATAAATAACTGGGTTACAAGATAGGCTTGTAATTTAGTTCGCGGCACAGGTCGCACTCAGGCCAAGTCATTGACTTGGTAGATAACTCCCCTCGGGGATGCACTAAAGTTCCTAAATGGGACAGGATTAAGAGGCAAGAAATGTCAGAGCAGCTAACTGGTACAGTTAAATGGTTTAACGACGAGAAAGGTTTTGGTTTCATTCAGCAGGAGAACGGTCCAGACGTATTCGTTCACTTCCGTGCTATCAACGGTACTGGTCGTCGTACACTAGCTGAAAACCAGCAGGTAACTTTCGAGGTTACTCAGGGCCAGAAAGGTCCTCAAGCTGACAACGTAACTGTTGTAGCATAAGAGTAAGATTCTTAGAAAAAAGCGCCATATGGCGCTTTTTTTGTGCCTGTCAGATTAATTACAGACTTTAACCCGACTATAATCTAACGGTCTTTTTCTGGAGCCTTATATGGATCTCGATCCTCAAGTCGATCAACTGATTGAGTGTTTTAATACTCTCTTTTTGGAATCCCTTAATACCGAACTGGTTCGCGGTGATGGGGAGCCTATCTACTTGCCTGCCGATTCCGATTATCCTCATCATCGAATTATCTTTGCACATGGCTTCTTTGCAAGCGCATTGCACGAGATTGCTCACTGGTGTGTGGCGGGTCCAAAAAGACGACTGCTTGAAGATTTCGGTTACTGGTACAAGCCAGATGGCCGTACAGAAGAAGAGCAAGCCGAGTTTGAGCGAGTGGAGGTATCCCCTCAAGCTTATGAGTGGATTCTAACGGTATCGGCGGGTCGAAAATTTCATTTCAGTGCCGATAACCTCTCTCAAGGGTTAGGAGCTTCAGATAGCTTTAAAGAGGCTGTTCTTAACAGGGTGCATCAACTACTCGACAATGGAATGAACCCACGCTTGAAAGCGCTCAGCGAAGCTCTGAGAACACTCTATGCTGTGGAGCCTCTGAGTGTCGATCAGTTCCAATTAGAGAGTTATTCGTGCGCCAGTTAAGTATCACTGCAACCGATTGGCTTTTACAGGCCAAAGGCGATGACTGGTCTCTCTTTGCTAGCGTTACTAATCGCTTTAACTATCTAAGATTGACGCTGCCGACAAAAGAGTATCTTTACGCTGAAGGTGAGCAGGAACTGGGTCAATCAGATCGAGGTGTGTGGGTGCTCGGTGTATTTGATCATGTCGAGCAGTTACAGTACTTTCTTGCGTTGCATAACGACAACCCATTAAAAGTGCCGGCGCTGAAAATTGAGCAGAGTTGGCCAGTGGTGGCATACCAAGAGCAATCTCTAATGGATTATCCACACTACTCAGGGGTCTATCGTGTCGGTTTCAAATCCTATCGGGTGACTCAAGAGATAGACGGATATCGGGTGGAGTATATTGACGGTTATAAAGCGGCACTGCTGGGAGTGTTGGAGTCAGAGGTTGATGCCTGTCTAGCACTCTACAGCCACTTCGACAGTCGTACCCGTGGCTGTAAGATGTGCTGATCGATCAATGCTGCATATCCTGCTTCATCTCTTTTTTCATACCAGGCTTTTGAATCATTTTGACGGGCACTTCTAATGCTTGGCTAGCTCCATCACTGAAATTTAATTTCAGATCGATTGTCTGATCGATGGAGAGTGGCTCCTTTAGTCCGATAAACATCACATGTAGGCCGCCTGGTTTCAAATGAGTGGTGCTGTTTGCTGGCAGATCAATGGCAGGAATTTTTCGCATACGCATCACTTCACCATCTTTGATATGAGTATGCAGCTCGACCACTTTAGAGATAGAGGACTCAGCTGAAACCACTTGAAGATCGGCACCACTGTTTTTGATATCCATGAATGCGCCGGTCATTTTCTGGCCCGGTGGAACAGCACGCACACGCGCATCTGAAATCTCGACCTCGGCCTGGGCAAGGGTGCTTGTTAAAAGTGACGCGATTAACAGTTTTTTCATCTTAGTTTCCTACTGCAAGATGGAACGGATTTTCTCAACAAGTTGGTTGGGATTGTTGTGTGAGACGCTTCCTAGAAACTCACCTTGTTGATCGATTAGATAGATTTTAGAAGAGTGGTCGACGGTGTAGCCCATCGCTGAATCAGGCTGCTCGACCATTCGATAGTAAGCCCCGTACAGTTTAATCGCGCTGTCGATCTGCTGACGGCTGCCGGTCATACCAAGAATGAGAGGCGAGAAAAACTGAGAGTAGACCTGTAGCTGTTCCAGTGAATCCCGATCAGGGTCGACGCTGTAAAAAATGGGTTGAATTTGGTTTAGTTGCTCATCATCGAGTTCATTGAAAGCAAACTTCATACTGGTTAAAGAGGTGGGGCATATATCGGGGCAAGAGGTGTAGCCAAAATAGAGCAGTACCAACTTGCCTCTGAAGTCACTCAGTGACAGATCGCCATCAATACTTTTACCCTGAAACTCACCACCCAGCTGAATCGGTTGGTAACTGTTATTGGGCTTTAGGTAAACCAAGCTAACAATGACGGCTGCCAATATCAGCATCACAATAACGAGTAGATTTTTATTGCGAGTCTTCATCGTGCGTCAAACCTCAATTCAACAATCTCTTGTTTCGAATCCGTTTCAAAAATCACCTTTGCTAGCCAGGTCATCGTTCCAGTGGTACAGACGGCTAACTGAGTCTTACCCTGCCATAGGTGTTCACTCTTTTGCATTTCAAACTGGTTAACACCCATGTACATATCGGCACCTTGCAGATCGACCCAAACTCGATTGACTTCAGGTAGATCAGTTTCAGCCGTCAGTGTCATACTGTTTAAAGACCGGGCTGGCATCGGACCCAGTGTAAAGCGGTACCGAATATCATCGTTAACGACTTCGCATCTGCCGCTGTTGATATCACAATGTGACACCGGTTTTGGTCCCAAAAAGAGTTGCGAAGCCCAGATTAACAGTACTACGGAACTGAGCAGAAACAGACTGATAACGATTCGCTTAGGTGGATTAGTCACTTAAATTCCTAACTCTATTGTGCGTATGTTTTCATGCTCGAGTCTAACAGTGAACCAACTTTACGTTTATTTACACGGCTTTTTACACAGCCTCAGTGGTATCAGTTCAGATCGCACTTTTATCGATAGACCGTATAATACAGCTCTTCAAAAGGGGTGTTCATGATAAAGCTCAAAAAAGTCATTGTTGCAGATGAGAATATGCCGGCCGTTGAGGCACTGTTCTCCTCCTTCGGTGAAGTTCGCCGTGTGGCGGGTCGCTCAATAGAACCCAGTCAGTTGGCTGATGCTGATACGCTTCTGGTACGTTCTATTACCCAAGTTAATGCACAGTTATTGAGTGAGGCTAAACCGTTAGAATTTATCGGTTCGGCGACCATAGGTATGGATCATATGGATTCTCACTACCTGACTGAGCGCGCAATCCCCTTTACTAACGCAGCAGGCTGTAATGCCGATTCGGTTGTGGATTATGCGCTAGCAGCTATTTATGAATATGCCGAACAGAGAGCCTTAGATCCACTGAGCCTCTCATACGGGGTGGTCGGTGCCGGTAATGTAGGCTCTCGGTTAGTTAGCCGTTTAACTGCACTGGGGGTTAATGTCCTTGTATCAGATCCCCCTCGTGCTCTTCGGGATCATTCCTTTATAGATACCCCTCTCGCAGAGTTAATGGCCCAGTCGGATGCTGTCTGTTGTCATCTGCCGTTAACCACCAGCGGTGAGCATGCAACCCATCACTTGATTGGCGAGTCGCTTCTGCAGCAGCTGAGTCCAGGAGCACTGCTTTTAAATGCTGGACGGGGGCCAACCATTGATGGTGAAGCACTCTTAAAGTTTGCCAAGCAGAGAACTGACGTCACACTGGTGATGGATGTGTGGGAAGAGGAGCCGACAGTCGACAGTGAATTGGCCGGTCGGGTGTTGATCGGTACGCCCCATATAGCGGGTTACAGTTTAGAGGGTAAGTTACGCGGAACCTATATGCTGTACGAGCGTTACTGTGAGATTTTGGGTCTTGAGGTTTCTGTCTCTTTCGACAGCCTATTTATTGATTATCCAACCCCAATGCTTGAATTAACTCGACAAACAACCGTTCAGCAAGTGATTCAATCTGTCTACTCCATAAAAGAGGATCATCAGCATTTTATGGACTCTTTGACCCCTGCGAAAAATCAACCTAAAGCCTTTGATCAATTGAGAAAGAGTTACCCGGTGCGTCGAGAGTTTTCATCGCTGAAGCTGACCGGTCAGACGACAGGCGCGATGAAAGTTCAGCTTGCAGCTTTAGGGTTTAAGGTGGATGAGGTGCAGGTATGAAGTTTCGCTTAGGCGTATTGGTCAACCCTTATGCCGGTATTGGTGGCAGTGTTGCATTGAAAGGGAGTGATGGTGAAGCGATCAGAGATGAGGCTTTAAGCCGAGGTGCTCAGCAGCTTGCTCCGGTCAAAATGCGTCACGCCCTTGAGGCCATAAAGAGTGATCAAATTGAGCTGTTTACCTGGGGCGGTGCCATGGGTGAAGAGTCAATTAAAGAGTTAAAGTTAGAGTGCCTTGTCTTAGGTTCACCGCAGCACTGGCCGACCAGTGCAGAGGATACGTTGATCGCTGCTAGAGCAATGGTTGACGAGGGTGTCGATCTCATTCTGTTTGCGGGTGGTGACGGTACGGCACGCAATATTTATGAAGCCATTGGGCAACAGGTGCCTGTCCTTGGCGTTCCGGCGGGTGTGAAGATTCATTCAGGCGTCTATACCCTGACCCCTTCGCTAGCAGGGTCATTAATTACTGATCTTATCGAAGGGCGTCTGGTTCGCATGGAGCAGGCTGAGGTTCGCGATATTGATGAGTCTGAGTTTAGGCAGGGCCGAGTTCGTGCAAAATATTATGGCGAACTGCTTGTGCCTGCAGAGCATCAGTATGTGCAGTCTGTGAAAGAGGGCGGCAAAGAGGTTGAAGAGCTTGTAGTCGCTGATATCGCGGCCGATTTTGTTGAGCAGATGGATCCCGAACTTCTCTATGTGATGGGATCCGGCACAACCGTCGCGGCGATCATGGATGAGTTGGGACTCGAAAATACGCTGTTGGGTACCGATCTTATTAAAGATGGAGAGGTTGTCGCTAGTGATTGTTCAGCACAGCAGTTACTTGAGCTAGTGGGGGATGCGCCTTTCAAGATTGTCATCACACCGATTGGCGGGCAGGGGCATCTTCTTGGTCGCGGTAATCAACAGTTGAGCCCGCAGCTGATTCAAAAGGTAGGTCTACCGGGTCTCTATGTCGTTGCGACACGCTCTAAAATCGTCGGACTTAATGGGCGCCCGCTTATTATTGACAGTGGTGACCCAGAGCTGGATCGAAAACTAACCGGTGTGGTGGCGGTGCACACCGGTTATCGAGACGCCGTTATCTACCGAGTCGGAATTTAACGGCGGTTTTGCAGAGCCTCAATACGAGCTGCTAGAGGAGGGTGGCTCGCAAACATCTCCATAAAGCCCTGCTTCTTGATGCTGCTGATGCCAAAGGCCGTGAGCTGTCCGGATAGCTCTTGCGCTTGACCCGATTCAGCCTGCAGTCTTTGCAAAGCATTAATCATGCCCTGCTTGCTCGCTAGGTCTGCACCCGCTTCATCTGCCCGGAACTCACGGCGACGCGAGAACCAAGCCACAATCATATGAGCAAATACGGCAAAGACCATCTCAGCGATAAAGGTCGCGATGTAAAAGCCTATACCAACACCGCCTGAGTTATCGCCACGGCGCAAGAAGCTATCAACGGCGTAACCGACGATACGAGCTAAGAACATCACAAAGGTATTGATAATCCCTTGAATCAACGACAGAGTCACCATGTCGCCATTCGCAACGTGACCTACCTCGTGTGCTAGCACCGCTTTCACTTCATCGGCTTTGAATCGCGAAAGCAGACCGCTACTGACCGCAACCAGTGCGTTGTTCTTATTCCAGCCAGTCGCAAAGGCATTCGCTGCATTGGATGGGAATACCCCCACTTCTGGCATGCCAATACCGGCTTTTTGAGCCAGTTCTGCCACCGTTTCAACCAGCCATTTCTCCTCGGCATTGCGAGGTTGCTCAATAATTTGAGTGCCCGTTGTTCTCTTCGCCATCCACTTAGAGATAAACAGAGAGATAAATGAGCCGGCAAAACCAAACACTGCACAAAAGGCTAGTAGAGCGCCAAGGTCTAGGCCGTTCGATGTTAGGTATGGACCAACGCCAAGGATGTTAAGCGTCAAGCTGGCCACCAGAATGATGGCAAGGTTGGTCGCTAAGAAAAGGATTATTCTGAGCATTTAGGTTGCTTCCTCAAACAATTTATCTATTAACACAAATTGTGGCGAAGCAACCTAAATTCAACCTTAAAGGTGAACTCTTAAAGGTTAACGACGCGAGCTTCGATAGCGTTACGCAACTCTTGGTAAGAGTCGATGTTCTCTGGTGCGAAATAGAGTTTGTAGTAGACCTTTTCACGCACGCGGTTGATCCCTTCACGACTATCACCGGTCATCGATGCGTAGGTGTGAGCCATTTGCAAGTGAATGACCAGAGTGCCTGCCGGTTGAGTAAATGAGTGTCCCGCTAGGTCAACGCGCTGGCGCGGTTCATGTTGTGAGTAGAAAGAGATCTCACCAATGTGCGCCATGTTGATTAGAAAGTTTGATGTGATGTCCACAACCAGCTTCTTATCCATGCCGTTGTGGTTCATCTTAATACCGCGATCTTTTTTGATCTTTAAAAACATAACTACTCCTGTTAGTTAGTCGCACTATAGTCGCTAATTGTGACAGTGATACGACATGGCTCCATTCCGTAGAGCTCGGGTTACTGTTTGTAGGTTTTCAGGAAGGTGCCAATTCTAGAGATGGCATCTTCCAAGAGTCTTGGTTCCGGTAAAAATACAATCCTAAAGTGCTGAGTATCCGGAAGGTTGAAACCGCTACCATGCACAATTAGCACCTTTTGCTGCTGAAGTAGATCCAGTGCGAATTTCTCATCGTTGCTGATGGGATGGATCTCGGGATCTAACTTCACAAAACAGTACATTGCCCCTTTGGGTTTAACGCAGCTGACACCGGGGATCTCATTTAGCATCTTGTAGGCGATATCTCGCTGATCGCATAGGCGACCACCAGGAACAATCAGTTCATTGATCGATTGGTATCCGCCAAGTGCAGTTTGAATGGCATTCTGCGCCGGTACGTTTGCACACAGACGCATGTTCGCCAGCATCTCTAAGCCTTCGATGTAGTCGGTTGCCGTGTGCTTAGGACCACTTATAAACATCCAACCTGAACGGAAGCCCGCCGCACGGTAAGTCTTGGATAATCCGTTAAACGTACAGACCAACACATCATCTGTCAGTGATGCGATCGAGGTGTGTTTCGCTTCGTCGTAAAGAATTTTATCGTAGATCTCGTCAGCAAAGATGATCAGATTGTGTTCACGCGCTAGTTCGATAATCTCCATAAGAACCGATTCTGGGTACAGCGCACCAGTTGGGTTGTTGGGGTTGATCACCACTATCCCACGGGTGTGCTCAGAAATTTTGCTGCGAATGTCTTCAATGTTTGGAAACCACTCGCGCTCCTCGTCACACTGATAGTGAACCGGTGTCCCGCCCGCTAGGCTGACGGCAGCGGTCCATAGCGGGTAGTCTGGCGCAGGGATTAACATCTCGTCGTTATCGTTGAGAAGCCCCTGCATTGCCATCACGATCAGCTCAGAGACACCGTTGCCGATGTAGATATCTTCGATGGTGACATCTTTGATGCCTTTGCGTTGTGACTCCTGCATGACTGCTTTACGAGCCGCAAACAGCCCTTTTGAATCACAATAGCCCTGCGCGCTTGGCAAGTTGTAGATAACGTCTTGAACAATCTCGTCAGGGGCATCGAAGCCCCATGGGGCCGGGTTACCGATATTCAGTTTTAAAATTTTGTGGCCATCCTCTTCCAAGCGTTTTGCTTCTTGAAGGACAGGTCCACGAATGTCGTAACATACATTGTTGAGTTTGTTGGACTTTCTAATCTGAGACATCGGTAGAGCTCTTCTCACGGGGAGATTAATTTAAAGGGGATCGATTTGAGTAGAATACGTCGTACTACCAACGTGTTGATAAGCAAACCGTGTTAGTAGTAACTATACGACTTTGCTCGGTTTGGGTATAGAGTTTACCGAGCTCTTAGAGAGGTTTTTCATAATGCAATATGATGATTTAAAAGACGATGAGTACTGGCGGGATAAATTGTCACCTGAAGAGTTCTACATATGTCGCCAGAAAGGGACAGAACGTGCCTTCACTGGTGCCTATTTTGATGAGAAGCGATCAGGTTTATACCGCTGTAAATGCTGCGATGCTGAACTCTTTGATAGCTCTCTGAAATATGATTCCGGATGCGGTTGGCCTAGCTTCTTTGATGAGTTGGGTGAGGGTAGGGTAGATCAGCATCCTGATCACTCACAAGGTATGGTGCGTACTGAAATTACCTGCAGTCAGTGTGGATCTCATTTGGGCCATATATTCTCGGATGGCCCACAACCAACCGGTGTTCGTTACTGTGTCAACTCTGCATCTCTTAATTTTGAACCGGATCACTGATGAAACCTTTTTCACACCTTCTGCAACAGGCTAAGCATTTTTACCCCGATTGGAGTGAGGCCGAGCTGCTAGGTCCACGGGCGGCTAATCGGACAGAGCTTATGGCCACTCCGGATGATCGCATATTGTCCGCAATGACCTGGCGTATCTTCTGTGCAGGGCTCAAGCGCTCGTTAGTGGATGGTAAGTGGCCTGCTTTTGAAAAAGCATTCTTTGGTTTCGATCCTGAAAAGGTCTCGTTGATGAGTGATGATCACCTCGATGCATTAATGCAGAACAGGGATCTCATTCGCCACTTTGGAAAAATTAAAGCAACTCGTATCAACGCTTTGATGATTCATGAAGTCAGCCAAAAACAAGGTAGCTTTGGTCAGTTTTTGGCTGATTGGCCGGTCGAGGATACTGTCTTAGGGTTGTGGAGCTACTTGAAAAAAGAGGGGGCACAGTTGGGTGGTAACTCAGGAGCCTATGCACTTAGAATTATTGGTCGTGACAGTCCAGTCCTGACAGATGATGTGGTGGTCGCGTTAAAGGCGCAGGGCGTTGTTGATAAGCGTCCCACGGCTAAGCGTGATCTACTTCTGGTTCAAGAAGCATTCAATCAGTGGCGCGGTGAATCTGGCGTTGATCTGTGCCAAATCAGTCGTCTTTTGGCTAGGTCGATTGGTTAATCGACCTCCTAATCAGTAGGGTCACTGGTGATGGATACAAGTCACCTGGCTGAGAAAGCTCTCTAGATCTTCAGCAATGACACTGAACTTTTTCTGTCCTGGCTTCTCTAGAAGCACACGACCTGTGTCGCTCTCCACCGAAAGAATCTGATCGCCATCCGGTTCAGTAGTAGCAAAGAAGAAGCTGATGTTTTGTCGCAAGCGTCTTTTGTTCAGAGCATGGCCAATGAGGTTCTCTCTTAAGCGCTCCAGATCCTCAGGGTTCCAGACAAAGATGAGACTTAATTCGCCCTCGGTATGGGTTGCTAAGATGGGTTGTGACCAACAACTGGTGTAGTAATCAATGATCGATTGGGGAATCTCTATCTCTAGAGCTTCTGAAAGTCGCTCAAACATGTCCAGAGTCGAGTTATTGATAGGGCTGGGTAACCACTCAGACTCTTGGTCAACCTCATAGCCTGGCAGCAGTGCAGGGCTCAACCAATCCTCTTCAACCAGAAGTGTTGGATTACCCTGTTGTTTGCATTCGGTTTTGAATTCGTCGAAGAGGCGAGTCAATTGAGCGGTAACGGCGGACATGTCATTTCTCTCTAATTTATCCAGCGCGTAGGTTAACAAATAATCAACCTTCAGTTTGGTTTAAAAAAATCGCTATTTTTTAGAAAAATATCGGATAAAGGTTTGACTCTGATCGAAAAGCCATTAAAATTCGCACCCTGTTCTTGAGCAGCAATGCTCAGTTACTGCTGGAGCGGTAGTTCAGTTGGTTAGAATACCTGCCTGTCACGCAGGGGGTCGCGGGTTCGAGTCCCGTCCGTTCCGCCATTTATGAGATTGCAGTCCTCTAATTCTGCACTTCTTGTAGGAGCGATCTTGCAAAGGTCGCGATTTTCGCATCGTCTTCGACAATGCTCCTACAGATACGGCGCAAGCCACCGTTATGGGCGAATAGCTCAGTTGGGAGAGCATCTGCCTTACAAGCAGAGGGTCGGGGGTTCGAACCCCTCTTCGCCCACCATAACGGAGCGGTAGTTCAGTTGGTTAGAATACCTGCCTGTCACGCAGGGGGTCGCGGGTTCGAGTCCCGTCCGTTCCGCCATCTTTCATGAATTGGTTTGAAAGATTACGTCGCAAGACAAACCACCGTTATGGGCGAATAGCTCAGTTGGGAGAGCATCTGCCTTACAAGCAGAGGGTCGGGGGTTCGAACCCCTCTTCGCCCACCATAACGGAGCGGTAGTTCAGTTGGTTAGAATACCTGCCTGTCACGCAGGGGGTCGCGGGTTCGAGTCCCGTCCGTTCCGCCATTTTCCTTGAGAAAATGAATCGTCGAAAGACACGCCTACGATATGGGCGAATAGCTCAGTTGGGAGAGCATCTGCCTTACAAGCAGAGGGTCGGGGGTTCGAACCCCTCTTCGCCCACCATATCGAGTTCTGATTCATGCAGACACCTTCAATCTCTATCGAAACTATAAATCTACCTAACGGCTTTAGTTTTGATTTATTGCGTCTAGATCAAACTGATCGTCTGATTTCGGGCAATAAGTGGTTCAAACTGCTCCCTAATCTCTCTAAACTCAACCTTGGTGATCTAGTGGCCAGCTTTGGAGGTCCTCACTCCAACCATATTCACGCACTGGCCTACGCGGCACAGAATCTAGAGCTTAAGTCGGTTGGTTTTATTCGCGGTGAACCTCAATCCACACCAACACTTGAGGATGCTAAAGCCTGCGGCATGCAGTTGATATTCATCGATCGTGACACCTATCGTGAAAAGCCTACTCAGTCGCTGGCGGATCAATATCAGTTAATCAATCCCTACTGGATACCGGAAGGGGGAAGTAATCATAGCGCCGTCGAAGGCTGTGCCTCTATCTGGCATCAAGCCTGTTTGCAGAATCGCGTCTACGATCAGGTCTATGTGGCGGTGGGATCTGGGGGAACTTTGGCGGGTTTAGTCGCTGGAGCGCCTGATGGAGTCGAGCTGATTGGGTTGTCTGCTCTAGGAAGCCTCGCCGACCTAAATGAACGTGTCAGTGAGCTGCTGACACAAGCAGGTCATCTTCAAACGGAGCAATCCGTGCAGTGGTCTATTGAGGTGGCTCTGCAGCAACGCTATGGCAAGGTGACTGCTGAACTAGCGGCCACTCAGGTTCGAGCTCAGATTCTAGGTCTACTGCTAGACCCAATCTATACCTTGCGAGTATTCCACTATCTGAATCGTCAGTATCTCAAGCATCGTTTAACAGGGAAGCGTCTACTGATGGTTCATACCGGAGGTTTGCAAGGTCTTAGGGCTCAGCAAGAACGTATCAACCGTCTGGCAAATGAGTTTGTCGGCCCTCTCCCTTTTTAACGGCTTTTAACACCTAGGTCGGCTAACGTTCTCCCTCTACAAGCTTTATACTGCTGTCTAATCATTCATTGATATCCGCAGGGAAACGCACAGGGTATGTATCAATTTCGCAATATTGGTCTTATAGGCCGCTTAGGAAGTAAAAAAGTCATCGATACCATGAAGCAGCTCATTCGCTTTCTTGAGCAGCGTCATTTGAACATTGTCATTGACGATAAGATTTCAGAGCTAATGCCTGGCCATGGTCTGCAGGTCTCGCCGCAAAAGCTGATGGGCGAAGTGGCTGATCTGGTGATCGTAGTGGGTGGTGACGGAAGTCTGCTTGGGGCTGCACGCTCATTGGCGTCGTCAAATGTGCCTGTGTTGGGTGTTAACCGCGGTAATCTTGGCTTCCTAACGGATATTAAACCTGAAGAGATCGAAGAGATGGTCGATCAGGTTCTAGAAGGCCACTACGTAGTTGATAAGCGTTTCTTGCTGGATGTCACCGTGAAGCGCAATGGCGAACCCATCGCCGAGACAACGGCCCTTAACGACTGTGTGTTGCACCCAGGTAAAGCGACTCGAATGATTGAGTTTGAACTCTGGATTGAAGGTCAGTATGTCTACACCCAGCGTTCAGATGGTTTGATCGTCGCAACACCAACAGGATCTACCGCCTACTCACTGTCAGCCGGTGGTCCTCTGATGCACCCTAAACTGGACGCGTTGGTCTTAGTTCCAATGTTCCCGCATACACTATCAAGCCGCCCAATTGTGGTAGACGGTAACTCTGAGCTGAAACTGGTGATCAGTGAAAATAATGAAACATACCCGTCCGTAGCCTGTGATGGCCAAAGTAACATCGCTTTGGCGCCTGGTGATACCGTGACGATCAGTAAGAAGCCACAAAAGCTGCGCCTGCTCCACCCAGAAAACTACGATTTTTACAGCACCTGCCGGACCAAGCTCGGTTGGAGCTCAAAGCTCTGGGATAAGTAGTTTTGCAGAGACAGGGTATAGATTTAATTGGCGATATCCACGGCTGCGGCGAGAGTTTAAAGCTTCTGCTCAACCGCATGGGATACAGGGAAATTGATGGTGCATACCGTCACCCTAACCGCCGCGTTATTTTCCTCGGTGATGTAATCGATCGTGGTCCACGCATTGTTGAGACCTATGAGATCGTTCGGGCCATGGTGGAAAAGTCGGGCGCCGAAATTGTCATGGGTAACCACGAATACAACTACTATTGTTATAAAACGCCTAAGGGTGATGGTAGTGGTGACTTTCTTCGTGAGCACACGCCCAGACACCAACGCATTGTTCAAGAGACTTTAGATCAATTTGCTCATCGTCAATCGGATGAACAAGAGCTGTTGGATTGGATTGAGTCGATTCCACTGTTCATCGAGCATGATGATCTGCGAGTGGTGCATGCCTGTTGGCACTCAACCTTGATCAACCGTTTAAAAGAGCGAGTAGGTTCTGCTCCAGTCGTGGATAAGCAATTTCTTTTGAACTCTGTCAAACCGCACAGTTTTGAGCTCTTGGTCATGGATCGATTGACCCGTGGCACCCATTTGCGACTGCCCAACAATGAAGTGATGATCAGCAAAGATGGATTTAGACGCCACTTCTTCAGAACTCGTTTCTGGGCGCAAGAGCCTAAACGAATGGGGGATGTGGTGTTTCAACCTGATCCTTTGCCGGAGCATATAGCTCGTACCGAGCTAACACCCGCTGATTACGTGGATCTGCAGTTCTATTCGCGCGATGAGCGGCCACTGTTTATCGGCCACTACTGGTGTGAAGGTGAACCTAAACCGGTTGCCGATAACATCGCCTGCCTAGATTACAGTGCGGTTAAATACGGTAAGTTGGTGGCCTACCGATTCGATGGTGAAAAGACGCTCGATAGCAGCAAGTTCATCTGGGTCGATGTCGATGCGGAGTTCCCGCGCTAGTGGTTCCTGTGGTTAAAACCGATCTAACGGTCGATCTAACAGAGTTCACCCAATTTTTATGGGCTAACGCCATTCCTCATCGGGTGGTGGAAGAGGGTGACAGCCAAACACTCTTTGTTGCGGCCCACATTAACCGCGAAAAAGTCCTCGAACTCTTTCAATATTGGCGAGAGGGTGGGGATCTCGCTAGCATCAATGTGCAAGTTCACAACCCTAAAAGCCGATCCCCCTTTAAAATTTCAGAGCTAAAACAACTGCCTGCGACGGCTTTACTGATTTTCCTATCGGCCATCATCACGCTGCTCATCGATTTCGGTGGCAATGCCAGCTGGATGGTGAGATTCAGTTTTGCCGACTTTACACTCAGCTCCAGCCAGATTGAGTATCACACACTGAGTACTATGCTCTCATCGGGAGAGTTGTGGCGGATTTGGACTCCGATGTTTATGCACTTCTCTCTGCTACATATCTTGTTTAACCTGCTTTGGGTCTGGATGATCGGTGGTTCGATAGAGCGCCTTCAGGGGACGACCCACTTCTTGCTGCTGGTGCTTTTCTCGGCAGCTCTCTCTAATCTGGCTCAGTTTTGGGTGACGGGCCCGCTCTTTGGTGGCCTCTCTGGTGTCGTCTTTGCTGTGTTGGGTTACACCTGGTTATGGGATCAATTGAGCAGTAGGCCATTGTTTAGGCTCCCTAAAGCGCTGTTTGGGTTCATGATTTTTTGGTTGGCTCTGGGATATACCGGAGCGCTGGAATTCATAGGTTTAGGGGCTATTGCTAATACCGCTCATTTGGCCGGTCTGCTGTCGGGTTTGGCCTTCGCACTGATTAGCCGAGTTTGGCTGCCCAAATCCTCTTAAAAGCCAGTATCAAAAGCCCTCTCAAACGATCCTCTCTATGGTATTCTGAACGCTTGAAATTTGAATGAATGGGTAGCGGTTTGAATTACGAAAAAATGATCGAAACCATGACGCCTGATGTCTATCAGGCGCTCAAAGTGGCCGTTGAAATTGGTAAATGGCCCAATGGTGAAAAACTATCTCCTGAACAGCGTGAGACCAGTATGCGTGCGGTCATTGCCTATGAGGTGGCGCGTGATATTCCAGAGGATCAGCGTGTAGGTTTCATCGATCGTACTCGTCCTGATGGAAAACAGCATGGTTCGGATCCAATGCAGCCTGACGTGTTGAGAATCCTAACCGATGACTAATGACGCTTTATCGCTGCGAGCAGAGGGTATATTGGAGAAGATGCGAGTGCATCTCGACTCTCCTGTCCGTTATGAGCTATCCCTGAACGGCGAGGCTGGTCCGTTAGTGAATGATTTTATTGGCCAACCCATTCGCCTTGAATACATCGGACAAATCAACTGCCTCTCCTGTGGTCGTAAATCCAATAAAAGTTTCAATCAAGGTTTCTGTTACCCCTGTTTCAAAAAACTTCCGGGCTGTGACACCTGTATCGTTAAGCCTGAAACCTGTCACTTTGCCGAAGGAACCTGTCGTGATGAAAGCTGGGGTTTGAAGAACTGTTTTGCCCCGCATCTCGTCTATCTTGCCAACTCTTCAGGGCTCAAGGTGGGCATTACTCGCCAAACCCAGATCCCGACTCGCTGGATTGATCAGGGTGCTGTGCAAGCACTTCCGATTATGGAGGTCGATAACCGCCTGCAGTCAGGTCTTGTTGAAACGATATTTGCTAAACAGGTGGCCGATAAAACCAATTGGCGTGCCATGTTGAAAGGCGATGTTCTGCCTCTTGATCTGAAACAGGAGCGCGATCGTCTGTTTGAACTCTGTGATGAGCCCTTGCAACAGCTCATCAGTGCTCAATCTGGCGATGCGATCCGTAAGCTGGATGCAGAGGTCGTTGAAATTAACTTCCCAGTGCGTAACCACCCCACCAAGGTAACCAGTTTTAACTTTGATAAAACGCCCATTGTAGAGGGCATCCTAGAAGGGGTTAAAGGCCAGTACCTCATGTTAGATACGGGCGTGATCAACCTGCGCAAGTTTGGCGCGTACAACATTAAATTTTTCGCGTGATTGGAGAGACAATCTTGAGTGAACAACCCAACACAATTTATCTAAAAGATTACCGTGTTCCTGAATTTTTGATCGACTCAGTAGCGCTTCGTTTTGAATTGGATGAAGAGGAGACGTTAGTCTTTGCAACATTGCAGATGCGCCGTAACCCCGAATCTCATCTTCGCAACGCCCCTCTGATTTTAAATGGCGATAAAGACCTTCAGCTCAAACGAATCTGCATTAATGACCAACAGGTGCCTGAAGGCGAGTATAAGGTCACGGATGAGTCACTGACGATTGAGGTTGTTCCTGATCAATTTACTCTGCAAACGCTCTGTCGCATTCAGCCACAGCTGAACACTGCATTGGAGGGTCTCTACCGTTCGGATGGTGTCTTCTGTACCCAATGTGAGGCAGAGGGCTTTAGACGCATCACCTATTACCTTGATCGCCCTGATGTGATGTCCCTGTTTGAGACAACCATCATTGCTGATCCCGAACAGTATCCCGTGTTGCTATCAAACGGTAATGCCGTTGATAAAGGGGTCACTGATGACGGACGTCATTGGGCTACTTGGCAGGATCCACACCCCAAACCCGCCTACCTGTTTGCTTTAGTGGCGGGTGATTTAAGCTGCATTGAAGATCAGTTCACAACAGCCTCTGGACGTGAAGTTCAGCTGCAAATTTTTGCTGAACCTAAAGATCACGACAAGCTTGCCTATGCGATGGAATCCCTAAAGAGATCGATGCGCTGGGATGAAGAGGTCTATGGCCGTGAGTACGATCTTGATATCTACATGATCGTGGCCGTCGACTTCTTCAACATGGGTGCGATGGAGAATAAAGGCCTCAATATCTTCAACACCAGTTGTGTATTAGCCAGTCAAAAGACCACTACAGACCTTGGGTTTCAGCGAGTAGAGGCGGTGGTTGCTCATGAGTACTTCCATAACTGGTCAGGCAACCGTGTCACCTGTCGTGACTGGTTCCAGTTAAGTCTTAAAGAGGGCTTTACCGTCTTTCGTGATGCGGAGTTCTCGGCCGATATGAACTCGCGAACCGTGAAGCGAATCGAAGATGTGACACTGCTGAGAACGGCACAATTTGCTGAAGACGCTGGCCCCATGGCGCATGCGGTGAGACCGGAATCGTTTATCGAGATCTCAAACTTTTACACGCTGACCGTCTATGAGAAAGGCGCAGAAGTGGTGCGCATGATCCATCAGCTTTTGGGTGAAGAGACCTTCAGAAAAGGGACGGATCTCTACTTTGATCGTCATGATGGCCAGGCCGTTACGACGGATGACTTTGTGGCCGCGATGGAAGAGGCTTCAGGGCGCGACTTAACACAGTTTAAACGCTGGTATTCCCAAGCAGGTACTCCTGTGGTTGAGGTCTCTGATCAGTGGGATGCTGCATCAGGAACCTACCAGCTGACCTTTAAACAGAGCTGCCCAAGCACTCCAGGTCAAGATCATAAAGCACCCTTCCATATGCCCATCCGTTTTGGACTGCTCACACAGGAGGGGACGGAACTCTCTTCAGGTGTTTTGGAACTTACGGAAGAGGTACAGAGCATTAGTTTCGAAGGCCTTTCTGAACAGCCAACTCCGTCTCTGCTTCGCGGCTTCTCAGCACCGATTAAGTTGCGTTTTAACTACACGGATGAGCAACTGCTGCATCTGATGCGTTTTGATACTGACGGCTTTAACCGTTGGGAGTCGGGACAGCGCTACTTAGTGAACAAACTGCAAGCAGGCATTGCGGGTGCGGCGGTCGAATCCAACGCAGCGCTTTTAGATGCTTGGCGAGCGTTACTGGAAGATGAGTCCTTAGATGAGGCGATGCTCGCTAAGTTATGCACCTTGCCGAGCGAAGCCTATCTGAGTGAATTAGCTGAGGTCATTGACGTTGAAGCGATTCACGCGACTCGTAAAGCTTTTGTCAAAGCCCTAGGCAAAGCCCTAGCACCAGAGTGGTTGGCAGTCTATCAGCGTTGCACCTCTGAAGAGGCTTACCAACCAACAGCAGATCAGGTGGCTAAGCGCAGTCTGAAAAATTTAGCCTTGAGTTACTTGATCGCTGCAAACCATGAAAGCGCCATTGAGTTAGCAATGGAGCAGTTCAACAACGCTGACAATATGACCGATCAACAGTCTGCACTGGCGGCACTGGTTCACTCTGAAGATGCCCAAGCAGCTAAACAGGCGCTTGCGGCATTCAAGCAGCAGTGGTCAGGTGAAGCGCTGGTGATGAACAGTTGGTTCTCACTGCAGGCCTGTGACTCCAAAGAGGGCGCTCTGGATCGAGTTAAAGCACTTGAAAACGATGAGCTATTTGATGCAAAAAACCCCAATAAACTGCGCAGTCTGATTGGTGCTTTTGCCAGTGCAAACCCAGTTCAATTCCATGCGCCGGATGGCTCGGGTTACCAATACTTGGCTGATTGGATCATTCGCTTGAATGAGCAGAACCCTCAAATTGCATCGCGAATGTTAACGCCTTTAACTCGCTGGAAGCGCTATACTAGTGATAAGCAAAAGTTAATGAGAGCTCAACTGGAACGCATCATGAAGCAGAAGGCGCTGTCGCCCGATGTTTATGAAGTCGTTAGTAAGAGCTTGGTGTAATAGGAGTCATTGGTATGGCTATCTCTATCGATTCTGCGATTAAGTTTGATCTGCAACAGAACTACCGTCGTTACCTGAACTTTCTAGATCAGTACGGGGCTGAAAACGATGCACTGAAAAATGCGCGAAGCTCTAAGGTCTGGATTGTTGCATTGGTGCTACTGATCTTCGCTCTAGCCTCTGATTTCTTCTTAGGCGCGAGTGCTGCTCTGTTTGGTATCTTCTTCTATCGAGTCGTGATGGCTTGGTTGGAGGTGAGAAAAGCGGAAGAGGGGCGTGAACAGGCAGAACGCTGGTTCTCGACTAAGGGGTTTAAGTTCGAAGGACGCGTACTCTTCTTCAAAGAGGACGAAATGCTGGAAGAGCCTGTAGATCCTTTTGATGAGCGAATCTACAAATAGTCTCAATCCCAAAGGGGCAGATCATTGATCTGCCCCTTTTAGTTTAAGCGTTATCCTCAAGGATCATGTCAGACGCTTTCTCTGCAATCATAGTGATCGGTGCATGAGTATTACCCGAGGTAAGGGTTGGCATCACTGAACCATCCACTACGCGCAGACCGTCAATGCCGTGCACTCTCAATCGCGCATCCACAACGGACATCTCATCACTGCCCATTTTTGCGGTGCCGACCGGGTGGAATATTGTTGTACCGACATCACCTGCGGCCTTCGCGAGCTCTTCATCCGATTGAAGCTGTGCGCCCGGTTTTAACTCAATTGGATTAAATTCACGTAAACGCTGAGTCGCCATTAGCTTGCGAGCGTGGCGTAAGCTATCTGCTGCAACCTTGCGATCGCCGTCCGTCGAAAGGTAGTTCGGTTTAATTGCTGGCGGAACATTAGGATCGGTCGATTGAATATGACAGGTACCGCGGCTCTCTGGACGCAGGTTACAGACCGAGACGGTGATAGCCGGAAACTCGTGCAGATCCTCACCGAATTTCTCAAGCGATAGAGGTTGAACGTGATACTCAATGTTCGCCGTAGCATGCTCATCCGAGGATTTAGTAAAGATACCGAGCTGACTGGGGGCCATTGACATTGGGCCTGAACGTTTTAAGAAGTATTCAGCCGCAATTTGCGCTTTACCCAACAGGGTTGACTGCCACTCATTCAGAGTTTTTGTGTTTTCAACGGTGTAGATGGTTCGCAACTGTAGGTGGTCCTGTAGGTTTTCACCGACACCAGGGAGCTCGTGCACCATCTCGATTTTGTGCTCCGCTAAAACCTTGGCAGGGCCAATGCCAGAAAGCTGTAGAATTTGTGGCGAATTGATCGCACCGGCACTGAGCAGTAGCTCTTTATCGGTCGTTACGCTCGCAACTTGCCCGTTAACGATGAGATCAGCACCCACAACGCGTCGGTTTTCAATACGCAGCTTGGTGACTTGAGCGTGAGTCATAATGGTGAGATTAGGACGTGCTTTAACGGGGTTGATAAAGGCTTTGCGTGCATTCCAGCGAATGCCATTTTTTTGGTTAACTGGGAAATAACCTGAACCCTCATTATCACCACGGTTGAAGTCTGAGGTTTTCGGTACATCAACCTCTTCAGCCGCCTCTCGAACGGCTTCTAGAATCGGCCAGCTCAAGCGCTGCTCTTGAACGAACAGTTCCCCTTTATCATTGTGGAACTCATCAGCGGGTTGGTAGTGTCGTTCAGAGCGTTTGAAATAAGGAAGAACCTCTTGCCAGCTCCAGCCTTCATTGCCTAATGATGCCCACTCATCATAGTCACGCTCTTGCCCACGCATGTAGATCATGCCGTTAATCGAAGAGCAGCCCCCCATTACTTTACCGCGAGGGTAGATAAGTGAACGACCATTAAGCCCCTCTTCGGCATCGGTTGAGAAACACCAGTCAGTTTTTGGGTTGCCTATACAGTAGAGGTAACCCACTGGAACATGTACCCAAAACTGGTTGTCACTGCCACCCGCTTCAAGCAGAAGCACACGAGTATTTGGATCTTGACTCAAACGGTTGGCTAATACACAGCCGGCAGACCCAGCGCCAACGATGACGTAATCGTAAGTTCCAAGATCTTTGACAGTAGACATGGCGTTATCCTTTCTATGCTTATTAGTGTGTGCACCATCTTATGATTATTTGTGCAGTAATTTTTGATTATTTTGCTGGTTTGTTGTGCTAAATTGCACAGATGATGGATGATAAATTGAATTGGAACGATCTGCGTTACTTTCTCGAGGTCGCTCGCGCGGGTCGTTATTTGACTGCAGCAAAACGAATGGGCGTGAACCATACAACGGTGTCGCGTCGAATAGCCGCTCTTGAAGATGCGTTGCAAACCCCACTGTTTGAGGCGGATGATAAAGGCTTGCACCTCACTCCGGCCGGTGAAGCTGTTTTGCCTCTGGCTCAACAGTGTGAAGACATTACTGTCTTGACCAAAGAGAGAGCGGCTTCAGATCAGCGATCCCTATCCGGGAACCTAAGAATTGGGGCGCCAGATGGTTTGGGAAACCTCTTTATAGCAAATCAATTAACCCATTTTGTCCATCGTAACCCTGATCTAAACCTACGCTTGGTACCCGTTCCACAGAGCCTTAACTTGATGAAGCGTGAGGTGGACATAGCGATCACATTGGAGCCCTCTGAGAGGCGGGATATTCATTGTAAGAAACTGACGGACTACCAGCTTTTTCTCTATGTAGGTCGTGAGTATCTGCAGAATAATTCCGTAGATTTAGAGGATATTGAATCGGTTAAACAGCACCCGTTTGCCGGTTATATTCCCGATATACTCTACACTGAGCAGTTAGGGTTTAACCGATTGATCGATGACCAACTGATTGAGCGCTTTCAGGGGGCAACGGTGATGTCCCAATTCCAGTTTATTGCTAATGGTGGAGGGTTTGGGGTGTTACCCCATTATATGGTGCAAGATGACCCGCGTTTTGTTCAGGTTCTGCCAAAGGAGATTAGCTTTATACGAAGCTACTGGCTGCTGACGCCACTAGAGCTGAGGCGTCGCGCCAATGTTCGTTCTATCTCAACTGAGTTAGAGCAGTTAATCGCGCAGCACAGAGATCAGTTTTTGCCGCGCTCCTGAAGGTAACGCTCGACGGTATCGACAATCGCTTGCGTTTGAGGGTCGATCTCTAGGTTGATCAGATCACCTACCTCTGCTTTGCCAAACAGTGTACGCTCCAAGGTTTCTGGAATGAGCCAGACAGAGAAACGGTCTTCTGTTACTTGCGTCATCGTCAAACTACAGCCATTCAGTCCGACAAACCCTTTATCCAATAGATAGGGTGCCCATTGGCTCGGACGATCAAACTCAACTCGGCAATTGGTCTCTGTCTTTTCGATCGCTGTTATCGCTACTCGGTCGCAAATATGGCCCGACATTAGGTGCCCACCAATCTCATCGCCAATCTTAGCGGCACGTTCAAAATTGACCAGTGACCCGACCTGCAAATCGCCAAGGTTGGTCAGTTCTAGTGTCGATTGGATCGCATCAAACTTGGCTCTGTTACCTTCAAATGAGGTAATCGTTAAACAAGTACCATTAAGTCCGACGCTGGCTCCGATCTGGAAGTTATCACAACAGTTTTCCGGGAACTCAAGCTGCAGTGTCATAAAATTATCGGCTGGGGTTAGAGCAGTGACAGTCGCCACACCTTGAACAATACCAGTAAACATTATCGATTCTTCCTTTAGCTTTAGCAGTCCGAACGCTAGCATGGGACGTAGATAAAGCAAACAGTTAAGGGTTTAACAGCATGCACATTCTTTTGACAGGCGGTACAGGGTTTATTGGTGATGCAGTCGCTAGAGCGCTCGTCGCTCGAGGTGACCGAGTCACTCTATTGATACACAAACGATCCTCGAAAGTGGCCGGTGTTCAAACAATCTCAAATTTGTCTGACTTGAACACCGCTGTCGATGCCATTGTCAATTTAGCAGGCTTACCGATCGCTGATAAACCTTGGACTCACTCGCGAAAAGTGGCCCTGCGTGCCAGTCGTGAAGGAGTTACGGGGCAGTTAGTGCGTTGGATTGCTCAACAAGAGGTTAAACCCAAGGTGCTAGTCAGTGGCTCAGCGATCGGTTTTTACGGGGCGACTCGCAGTAATCAGACGCTTTCTGAGGCGGATCAACCTCTGGTTCAAGACTTCTCCAGTGAGCTTTGCAAAAGCTGGGAGAACATTGCCTTAAGTGCTGAACAAGAGGGTGTCAGAGTGGCGCTACTGAGAACAGGCATCGTGCTTGGTAAGGGTGGCGCCCTGAAGAAGATGCTACCTGCCTTTAAACTGGGCTTAGGTGGTCGCATTGTCGACGGCCAGCAGATGATGTCCTGGATACATCTGGACGATCAGGTCAACGCCATTCTATTTTTGATTGATAACCCAGATGCGAGTGGGCCTTTCAATTTGACCGCACCTAACCCAGTCTCCAACCAAGTATTTACAGAGGAGCTTGGCAGAGTCTTGAAGCGTCCAACCTTTTTGCTAATGCCAGCTTTTATGCCCAAGTTGATGCTTGGCAAAGAGGGGGCTGCACTGCTGACTGAAGGGGTGGCTGTGATTCCTGCGAAGTTGACTCAGCACGGATTTGATTTCAAATACCCTTCACTGGATCAAGCATTAACCGCTGTTATCTAATCCTTTAATCTTTGGGTGAGCGCTTTTCAGACTCGAGCGTTTGAATCTGCTCCAACGAAGTCACCGCTTTATTGAGGTTTTGTTCTATTCGCTCTAAACGAGCTTCAAGCATCTGAAGGCGTCGCACCATAGCGTCTTCCCGGTCATTTTTCTCCTCTTCATCTTTTTCGATAAAAAAGACAGAGAAACTAGCGGTCAGCATTGAAAAGATCGCGATGCCAACCAAAATCAGAAGCATGCCAACGATACGACCCTCAAGGGTGGTTGGAACAAGGTCGCCGTAGCCGACGGTTGTCATCGTGACCCAAGCCCACCAGAAACCATCAATCGGGTTTTTGAACGCCGGATCCAGTCCAGAGATGAGGAAGGCGGCTAGGATCAGAAATCCCAGTGCGATCGCCAGTGTTACCCCTAGGTTATGCCGGCCCAACACCGAGCGAAGATCGCTAGATAGGCGTGTAAATATACTGGCAAAAATCAGCAGTCTCAGCGATCTTAAGACGCCACTTTGTAAGCCTAAAGCATTCAATAAAATCGGAATTCCGGTTAGCACGATGACCAGACTCATCCAGTTGCCTTTTAGGTATCGTAGTCTGTTGTCTACCAACGCCAACATAACCACAAGATCTAAGGCAAAAAAGCCCCAGATCACCCAGTCGTTTAAACCGATAATGGCAAGCTGTTCGTGATGGTTTGTGGTTTGAAAATACCAGTCGATCAGTATCCAAAACGCCAGAAATAGGAGTGGCCACTCAAAGAGTCGTCCCCACTGTTTGGCTCTATGGTTCTCACGGACATCAACGCCTTGGACCCCTAAAATGCCCATTAAACGGTTGTGCTTATTGTGCTGAGTCACCGGCTGATCTCCTGAATAGATAGATGAATATTATTTATGACACCGGTGACTTAAGCAAACTGTCATTCAGAATGACCACTCTGTATAATTCGCCCAACTAAAATTTCGATTGGATAATCATGTTATACGACTTAGCCCGCTCTTTGATGTTTCGCTTAGATGCCGAGAAGTCTCACGACCTTGCACTGAGCAGTATGAACTTGGCCGCCGATCTGGGTATGCCGAAGCTTCTTGGTGCGAAAATGGTGGATGCCCCGACTGAAGTCATGGGGATTCGTTTCCCCAACCCCGTTGGATTGGCAGCCGGTCTGGACAAGAACGCGGGTGCTATCAACGGTTTGGCGGCCATGGGTTTTGGTTTTGTTGAAGTCGGTACCGTGACTCCTCGTCCTCAACCGGGCAACCCTAAACCCCGTCTATTCCGCATACCTGAGCACAGCGCGATCATCAATCGCATGGGGTTTAATAACCTGGGTGTAGATCGACTGATCGAGAATGTTGAGGCGTCGAACTTTAAAGGCGTACTGGGAATCAACATTGGTAAGAACAAAGATACCCCTAATGAAAATGCGGCCGATGATTACCTAATCTGTTTGCGTAAGGTGTATCCCTACGCTACTTACATAACGGTTAATATCTCTTCACCAAACACGCCGGGTCTTCGTGACCTTCAGCAGGGTGATAGTCTCAACTTGCTTTTGGACATGCTGAAGAATGAACAGGCCCGCTTGGCAGGTATTCACGGCAAATACGTCCCGATCGCGATCAAAATTGCGCCCGACATGGATGAAGAGGGTTTTGTAACAACTGCTAATCTACTTAAAACCTACGAGATGGATGGGGTGATTGCGACCAATACCACCATTGAACGAGGTGGTGTAGAGAGCTCTGAATTTGCCAAAGAGGCGGGTGGTTTGAGCGGTGCTCCAGTTCGCAACCTATCGACTCGTGCGATCCAAATCTTGGCGCGTGAGTTGGATGGTGCTTTGCCTATCATAGGTGCTGGTGGTATCACTGAAGGTTTTGACGCTGTCGAGAAGATCGAGGCGGGTGCTAGCTTGGTTCAGGTCTACACAGGTTTTATCTACCGTGGTCCTAAACTGATCACTGAAGCGGCTGAAGCGATTCGTGATCGTCGTTTATTAGGACACCGTTAAGCTCAACGCTTTGACACTGAATAGCCGCTATCGATTAGCGGCTTTTTTGTATTTATAGAGCAGTGCTAGCGGGATGTGGCAGAAACTATGATCCTCGGGATGACGTGTCAGTCGGTCCTGGTGCTCGTCATCACTTTTGACGTAGTTGGATAGGGGGAGTACCTCAATAGCCAGCTGTTTATAATCTTCGCGGCTTTTCAGAATTCGTTTTGCCTCGTCCAAGTGTTTGCGTTCTCGACTGTAGATCCCTGTTCTGTATTTAGGCCCAACATCTTGGCCTTGTTGGTTGATGCTGTAGGGGTCGATTATTTCAAACAAGCACTCGATCAGCTCGACTAGGGCTATCTGTTCAGGGTCGAAGTCGATCTGTACACACTCCGCATAGCCATCATACTCAACGTCTGTCCTGTTAGACGTGCCATTGGCTCGACCTGCTTGCGTGGAGATGACGCCAGGAACATGCCGCATGAACTCTTGGACACCCCATAGGCAGCCCCCAGCAAAGTAAATCTGTTCCATTAGCCCTGCTTAACATTGGTGTTTAACTGTGAAGAGAGGATCTTAAAACGAAAAAGGCTCCTATGGGTATCATTAGGAGCCTTACTTGATTAAATGTTGTTAGTGATAACTTGGATTGACCTGTATCGCTGAAACACCTGATTGGCCATTCCAGTGGGCTTCTCGCCCTTCGCGCCATCCTGTCATCCAGTGGCTGCGTAAGTCTGTCGTTGATACCGGACAATCTGACTGTGATTTACCCTCCAGTCCGGCAGTAAAACCGCGTTTGTATAGTGAATTGCTACGTTCTCGTTTCTGTCTTTTCATATATACGCCTCGTATTGAGTGAGTATCTGCTTTCGCAGTGATGTTTTGGCGACAACAATTGGTAGTCACAACCTAGTAATAGACCAGATTGGCAATTTTAAGTAATTGTATTGCTCAATTTAAATTCACCTTCTAATAGGTTTAACCTTTTCGCGTCAGCAGCAAAGTCGGCTGAATCAGTGACTTACAGATGAAGCGTAATGCTTTAAAATAGGGCTAATATAGCGGATGAAAATTTTTCATTTCATTCGGCGTTAACCAAATTGAGTGTTGAAATGAAATTATTCGTTACCTGCCCCAAGGGCGTTGAGTCTTTACTGCTAGCCGAGTTGAAGTCGATCGGTATAGAGGGGTTAAAAGAGACTCAAGCAGGGGTTCAGGTAGAGGGTGATCTCGCCACAGCCTACACGATCTGTTTGTGGTCACGTCTTGCAAACAGAGTACTGTTGCTATTGAAAGAGGCTGATGCGACTTCGACAGAAGCACTCTATAACGATATTAAGTCGATTAATTGGCTGGAGCACATCCGGGCTGAAGGGACTTTGGCCGTTGATTTTAACGGCCGTAATGAGTCGATCAATAACACCCATTTTGGCGCTCTTAAAGTGAAAGATGCGATTGTTGACTCCGTTCGTGAAGAGACCGGCAGTCGTCCCTCCGTTGCCAAACAGTACCCTGATCTGCGCATCAACGTTCATCTGCGCAGAACGACAGCTCAGGTAGCAATTGATCTGTCCGGTGAGAGTCTGCACCGCCGTGGATACCGACTTCAAACCGGTGCTGCGCCGCTTAAAGAGAACCTTGCAGTAGCGCTATTGATGCGTGCGGGTTGGCCCAATCAAGGTGACTTTAAACAGCTAGTTGATCCTATGTGTGGTTCTGGAACCTTAATCACTGAAGCTGCATTGATGATGGCGGATATTGCGCCGGGTCTGTTACGTCGTCGCTGGGGCTTTGATCGTTGGTGCCAACACCAGCCGTCTATCTGGCAAGAGATCTACCAAGATGCAAAACAGCGCCGTGAAGCAGGGCTAAACAGAGAGGGTTACCCTCGTCTAACTGGTTTTGATGCCGATTCAAATGTTCTGCAGCGTGCAAACAACAACGCTCAAGCCTTAGGTGTCGAGTCACTCGTCCATTTTGAACGTTGTGATCTGGCTAGCTTGTCACTTCCTTCGCCAGAAGATAAAGGGTTGTTAATTACTAACCCCCCTTATGGTGAACGATTGGGTGATCGTTCAAGCCTAAGATTTTTGTATAGCCAGCTGGGTGATTTCTTAAAAGCCCAAGCGCATCACTGGCGTGTGGGGGTGTTCACTTCGAACCCTGAGCTTGGCAAGGTGATGGGTCTGCGTGCAGACAAGCTCTACAAGCTCTTTAATGGCGCACTGCCCAGTCAATTACTGCTATTTACCGTCTACCCGCAGGAGGGTGTGCCGCAAAACAGTGCAGATTCCGATTCGGATGTTGTGCACCAAGATAGTGCACCCCTGTCTGAAGGGGCGCTGATGTTAGAGAACCGACTTAAGAAAAACCTTAAACAGCTCTCTAAGTGGGTGAAACGTGAGTCAATCGAGGCATACCGAGTCTATGACGCTGATTTGCCAGAGTACGCGGTCGCAATCGATCGATACGCTGATCAGATTGTGGTTCAGGAGTATGCGCCGCCTGCGAAAGTCGATCCTGTAAAGGCCTTTAAGCGACTTCAAGATGTGATGGCCGTTGTAGGAAGAGTGTTTGCTTTGGGCACAGACTCGATTGTATTGAAACAACGCAAGCGTCAGCAGGGCAGCGATCAGTATCAACGACAGACCGAACAGGGTGAGACGCTGACGGTACAAGAGCATGGCTGTCTGTTCGAGGTCAACCTAAGAGATTACCTAGATACAGGTCTTTTCCTAGACCATCGTCCTGTTAGGCAACAGATTCAGTCTCTCGCTAAGGGTAAACGTTTCCTAAATCTTTTCTGTTACACCGCTACCGCCAGTGTCCATGCGGCTGCCGGTGGTGCGATCAGCACGACCAGTGTCGATATGTCGGCAACCTACCTCGATTGGGCCCGACGCAATTTTGAACTGAACAAACTTGACGCTAAACGTGCTGATTTTGTTCAAGCGGACTGTATTCAGTGGCTTGATCGCCCTCGTTCAGAGACCTTCGATCTCATCTTTATGGATCCACCGACCTTCTCTAACTCTAAGAGAATGTCTGACATCCTAGATGTGCAGCGTGACCACGTTATGCTGATTAAAGGGGCAATGGCGTTGCTTGAACCCGGTGGGCTTCTGATCTTTTCAAATAACTATCGCCGCTTTAAGTTGGACTACGAGCAGCTCGACGCTTTTGAGATTGTGGATACTTCTCATCGTACGATTGATCCTGATTTCAAACGTAACTCGAAGATTCACTACAGCTTTGAGATCCGCCATAAGGCATAAAATTCGTTTAATGCCCAAAGTTGGTACGTTACTTGCTAACTAATGCACAGTCTTGCAGCACGGAGTTTGCTGAAAGTGAGTGATTAGTTTTTAAGTTATTGAAAGTAGATAGAAAAAACATTTTATCTTTTTTTATTAAGCCGTCTAAAACTCATCGCATAGTCATTAAATGCACCAAAAGTGTGCATGAAATATAGAGCTGCACCCTATATGTGCATTTCTAAGCAATTTGAGGAGATTAAGGGTGGAAACGATCAACAGTGCCGTTGAAACACTGGTACAAAGTTCCAATACACTATTCATTTTGATGGGTGCCATCATGGTATTCGCGATGCATGCTGGCTTCGCATTCCTTGAGGTAGGTACTGTCCGTCATAAAAACCAGGTCAACGCACTGGTTAAGATCATGACCGACTTCGGTTTCTCTGCAGTGGTCTACTTCTTTGTTGGCTACTGGATTGCCTACGACGTCACCTTCTTTGCCGATGCAGCCACTTTAGCGGAAGGTAACGGCTATGAGTTGGTGAAATTCTTCTTCCTAATGACCTTTGCGGCAGCGATTCCTGCAATTATCTCGGGTGGTGTGGCTGAGCGTGCTCGCTTCTACCCAATGCTTATCGCAGCTGCACTCTGTGTGGGTCTAGTCTACCCGTTCTTCGAGGGCATCATCTGGAACGGTAACTACGGTTTCCAGGGCTGGCTTGAAGAGACCTTTGGTGCAGGCTTCCACGACTTCGCTGGTTCTGTCGTAGTCCACGGTGTCGGTGGTTGGATCGGCCTAGCGGCTGTTTTGGTTCTAGGTTCACGTAAAGGTCGTTACCGTAACGATCGTGTTGTGGCGTTCCCACCATCAAACATTCCATTCCTCGCTCTAGGTGCATGGATCCTATGTATCGGTTGGTTCGGCTTCAACGTGATGTCGGCTCAAACACTGGACGGTATCTCTGGTCTGGTTGCAGTCAACAGCTTGATGGCAATGGTCGGCGGCATCATCGTTGCGACCCTTCTTGGTAAGAACGACCCAGGCTTCATTCACAACGGTCCGCTTGCGGGTCTTGTTGCGATCTGTGCTGGTTCTGACGTTCTACACCCAATTGGCTCGCTGTTTGTAGGTGGTATTGCCGGTGCACTATTTGTTTGGCTGTTCACACTGGCTCAGAATAAGTGGAAGATCGATGACGTACTGGGTGTATGGCCTCTACACGGTCTATGTGGCGCCTGGGGTGGTATTGCAGCAGGTATCTTCGGTAGCGAAGCACTAGGCGGTCTTGGTGGCGTAAGCCTAGGTGCTCAGGTTGTGGGTACTCTTGCAGGTATCGCAGTGGCCTTGATCGGTGGCTTCCTGGTTTACGGTATTGTGAATGCAGTAGCGGGCATCCGTCTGGATGAAGAGGACGAGTTCCGTGGTGCGGATCTAAGTATTCACCGTATCGAAGCCACTTCGGATGATCGCAAATAAGCGATTGATCCCGTTGCTCTAGGGAACCTGCGAATAAGTCCATGGCATCTCAGGCTTACAGTCGAATTCATCATCAAGGCGTGGTTTCGAAGACCTAGCGGGCTAAGTCAAGAAAGCGCAACACAGAGGGTGGATTTGACTGTAAGCCCCCAAGGGCGTGGCCTGCAATATGCATCTACGGCGTTGCTCCTCTTGCTAAGGGCTACGGCCATTAGCGGCGAGAAGCGCCTTGTATCTGCACATTTCAGGTCTCGCTGAGATACTATGGACTTGTTCGCAGGTTCCCTTGCAACAATCACAAAAAAGCCGAGTTATTTAACTCGGCTTTTTTAATGTTAGATCGATGGTGGATTAGTGGTGGTGACCGCCAGCTCCATGAACATGACCGTGCTCAACTTCTTCAGCGGTTGCTTCACGTACTTCAACCACTTCAACATCAAAGTTGAGCGTTTCACCAGCAAGCTGGTGGTTGCCATCAAGAGTGATCTGGTCGCCTTCAACTTTAACAACGGTTACAGGCTGCTCCCCCCAAGGTGTTTGAGCCATAAACTGCATGCCAACATCGATATCATCAACGCCTTGGAACGCGCTGCGATCAACTTCTTGGATCAATTCATCACGAATCTCGCCATAGCCTTCAGCCGGTTCAACGGTAACCTGAAGTGCATCACCAACCGCTTTACCAGTTAGGGCGTTTTCTAGACCGGGAATGATGTTTTGAGCACCTTGTAGGTAGACAAGAGGATCCTGTCCTACAGAGCTATCAATCGTCTCGCCCAAAGCATTGGTAAGAGTGTAGTGAATAGAGACAACAGTTTTGTCAGCGATTTTCATCTTTCTCTCCTTATATTGGAGATGCAGACCATTAGTGAATCGCAGTGCTCCGTGAATGTAGGCGACTATGCTAACAAACTACAAGGGCAGGTTGTAGGGTAAATCACCGATGACTAAGAGCCGATGACAGGCTGAAGCCAGTCACGGTTACTCCGTAGATAGTTCAAAGCACCGGTGACAGTAATTTGCTCCTGCAATTACCGCATACAGCACATCCGTGTACTTAACAGGTTTCAACCTGTCATCCTCTGTATCGGTCATCCGAAACCTCTATCTGAGCGTAAATATTGAAGTAAAAATCAACACCGAGGCGCACAATGAAGCTTATGAAAATATTAACCCTACTGGCAGCCGTTTTTGGCTTTAAAATAGCCTCAGCTGATACTTGCACTAACGTGCTGAATCATACCGTTCGTGAGCTAGCCGGTGAAAAAGAGGTCAACCTCTGCGAAGAGTACAAAGACAAAGTGGTCTTGATCGTCAATACAGCCAGTAAGTGTGGTTTTACCGGGCAGTATGAAGGTCTTGAAGCGATGCATGCTAAGTACAAAGACCAAGGCTTTGCAGTGTTAGGTTTCCCTAGCGGTGATTTCGCCAACCAGGAGTATCGTGAGGAGGGGCAGATCAGAGAGTTTTGTCGTTTAACTTACGGTGTTAAGTTCCCGATGTTTGAGAAGTCTGTGGTTCGTGGTGATCAAGCAAGCCCTCTATGGGCGGATTTGATTGCTGCAACAGGAACCGCCCCGAAATGGAATTTCTACAAGTACTTGATTGGCCGTGATGGTAAAGTCATTGATGTCTACTCAAGTGTCACGTCACCCGAAAACAGAGGCTTCATTAATACCGTTGAAAAAGCCATTGCAGTAGAGCCCAATTCATAGGAAGAATATGCCAAGGATAGCCATTATCGGCGCTGGTTTAGCCGGCGCTACACTCGCCAATAGACTGACCTCTTCAGGTTTTACTGTTGATCTATTTGAAAAATCACGAGGAACGGGTGGGCGTTTAGCCTCTACTCGCGTTGGTCAACTCTCTGCTGACTTGGGTGCACCCTATCTAGATGGCTGTTCCAGCGAGTTTGAGCGTTTCTTAAATGCCTATGCCGAAACCGGTGTGATTGAGACCTGGAGCACCACGCGCTCGAATTTTAGCCTCACACAACATGAGTCCGTTGAGTACAAGATTGGCGCGGGTCGTAACAGTCTGTTTACTCGTGAACTACTCAAAGGCACTACGCTTCACACTGAAACCCGTATAGGTGTCGTGTGGAGTGATAAGCAGGGTGTACTCATTCGAGATGATCAAGGTGAACTGATCGACTATTTTGATGCGGTAGTTGTTGCCGCCCCCGCGCCACAGGCGGTGCCTCTTCTGGAAACCTCACCACGCTTTGCTCATCGAGCTGAGCAAGCAGCAACTTCAGCCAATTGGATTGCACTGTTTCAGTTAGAGAAGCGACCCTCGCGTTTAGACGGAGTTTCTGTGATTGAGGGAGAGCATCCTGAGTTCTACCGTATCGTGGTCGAGAGTGACAAACCCGGCCGAGAGGGTCTATTGGTTCGAGTTGAAATGCGTGAATCTTGGAGCGAAGCACACATTGATGATGATCGAGAGCTTCTTCTGAAAAAAATAGAGGGGTTATTGTCTGATTGGCTGGGCGAATCGATAGAGCCCAGCGCCTCAAAAATTCACCGTTGGCTCTACAGTCGAACTCTGCAGAGTGCTCAATTAACGGAACCTCTGTGGGATGCTGAGCTTTCGATTGGCGCCTGTGGAGACTGGATTAATGAGCCCGGTTTGGCAGGAGCTTGGAAGAGTGCCAATGAATTGGCCGATGTCATTATTGACTCTTATAGTACAAGCGGTAGTCTGTCCTAACACCCGCATAGTTAAGATGGCACAGATTGATTGAGTTCGAATATACCCTAGAGCGATCCAGTAGACGTCGAACTCTGTCGATTCAAATCGACAGGGGTAGAGTCGTTGTCAAAGCACCACTATTCATTAGTGAGGCTGATATTCAGCAATGGGTTCTGAGCAAACAGGCCTGGGTCACTCCTAGGCTAGTACAACAGCAGAAAGCATTGAGTAAGCACTCCATTGATCTGCATTCAGAGACTCTGGTCGTTAATGGCATCAACTACCAACTTGAGAAGGTCTCTCAATTAACACCCGAAGAGAAAACAATCTGTCACACTGGCCGTTCCGTCAGGGTTAAAGTCAATGCGCGCTCAACAGATCAGTCAATCAGACGACAGCTTCAATCTTCACTAAAGGGGGCTGCCCAACAGCAGTTAATTGCACGTTCTGAGCAGTTATCGAGTTTCACTGGTCTAAAGCCCTCATCCGTCAATATAGGCAGCTATACGAGTAAATGGGGGCAGTGTTCCAGTCGCGGTGAGATCACGCTTAACTGGCGATTGATACACCTTTCACACACTCTGCAGGACTATGTGATCATTCACGAACTCTGTCATTTGAAAGAGATGAACCACAGTCCACGCTTTTGGGCCCTGGTTAGCCGCTTCTTTCCAGACTATCAGTTGGCCAAACAAGAGATAAAAGATCGCTTCGCCTACTTAAACTGGTAGAGGTAAGTTGTTAGACTGGCGTGACTGTTTATTAGAGGTGTACGGTGCAATCGTTTCTATTTTCGACTGAAGATGATCGTGGTGGTGTGATTTTGTGTGATATCGACACCCTTGAAGAGGTCGTACCTTACCTTCAAGCACGATTCAAAGGTGTTATTCGTGTCGAGCAGGGGCGTCGTGCATGGACCATTGAAAATGGGATCGCAGACTTTACGCCACGTCCCATTACCGATGAAGACTTAGCTTAGCGGCGACGCTTTTTCTGGCTGCGCTCTTCGATACGAATCGGCTGCAGAACAGGCTTTTTAGACTGAATATTTGTGCTGATGATGTACAGTGCTGCAGCAATACACAGAGCGCCTAGAATAACCATTTCCATACTCACTTCTCTCTGTTTTTGTTAATTAAAACCACTCATCCTGTCTCTTCTTACGACGAGGAAGGTGGGGAAGGATCAATCCAACGATCAAACCTGCTAAGGCGATCAGTCCGCCATGCGTTAACCAGCGCATTAGGTTTGATTGATCCATATTAGCGACTTGAAACTCAAGTTCGCGAATCCGTTTATCTTTGATGACAAGCTCTGTGGTCGAGTCAGTCGCTTCATCGCGGTAGCTTGCCAACTCTGTTTCGAGTTGGGCGATTTGATCGTTTTTCTTTGCCAAATCTTCACTAAGCGACGCTAGCTGCTGTTTTAGATCCGGTAGCTCAGTCTGCAGAACTGTCAGTTTGCTTTGTCCCTCTGCTAAGTAGCGAGTGAGAACATAACCCTCTTTGCCATCGGCCAGTTTGATCTTGGTGTAATCTTTGCCGCGCTCTAACAGAGTCACGGGATCGCCACTGCGAACTCTAGAGACGATGCGGTATTCGTAAGAGGGGCCGCTGTGCATGAAGAGCTGAACATCATCGGCGATATGGTAATCAGCCGCATAGAGGTGGCTTGACATTAGAAGAGCAAATAGAGAAAAAACTGAACGCATAGCTGGGAAACTGCTTTACCTAGGTTATAGTGTAGATATGGGGGTGATTTTATCACTATCAACCTTACCCGCAGCTTAAATTTAGCCTTTTTGGACGTTTAACTATGCCTGATTTGCAATCTCTTATGGATACCTACTTAGTCCCATGGTCTATCAATATCGCCACGGCTTTGGCCATCTTTGTGGTGGGTCGTTGGTTAGTCAAATTTGCAACCCGACTGCTTGAGAGAGGGCTGCACCGTACATCAATGGACAATATGCTGGTCAACTTTGTCCGCTCCGTCATCAGCATTCTGTTGACGCTGCTGGTTATCGTTGCCGCGCTGGGTCAATTGGGTGTTGATACCACCTCATTGATCGCTCTGGTCGGTGCCGCAGGTTTGGCAATCGGTCTGGCACTGCAGGACTCGTTGAAAAACTTTGCTGCGGGTGTCTTGCTGATCTTCTTCCGCCCATTCAAAGAGGGTGACTTTGTCGAAGTGGCTGGCATATCCGGCGTAGCTGAAGAGATCACGATTTTTAATACGGTGATGCGTACCGGAGATAACCGCGAAGTGATTGTGCCAAATGGTTCGATCTATTCAGGGATCATCACGAACTACAACCGTAGACCGACACGTCGTATCGATATGATCTTTGGTATCAGTTATGACGATGATCTGCGTAAAGCAAAACAGATCTTAACAGAGGTTGTGACGGCCGATAGTCGAGTCTTGGAGGATCCTGCCCCTAAAATTGCGGTATCAGAATTGGCCGATAGCAGCGTTAATTTCATTGTGCGCCCATGGGTTAAAACCGAAGACTATTGGGAGGTCCGTTGGGCACTGACCGAAGAGATTAAAGTGCGTTTTGATGCGGAAGGCATCTCTATTCCTTACCCGCAAATGGATGTTCATCTCAAAAAAGAGGAGGCCTAAAGCCTCCTCTGATTCTTTACTCTGCGGGTACTAACTCTCATCAGTTGAGAGCCCCAATCGTGCTTTCAGTGTCTGGTTTTCATGGGTTAGCTTCTGTATCTCTAAGCGATGCCCATGAATCACTTCGTACTGACGATCAACCTTCTCCTCTAACACCTTGTTCGCATTTTTTAGCTTAGCGAGCTCGTTGTTAAGCTGTTCGTTATTATCTTGCAGCGACTCAAACAGAGGACTGTTTTCGGTTTCTGAACTGCTCAATTTTAATTCGCTGGCAATGTGAGAGAAGAGCGCTTTTAGATCGGCGGATTCTCGGTCGGAGTAGCGAATAGACTCTTCAATTGCTGAATGTGCACCTGCTGCGCCAATAGAGCCGGCTAATCGTTGCTCGAGTAGTCGATGAAACTCCATCAATTCGACAATGGTGAAATGAGTGCGAGCACCTAGCTGGAGGTCCGTCAAAATGCTGCCAAGTACCTGATCCGCCGCATCACTGCTTAGAAAACGGTTGAGAAGAAGCTCAGCCTCTTGGGTTTTCGGCTCACGCTCAATATAGGCTTCAAGCCCAGTGGGGCGGGCATTGCGATATCGGTCCGTTAACATCTCGTTAGTGGCGTTAAACAGCTCTTCTGTCTGAGCTCTCTCAACCTTACGAGGCTTGTAGAGTTTACTGCCAACCACATACAGCGTGATGTTAAACAAGAGTGACCAGAATACGCCGTGGGCGAGTGGGGGTAAAAATTCCAGTCCAAACAGTGCATTAGGACGCAGCCATGAGTGGCCAAACAGTCCATTCGTCATAACACTGGCATCGATCCAGCCCTCACCAACCATAGGCGGTAGCACTAAGGTGAAGCCCCAGAGAATAAAGCCAGACAATAAGCCCAGTGCTGCGCCTAAACTATTCCCTTTACGCCAAAATAGACCGATTAACCCAGCGGGTGCTAACTGCAGAACTGCCGCGAACGAGATTAAACCCAATGCAACTAACAAGTAAGGTGCATCGAGTTGGTTGGCAAACAGATGGGCAATTAACGCAATGCCTAGAATGAGTATCCAGCGCAGATGGAGCAGTGAGGCGCCTAAATTGAGATCCGGTTTAAAACGACGCCAGATGGGAATCACCAAGTGGTTTGATGTCATCGTCGCTAGGGTAATTAGGGTAACGATGACCATACCCGTGGCGGCGGCGAATCCGCCTAGGTAACCCACCAGGGCCATCACCTCACTATTAGCGAGCTTAGGTATCAATAGAACGAACTGATCACCAGAGCTTTTTGGAAGCCCGAGCAACAGCCCGGCCAGTGCGATAGGAATAACAAATAGGTTGATGCCAAGCGTGTAGATAGGAAAGAGCGTCAGGGCGCTCTTGATGTGTGTCGTACCCGGATTTTCAACGACCGTGACATGAAACTGTCTTGGCAGCATCAGGATGGCGGCTGCGCCTAGTATGATTAGGGCAACCCAGGTTAAGAAACTGTCCGATCCACCAAAGCTGTAAACCGACTGTAAGTTGGCCTGCTCCGCTTGCTTGAGGAGATCGTCAAACCCATCAAACAGACCAAAGGTGACAAACAGACCCAGGGCAATGAAGGCAAACAACTTTACCAGACACTCGGCGGCTAACACGGCAATAATGCCCTGGTGACGTTCAGTCGGATCAATTTTTCGGGCACCGAAAAGAATCGTAATAAACGCGAGCGTCAGTGTGATGATGGCAGCCGACCAGCTACCTTGGGTTGCTGAGTCGTTGGTCAGTACATCAAACGCACTATTGATCGCACGCAACTGAAGAACGATGTAAGGCAGCAGCCCTAGAATCGCAATGATGGTCACCAGAGCGGCAATGCGCTGAGAGCGTCTGTAACGCGTTGATATGAAATCGGCAATGGACGTTAAACGAAAACTCTCTTTGGCCAGAACCATTTTTTTGATCGCTTTGGCACCAAAGAGTAGACCTAAAATGGCACCGATATAGATGGCAAAGAACTGGAGTCCGTTCTCGAGCGCGAATCCAACGCTGCCATAGAAGGTCCAAGAGGTAAAAAAGACCGCTAATGAGAGGGCGTAGATGGGTCCCTGGAAGCTAAGACCAGACTGTTTCCTTACCTTACGCTCAACAAAAATCGCTAATGCAAACAGAAGAGCCATGTAGAGCAGAGCAATGCCTGTAAGGCTGGCAGTAGAAAACACGATCAGTGCTCCTTGTTCTCAGGGTGTGAACAGCCGCAGCTTTGTTCGGCAAGTTCTTGTTGATAACTGCTCTCAAGCTCACTGCCTGGAACCGGATCTATCCCACCATCAGACCCTGGATGGCAGCGTCCAATGCGTTTTAAACCGAGCAGTGTGCCTTTGAGGGGGCCGTACAGTTGAATCGCTTCGATCATATAGCTAGAGCAGGTTGGGTAGAATCGACAGCGCGGACCCAGTACAGGACTGATGAACAGTTGATAGAACCGAACCGTCAGTACGAGAAGATGTTCAAAAAAATGTTTAACCACACCGGACTCCTTATTGACGCAATGGTAGTCCTTTAACGCCAATAAACCAATCCGGTGGGGTCCCAGAAATAGAAAGAGTTAGGCCGCTTGAGAGGCCTTTTTCTCATCCAGTTGTAGTGTCTCAAGCGTTTTAGCCCGCACCGTGCGAAGAAGATCGCTATTGGTCGCCAATGATTCACCGTAGGATGGAATCATCTGTTTTAGCTTCTCGGACCAGTTCGACTTCTGCATGCGCTCAGCAAAGCACTCTTCGATGATCGAGATCATCGTGCTGGTTGCCGTTGATGCACCCGGTGATGCGCCCAATAGTGCCGCTATCGAACCATCAGCTGCAGAGATCACCTCTGTACCGAACTCTAGCTTACCCTTGGTTTCATTGCCCGGTTTGATGATTTGGACACGCTGACCGGCGTAAGAGAGTTCCCAATCGTTCTCTTCAGCATCTGGGAAGAAGTTGCGAAGTGACTCTACACGTGAACCGTGCGTCTGCATTACTTCACTGATTAGATATTTGGTCAGATCCATGTTGTTGCGGGCAACTGACATCATTGGCATCAAGTTGTCTGGGCTCAATGACATCGGCAGATCCATCAACGAGCCATTTTTTAGGAACTTAGTAGTGAACCCTGCAAAAGGACCGAACAGCAGTGCTTTTTCACCATTGATAACACGGGTATCCAAGTGGGGTACTGACATGGGTGGCGCACCAATGGGGGCCATGCCGTATACCTTGGCTTGGTGACGCTCGATGACCTCTTTGTTCTTACAGATCAACCACTGACCACTAACTGGGAAGCCGCCGTACCCTTCACCTTCAGGGATGCCAGATTTTTGCAACAGAGGTAGAGCTCCACCACCGGCACCGAGGAAGACAAACTTCGCACGGACTTTGTAGGTGTCTGGCTTAGCAGAGTGTTTCAGTTTGACGCACCAACGGCCATCCTCTTCCTGTTTAAGATCTTGGACTGTTGACGACAGTTTGAGTTCGAAGTTGCCACTAACTTCAAGGAAATTGACCATGAAGCGCGCAAGTTCACCAAAGTTAACGTCCGATCCATATCGCACGCGAGTAGCAGCAATCGGCTGGTTATCTTCGCGGTTTTGCATCACTAGAGGCATCCACTCGCGAATTTGCTCAGGATCTTCGCTGTACTCCATCGCCTCAAAAAGAGGGTGCTGTGAAAGTGCTTGGTGGCGCTTACGAAGGAAATCGACGTTATCTTCACCCCAGACAAAACTGCAGTGGGGCGTTGTGTTGATGAACTTCTTAGGATGAGGAAGCGCACCTTTATTCACAAGGTATGACCAAAACTGCAAGCTGATCTCAAAACATTCGTTAATTGAGAAAGCTTTGCTGCAGTTAATTGAGCCGTCAGCCTGGCGAGGGGTGTAATTCAACTCACAATAGGCTGCGTGCCCAGTACCCGCGTTATTAAGACCATCGGTGCTTTCGCTAGCCACGTGGTTGAGACGTTCGACCATCATCATTTTCAGATTAGGGTCCAGCTCCTGGAGCATAACGGCAAGCGTCGTACTCATCGCTCCTGCGCCAACTAACAATACATCTACTTCTGAATCCATAACTCGACTACCATCTGTGTGTTGAACAAATGTGCCTTACGACTCAATCTCCTATAAGCTTTTGGCAAATAGGCCTTGGAAGTGAGGCGGTGGGTAACAGATAAATGTGTCACCCATATTTCAGTGGTGCCAATTATATTGCGCCGCATCATGGTTTCTAGTCTCTATCGCCTAACTGTTTTGTTATACAGCTATGACAGATAACTATAAGCCACGTAGTTACTGGACTTCGGCGAAATGGACGGTTTTTCAAGATAGACCAATGTCTCAGATGGATGTATCCAATGATCGACTTAAAAAGTCTAAAACCCCTTGAATTGTGGGGATTTGTTGAAGATGCGCTGGTGGAAAAAGGGCACCCTTGGAGGGTGTTTACTCTCTCTACAGTGGATGATGCTGGTCGACCGCAATCACGCTCTGTTGTCTTAAGAGAGATCGAATCGAATAACTGGCTTTTGCGTTTCTATAGTGACTCCCGATCACCAAAAATTTTGCAGCTGCAACATAATCCAAATGTCTCACTCTGCTTCTGGAATCCACAGTTAAAACAGCAGTTACGAGCTGAAGGGTTAGCGACGTTAATGAGTGACAAGGAAGCCATTGATGAACGTTGGGATAGGGTCAAAGAGGGGCCGACGGTTGCGGACTACACGACCAAGTTACCACCGGGTTCAGAAATTGATCCACTGGTGGAATTTGTCGAACAGAACTGGTTCTGTGTGGTGGAGATTAAGATCAGCTCGTTTGATCTTCTGCAGCTAAATCGCGAGGGTCATCAAAGAGTGGCCGTGACCCCAGATGGAGTCACAGCACTGGTACCCTAAAACGGGATGTTTAGAGATGCTCTTCGGCGTATTCGGCCAGTTTAGAGCGGAAGATTCCCTCAAAGTGAACGCTGGCAGAGCCCTCATAGTCTCTAAAGCGTTCAACAATGTAAGTTAAGCCTGAAGTGAGTGCGGTTAGGTAGTTTGAATCAATCTGGGCCAAGTTTCCTAGGCAGACCATCTTGGTGTTTTTACCACAGCGAGTCAGGATCGTTTTCATCTGTTGCGGCGTTAGGTTTTGGGCTTCATCAATCAAAACAATGGCGTTCTGAATGCTTCGCCCACGTATGAAGTTGAGAGACTTGAACTGAATGTTAGCCTTCTCAATCGCATACTTAACACTGCTTTGCGGGCGTTCGTCCTGTTCGTGCATCGCTTCTAAGTTATCGTTAATCGCACTCATCCATGGAGTCATCTTCTCCTCTTCGGTGCCTGGTAAAAAGCCGATATCTTCAGCGACCGGTGGCGTCGAGCGAGTGACAATAATTTTATTGTAGCGACGCTGTTCAATAACCAACTCCAGAGCACTGGCTAGGGCAACCAAGGTTTTACCCGAACCGGCGGACCCAAGCAGAACGGCTAGATCAATATTAGGATCCAGCATCGCTTCCATGGCAAAGGCTTGTTGAATATTGATGGGTGAAATGCCCCAGCAGTTTTGCTGCATCAGGTTTTGGTAGCCCAGATCCTGAAGGATGACCTTGTCACCTTCGACACGGCTGGTTTTAGCGGCAAAATCCTGCGAGTCGTCCCAAATATATTCATTAGGGTAGGTCTCTGGCAGCACCTCGCGGTCTACTCTGTGACAGGTGTGCTCGTTTTCGTGATAGCTTTCAACGGAATCAACCCCCTCCCAAAAAGGGGTCTCTAAATGAAGATGGCCCGCAGGGAGTAGATCGATGTCCGAGACGAGCTGGTCGGTACGGTAATCCTCAACGCGTTTTAAGCCAGCTCCCATCGCCTTAAGACGCATATTCAAATCTTTAGTGACCAGAATCACCTGGCGCTTAGGAAGCACTCGCTGTAAGTGAAGGGCGCAGTTAATGATTCGGTTGTCTTTATTGTGGTCTGCTGGCAAGAACCCTTTGTCATGAGCCAGTTCATGATCAGGGTAGATGGAGAGCTTACCAAATACGATCTCGCGCTCTTTACCATCCAATAAAATCTGCACACCGTCTAGAATCTCTGAAGGGTCTTTGGCGTTGCTCAGAATTTTATCAATTTCGCGAATCGCAGCACGCGCTTCTGCCGCTACGTTCTTCTTCCGATCTTTGATGTCGTCGAGCTCTTCAAGCACGGTCATCGGAATGGCAATATCTTGCTCTTTAAATTCGACAAGACACTTGGGGTCGTGCAACAGCACGTTGGTATCAAGGATATAAAGCTTGGATGCGCTCATTGGCGGTTCCTTCTGCAGCAGAGAGGGATCGATGAAAAACTCACCGATAACTTTAAACTAATCGATGCATTCGCCTTTGGCAAATATGTTCTGCCGATTAGCTGAATGTCATCTATCCTTCATGTATAAACGTAAATAATAACATCGTGATTACGCGAAGGAGAGTGTTATGAGCGATCTATTTGTCAGTGCCAGTGTCAAACCTCTTGAGAGTTTGGATATGCTCTCACCCTATGAAGTAGAGCGTATTCGGGATCGAAGCGATTCTGGGCTATACCCTCTATTTCGCCAATGCGCTTTGGCGGTACTCAACTGCGGTAGTGAGATGGACTGTACGGCCGAAGTGCTTGAGAAATACCAAGATTTTGATGTGCACATCGTCAATAAACACCGTGGTGTGCAGCTGGATCTGATCAATGCACCAGCGTCGGCTTTTGTGGATGGTGAGTTGGTCGATGGTATTCGTGAGCACCTTTTCTCGGTGTTACGAGACCTTGTCTATGTAGTAGACGAGCTTAATGATGTCTGTGAGGGCTTAACGCCAGGTGAGAAACTGACCAATACAGTATTTCACATTTTAAGACACGCTAAATCGCTAAGACCCAACATTAAACCCAACATTGTGGTCTGTTGGGGCGGTCACTCTATTGCTCGCCATGAGTACGCCTACACCAAAAAAGTGGGTTACGAACTGGGCTTAAGAGGCCTCAATATCTGTACCGGCTGTGGCCCGGGTGCTATGAAAGGTCCAATGAAAGGGGCCACCATTGCACACGCTAAACAGCGCATTAGCGACCCAAGATACATAGGCATTACTGAACCCGGCATCATTGCGGCTGAATCGCCCAATCCGATTGTCTCTGAACTGATTACCATGCCGGACATTGAGAAACGCCTAGAAGCTTTTGTGCGACTCGGTCATGGCGTCATTGTATTCCCAGGCGGAGCGGGCACAGCAGAAGAGATTCTCTACATGCTTGGCATCTTGCTTCAAGAACAGAATCGCAATGTAGAGATGCCCTTTATCTTTACAGGCCCTGCAGGTAGCGAGGCCTACTTCGAGCAGATCGATCAGTTTGTTAAAGCGACGCTCGGTGAAGAGGCCAGCAAGCTGTATCAGGTTGTGATTGATCATCCGTCGAAAGTGGCTGCATTGATGAAAGAGGGTCTCAACCGAGTCACCGAACAGCGTAAAGAGTCCGGTGAGGCTTACCACTTCAACTGGCAACTGCAGATACCTTACGAGTTGCAACTGCCTTTTGAACCGACACACGACAATATGGCCGCGCTGAATCTTCACAAAGGTCAGCCGATCTCTGAACTGGCGTCAGAACTTCGTAAAGCACTATCGGGTATTGTCTCAGGCAACGTTAAAGAGCCTGCTGTTAAAGCGGTTGCGGAAAAGGGGCCTTTCATCCTAGATGGCGATCCCGAGGTGATCACTGCACTCGATAAATTGTTGAATGGATTCATTGAGCAGCGTCGAATGAAGATTGATTTTGCGGGTTACGTTCCCTGCTTTAAGCTTGCTAGTTAACTTAGAAGGATGACTGGCTTTAGCCTGTCATCCGCAATCTAGTTAATCTCCAAAATAGAGGTCAGCCCCCGGTCGTTTAATCAGTTATACTTCCACTAGCTTAAAGACAGGGAGTCGCTATGTGTGAGTTAATGGGTATGAGCGCTAATGTACCCACCGATATCTGTTTCAGTTTCGCCGGCTTGATGCAGCGTGGCGGTGGTACTGGACCGCACAAGGATGGATGGGGTATCGGTTTCTACGAAGGAAAGGCTCAGCGAGCCTTTCATGACCCGCAACCCAGTGTCGACTCACCCATTGCTCAGTTGGTCTGTCACTACCCGATCAAAAGCAAGAACGTCATCAGCCATATTCGCCAAGCCAATGTAGGTTCAGTCAATCTAGAAAATACCCACCCATTCAGTCGCGAACTCTGGGGTTTTACCTGGACCTTTGCCCACAACGGACAGTTGGATCCGGTGATTTTTGATTGGCCTCTACGCTTTTACAAACCAGTGGGTACCACCGATTCGGAGTATGCCTTCTGTTGGTTGTTGGATCAGGTTCGACTAGCCTTTCCAGAACCTCCCCAAAAATCGGAACCTCTGTTTGAATTGATTACCCAGTGCTGTCATAAGCTTCGTGCGCTAGGGGTTTTCAATATGCTGCTGTGTGACTCCGACTGGCTCTTCTCATACTGCACTACTAAATTGCATTGGATTACCCGGCGCGCGCCTTTTGGTGTCGCTCAGCTAAAAGATTGTGATTTGACGGTCGATTTTAGAGGGGAGACACAGGAGAACGATATCGTCACAGTGATCGCGACAGAGCCACTGACCGATAACGAGGTATGGCAGCCTATTCAGTCAGGTGAAGCTCGGGTATTCAAAGAGGGAGAGACCTGCTTCTATCGCAGTGAATAAGATGTCTCAATTGCCCCTCTCAATAAACAGCCTTTCGCAACTGCCTCAATGGTTATCAAACCAATACGCCAATGCACCTGCCGTACGGGAGGGTAATACACAGCTATCCTTCTCTGAGCTGAATGGTCACTGCCGCGCCGTGTCACAATGGTTTGTCGAGGTTCTAAACCTCTCAGCAGGGGATAGAGTCATTGTTCAGATGCCCAATGGTGCTCACTACCCGGTGCTGTTAATGTCGCTTTGGCGTGTCGGTTTGGTTCCAGTCTGTTTGACAACCTCCGCTGATATCACCGAGTTAGAGCGGGTCGCGAAACTGACGCAAGCCAAGGCACTGATTGCCTGTCACTCACACTCTAACTTAGCCGAATTAGCAGTCCGTCGAGGCCATGGCCTAACCACTGTAAGCTGCTCCCCTGAAGACTTTTCAAATTGGTTTCTGTTTCCACTTAAGCGACTTTGGCGCCATATATGCAAACGCTCACCCAATTTGGCGGATTTTCAATTTCGTGAAGCGATTGTCTATCACTCAGACTCCTTGATGCTCAGTGCACGATCAGAGGTGGATGAGGTGGCAATGATACAGCTGACCAGCGCTACCACGGGGCAGGCAAAAGCGGTGCAATTGAGTCACAGAAACCTGCTCAGTAATGTTGGGCAGTTAAATCATCGGCTTGTAGATATCGGTATCTCTGGCCCGCAAAGATTACTGATGCCCTTGCCGATCTATCATAGCTACCCCTCAATGATCTGTTTAATGACCTGGTGTCAGGGTGGGGTGGTTGAGATGGCATCGGATGTCAAAGAGATCAATCACATTGCAGAGCTGTTTGATCGTTTTCGCCCGACCCTGTTTGCCGGTGTGGCTCCACTCTTTATGGGCTTAGTACAGCATCCGCTCTTTCCTCAACTCGACTTCTCAATGCTCAAATGCACTCTGTCAGGTGGTGCACCACTCAATCAAGCCATTGGTGATCAATGGCAAGCGATCACTCACTGCGTTATCTCGCAGGGCTATGGCCTAACCGAGTGTTCACCCGTTGTGACGCTGGACTCGAGTGGCAGGTTCGTGACCGGCGCAGTCGGTCGACCGCTGCAAGAGACTGAGGTACGTATTCAAGATGAGTCTGGCAGTGAACTGCCTCAAGGCAGTGCAGGAGAGATCTGCATTAGAGGCCCCCAAGTGATGTTGGGGTATGCCGGTCAAGTTGACACCCAGTTTGAGCAAGGTTGGTTTAGGACAGGTGATATAGGACGTGTGGACCCAGATGGTTCACTGCATATGATTGAGCGCCAGTCTGATGTCATCTCACTGGTTGGAAACTTTAAGATTTACCCCTCTGAAGTCGAAGCGCTCATCTCCCAGCACCCTGACATCACCGATTGTGCCTTCGGCAGTTATCAGGAGGATGGCGAAATCAAGCTCCGTCTATTCGTAGTGACCAACAACCGTCGTTTGACGCAGAAAATGATCCGTAACTACTGTCGTCAACGTTTAACGGCCTATAAAGTCCCACATCTTATTGAGCTGAGACGGGCTCTGCCCCATAGCTCTGTCGGTCGAGTATTACGATCGGGACTGGTTGATTAACCCTAACCCTTGGGCCAAACCAACTATTTAATCGCTTCTCTGGCAGCCTTTTTACCAGTTGGGTAAAATTCGCGGCTATCAAAAATTATGAGTCCCATTGTGCATCCGACATTAAAACCGTTTATTGACCGCCTCGAGCGTTGCCAAATACGCGACCAATACCCTATTCGTCGTGCATTGGAACGACTCTCCGAGGCAGCAGAAATCGATGAAACGGCACTGCAAAAGGCGGTTGAACGCATAGAGCGATCGGAAGCGATAGTGGCGCAGAAGACCGAAAAAGCTCTGCTACCGATCGACTACCTAGACCTGCCGGTGACGGGTGCACGCCAAGAGATACTCGATGCAATCCAGCATAACCAAGTGGTGGTGGTCGCAGGTGAAACCGGGTCCGGTAAAACGACCCAGTTGCCAAAACTCTGCCTAGAGTTGGGGTTAGGCTGTAAAGGGTTGATTGGACATACACAGCCACGACGATTAGCCGCGCGCACGGTTGCCAGTCGTATTGCGGATGAGTTGAAAACTGAACTGGGCTCTAGAGTCGGTTATCAAGTTCGATTCCACGATCAGATTGGCGAAGAGACTCAGATTAAACAGATGACGGACGGTATCCTTCTGGCCGAAACTCAGCACGATCGATACCTGAACAAATACGAAGTCATCATCATCGATGAGGCGCATGAGCGCAGCCTCAATATCGACTTCTTATTGGGCTACTTCAAACGAATTTTGCCTAAACGCCCCGATCTTAAGTTGATCATTACCTCTGCAACCATCGATGTGCAGCGTTTCTCGAAACACTTTGGTGATGCACCTGTGATAGAGGTCTCCGGAAGAACCTTCCCGGTAGAGACACTCTACCGCCCATTGAACGAATCCACGGATGAGGATGATGAGGCGAGTGGTGATATTCAGCAGGGCATTCTCAACGCTGTCGATGAACTCATTGCCATCGACAGAGCTAAACCGAGTGGTATGCCTGGCGACATTCTGATCTTTTTACCGGGTGAACGAGAGATTCGAGAGAGTGCAGAGAAATTGCGCAGGGCTGATCTCAGAGATGTCGAGATTATGCCGCTCTATGCAAGGCTGTCGTTAGCGGAACAGAACAAGGTCTTTACCTCGGGTCGCTCAGCAGGGCGTCGTATCGTCTTAGCCACCAACGTGGCAGAGACCTCCGTGACAGTGCCGGGGATTCGTTATGTCATTGACCCCGGTCTGGTTCGCATGTCGCGCTACAGTTATCGATCTAAGGTACAGCGCTTACCGATTGAGCCAGTGTCACAAGCGAGCGCCAACCAGCGTGCAGGTCGCTGTGGGCGAGTAGCTCCCGGCACCTGCATTCGACTCTACTCGGAAGAGGATTTTCTCTCTCGTCCTGAGTTCACCGATGCGGAAATTCGTCGAACCAATCTCGCCTCCGTTATTCTGCAGATGCTGCAACTTCGATTGGGTGATATTGATCGTTTTCCCTTTATCGATCCACCCGATAAACGCTTCATCAATGATGGTTATAAACTGCTTGAAGAACTGCAAGCGGTCGATGCAAAGCGTTCAATCACCAATTTGGGTAAACAGCTGGCGCGCTTGCCTGTCGACCCAAGGATTGCACGTATTATTGTTGAAGCGGGTCGTCAGCACTCACTGCGTGAGATATTGATCGTTACCAGTGCGCTGAGTGTCCAAGACCCTCGCGAGCGTCCGCAGAATAAGCGCCAAGCAGCCGATGAAAAACACAAGTTGTTCCATGACGAGAAGTCCGATTTCATCACTCTGATTAATTTGTGGAATGCCTTTGAGGAGCAACGCCTTGAGCTGAGCCAGAATCAACTGCGCAAGTGGTGTACTAAACACTACCTTAGCTACCTAAGAATGCGAGAGTGGCGAGATCTGCATCGACAGCTGCATCTGAGCATCAAGTCGCTTGATCTGAAAGAGAACAGTGAGCCAGCCAGTTACGATCAGGTTCATCGAGCAATTATCTCGGGTTTCTTGGGACACCTCGGTTTCAAGCAGGAGCGTGGTGAGTATCTTGGTGCGCGTAACCGCCGCTTTAAAATATTCCCTGGCTCAGGCGTATTTAAGCAGGCACCGAAGTGGGTGGTCGCTGCAGAGATGATTGAGACCAGTCAGCTGTTTGCTCATACCCTTGCCGAGATTAACCCAGAGTGGGTTGAGCCCTTGGCTAAGCACCTCATCAAACGTAGCTACTTAGAGCCGCATTGGGAGAAAAAACGTGCTCAGGTAGTGGCCAGTGAGCAGGTCAGACTTTACGGCCTAGTTATTGTGCCTAAACGTAAGGTGCACTATGGTCCGATCGATCGCGAAGTCTCCCATGAAATTTTCATTCGAAGTGCACTGGTCGAGGGTGAATATCAGACTAAGGCGCCGTTTTTCCAACACAATCGAGATCTTTTAGAGTCCGTTGCCGCGCTTGAGGATAAGTCGCGCCGACGCGATCTGTTGGTCGATGAAGAGACACTGTTTCAGTTCTACTTAGAGCGTCTGGATCAACACGCGGGATCAGATATCGTCAACGGAGCTGGGTTTGAATCTTGGCGCAAAAAAGCAGAACAGGCCTCCCCTAAGCTGCTCTTTTTGACCGAGCAGGATGTGCTGCAACGCTCGGCAGATCATGTTCGAGATGAACAGTACCCAGAAGTATTGTTGATCGAGGGTGCGCCTTTAAAGCTGAGCTACAAATTTGAGTTAGGCGCGGTCGATGATGGCTTGAGTATTGATTGCCCTCTGCCACTGCTGCCAAGGCTCAGTACTGAACGTCTAGCCTGGCTGGTACCGGGTATGTTGGCCGCCAAGCTTGAGGCGTTGCTGCGTGGCCTGCCTAAGGCTGAGCGTAAACAGTTTGTGCCGATCCCCAACTATGTCACTGAGTTAATGGAGAAACTGGCGTTTGGTGATGGTGACCTGTTTGAGGCTGTGTCACTGCAGCTGCTGCGTCTGACTGGGCACCGTGTTCAGGTGGATCAGCTGAAAAGTGTGCAGCTTGAACCGATTCATCAAGCCAATATTCGCGTAATCGATGAACAGGGGAACCTATTAGGGCAGGGGCGTGATTGGTCCGAGCTACAACGTAAACTGGGTGATGCGGCACAGACAGCGATTCAGCAAGCACCTAAACAGAGTTGGGGTGAGACAGAACTAACGGAGTGGAGTTTTGGCAAACTCGATAAACAGAAAACCGTTAAACATGCAGGCGGTATCGAAGTTGAAGCCTACCCTGCACTGATCGATAAGGGTGAGAATGTCGAGCTGACCCTATTGAGCCAGCCCTTGGATGCACAACGCCAGTCACATCGAGGTGTGGCACGTTTGGTGCTGATCTCACTGCAAACTCAGGTTAAAGATATTCGTAAAAGCCTGCCTAATTTGGCGCAAGCGATTCTGCAGGCGGGTAAGAAATATAATGAACGCTTCCTGCAAGAGCAGATCATCATGGCCGCGGCATTGAGCCTGATCGATCAGGATAATCTGCCTACCAGTGAGTCGGAGTTTAGCCAAACTCGAGATCGGGTGAGAGCCGATCTGCATGAGCAGGCCAAAACCATTGCAGCCTTTGTCATAGAACTTCATCAACGCGTGCATCGCATATCGAAGACGTTGAACGGTAAGGTCTCATTAGAGACGGTACCGGTACTGAATGACATTCGTGCGCAACTTGATCGATTGATTGATAAAACCTACCTCACCGAGACGCCACCGCAGTGGCTGGCACATCTACCGCGCTACCTCAAAGCGATTGAAGTGCGATTAGATAAGTACCAAAGAACCCTACGCCAGCAGGTTTTGTGGTCGGATGAGCTGGTTAAATGGCAACAACAGTATGAAGCAGCCGTTGCCAAAGCGCGTGATACTGGCGAAGTGGGTAGCGAGTTGATCGACTTTAAGTGGTGGATCGAAGAGTACCGAGTCTCACTGTTTGCTCAAGAGCTTGGCACAGAATTTAAAATTTCTGAGAAGCGTCTTAAGCAGAGGTTCACAGAAGTTTCTGGATAATAGATCCATTAAAGAATTCTTGGCCTATACTTCATAAATCATTGGTTAGGCGCTAACGGATAATTAGGTAGTTTTTAATGAACGTTTTAAATAAGTTGTTGGCTCTTTTTGTACTGAGTCTGTCACTCAATTCGGTCACAGCAGTGGCTCAAGATTCGGAGTTAAATGACCCTTGGGAAGGCTTTAACCGTGGTGTCTTCAACTTTAATGAATCCCTAGATCGCGCCATTCTTAAGCCGGTTGCTCAAGGTTACCGTTTTATCATGCCAGATGTGGCCGAGCAGGGCGTCAGTAACTTCTTTGATAATCTGCGTGATGTGGTCACCTTCTTTAATAACGTTCTTCAGCTTAAACCCGTTGAAGCAACCCAGGATCTATCGCGCGTTCTCATCAACACCACCATCGGTATTGGTGGTCTGTTTGATGTGGCATCAGCCATGGATATTCCTAAAAACGATGAAGACTTTGGACAAACCTTAGGTGCATGGGGTGTCGAATCAGGCCCTTACCTTGTTCTGCCTCTGTTTGGACCTTCCACTGTTCGTGATGGGGTAGGTATTATTCCCGATATGTACCTAGACCCACTGAACCAGGTTGAGTCTGATGAGCTACGCTACGGCTTAAAAGCGCTGAAAGTGGTTGATAAGCGTGCGTCGTTGCTTGATCGTGAAGGGGTTGTTACGGGTGATCGTTACACGTTCATTCGAGATGCCTACCTGCAGAAGCGTGAATTCGAAGTCAATGATGGTCGTGTAGAGTACAACGCAGACGACTTCTAACAGCAGTTTACTTCACACCTTCGCAGGAGTAGTCTCGGTACTTAATATGTTGCTACTTGTTTGACGAAACCTGCGATGGATTCACAAGAGACTCGAATTTTAATCTACTCCTCGGATACCGAGACCATAGATGCTATTTTTGATCTTTGTGAATTGAGCCAGGTGGATGGTCTTAGATTGGCCACCTGCGCGACACTCGATGCCGTCGAAGATTATCTAGAACACCACTCTACCTCGCTTCTCTTTTTCGATTTCCACTCCTTTCCTGAAACTCAGCAACTCAGTGAATTAGCGCAACGAGTCAGTCCAAAACCGACCATCGCATTTATCTCTCAGCTTGAACAAAACACGCTCGTGCGAGCCCTTCGTAATGGGGCCGATGGTGTGTTCAGTCTTGATGAAGTGCGCAATGACCCGTTAAGTCTGGTGCGCTCATTAGATCGCCAACTAGACCGTGCCATCGCGATTGAATCGGCGCGCTACTTAAGAGATTCACTGAGCCAGAGTTTAGAAGAGCTAAAAGCCGATCAGGATGCGGCTGCGCAAATTCAGCAGCGACTGCTGCCGCCTACTCATCAATCGCTTGATGAATCGCTTAGCTGCGAATATCTGTTGCGACCCTCACTTCTGTTGAGCGGTGACTTTATCGATCTGATTCCGCTGAAAAACGATCAGTATCTATTCTATTTGGCTGATGTGTCAGGACACGGAGCCTCGTCCGCACTGGTGACAGTACTACTAAAAAACATGACCAATCGCCTACAACGAGCCTACTTTAAAGGCGAAAGTGATCGGTTGGAGAATCCACAACAGCTGTTAGAGCACTTCAATAAAGAGATTCTACTGACCAGTTTTGGTAAGCACATGACGATGTTGATTGGTGTGGTTGATACCAAAGCCTCAAAACTGACCTATAGTATAGGTGGGCATCACCCCTCTATGGTGTTAGTGCAGGGCGATAAAGCGCACTACTTAGAAGGGCGGGGAATGCCAGTGGGGCTGTTTGAAGAGCCGCTCTATGAAGAGCACAGCTGCGAATTGGCTTCTGACTTCTCAATCTACCTCTTTTCGGACGGTATTTTAGAGATCATAAAGGGTGACAAACTCGAAGAGAAAGAGCAGAATCTGCTCCGGTTGTGTCAGGCTGAACAGCCCTCTCCAGAGACTTTGTTAAAACGGGTCGTAGATGAAGAGGCGGAGTTGCCTGATGATGTTGCAATAATGATGGTTTCACGTCGATGTTAACGACAGATGGCGGCTTGTTGTTCGCCTTTCAAGATGGCCACTATGTGGTTAAATTTATTGGTGATGTGCGTCTGACGCTCTGCTCAACAATAGATCAACACCTGCGCTCAATGCTCAGTCGAGATGATGTCACTCATACATTGATCGATCTGACCGAGACCACCAATATCGACAGCACCTCTCTTGGACTGATCGCAAAGCTGGCCGTTAAAAGCGCCAAATGTGATATGCCCCGTCCAACCATCGTTTCAACCAACCCAGATATCACCAAAATCCTATATGCCATGGGATTCGATCACATCTTCTTGCTTTTAGAAGAGCTACCCACCAGTAAGAAAGACCTGACCGAAGTGCCTTTCGTTCAAGAGTCCGACGAAGCCGTGCGCGCTAAAATCATCGAAGCCCACCGCATTCTCATCGACCTAAACGACAAAAACCGAGACGAATTCAAAGGCCTAGTCGAAGTCCTAGAGTGCCAAAAATAACGCCTGCTCCACCGTAGGAGCGGTCTTACAAAGGCCGCGAAAAATCCAGATTCAAGCTCAATCGCCTCATCTGCGATAAGGCTCCAACAGTTAAACCCGCTCCCCAGTTATAGCAGTCTTGCAAAGGCCGCGAAGCTCTCGATTTAAGTCCCATCGCCTCATCTACGATAAGGCTCCAACAGTTCGATCCGTTCCCTAGTTGGAGCGGTCTAGAATAGGCCGCGAAGTTCTCGGTTAAAGTTCCAATCGCCTCATCTACGATAAGGCTCCAACGTTTCCTCCCGTTCCCAAGTTGGAGCGGTCTAGAATAGGCCGCGAAGTTCTCGGTTAAAGTCCCTATCGCCTCATCTACGATAAGGCTCCAACGTTTCCTCCCGTTCCCTAGTTGGAGCGGTCTAGAATAGGCCGCGATAAAAATAATCAAGCAAACCCAGAAATTTCATCTAAGCTAAACGTTTCATAGCAGTCAAGGATGAATGTATGAAACCGGGTACCAAAGCCCTTCGCAAAGGGCGAACCTCAATCCCTAATCAGATCTACCATCTAATCGCGACAACAAAAGACCGACGTCCAGTGTTTAACGATTTTCGGTTAGCCCGATCAGCGGTCTATGCTATCAATAGCCAACCAATATCCACGTTAGCCTACGTCGTGATGCCAGATCACATACATTGGTTACTACAGATGGGGCATGACGCTATTGATTTGGGAAAACTGATGCAATCAGTTAAAACATCCGTATCACGCAAGCATTATCTTCGTTTCAGCCACGGAAATATTTGGCAGCAAGGTTTCTATGATCATGCCATTCGCAGTGAAGAAATTATCGAAGATATTGCTAGATATATAATCTACAACCCTGTCAGAGCAGGGTTGGTGAAAACGGTTCGAGAGTATAGCCATTGGGATGCTAAGTGGGTTTGAAGATGAATCGCCTCGTTGGAGCACTTAGCCTTTCTCGTTGGAGCGGTCTTGCAAAGGCCGCGAAGCACTAGGTTTAAGTCCAATCGCCTCATCTGCGATAAGGCTCCAACAGCTCGAGCCGTTTTCTTGTTGGAGCGGTCTAGAATAGGCCGCGAAGTTTTCGGTTTAAGTGCAATTGCCTCATCTACGATAAGGCTCCAACAATTAAACCAGTTTAGGAACGCGTTTTAGCTGATGTCTAAGGCGATGCTGTGCATGCTCGACAGAGATCGGGTAGAAGAAAACCTCGGTCCCAGGTGTGGCTTGGGCTAGAAGTGCTAGATCGGCTCGGCAGATCGAGCCGATCTTCATATATCCCCCGATCGTTTGGTGATCATTGAGCATAATGATGGGGTGGCCATCGGCCGGTATTTGAACGGCGCCTAGATTGATACCCTCTGATCGAACACCACCGATAGGTGGCTTGATAGGGGTGTCGGCTATCAATCGACAACCCATTCGATCCGTCAGTGGAGAGACTTCAAAACGCGTTTGGAAAAAACGATCAAAAGCCTGCCAGTCATAAAGGTGGCTCTGTAACCCTTTCACTAAGCCCAATCGAATTGAGCGTTTAAACTGTGGAATTTGATCGACTGAAAGAGCCACCGAATCAGTGATGGTTGGAATTAATAGCGTTAGATTATCACCGACCGATAACGCACTGCTTAAGCCCTCTCGGATGCAGGTCGAGGCACTGCCAAAGAGTCTCTCTGTATCAAACCCACCCGATGCCGCTAAATAGAGGCGAGCACCTTGTGACGCGGGTTTGATTTCAAACCGATCACCTTTGTGCAGTTCAATGGTCTGATACTGGTCTACTGGAATGTCGTTAAGAAAGAGGGGTGCTTTTGCGCCGGTGACTGCCAGGCTGACGTCACAACCACTGGTAAACGCAAAACCACCCAGCGTGATCTCTAACAGAGGTTCAGATTCCGCATTACCCACCAAAGCATTGGCGCAGCGCATCGCCCACTTATCGGCCGCGCCTGATTCGGTTATCCCTAAATGAGCAAATCCGGTTCGTCCGTTATCTTGAATGGTAACCTGACCGAGTACCTTAGTGATCGTCCAGCTAGACACAGCTGCCCTCCGACAGAGACCAGCGTTCTGGGCACTGTTTGATCCGCCCAAATGCCTCCTGATTGACGGAGACAAATCGAACCCGATCGGCAGGCTGAATCAGAGAGTAGGGTGCTTGAGTTGGGTTGAACAGCTCAACCGGACATTGACCAATGATGTTCCAACCACCCGGAGAAGCTGCTGGGTAGACAGCCGTCTGTTGATCGGCGATAGCAACAGACCCCGCAGGTACAGAGACTCTTGGCGTTTCCAGTCTTGGAGTTGCGATGCGTTGGTCTACTTCGCCTAGATAAGCAAATCCAGGAGCAAACCCCAGTGCAAAGGCTCGGTAGTCATTGCCGCTGTGGATCTTAATCACCTGATCAACTTCCAGGCGGGACTGTTGTGCCACACGCTCTAAATCCTGACCGACCTCTTCAGAGTACCAGACCGGCAGGTGGACCAATGATGAGTGAATCGATTGACCGGCTTCTAAAGGCTCCTGTTGCAGAAGGATTAGAGCCTGTTTGAGCTCGGACTCACTTATTTTACAGACATCATAGCTCAGCAAAATAGAGCTATAGGATGGAACCAAATCGATGAGAACAGGCGCTAGTCGCTCTTTAAGTAGTGAGTTGAGCTGCCCAACAGACTCATTCAATGAAACACTCAGCTCACCATCAAAGTAGATCATGATGGCGCACTCTGAGGCGGTCTCGAATCGCCACTGTGCCATTAGATGAGCGCTCGAATCTGTTGCACAACCTTGAGCGCCTCTGGATTATCACCATGCACACAAATTGATTCGACCGGAAAGATCAAAGGGGTGCTGTTTTCTGACAGGATAACCCCTTCATCAATTAATCGACGCACTTGGTTAATCGCATCAGACGCTGCATGGACCGCATGGGCTTGATCTCTAGAAACTAATTGCCCTTGGTCGGTGTAAGCGCGATCGGCAAAGGCTTCAAAGATCAGTCCAACCTTTTTACGATCTGCTAAGGCGGTAAATTCAGGATGCTTATCGTTGGCTAATAGCATCAGCTTGAGTGACTTAGAACAGTGATTGATAGCATCCAAAACAGTATCAAACAGCTCACTATCCGCCATCATATCGTTATAGAGCGCACCGTGTGGCTTCACGTACTGAATCGGGTATTGCTCCTCTTCAGCTATCTGACAGAGGGTGTCTAGTTGATGGGTGATCACCTCAATCAACGCTTCCCTGGGCAGAGTCATAGAGGTGCGGCCAAAGTTTTCAGGGTCCGGGTAGGAGGGGTGTGCGCCTACTTCGACGCCGTACTCTTTTGCCAGTCGCAGGGTATCGCGCATGGTCTTCAGATCCCCAGCATGAACGCCGCAAGCGATATTGGCTTGATCAAGCAGCGGCATAAGCTCAGCATCCATGCCAAGCAACTTACCGTTAACGCGTTCGCCTAAATCTGCATTTAATTTCATGCACTCAGTTTAATCGCCCCCAACTTTTGAGTCTATCTACGACTACGTTGGAGCCTTATCGAAGATGAGGCGATAGAAAATCTAATAAAATAAATCGCGGCCTTTATAAGACCGCTCCAACAGGTGGTTGTAGCTTTATCGCAGATGCAGCGATTAGATCTAGAGTGATCCCAGCTTTAGCGAGCTTCCTCTAACGAATTGCAGAATCAAAAACTAATGTCTAGTATAAAGGTTCTATTAACAGGTCCAGCTAAAAGGTTTCTTAATGCGTTTCTCAGAAGATATCGTCCCGCTGAAGGATTTAAAGGTTAATCCAGGAAAAGTGGTCACACATACACAAACAGCCAAACGTCCTGTTCTGTTAACCAGTCGCGGTCGTGGTGTTGCTGTTATTCAAAGCTTAGCTGAGTTTGAAGAGCAGAGTGATCAGTTAGAGTTTGTTAAAGCCGTCGCTAAAGGTTTGTTGGAAGAAAAGCAGGAGAAAACTCTAACCCTCGATGAGCTTAAAGCGGATCTCGGGATCTAAATCGTGCAGATCAAATTCACTCACTCAGCTCGAACGGATCTAAAAGAGATATTGGAACACTTCAAATCTGAAGGTTTAGAGGTGAGAGGCGAAGAGATAGTGGGTGATCTTATTCACGCAATGGAGTTGGTGTTAGAAAACCCTAAAATGGGGCGAGTTGTTCCTGAGTTCCAAGTCGATACACTGAGGGAGCTCATCCGTCCTCCATATCGAGTCGTTTATCGAATCACAGAAAATTGGATTACAGTCGTCAGAGTTTGGCGCTCAGAGAGGTTGATGAAGCCAATTTCAGAGTAGCCTAAAATATCATCGCGGCCTTTGAAAGACCGCTTCAACAGGTTGTTGGAGCCTTATCGAAGATGAGGCGATTGGATTTGGAATGAATCGCGGCCTTTTTAAGACCGCTCCAACAGTTAGGCCTTTGAAGCTAACAGCTTCTCTAACTTAACCTGATCGATCGCGAAGTTACGAATACCCTCTGACAGCTTTTCAGTCGCCATAGCGTCTTCGTTCATGCCCCAACGGAACGCTGATTCGGTTGGGCCCACTTTGGCATCCTGGCTGCTAGCATTCGCTGCAACGAGACGCTGTTCGATAGAACCTGTCGCAGCAGCTAGCTCTTCAAGTAGGCTTGGACCAATGGTGAGACGATCACAACCCGCTAAAGAGATGATCTCGCCGGTATTACGGAAGCTGGCGCCCATGACAACGGTGTCGTAGCCATTCGCTTTGTAGTAGTTGTAGATACGCGTCACTGACTGCACGCCAGGGTCATTATCACCAGTGAAATCAGCGTCAGGAGTCTGCTTTTTGTACCAGTCCAAAATACGACCGACAAAAGGTGAAATCAGGTAAGCACCAGCATCGGCACAAGCCTGTGCCTGAGCAAATCCGAATAACAGCGTCAGGTTACAACGGATGCCGTTCTTCTCGAGTTCACGAGCGGCTTGGATGCCTTCCCAAGTTGAAGCAATCTTAATTAGCACACGGTCTTTGCTAATGCCCTGCGCTTCATAAAGCTCAATCAGACGGTAGGCCTTTTTAAGTGTCGCTTGAGTATCGAACGAGAAGCGTGCATCAACCTCTGTAGAGATATAGCCCGGTACAATTTTAGTGATCTCACTGCCTATCAAAACCGCAAGGTGGTCGGTCATGTTAGCCAGCTGCTCACTGTCACTTCCGCCCTGTACTTTAGCCCAGTTGATCGACTGTTCTAGCAGGTGAGCGTACTTAGGATCTTCACTCGCTTTTAGAAGCAGTGAGGGGTTGGTGGTCGCATCCTGTGGCGTGAACTGTCGAATAGCATCAATGTCACCAGTGTCGGCAACGACGGTGGTCATGGATTTAAGTTGGTCTAGTTGATTCATCTATCTCGTCCTTGTAGCTAATCGACTTAGAGTATCGTTACTCTGTTACAAATTTAAGAGCTTCGCGGAAGGTTTCAACACCCGCTTCGCGTTTATGTCCGTTTTCACTGAGATGGCGTCTAAATTGTTTACCACCGCGCTCGCCATGGAAAAGGCCTAGCAAATGTTTCACCACACCATAGAGTGAATAGCCATTGGCCATGGCGCGTTCAATGTAAGGGATGAACTGTTCTGCCACTTCGATTCTTGCAGGCGGTGTGCCAGTTTCACCAAAGAGTCTAGTGTCTACTTGGCTCAGAAGCGGGTAGGGGTTTTGGTAAGCTTCACGCCCAATCATCACCCCATCAACATGCTGCAGGTGCTCTTCGCACTCATCCAGTGTTTTGATGCCACCGTTGATCACAACCTCTAACTCTGGAAACCGCTGTTTGATCTTATAGACATTGTCGTAGATAAGCGGTGGTACTTCGCGGTTCTGTTTAGGGCTTAAGCCATCCAGAATGGCTTTACGAGCGTGGATGGTGAAGCTGTTGATACCGCATTCAGCAACCGTCTCAACAAACTGCTCTAGCAGCTCGTAGCTGTCGAGATCATCTATGCCTAAACGGTGTTTAACGGTCACTGGGATTGATACCGCTGCCTGCATCTCGCCCAAACACTCTTTAACTAATTGAGGGTGTGCCATTAAGCAGGCACCGATCATATTGTTCTGGACACGATCCGACGGGCAGCCCACATTAAGGTTCACCTCATCGTAACCCCACTCTTCGGCAAACTTTGTGCACTTAGCGAGATCCTCAGGATTACTACCTCCAAGCTGCAGAGCAAGCGGGTGTTCCTCGGCGTTATAGTCCAACCAGCGAGCAGGGTCGTTATGAATCAGTGCACCCGTCGTCACCATTTCGGTATACAGCAAAGTATGGCGAGACATCAGGCGATGAAAGAAACGACAATCACGCGTCGTCCAATCCATCATGGGAGCGACTGAAAATTTGCGGGAGAAGCTTGTTGTAGTCATTAAACACACCAAGGTCTGACCTTCGGTCTGACCCTACTCTCTAATTACACTGTATCTGTTGGAGCCTTATCGAAGATGAGGCGATCAGACTTGCAAGAATCGCGGCCTTTTCAAGACCGCTCCAACATCGGTTAACTCAAATCACCAAAACGCGCTGAAATATCGGCAAGCATTGGCAAATCACCACCATTTCGCTCACAGGTTACTGCCGCAGCATGGGCTGCAAATTTTATCAGTTTTGCCGCATCAAGGTTATCCAGATTATCAGGGCCACCTTGTTGGAATATTTCGTGAATTAATCCAGCCTGGAAGGTATCACCTGCCCCAACGGTATCTTTAACGGTAATCTTTGGTGCCGGTGAGTGGAAGTACTCTCCTTTGGCTCCAAAAGCATGCGCTCCGTCACCACCCTGAGTAACAAACACCCAGCGTGGGCCAAGTGCTAAACAAGCTTTGGCGTAATCTTCGATTGAACTGCCAGGTAACAGGAACTCGATATCCTCATCGGACATCTTCATTACGTGAGCGATTTTGCCTAAACGATCAACCTTGGCCTGCCATACAGCGGGGTCTGGTTGAATGCTTGGGCGTACATTGGGGTCATAGGCAATCAACGCACCCGCGTTTCGTGCCTCACTGGCAAACCACTCCAGTGTGCTTGCACCCGGTTCAACAACCGTGCTGTAGGAGCCTAACGAGATGGCTGTAAACTGAGAGGGATCTGGGCACTGTTCTTGAGTTAAAGAGACATCTGCACAACCATCGATGTAAAAAGAGTAGGCAGGGTGGCCATTTTCGTTGAGAGCGATCATCGCCAGTGACGTGTTGAGATCGCTACTGGCTAAGAACTTAGTCTCTACGCCGTTAGCAGCAAGGTGCCCCGCCAATTTTTGACCCAATGGATCGTTGGAGTTTGCGGTTAAATAACCGGTAGGGTTGCCCATGCGTGCTAGGCCGATAGCGACATTCAGGGGGGATCCACCCACCGTCGCATTTAATGTCACCTGACCAGTAGAGGCAGAATCGCCAGGGAAAACGTCATACAAGGCATCGCCGCAACACAAAAACATCAAAACTCCTTAAGTAGAGCGTTATAACGCTCTATAATGTCAAACTTTAGTTTTATAAGTGGATTTTAACCTCATGGAATGGTTGCTTGATAGTGCTGACGTAAAAGATTGGAAGAGAGTATCACCAACGGGTCTATTCTCGGCCGTCACGACCAATCCACTTCTGATTCAAAGAGCCGGTCTGCACTGCTCAATCGACACTTATAAAGCGCTGCTTGATCAAGCGATGGATCTAGGCTTTGATCACCTGCAACTTCAGGTTTTCGGTGACGATTGGGAAGCGATGGCAGAACAGATTCTATCGATCAGTGATAACACCCTCGTTAAAATCCCAGCCAATGAAAGAGGCTTTGTTCTGGCAACCCAATTGGCCGTGCCTGAGCGTACGACCATTACGGGTGTCTACTCAGTCCATTTAGGAGCTGCAGCAGAGCGCCTAGGCGCTGCCTATGCTGCTCCCTATTACGCCCGATTGGCGGAATCCAATCGTGATGTGGACGCTATTTTTACAGGCTTGCGCGCTGCCTGTCAGAACACAAAGATCCTAGTCGCAAGCCTGCGCTCGATCGATCAGTTCGAGCATTTGGTCACGCTCGGTCATCGTTGCTTTACGATTCCGGGTGCCTTGCTGAATGATCTATTGAGTGATGAGATGACGGAAGCAGCCATCGCGCAGTTTGAAGAGGCCGCGAAGAGCTGAAATGTCGGTTTAAGATCAGACAACAGTTCTTTATAATTCACGCCATTATTAATTTTCGGATCTATTAAGTTTATGACCGTTCGTACACGTGTTGCTCCATCTCCAACAGGCGATCCACACGTAGGTACTGCCTACATCGCACTGTTTAACCTTGCCTTTGCTCGCCAGCATGGCGGCCAATTTATTCTGCGAATCGAAGATACCGATCAGACTCGTTCAACGCCTGAGTCTGAGCAGGCAATCCTCGACTCTATGCGCTGGTTAGGTTTGGAATGGGATGAGGGTCCAGATGTGGGTGGTCCGCACGGTCCTTACCGTCAGTCTGAGCGAAAAGATGCCTACAAAGACTTTGCGATGCGTCTTGTTGAAGAGGGTAATGCCTTCATCTGTTACCGTACCGGAGAGGAGCTTGATCAGCTACGTGCATCTCTAAAAGAGCAGGGCATAAATCGTGCGCTTAAAGAGTGTGATTTGGCTCTACCTGCTGATGAGGTTGAGAAACGTCAGGCTGCGGGTGCGCCATTCGTTGTTCGTATGAAGGTGCCTGTTGACGGTGTGTGTGAAGTTGATGACATGCTTCGCGGTACCATTGAGCTTGACTGGGCTTTAGTAGACGCGCAGATTCTTCTGAAATCTGATGGCATGCCAACCTATCATTTAGCGAACGTAGTTGATGATCACTTAATGGAGATCACGCACGTGATTCGTGGTGAGGAGTGGATTAACTCGGCGCCTAAGCACAAGTTGCTATACCAGTACTTTGGCTGGGATATGCCTCAGCTTTGCCACATGCCGTTGTTGCGTAACCCTGATAAGTCAAAGCTCTCCAAGCGCAAGAACCCAACTTCGATCCTGTTCTACAAACGCATGGGTTACCTACCAGAAGCATTGTTGAACTACCTTGGCCGTATGGGTTGGTCGATGCCAGACGAGTCTGAGAAGTTCACTCGTGATCAGATGTTCGAAAACTTCGATATCCAGCGTGTATCACTCGGTGGTCCTGTTTTCGATCAGGAGAAGCTGAGTTGGTTGAACGGCCTATGGATTCGTGAAGAGTTGGATCCTGCTGCATTTGCCGCTGAGTTCCAGAAGTGGGCACTTAATCCAGAGTATCTGATGCAGATTATTCCACTGATCCAACCACGTGTTGAGAAGTTCTCTGATGTGGCACCTTTAGCGAGTTTCTTCCTGTCGGGCATGATGCCAATCACCTTAGAGAGCTTTGCTCATAAGTCGCTTCAAGAGGAAGATGTTCGTCGTATTCTGCAATTTGCAGTATGGCATCTTGATCAGCAGCGCGAATGGGATCGTGACTCACTCTTTAATAGCCTAAAAGGCTTGAGTGATGCGATGGAGTTCAAGATCCGTGACTTCCTATTCCCGCTGTTTGTCGCGATTGCAGGTACGTCACAGTCTGTCTCTGTCGTAGATTCAATGTCGATTCTGGGTCCGGATATGAGCCGTGCTCGCTTGCGTCATGCGTTGGACATCGTCGGTGGCCCGTCCAAGAAGCAGACGAAGGCTTGGGAGAAAGAGTTTCGCTCGATCGTTTAATGAGAAAACCAGACAGGTTTAAATGCCTGTCTGGTGCTCAACTAAGATCTAAACCCCAACTGCTCAGAAATTCGCTCTCCCGTTGCCTTTAGGTCAGCGATCCACTCCTCTTTGCGTCGTTCGATAGGCGCTGAAACAGAAAGTCCTGCAGCCACCTTACCGTTGCGATCGTAAATCAGCACGCCAATACAGCCCACACCAATTTCGGCCTCTTCATCGTCCAGTGAATAGCCTCGTTCAACCGATTCGTGACAAACTCTTTTAAGGGCGTCTATGTCGCTAAGTGTGTTGCGAGTGTATGCAGGTAGGTTAGTTCGTTTTGCATAACCATCGATACTGGAGTCGCCTCCCAAGCCTAGCATCAGCTTTCCGACTGCTGTGACATGCAGTGGTGCACGGCTGCCGATCAGTTGGTTAACGTGCATCATACGATTAGGTGTCGCTTTCTCAAAATAGATAACGACATCGCCTTCGCGCAATGTCAGGTTCACCGTTTCGCCGGTACGATCACGCAGTGCTTCCATGTGGGGTAGGGCAACGGCTCTAATATCGACTTCTGAGTGCAAGCCGCTAGTCAGCTGGATCAGTTTTTGGCCAAGGCGATATTCACCATTACCACTGGCTTCAACGAATTTGTTGTCGCTAAGAGAGTGCAAAATACGGTGAACAGTCGATGGGTGAAGTCCCGTTTCGGCGCTAAGGATCTTTAATTTAACCGGTTTTGAGTAGCGAGCCAGTGCTTCTAAGATTTGAACAGCACGATCGATTACCTGTATTTTAGATCCGGAATTATCACTCATTTTGGGCTTCTCAATAATATTGTCATCTAGTTAGTGTATTTTTCATGATGCAGTAAGTTTTTCAAATAGTGAATATTTCATATTGTGAATTTATTTCAGAATGAAAATTATTATCTCTCTCGCACTCTTGAGAGATTAGCAGTTGCAAGGGCTGTTCGGTTTGATTAATATCCTGCTTGCTCTGATGGGGCCTTAGCTCAGCTGGGAGAGCGCTTCGCTGGCAGCGAAGAGGTCAGGAGTTCGATCCTCCTAGGCTCCACCAAATAAAAATGGCTACCGTAAGGTGGCCTTTTTTGTTTGAACTTCACTGAACTCGAACGTATGAATCTTTTATGATTTTTCTAAATCGTTCAGAGGTTGTAGACCAGTCTACAACGTCTACCGGCCAAACTAGGTCACACCGATCAAATGCGTCTTTGATCGAAGCAATTTTGCTCAAGCCAAGAGGGGTCTCAGTCATAATAGCTAAATCTAGATCTGAGTAGGGTCGAGATTTTCCAGTTACTCTGGAGCCAAATGCTATGACTGAAATGCCAGAGACTTCCGATTCAAGGATGCCTCTTACCGTTTCTAATTCGTGCTCACTGATCCGTAAATGATCTAGATTGAGTTCTGGCATTTGTTCGTTAATATCTTTTGCAGGTGAACAGCTTCATCAATAAATGCTGGAATTCCTTCCACTACTTGGATGGCAACGCTTTCGTCATAAGTATGGCTAGTTTTACCCCTCATCTCTCGATAAGTGCTCCAATCTGACCAGTTGCCTTTAATTAATTTCTTATCAGAAGCCGTGCGAATTAAACCCTGAAAACTGAGTTCATTAATACTGTCACTGTTGGCGGAACTCTCAACAAGGTACCGGCGAATCATCTTATGTGCGAGTTCGTACGTGAATTCAAAGCGTTGAATTAAACCGTCACGGACTTGATCGTCTGAGGTATCAAGCTGATAACGCTCCAATCCTTCTATTAGCTTCTTAAGAGCGTTGTTAAATGGTGTTAGATCTAATTCCATAATCATCACATTGTTTGAACTAAGTCTTATTTAAACACACTTTCCACTCAAATTGATGCCCAGACAACTTCAAATAGTTGCCCATAAAAAAGCCCCGGCAACTCAGTTACCAGGGCTCTTTCAAAGCAATTTCAGCTTATTGTGGGATAGAACCTTTTAGGCCTTCTACGTAGAAGTTCATGCCTGCAAGAGTACCATCATCCGCTGTTTCGCCTTCAGCCAACCAAGCAGAACCGTCTTGCTTGTTGATTGGGCCAGTGAATGCGTGGTATTCGCCAGAAGCTAGTGCATCACGTAGTGCGATTGCTTCAGCTTTCACGTCTGCAGGTACTGCAGACGAGATCTCGCCGATGCCAACCATGCCAGCGCCGATACCGTCCCAAGTGTTTACTGATTCCCAAGTACCGTCTAGAACTGCTTGAGTACGTGCGATGTAGTATGGTGCCCAGTTATCGATGATCGATGAAACGCGTGGCATTGGACCGTATTCAGCCATGTCAGATGCCTGACCGAAAGTGATTACGTTGCCCGCTTCCTGTGCAGCAGCCTGTGGTGCAGTTGAGTCAGTGTGCTGAAGGATAACGTCAGCGCCTTGCTCGATTAGAGCTTTAGCTGCATCTGCTTCTTTAGCTGGATCGAACCAAGTGTAAGCCCAAACAACGTTGAACTCGACATTTGGATTCGCTTTCTTAGCGTGGATGTAAGCCGAGTTAATGCCACGGATAACTTCTGGGATTGGGAATGAACCGATGTAACCAACTTTGTTGGTTTTAGTCATTTTACCCGCGATGTGACCCTGAACTGCACGGCCTTCATAGAAACGAGCAGAGTAGACAGATACGTTGTCTGCTTGCTTGTAGCCAGTCGCGTGCTCGAACTTCACTTTAGGGAACTTCTTAGCAACGTTGATGGTTGGATCCATGTAACCGAAAGAGGTTGTGAAGATCAGATCAGCGCCTTGAAGAGCCATCTGAGTCATAACACGCTCAGAGTCAGCACCTTCTGGAACGCTCTCTTGGTAGATCGTTTCAACGCGATCACCGAAGTGCTTCTCAACCGCTAGGCGGCCTTGGTTGTGCTCGTAAGTCCAACCACCGTCACCCACAGGGCCAACGTAGACGAAACCAACTTTAACGTCGGCTGCGATTGCTGCAGAGCTAAGCGTGATCGCCGCAGCCGCAGTAGTAAGGATTGATTTAAGTTTCATAGGGTCTCCCTAGTGAGTTTTTTAACCTCAGTTTGAGGCGTGGAACAGGCGGCCAAGGGAGGCGGGTGCCCCGTGATTCCCTTTTGCCGAAATAATGACCAGTACGAGAATTGTTATCAAAAACGGTGACATAGACAAGTACTCAACTGGAATTGCGACACCAGCTGCTTGCAGATTAAGCTGCAGCACGGTGATGCCACCAAATAGATAAGCGCCCAATAGTGCTCGCCAAGGCTTCCAGCTGGCGAATACAACAATTGCCAGTGCGATCCAACCCGCACCCGCTGTCATACCCTCGGTCCACTGTGGGACACGAACCAGACTGATGTATGCACCGCCCAAGCCAGCACAAGCACCACCGAACATGATCGCCATGAAACGGATGCGGATAACCTTATAGCCCAGGGCGTGAGCAGCATCGTGATTTTCACCTACTGCGCGAAGTACCAAACCGATGCGCGTGTACTTAAGAACAAACCAAACGGCTGCCACGATCAGAATAGAGATATAGACCATTGGATCGTGCGAGAACAGCATAGGCCCCAATACAGGGATGTCTGATAGAACGGGTATCTCGAAGGCTTGAAGGGTAGGTGACTTGATCCCTTCATAAGGTTTACCCAACAGCGCAGAGATACCTAAGCCGACTAAGGTTAACCCCAAGCCAGTCGCCACTTGGTTCGATTTAAAGAAGAGCACCAAGGTTGCGAAGATAGTCGATAGCAACGCACCGGCAATAGCCGCCGTTACAAACCCCAGTGCAGGACTAGTCGTATTAACGGCCGTTATAAAACCGACCACCGCACCGACAATCATCATGCCTTCAACACCTAGGTTAAGCACGCCGGACTTTTCTACGACGGTCTCACCAATGGCAGCCAGCAAGATAGGGGTGGCTGATACCATTAAAGAGGCGATCAAAAGGACGGGGCTGATTCCTGAAAGATCCATTATTGAGCCGCTCCCAATCGAATTCGGTAGTTGGTAAACATATCCGTCGCCAGCAAGAATAGAAGCAACATACCTTGGAATAGCTGGATGGAGGCGCCGGGAAGTCCCAACATCAACTGTGCTAATTCACCGCCGATGTAAGTCAGTGCCATTAATAGACCAGCTAACAGAATACCCACTGGGTGAAGTCGTCCTAAGAAGGCAACGATGATGGCTGTAAAGCCGTATCCAGAGTTGAAGTCGATGGTGATTTGGCCTGCTGGGCCTGCCACTTCAAACATTCCTGCTAGACCCGCCAAGGCTCCAGAGAAACCAAGACAGAAGACAATTAGACGTGTCGTAGAGACACCGGCAAATTGGGCTGCTTTAGGTGCTTCACCCATTAGACGAACTTCAAATCCGCGAATGTGACGAGTCATCATGACGTAGGTAAAGATCACCGCAATAAATGCAGTGATGACGCCCCAGTGCATGCCGGAATTGGCAATCACTTCACCATTGAACGCACTTGGGTACTGTTGCAGGTTGCGTGAACCCGGGAATCCATATCCGTCAGGGTTCTTTAAAAGCCCTTGCGCTACGGAAGCTAGAATCGATTCAGCTACGTAGACCAGCATTAACGAGACGAGAATCTCATTCGTTTTAAACTTGGTTCTAAGAACTGCAGGGATCATAGCCCAGAGCCATCCGCCGAAAGCGCCAGCAATGATCATGGTGGGGAAAATAAACGGTGATTCAGCAGGGTAGACGGCCAGTGCAGCAGCGGCACCAAAGATAGCCCCCATAATGTACTGACCCTCAGCGCCAATATTCCAGATGCCCGCTTTAAATCCGACCGACAGACCAATAGCAATCAGAATCAGTGGGCCTGCTTTAACCAGTAGTTGTGGTCGTGAGTAGGAGGCGAAGTTCTCATCAAAGAGTGGATCCCAAAAGATGATGCGTATGGCTTCAAACGGATCTTTACCCAAGGCTGCAAACATAATGCCGCCGGCAATCATGGTAAGGATGACTGCGATAATTGGAGTCAGGATGGTGGTTGTTCGTGACGGCGCTAACCGTTTTTCAAAACGTATCACTGTGCACTCTCCTCAACAGAGGCAGTCGATCCGCCCATCATCAAACCTATTTGATCCATACCTAACCCTGCAGTGGGAACGATTTCAGAGAGTGAGCCCTCATTAAGCGCACAGAAGTGATCACTGATCTCTAACAGTTCATCCAAATCTTGGCTGATTACTATGACACCCGCACCATTATCGGCAAGGTCCAATAGTTTTTGCCGTATAGAAGCCGCTGCAGCCGCATCGACTCCCCAGGTAGGTTGGTTAATAACGAGCACTTCAGGCTTTTGCAGAACCTCACGGCCCACGACAAATTTTTGTAAGTTACCGCCTGATAAAGAGCCGGCTGGGGTGTGAGTGCCTGGGGTACGCACGTCAAAGTCTTCAATAACCTCTTCGGCATACTCTGTGGCACTAGACCAGTTCACAAACCCATTTTTTAGCAGACCCATACGGCGAGCTGCGGTAATCACAGTATTCTCTTTCAGTGACATGGAAGGAGCCGCTGCGTGACCTAATCGCTCTTCTGGTGCACTTAGAAGACCCAGTTGACGGCGTTTGATGGGACCTAGCTCACCAATGGGCTCGCCATTAAACTGAATGGCGTTGGCATTCGTTTTAAGTTCGCCAGAGAGTGCTGAAAGGAGTTCATCCTGACCATTACCTGCAACCCCGCCAATACCCAGTATCTCACCGGCTTTAAGGTCAATGCTGATCGATTTAAGTGAGGTGCCAAATTGATCTTGTGAGGTTGAAGAGAGCGCTTTTACAGAGAGTATGGTTTCACCAATATTGCGGCTGGATTTAACCGGGTTTGCAAAGCTGGCACCTACCATCATCTCCGCCATCTCGCGTGCCGTGGTTTTTGACGGCACACAGGTTGCGACCTTTTCACCATGGCGAAGTACGGTCGCTTCATCACACAGAGCACGAATCTCTTCAAGCTTGTGTGAAATGTAAAGAATGGAGGTGCCTTCCTCTTTTAGCTGACGCAAAGTTTTGAATAGGATCTCAACCTCTTGGGGAGTCAGAACCGAAGTAGGTTCATCCATAATCAAAAGCTCAGGGTTTTGTAATAGACAGCGAATGATCTCAACCCGTTGACGTTCGCCGGCGGACAGGGTCCCTACAATACGGTTTGGCTCCAACGGTAATCCATAGGCATGTGAGACAAGTTCAATACTCTTGGATAGCTCACGTGGCTTGGGTGCGTCATCCATACCCAGTGCAATGTTTTCAGCAACGGTTAATGCATCGAAAAGGGAGAAGTGCTGAAACACCATCGCAACACCGGATGAACGAGCCGCGTTGGGCGACACTGGCGAGTAGTCGGAGTTGTTGAGTGTCATTTGGCCTGAATCAGGTTTAACCAGACCGTAAATCATCTTAACCAGTGTGCTTTTACCGGCACCGTTCTCACCTAAAAGGGCATGAACTTCGCCCTTTTTGAATTCGAAAGAGACATTGTTATTGGCGACAACACCCGGGTATGCCTTCGTCAGGCCATTGATCTTTAAGAGCGCATCTGCCATTGAATCGCTTTCTCTTGGTGGCTGAAAAAACAGTCACTGTCTGACTGTCTGGTTAACAATCGAATAAGAATACCTAGGGAAGGATCATATGTCATCACTCTGTCACTGAGTGATTCTATATTTAGAGGTTAGATAAAGTATTTGTTAACTGTGAAGGTCTGCTTAGTAATTTTAGGCATAAAAAAACACGACTCAAGATCGTGTTTTCTCTAGTTGCTCTCTTTGTACTCATTGAATGGTACCGATGGTCGGACTTAGAGACTGCCCAAGTACACCACCTTTCCTTGCAAAACATATACTTACATACCTTAGGTTCACCCTCAAGAGACCTTTTTGTGTCTACGGTTTTGTCTACGGATAAGTCCCTTTACCCGTAGGACGCTCTAACTCTCTTTCTGAGCTAAATTCACCGAAAATCTTTAAGACACTCATCAATTGAATCGGATAATGAGTAACCCCCCTTCACCCTGGGCTTTATAGATTTGTACCAATCATCAACAGGGCTGCTTTTCTGACTTAAAGGCATGCCACGATACATTAGCAATGGATTTACTTGCACTAGGCTCAATTGCTTAGGAAGCCGTGTTTTAACGTTGCGCAAGAAATTGAATCTGGTCAACTCAAGCTTAGCTTTTCTATAGGCGTCTCCAACGTATGCCGTCAGGTCACTAATGTTTACCAAACAGTAATTTCTTCCTAATACATTATCTTGTAGATAAGTAAGGTATTTGCGCGCAGCTTTGCTAAGGTTCTCAGTCAAAGCATAGGACATGCGATCGACAGTTAACTCCATATGTTGATAGGTTTTAAAATAGAGCCTGACATGGTCTTCCTGAGAAAGAGACCATATTGGATGGGACTGTCTAAAGTTGACTACTTCGTCCTTTAAATTGCATGGTCTAACATCTAGAACCAAACCAGTATTAATTGAGTAGGTTACTAGTTGTTCATTTGCTTCATTATCTAGACAAACTTGTGATGCGATATCTGGCTCTCCTTCCTGCTTGAGACATTCAACGATCTTACGCTGCATAGAATGGTTATATCTTCCCCAAGATCGTTCTTCATATGGAAATGTTGGTTCTGCAACTTCAAAAACGGAAGCATCTAGTCTACAAGTCAATTTTTTATCCCCTTTAGTATCTAATTGAAAGAAACTAGAAAGTCAGGTTTCATGCGGGTTGCAATGATTTAAGTGTTCCATATAGAGAACACTTACGAGCTAACTTTCTATCGTTAGGGGAACTTAAGAATCTGAATTTCAATCTACTTGCTAATTAGTGCTTGCGATTTTTGATAGGGTGAAGGGGGGTTACTCATTATCCGATTCAATTGATGAGTGTCTTAAAGATTTTCGGTGAATTTAGCTCAGAAAGAGAGTTAGAGCGTCCTACGGGTAAAGGGACTTATCCGTAGACAAAACCGTAGACACAAAAAGGTCTCTTGAGGGTGAACCTAAGGTATGTAAGTATATGTTTTGCAAGGAAAGGTGGTGTACTTGGGCAGTCTCTAAGTCCGACCATCGGTACCATTTATTTGGTATAGATTACAGAGAGACACTTTAGAAACCTTGAGATCCCTTAAGGTATCCCATTGTTTTCCTTGCGAATCCTCATGATCCGCGTCCAAGGAGTAGACAATGGGTCCCCAAAGGTAGCTAGTGTTACTTGCCCAATATTTTCCTAGTTACTAGCGTGATATAAAGATGAACCAAGCTCTTCAAATTTACCTGACATCTCTTTCATACCATGTGCTTTGATATCAGCATATTCTTTTACTTCCTGGCTGATCTTCATTGAACAGAATTTAGGACCACACATTGAGCAAAAATGGGCTACCTTTGCTGCGGGTGCAGGCATCGTTTCATCATGAAACTCTCTAGCCCTGTATGGATCAAGCGAGAGATTAAATTGATCTTCCCAGCGAAACTCAAATCGAGCTTTTGACAGGGCGTTATCTCTAACCTGTGCGCCAGGGAAGCCTTTAGCGAGATCAGCGGCGTGAGCTGCAATTTTATATGTTATCAGCCCGTCCTTCACATCCTCCTTGTTAGGTAGGCCTAGGTGTTCTTTCGGGGTCACGTAACAGAGCATAGCGCATCCATACCAACCAATTTGAGCTGCACCAATCCCTGAAGTGAAGTGGTCGTAACCAGGTGCTATATCCTGAGTCAGAGGTCCTAGAGTATAAAACGGTGCTTCATGGCAATGTTCTAACTCTTCAGTCATATTTTCCTGAATTCGCTGCATCGGAACATGACCAGGACCTTCGATCATGACCTGAACATCATATTCCCAAGCAATTTTCGTCAACTCACCGAGTGTTCGAAGCTCACTAAATTGAGCCTCATCGTTCGAGTCCATGATTGAGCCTGGACGCAGCCCGTCACCGAGAGATAATGCTACGTCGTAGGCGGCACAGATCTCACATATCTCCCGAAAGTGAGTGTAAAGGAAGTTTTCTTGATGATGAAAGAGACACCATTTAGCCATAATGGAACCACCGCGAGAGACAATCCCTGTTAAACGATTGGCAGTCATAGGTACGTATTCAAGAAGCACCCCTGCGTGGACCGTAAAGTAATCTACGCCCTGTTCTGCTTGTTCAATAAGCGTATCTTTTATGACTTCCCAACTAAGGTTCTCTGTAATCCCGTCAACTTTTTCTAGTGCCTGATAAATGGGTACTGTTCCGATGGGTATGGGTGAATTACGAATAATCCATTCACGCGTCTGATGGATGTCATCGCCAGTTGATAGATCCATCAATGTATCCGCACCCCATCGAGTTGACCATACAAGCTTTTCTACCTCCTCTTCTATTGAAGAAGTAACTGCTGAATTACCAATGTTAGAGTTCACTTTTACTAGGAAGTTGCGCCCAATAATCATAGGTTCAGACTCAGGATGGTTGATGTTAGAGGGTATAATAGCCCTGCCTTCTGCAACTTCTGTACGCACAAACTCTGCTGTTATTTTTTCAGGAATATTGGCTCCGAAGCTCTCACCTGGATGTTGTTTACGTAGCAGCTCGCTTTTTATCGCTTCCAGGTTTTGATTTTCACGGATAGCAATAAACTCCATTTCTGGGGTGATGATCCCTTGTCGCGCATAGTGCATTTGAGTAACACATTTGCTCTTCAAGGCTTTGCGAATACGAACTCGTTTTTGAAAACGCTTTGCTTCTCCTCGAATATCTATCTGTTGTAAGCGAGCATATTCAGAACTTAAAACATCTAAGACCTCTGTGTCTCCACGCTCAGTGATCCATCCCTCACGAAGAGGCTCAAGCCCTTCTGTAACGTCTATGTGCTTATTGGGGTCCGAGTATGCACCCGCTGTTTCGTACACATAGATAGGTTCGTTCTGCTCCCAATTTGAGGCATCTTTCTCACCAGCTATCGGTGTTGGATTACATCTAATTTTTCGCATGGGAACTTGTATGTCCGCACGAGATCCTTGGACATAGATTCTCTCCGAACCCGGCAAAGGGTTTGATGATAGTGAGTAGATAAAGTCTCTCGCAGACTCTTGAGCTGTTTGTGAGCTGGTAGATTTTGTATTTTCTGACATAAGCACTCCTGAACTAACTGGATTGCTTGTCGAGTGGTATCGAATAGATACGTGGCGACCCAAGATAAGGGTGACTGCAGAATCAAGAAATCTTGTTCCCTACGCGGGTTCTAACCCGTTCAGGTTCTGCGGATCCCGCACAATGTGCGATCTCAGCCAATAAGGCACTCCGACAAGTTTTTTTAAAATAAACACAAAAATGAAACAAATCAACAGAGATCTATTTACAAATGCGAGCGTAGAAAATACATTGAAAAAAGACAGGGGCGCCAAAAGGCTGAGAAGCACCCTTAGTACCTGAACCAGATAATGCTGGCGTAGGGAGTCGAGAATCCACTAGTCATAAAGCTAGGATTCCCCGTCTCTCTGTGGCCTTGGAGAGACCATGGAAAATATCGGACACTACCTTGATCAGATGCGTTCTGCATCACCACTAGTTCACAACATCACTAATTTTGTATCCATGAACAGTATGGCAAATGTTTTGCTGTCTGCCGGTGCATCACCAGCTATGGTGCATAGCCTAGAAGAAGTTGAAGACTTTGCAGCAATTTCAAATGCACTGACTGTGAATATTGGAACCTTAGAGCCTGCTTGGTTGGAAGCTATGTGTAAAGCAGCCAAGCAGATGAATTCTCAGAGTAAGCCCTGGGTATTTGACCCTGTAGGCGTTGGTGCAACCAATTATCGACAACAAGCCTCTAAACAATTACTGGCTTTAAAACCAACCGTAATACGTGGTAATGCGTCTGAAATCATGGCTCTCGCAGGTCTTGAAAGTTCGGGCCAAGGCGTTGATGGGCGAGATTCAGTAGATTCAGCTGTTGATGCAGCAGGAACCTTAGCTAAGCAGTTCGGATCTGTTGTCGCAGTTACGGGGGCGATTGATATCGTCACTGATGGTGAACGAATTGTAGAGATTCCTCATGGCAGCTACTTCATGAGTAAAGTAACGACTATGGGCTGCTCCTTGAATGGGGTTATTGCTGCATTCTGTATTGGCCAACCGTCATTTGAAGCTACAGTTTCAGCTTTAACGTACTACGGCATAGCGGGTGAAATAGCCGAGAATAAATGTAATGGTCCTGGTTCATTCTGGGTAGAGTTCGTAGATACACTTGCATCTCTGTCTGGGGATGCAGTGACTAGTCGTTCCCAGGTTACATTGTGAACCGACTTGGCCCTATTTATGTCATCACCGATACTGAATCACCCTGGTCTATTAGAGATCAGGTTAACTTTGCGGCTGAAGGCGGTGCGCATTTAATTCAGTATCGTGACAAACATATCAGTGATGCTGGCTATTTCAGTAAAGCAGTTCTGCTTATGAAAGACCTCAAGGGATATGATTGCGAACTAATTCTGAATGACCGAGTAAACGTGGCTAAAGAGTTGCCTCAGTGCGGACTTCATGTAGGTCAGAGTGATGGTGAATTAGCTGCTATCAAAGCATCACTTGCCCCAACTCAAATTTTAGGTCTGTCCATTGAGCATAGTTCTCAAATCAATGAAGCGAATCAGCAGATTGCTGATTACTTCGGTATAGGCCCTATCAGAGCAACTCAAACAAAGTCAGATCATGCTCCACCTATTGGGTTTGATGGTTTGAAAGATGCTGTCAAGCAGTCATCTATTCCAACATATGCGATAGGAGGAATGTCATCATCTGATATCCCTATTCTTAAATCTATTGGAGTTTCAGGTATAGCAGTTGTATCAACAGTTACACGTTCGGATGACCCAAAACAATCGGTAGAAAACCTTAGAAAAGAATGGAGCAAAACATGATCAAGAACATTCTTACTATTGCTGGCTCAGACTCATCAGGTGGGGCGGGCATTCAAGCAGATATTAAAACTATCTCTGCATTAGGTGGTTACGCAATGTCGGTTATCACAGCAGTGACTGCACAGAACACCTCTGGGGTTAAGGCTGTAAAGTTGATAGAAGCTAGTTTAATCAAAGCTCAGCTAGATGCTATTTTTGATGATATTCGTGTGGATGCCATAAAAATTGGAATGCTGGGATCAACCGAAATAATTACAACTGTCGCAGAATGTTTGAAAACCAAAAATGTTCCTATCGTTTTAGATCCTGTGATGGTCGCCAAAAGTGGTGATCCTTTGTTGGATTCAAATGCCGTAAATGCACTAAAAAATTCTCTTCTACCACTAGCCACTTTAATAACGCCAAATCTTCCGGAGGCTGCTGTGCTTCTGGGTCAAAAAGAAGCTATTAGTAGAGCTGAAATAGAAGCTCAAGCCAAAGACCTTTTGAATCAAGGAGTAGAATCCATTTTACTTAAGGGAGGGCATCTAAAGGGTAAAGACAGTCCAGACCTTTTAGCAACCGACGGCAGTCTGATATGGTTTGAGGAAAAGCGTTTTGAAACGAAAAACACTCATGGAACAGGATGCACTCTTAGTTCAGCACTAGCCACCCTTATTGGTAAGAATTACTCGATCCAAGAAGCCATTTTAGAGTCTAAAGGTTATATTACCAACGCTATTAAAGCAGCAGATAGGCTTTGCGTAGGCAATGGTCATGGCCCCACTAATCACTTTTGGAGTCTTGCAGAATAATAGTTTGAACCTAACTTAGTTACTTCAACATAGCAGTTGTCTGTATTCGACCCATAAGAGACACTTCGCGTAAACTCTGCAGCTCAGTCAAAAGGAGAAGCTAGTTATTCTTCAAGTGTAACTATTGATGTTTTTATATCGCCTTTCAATCTAATGACAGGTTTAGGTTGCATGATTTGATGGAAGTTATCTTGAAGGTAAAAGTAATGCGGAAAAAATCACTTAGACTTACCTTGGCCAGTGTTTTATTTGTTGCTGCATTTGCTGCTTATGCACACTCTGGTGCAACTGGAGTTGTTAAGGAGCGAATGGATAATTTTAAGCAGGCTAAGAAATCCATGAAAACCATCAAGCAGGCGATTAAAGCTCCTGATTTTCAAACAATCACTTTAGAGTCGGAGAAGTTGGTAAAGTGGGGGAATGAAATGCTTAACTATTTCCCAGTGGGTTCAAACCAAAAGCCATCTGAAGCTATGCCATTAATTTGGCAAGAGTGGAGTAGATTTGATGCGCATCGTCAAACTTACCTATTAAATTCAATTACCCTAGTAGAATCCGCCACATTGCAAGATCTCGATGCTGTTAGGGATGCATATGGTGAATTAGCGAAGTCCTGTAAGGCTTGTCATGACAGGTACAAAGATTAAATAACTATGTTCCAAATTAAGAGTTTGAATCACACTGTAGTCATCGTTATCAGTGCCTTACTTGCAGTGTCACTATTTCTATATTTCAGCTTCCAGCAACCAGATGAGCGTATCCCCTACAAAGATGCAGAGGCTGTAGCGAAGGGAAAAGCAATTTACTTCGCTGAGTGTGCTTCCTGCCACGGCTCCAGTCTGGAGGGCCAAGTTAATTGGAAACAACGTGATTTAAAGGGCTACTTACCCGCTCCACCGCATGATGAGTCAGGACACACTTGGCATCACGATGATCAGCTTTTGTTTAAGCTTACTAAATTTGGTGTACAGGCAATTGCAGGCAAAGAGTACAAATCAAATATGCCAGCGTTCAAGAAAAAGCTAACAGATGAGCAAATTTGGCATGTTTTAGCTTATATTAAATCTGAGTGGCCTAAGGACTTGGCTCAACGACATACAGAGATGGTTAACAATAAATAACGTAGAGGAAATTACTATGAATAACATTAAATTGTATGTTGAAGGGATGAACTGCGGAGGGTGCGTATCATCAATTCAGGAAGCATTGGCTGCAGATACTGCAATCAGTGAGGTCAGTGTAGATCTTGATAGTAAAACAGTTTCACTGGCGACAGAAAAACCCATAAATGAAGTTCTAAGTCTACTCCAAGATGCAGGCTATGAATCTGAAGTGGTAAATCAGTGATAAATAAAAGTTTAAAAATGCTTCTTTGTTCTTCGTTTGTTCTGGGGTTAAGTGTTCCAGTACACGCAGGTCATAAAGAGAATCACGTCGATGTTAAAACTGGTGCGCTGAGCGATAGAGCCAAGTTTGGCGCCAAAGTATTCAAGGATAACTGTGCGCAATGCCATGGTGAAAATGGATCAGGTAGTGATAAGGGACCTCCTTTAATTCACTCAATTTACAATCCAGGGCATCATTCAAATCAGTCTATTGTGAGTGCTATTAAAAACGGTACACGGCAACATCACTGGCCATTTGGTGATATGCCTGCACAAGAACAGATTACATTCATGCAAGTTCCTGCAATCATTCAATATATACGTGAAATGCAGGAGATAAATGGAATCAAAACGGTTCCACATAAGATGTAAAAAGATTGTCTGGGCGTGGCTCATGGTTATTTTTTGTGAGCCACAACTGAATATTCTTTAGCTGACGACTGTTTATGACCTTCAGACGTCACTACAAATTAATTGGTTTGCCACAGTCGAAAAGTACGAAGTTAGGCTCAGAAATAATTAGCGCCTAAAGTGCTAATAAACTTATACCCTGCAAAGCCACCAAACATTAAAAAAAGAACTCCACCTGCTCTGTGCAGCCAATGAAGCGGGATTTTTCTAACAAGAGCTTTACCCGCCCAAATTCCTAATACGGATATCGCAATCAAACCTAGGCTACCGCCAATCCAAACGGATAGAGCATCCATAGTGGTTGATAATGCCGCTACAGCTATTTGGGTTTTATCACCAAACTCTGAAACTAAAATCATTAAAAAGGTTGTTATGAAGATACCATGACTCGCTTTCTCTTCTAGCTCAATATCTTCCTCATCTTCGGTAGCTCTAAGTGCCAACACACCAAAAACGATAAACATCACTGCTACAGTCGCTAAAATTATTGATTCAGGTACCAACGCCGCTATGGTTGAACCAAAAATAACAGCTAGCAAGTTTAAGACTAGAAATGCTATTGCTGCACCCCAAAATACTTGCCAATGACGGTAGCGTGTAGCAAGCGCCATACAGACCAACAGACTTTTATCGCCAATTTCTGCTAGTGAAACTAAAGAAAATGTAGAGACCAAAGTTGTAACAAACTCAGACTGAATCACAATAGGAGCCTTATGGAGTTTTAAAGATTCTAATCTTTTCAAAAGAAACTTTTTAGTTAATTCGTTACATTAAATTGATCTTCATAATATGGCTACTTTGTGCCGTTAGTCGTCATCATTAACGCGCATAGCTCTGGTCATCCAGTTGTGCAAGGTTTTAAGTGGGTAGCCATTACCATAGCCTTGCCCAACACTTTGAACACTCCAGCCACCTAACTGGTCTATAAGTTCTGAAGGTGCATCTGCTGCTCTCAATCTATCTCTAAAACTGTGGCGTAGTCCGTGAATAACGGCGTCCTTTCCTGCAATTATTTTTATCCACTTGTTCAAAGCGGCGCTTGCAGAGTTTGTTTTACATTCATTTTGGTTTGCATATCTTGGGAAGCAAAACTCATTTAGGGGGCTCTCTAGGAGTCGTTTAGCAGCCCACAATGAAGACCTTACGAGAGGAATAACTCTAGCGCTTGCAGAGGTCTTTAAGGGCCTGTGTGAGTGCTTTTGGATTATGATATGCGGTGTTTCTGCTTCAAGGATAATATCTGTTCTAAGAAGCCCTACAGCCTCTCCTAAACGTATACCTGTGTCGCTTATGAGAGCTATGAGATGTCTTAGGTCATCATCTAAAACCATGCATTCCTGTTGAATCTTTTTGATGCTATCTAATGGAATGGGCAGGCGCTTATGCTTATCACTATCATTAGCAAGGTAAACACCTTGGAACGCGTTATTACACTCAAGACCAAGCTCATTAATTGCAAAAGACACAACGGCTTTAATACACGTGAAATTACGCTGAATGGAACTCATTTGAAGCCCACGTTCAAGCAGCCAGTCTCTTAGTTTGGATGCGTCTGCTGTTGTGTATTGGTCTAAGCAGCGAAGACCCAAGCATTCTTTCAGATATCCTATGGCTCTCTTGGTATGGCTAAAGAAATACTTTCCTTTACTCCGCCCCTTAACTGAAAGGTAAGTCTCCATAGCTTCATCAATTGTAGGAAGAGTGGAGTCCAGGTTGGTTGTTGCTTGAGAGGTCAGTAGGTGTGCTGCAGGCACGTTCATCTCCTTAAGACGCAGACCTAGCCAGTAGTCATCTAAGCGAGATGAAAGAAGTTTAGATGCTGTTGCTGCTCGTGTAGATGATTTGGTGCGAAGGCTCTGAACAATCCTTGAAGACTTGTAGTGGTGTCTAAGATCGCTAGGAACAGCTCTAGAAAAATAATAGATAGAGTCTTTAACGAAGGTGTACGAAGGATGCTTTTGTGTATACGCCATTGTCTACTCCTTGGACGCGGATCATGAGGATTCGCAAGGAAAACAATGGGATACCTTAAGGGATCTCAAGGTTTCTAAAGTGTCTCTCTGTAATCTATACCAAATAAATGGTACCGATGGTCGGACTCGAACCGACACGCTTTATAGGCAACGGATTTTGAATCCGTCGTGTCTACCAATTCCACCACACCGGCAGAGAGTGTGGCGCATTATAAGCGGGTTTCAGAATAGGTCAATCTTCTGTGACGTTTTTAAGTAGATTTTGTTAATATTTGCGCCCCGCAATTTTAACGCTCGGTATCTATGAAGCTTAGTGATTTTGATTTTGATCTGCCTGAAGAGTTGATCGCACACTTCCCGTTAGAACAACGTACCGCCAGTCGCCTGTTGCAGGTCGATGGGAATACGGGTGAACGTGTGCATGGCTCGTTTGGCGACATTCTCGATCTGGTCGAACCTGGTGATCTGATGGTCTTTAACGATACTCGGGTCATTCCGGCACGTCTGTTTGGGCAGAAAGAGAGTGGCGGAAAGGTTGAGTTGTTGGTGGAGCGTGTCATCGGTGAGAAGCGTGCCCTTGTCCATCTGCGTGCCAGTCGTACTCCAAAAGAGGGCGCTAAACTGCAGTTCGAAGGGGGTATAAACGCAGAGGTCGTAGGTCGTGAAAATGGCCTGTTCGATCTGCAGTTTGATATTGACGAGTCGATCATTGAAGCGCTAGAGCGTGTTGGCCACATGCCATTGCCGCCATATATCAAACGTGAGGACCAACTCTCTGACCGTGAACGTTATCAGACTGTTTACAACAAAAAGCCCGGGGCTGTCGCAGCGCCAACTGCTGGTCTGCACTTTGATGATGAGTTGATCGCTAAGTTAGAAGCCAAAGGTGTAGAGCGTGCGTTTGTCACTCTGCATGTCGGCGCGGGTACCTTTCGTCCAGTAAAGGTGGATGACATTAAAAACCATGAGATGCATGCCGAGTACATCGAGGTCGATCAATCGGTATGTGATGCGGTAAACGCGGTCAAGGCGAGGGGGAATCGAGTCATTGCGGTGGGAACGACCAGTGTGCGCTCGCTTGAATCAGCAGCCCAATCAGGCCGTATTGAGCCAACTTTTGGCGATACGCAGATCTTTATCTACCCAGGCTATCAATACAAAGTGGTGGATGCTCTGGTCACCAATTTCCACCTACCGGAGTCGACACTGTTGATGTTGGTCTCTGCGTTTGCTGGATATGAAACCACCATGGCGGCTTATAAAGAGGCCGTTGAACAGAAATATCGATTTTTTAGTTACGGTGATGCGATGTTCTTAACGCGCAACACCCAAGGTTAAGCAGGAAAGTAGATGAGCCGTCACTGTTTTATGAAATTTGAGACGATTACGAGCGAAGGTAAAGCGCGTCGTGGTCGTTTGACCTTCCCGCGTGGTGAGGTCGAAACCCCTGCGTTTATGCCTGTGGGTACCTATGGAACTGTAAAGGGTATGCTGCCACGTGATGTTGAGGCGACAGGTGCTCATATCTTATTAGGTAACACATTCCACCTGATGTTGCGTCCTGGTACCGATCTGATCGAACTTCATGGCGATCTGCACGACTTTATGCAGTGGGATAAACCGATACTGACAGATTCAGGCGGTTTCCAGGTATTTAGCCTAGGTAAAATGCGCAAGATCACAGAAGAGGGTGTCTCTTTTCAATCGCCTGTGAATGGCGATAAGGTCTTTGTCAGCCCCGAAGTCTCGATGGAAGTCCAGCGCAAGCTAGGGTCTGACATCGTCATGATCTTTGATGAGTGTACGCCTTACCCTGCCACTGAGCAGGAGGCGGCTGACTCTATGCGTCTCTCTCTGCGATGGGCACAGCGATCTAAAGATGCGCACGGTGAAAGTCCTTCGGCTCTGTTCGGTATTGTGCAGGGTGGTATGTATGAACACCTGCGTGATGAATCTCTAGAGGGGCTCACTAATATTGGCTTTGACGGCTATGCGATTGGTGGTCTGTCGGTGGGTGAGCCTAAGCATGAGATGATCAAAGTGTTGGATCATTTGGCGCATAAGATGCCGGAGGATAAGCCACGTTATCTGATGGGCGTGGGTAAGCCTGAAGATTTGGTGGAAGGGGTGCGTCGTGGGGTTGATATGTTCGATTGTGTCATGCCAACCCGTAATGCACGAAACGGCTTTTTATTTACCCGTGAAGGGGTTGTAAAAATCCGTAACTCGTCCCATAAAACAGATATTGGACCAGTGGATGCGGAGTGCGGTTGTTACACCTGTCAGAACTTCAGTCGATCTTACCTGCACCACCTTGATAAGTGCGGCGAGATTCTAGGTTCGCAGTTGAATACGATTCACAACTTGCACTACTACCAAGACTTGATGGCAGGTTTGCGTGGAGCCCTTGAACAGGGTACATTGACCGCCTTCGTAGATGAGTTCTACCGTCGACGTGGCATGGAAACGCCAGCGTTGGCTGAATAACTTAAATAAACTTATATAAATGATGTTACAGGAGTGCTTTTAATGAGCTTCTTTATTTCACCTGCTTACGCTGAAGGTGCAGCTGGTGCTACCGATCCAGGTATGTTTAACCTTATTTTCCTACTGGGTTTCGGTCTGATCTTCTACTTCTTCATGTGGCGCCCACAAGCAAAACGTCAGAAGGAGCACAAAGCACTGGTTTCTGGTCTTGCTAAAGGTGATGAAGTGATCACTGCTGGCGGTATCATCGGTAAGGTTGTTCGTGTATCTGACGACTACATTGCACTTGAAGTATCAGAAGGTGTTGAGCTTAAGTTCCAGAAGACTCACGTTGCGTCTGAACTGCCAAAAGGCACTATTAAAGGTATTTAATCGACCTTGCTTACAGCGCTGTTACTGAACGGTAACGGCGCTTTTCTGTTTTTAAAAGGATGGGCCTGTAATGCTCAATCGTTTTCCCCTTTGGAAAAGCTTGATGATTGTTGTGACACTTTTGTTCGCAGCTATCTACGCTATGCCAAACCTATACCCTGACGACTTTGCGGTTCAAGTGTCGGGTTCCAAACAAGATTTTAAAGTGGATGATCGCACTCTTGCTCGCGTGACGGCTGCTCTGGATAACAACCAGATCGAGTACAAATCGCTTGAAGCAGAAGAGGGTAAAGGTCTGATCCGCTTTGCCGATGGTGATGCTCAGCTACGTGGCCGTGAAGTGATCGGCCGTATCCTGGGTGAAAATTACACCGTAGCTTTAAACCTAGCACCCACGACACCTAGCTGGCTGACAGACATCGGTGCCGGCCCAATGAAACTGGGTCTGGACCTTCGTGGTGGTGTCCACTTCCTGCTAGAAGTGGATATGGTGACTGCCGTCTCTCAGCGTCTTGAAGTGTACGTCAGTGAGATCAAATCTAACCTGCGTAAAGAGCGTCTGCGTTACCGTCAGGTAGAGACTCTGGATGATGGTACGCTAGCGGTTCGCTTTGCCGATGCTGCTACGCGTGATGAGGCCTCTTCGCTACTCAGAAAGAGCTACCAGGAGTTTTTGATCACTGATCTGGATGAAGAGGACTACTCGAGCCTGCAGATCTCTTTGAGTGAGCAGACACTGCGTGATATTGAAGATTATGCCGTTAAGCAGAACCTGACAACACTGCGTAACCGTGTCAACGAACTGGGTGTGGCTGAGCCGCTTGTTCAGCGTCAAGGTCGTAACCGCATCGTCGTTCAGTTGCCGGGTATTCAGGATGCGGCCGCCGCTAAACGTATCATTGGTAAAACGGCTAACCTAGAGTTCCGTCTAGAAGCAAAACCTGACACCTCTCGTGCGCTTACTGAAACCTACCCATTCCGTTCAGACGAGAGCCGTAAAGCGAACCTTGAGCGTGATGTCATCATTACCGGCTCTAGTGTCTCTAATGCACAGTCGAACTTCGATGAGAACGGCATGCCTCAGGTATCAATCAGCCTTGATTCCAAAGGTGGTCAGCTGATGAACCGCACGACGCGTGATGCTATTCAACGTCGCATGGCGGTTCTGTTTGTCGAGTTTAAGGCGCGTATGGTGACCGAGACGGTTGATGGTCAGCAGGTTGAAAAACGTGTGCCATACGTTGAGAAGAAGATCATCTCCCTTGCAACGATTCAGAGTGCGTTGGGCTCTAGCTTCCGTATTACTGGTCTAGATAACCCACAAGAAGCGTCTGAGCTGGCGCTGTTGCTGCGTGCTGGTGCACTAGCAGCACCTATCTACTTCGTCGAAGAGCGCACCGTAGGCCCGTCGATGGGTGCTGAAAACATCGAGCTTGGTTTGACGTCCGTTCAAATTGGTTTCGCTGTGGTGATGCTCTTTATGCTGGCTTATTACCGTGTATTTGGTCTAATCGCCAACATTGCATTGACACTGAACTTAGTGATGCTGGTGTCGGTTATGTCGATTCTATCGGCCACGCTGACCCTGCCGGGTATCGCGGGTATTGTTTTGACTGTCGGTATGGCGGTAGATGCCAACGTGCTGATCTTTGAGCGCATCAAAGAGGAGCTTAAAGTCGGCATGCCGGTGCAGTCAGCGATTCACTCCGGTTTTGCACGTGCCTTCACAACGATTTTGGATGCCAACGTCACGACATTGATCGCTGCGTTGATCCTATTTGCGATGGGTACGGGGCCGGTGAAAGGGTTCGCGATTACACTGTCAGTCGGTATTTTGACCTCAATGTTTACAGCCATCCTAGTGACTCGCCTGATGGTAAATCTGGTGTATGGCCGCAAACAACTTAAGTCGATCAAGCTGTAAGGGGGTCTAGAGATGTCAGAAGTTCACAAACTCTATAATTTCATGGGCCTACGCAAGGCCTTTGGTATCTTCTCGATCGCTTTGATGATCGCATCAGTCGCGTCATTAGCGGTTAACGGTCTTCGCTTTGGTCTCGACTTCACAGGCGGTAGCTTGGTTGAAGTGGGCTATGAAGAGTCGGCGGATCTGAACCTTATTCGTCAGCAGCTGTCGACGGCGGGTTATGAAGATGCCGTCGTGCAAAACTTTGGGTCCAGTACCGATGTGTTAATCCGCTTGGGTGAGACGCACGACCCTAAGTTGGGTGACAAAGTGGTTGAGGCGCTAAAAGCCGATGGTTCTGCTGTCGAGTTGCGTCGTAACGAGTATGTCGGTGCGCAGGTCGGTGAAGAGCTTCGCGAGCAGGGCGGCTTAGGCATGCTGCTGGCGCTCGCGATGATCATGGTCTACCTTGCTTTCCGTTTCCAATTTAAGTTCTCTCTTGGTGCTGTATTGGCCTTGGTTCACGACGTGACCATCGTGCTCGGCTTCTTCTCGATCATGCAGTTGGATTTCGATCTAACCGTTTTGGCGGCGGTGCTTGCGGTGATCGGTTACTCGTTGAACGATACGATTGTTGTCTATGACCGTATCCGTGAAAACTTCCGCATCATGCGTAAGGGTGGTCCACTTGAGATCTTGAACAGCTCGTTGTCACAGACGTTGAGCCGTACATTGGTGACCTCTTTAACCACAGCGCTGGTATTGGTTGCGCTGTTGGTCTTCGGTGGTGAGACCATTCGTGGCTTTGCGATTGCGCTGCTGGCGGGCGTTGTGATTGGTACCTACTCTTCAATCTATGTCGCAGCGAATCTGCTGTTGGCACTCAAGATTACGAAAGAGGATCTGATTCCTCCGCCTAAAGAAGAGTCAGAAATAGACGAAATGCCCTAAGGTTAAAGCCGGCTCTTGATGCCGGCTTTTTTATTTCAGGTTAATATGACTGAAACACTATTATGGATTGGATGATTAATGAGTAAACAGTGGCGCGATATCGACCCTAACGCACAGGAAGAGGCGGGTAAATACGACCGACCTGTGCCCAGTCGAGACTACATTATTGAGTTTCTTCGAAAGTGGGGGGCTCCTATAAGCCATGCGCACCTTTGTGCCGAGCTGAAGCTCAGTCATCCTGATGATATTGAAGCGGTGCGTCGTCGTTTAATCGCAATGTGCCGTGATGGGCAGTTGATATCGGATCGTCGCAATCAATTCGGTTTGATTGAGAAGATGGATTTGATTCCTGGTCGTGTCATTGGTCACCGAGATGGCTTTGGCTTTGTTAAGCCCGATGCCGGTGGTGATGATCTGTTTATTAGTGCTCGCCAGATGAAGCAGTTATTTGATGGCGACCGTGTTCTTGTTCAAGAGATTGGGTCTGATCATCGAGGCCGACCTGAAGGCAAAGTTATCGAGCTGCTAGAACGCCCTTTGAAAAAGGTGGTGGGACGTTTCGATGGTGAAAATGGTTTCGGTTCACTGATTCCAGAGAACCAGCGTATTACCAATCAAATTGTGGTGATGCCGGATCCTGATAAAGATCTTAAATACGAGGATGGTCAGCTGATTGTTGTTGAGTTGGTTCAACAACCGGATAAGCGCCACCCTGCACGTGCCAAAGTGGTAGAAGTACTAGGTGATCACCTAGCACCAGGAATGGAGATTCAAGTTGCCATTCATAACCACGACATTCCCAATGAGTGGAATGCCGGCGTCCATCAAGAGATCGGTGATTTAACACCGGAAGTTCGTGAAGAGGACAAGACCAATCGTGTCGATCTGCGTGATCTTCCGTTTGTCACGATTGATGGTGAAGATGCACGCGACTTTGATGATGCTGTATACGCTGAGAAGAAGCGTATGGGCGGCTGGCGCCTATGGGTAGCGATTGCCGATGTCTCTTACTACGTTAAACCGAACAGCGAGCTGGATAAAGAGGCGGTTAAACGAGGTAACTCTGTCTACTTTCCAGAGTATGTTGTGCCGATGCTGCCTGAGTTGTTATCCAACGGACTCTGTTCGCTTAATCCGAATGTTGATCGTTTAGCGATGGTCTGTAAGCTCAATATTAAACGAGACGGTTCTATCGGTGATGCGGAGTTTTTTGAAGGGATCATTAACTCAAAAGCCCGTCTGACCTACACTAAAGTTGGCGCCATGTTGGATCGTGATGATGATTCGGCTGACGCTGAGTTATGGCGTGATCAATATAAACAGGTGCTACCTCACCTGCAGACGCTTCACGGGTTGTTCCACCGTCTTCGCGAAGCGCGCGATGATCGTGGAGCGATCGATTTCGACACCACCGAAACACGCATTGTCTTTAGTGATGAGCGTAAGATTCAGAACATAGTACCCGTGACACGTAATGATGCGCATAAGCTCATCGAAGAGTGTATGTTGGCTGCCAATGTGGCAACGGCTAAGTTCTTAGCGAAGCGTAAAAAGCCCGCTATTTACCGTATCCATGACGGCCCTAAAGAGCAGCGTCTGGAAAACCTGCGTGCCTTTTTGGGGGAGTTGGGTCTGGCGCTGCCGGGTGGTGATTCACCGGAGCCTAAGGACTATCTAAAACTGGCGTCGGCGATCGAAAACCGCCCGGATCGACACATTATCCAAACCATGATGCTTCGCTCGATGCAGCAGGCCGTTTATAGCCCAGATAACCATGGTCACTTTGGTTTGGCGTATGAGGAGTACACTCACTTTACCTCACCGATTCGACGTTACCCTGATCTGCTTGTCCACCGCATGATTCGATCTGCGATTCACGAAGATAAGAAGATTAAAGGGGCAACTCGACCGGATGGTTTTGTTCGCAATCCTAGCTTTGTCATGAATTACAGTGCAGAGCAGATGCTGCAATTCGGTGAACACTGCTCGATGACTGAGCGTCGTGCCGATGAGGCAACACGTGATGTGGTCTCTTGGCTGAAGTGTGAGTACATGCAGAGCCAGATTGGTGAAGAGTTCACTGGCGTTGTCTCTGCGGTAACAGGCTTTGGTGTGTTTGTTGAGTTGGATGATTTGTTTGTCGATGGCTTGGTTCATATCACCAGCCTACCAAGTGATTATTACCAGTTCGAAGCGGGCAAGCAGCGTTTGATCGGCGAACGTACAAGACGCGTCTTTAAGCTAGGTGATCGATTAGGCGTGCGCGTTGCACAAGTCAATCTGGATGAACGCAAGATCGATTTCGAACTGCTCGATTCAGAGAAAAACAAACCGACAAAAAAACCATCAGTCCGAGAGCGTTTGGCCATGGGGCTGTTTGATCAGAAAGGTAAGAGCGGTGCTAAATCAGGTGCGCGTGGCAAGGGTTCAGGCTCTGGGCGTTCAAGCGGTGGTCGTTCAGGCGGCGGCTCTGGTGAAAAGTTTGGCGGTAAGACAGCCAGCAAAAGCCGTGGAGCAAAAAAGAGCGGCGCGTCTAAGCGCAAGCGCTCTTAACTGGGTATAATCGCATACAGCTTTCTTTGACTCGAGTAAGAGAATGAACGAACTGATTTTGTTGACCTTGTCTGGTTCCGATAAACCGGGCGTCACCGCGGGTATTACTACGATTTTGGCTAAATACGATGTTGAGGTTCTAGACATCGGTCAAGCAGTCATTCACAACACCCTATCCCTAGGTTTACTGTTAAAAGTACCTCATGAGGCTGAATCTTCACCGCTGCTGCGTGATCTGCTGTTCAAAGCGCACGAGATGAACATGGTGCCGCGCTTTGAACCGGTCACTCTAGAAGAGTACCAAAGCTGGGTCGGTGCACAGGGTAAGTCACGTCACATTATCACTCTGCTAGCACGACGCATTTCGGCTGAGCATATCGCCAAAGTGACTGAGGTGGCTGCGCGTTACGATCTTAATATCGACAACATCTCACGCCTATCTGGCCGTGTCTCAATTGATGAGGTTGAAGAGGAGAGCAGTAAAGCCTGTGTCGAGTTCTCTGTACGTGATATGTCTGCGGATGAAGCTGAAGTGCGAGCGACTCTGCTAACTTTGGCATCAGAGCTGGGTGTGGATATCGCCTTCCAGCGTGACGACATCTATCGTCGTAACCGCCGTCTGGTGGTGTTCGATATGGACTCGACACTGATTGAAGCTGAAGTCATCGATGAGTTGGCGAAAGAGGCTGGTGTCGGCGATCAGGTGTCAGAGATTACCGAAGCGGCTATGCGCGGTGAGATCGACTTCAATGAGAGCTTTAAGCGTCGTGTGGCTCTTCTGGAAGGGTTGGATGAGTCGGTCCTTGAAGGCATCGCTCAGCGCCTGAAAATGACCGAAGGTGCCGAACAGTTAATGTCACAGCTTAAACGCACTGGATATAAGACCGCGATCCTTTCGGGTGGCTTTACCTACTTTGCCAAGTTCCTGCAGAAGCGTTTAGGTTTTGATTACATTCACGCCAATGAGCTCGACATCCAAGATGGCAAAGTGACCGGTAAAGTGGTCGGTACGGTAGTCAATGGTGAGCGTAAAGCAGAACTGCTTCGTGAGATTGCCGCCAAAGAGGGTGTCTCTCTAGAACAGACTATCGCAGTAGGTGATGGTGCAAACGACCTGCCAATGCTCTCTATCGCGGGCTTAGGCATTGCCTTTAGAGCCAAACCTCTAGTGCGTGAGAATGCTAAACAGTCGATCAGCACTCTTGGCCTAGATGGTATTCTATACTTGATTGGTTTCCGCGATCGGGATGTGTGATTGAGCGTCTGAATCAAAAAACCTCGCTTCGGCGAGGTTTTTTGTTGAAGCATCTCTTAAAGAGGTCGCGATCAATACCCAGAAAATCGCCTCATCTGCGATAAGGCTCCAACAATGCTAAAGTCACTAGTGTTTAGTTTTAACTGTTGGAGCGTCCTTGAAAAGGTCGCGATCAATACCTAGAAAATCGCCTCATCTGCGATAAGGCTCCAACAATGCTAAAGTCATTAGTGTTTAGTTTTAACTGTTGGAGCGTCCTTGAAAAGGTCGCGATGGAAATATGAGATTGATGTGGTGATGAAGCAGTATTACTCAAAAAAATGGCAGGGGTAGCAGGACTCGAACCTGCGCATGGGAGGATCAAAACCTCCTGCCTTACCACTTGGCTATACCCCTAGAATGGTGGCAATGACGGGATTCGAACCTGTGACCCACGCATTATGAATGCGTTGCTCTAACCAACTGAGCTACATTGCCATGCTTGAAAGACTTAGATGGCAGGGGTAGCAGGACTCGAACCTGCGCATGGGAGGATCAAAACCTCCTGCCTTACCACTTGGCTATACCCCTAGATGGTGGCAATGACGGGATTCGAACCTGTGACCCACGCATTATGAATGCGTTGCTCTAACCAACTGAGCTACATTGCCATCTTTCAAGGCCGCGAATTATTCCTTCTATAGGCTTCTATGTCAATAGAATCTAAGGGAAAAACCCAAATTCGGCCTGATAAAATTGTGAATCGATCAATCGCTGATCAATTCACAAATTTTCGTTTTAAACGTTGAAACGGAAGTGGATAACGTCGCCATCTTTGACGATGTAATCTTTACCTTCTAGGCGAGCTTTACCCGCCTCTTTAGCGCCTTTTTCACCTTTATATTCGATGAAATCATCGTAGCTGATCGTCTCAGCACGGATGAAGCCTTTTTCGAAATCGGTGTGGATGACGCCTGCAGCCTGGGGTGCAGTAGCACCGATCTTGACGGTCCAAGCGCGGACCTCTTTAACACCGGCTGTGAAGTAAGTTTGCAGACCCAGTAGCTGGTAACCTGCACGAATTACACGATCCAAGCCTGGCTCTTCCATACCCATGTCTTGTAGGAACTCAAGGCGTTCGTCATCTTCCAGTTCTGAGATTTCAGACTCTAGCTTGTTACAGATCGCAACGACTTCAGCGTTCTCATTAGCGGCAAACTCACGAACCGCATCTAGATGAGGGTTATCTTCAAAACCCTCTTCAGAGACGTTAGCGATGTACATGGTCGGTTTAGTCGTTAGTAGGTGGAATCCCTTCGCTAGTTTCTGCTCGTCATCAGAGAGCTCTAGTGAGCGAACTGGCTGACCCTCTGATAGGTGAGGGATTAGTTTTTCCAGCAGTGCTTTCTGTGCAACCGCCTCTTTGTCACCGCCTTTAGCTGAACGTTGTACACGCTGCAGCTGCTTTTCACAGGACTCCAGATCCGACAGAGCCAACTCTAGGTTGATCGTCTCAATGTCTTCAAGTGGGTGGATACGGTTAGCGACGTGAATGACATTATCATCTTCGAAACAGCGAACCACGTGTGCAATGGCATCCGTTTCACGGATGTTAGCAAGGAATTTGTTACCAAGACCTTCGCCTTTTGAGGCGCCTGCTACCAAGCCTGCAATGTCCACAAACTCCATCGTGGTTGGCAGGATGCGCTCTGGGTTTACGATCTCCGCCAGTGCGTTTAGGCGTGGATCTGGCATAGGAACGATGCCTGAGTTCGGCTCGATGGTACAGAATGGGAAATTCTCTGCATCGATACCCGCTTTAGTAAGCGCGTTAAAGAGCGTTGATTTGCCGACGTTTGGTAGGCCGACGATGCCACATTTAAATCCCATGATACTGTCCTATTTCGCTGATGCGTTAAAACTGTGAAGTGTGTTCATTGCTTTGGCATGATCCCCTGAGACAATCATCGGGATGTATCTCAACGTTTCATCAATCGCCTGTTGGGTAGAGTTACGTTCAGCAATCGGTGCTTTGCGCAGTACAAATCCTGCAACCTGTTGAGCGCTGCCCGGATGTCCAATACCTAAACGGAGGCGGTAAAAATCTTTGTTATTGCCCATGCTGGCAATAATGTCACGCAAACCATTGTGTCCACCGTGACCGCCGCCTTTTTTTAGACGTGATACACCCGGTGGTAGATCTAGCTCATCGTGAGCGACCAAAATGGATTGAATGGGAATCTTAAAAAAGTTTGCAAGTGCTGCAACGGCTTTGCCTGACCGGTTCATAAAGGTCGTTGGGACCAATAGATGAACGGGTTGTCCGTTGATTAGGATCTTGCTGTAGAGCCCAAAGTAGTTTTTGTTGGGCTGAAGAGGTGAACTGTGTTGAGCAGCGAGCTGCTCAACCAGTTCTGCACCAGCGTTATGGCGTGTTTCGTGATACTCAGCACCTGGGTTGCCTAGTCCGACAATGAGGCTGATACCTTCCATAAGCTGGCACGTATTAGGCTATTAGCCTGCTACTTTAGCACCGCGTGGTGAGTAACAGTAACCGATGCCTTGGTCGTGGTCTTCGCCGCGACGCAGAGCAACGATTTCAACACCTTCTGGCAGAGCGATGTCTGAAAGGTGAGCAATCTGACCAGTCTGGATCTGAGAAAGGTCACAAGAGACTGACTCAGGAAGGTCTTTAGCTAGACAAGTTACTTCTACAACAGCTGTTTCTGCAGCGAATTTAGCAGATGCTTTAGCAGCCGCTGATTTTTCGAAGTTAACGAACTGAAGTGGAACGCGGATCTTAATGCGCTGGTTGTCATCGATGCGCTGGAAGTCAGCGTGAAGAACAACAGGCTTCGCAGGGTGGCGCTGTAGATCTTTGATGATTACAACTGTCTTAGTACCGTCTAGGTCTAGCGCGATTGGCGATGAGTAGAACGCATCGTTTTGTAGTGCTTTACTTAGTTCGTTTGCGCTTAGGCTGATGCTCTGTGGCTCAGCTGAACCGTAAACGATTGCTGGTACTTGGCCAGCGCGACGCAGGCGGCGGCTCGCACCTTTCCCCTGATCTTCGCGGGCAGTTACATTTAGAGTGAAGTTAGACATTTTATATACCTATATAAATTTAAAAACTGCAGGGACCCGCGACCAGATCTCTACAGCTTTGTTTGCCCCGAAGGGCGTTTAGTGAGCCGAAGCTCTTAAAATCAGCTGTTCTTAACGGAACATCGCGCTGATTGATTCTTCGTTGCAGACACGGCGTACCGCTTCTGCCAACATGGGTGCCAGTGAAAGTTGGCGAATTTTGCTACAGCCTTTCGCGGCTTCGCTTAGTGGGATGCTGTCAGTAACAACCATCTCATCAAGCTGAGAATTTGCAATGTTATCAATGGCTGGGCCAGAGAAAACCGGGTGTGTGATGTAAGAGACAACGCGTTTCGCGCCTTTCTCTTTCAATGCAGCTGCTGCTTTACACAGTGTGCCTGCTGTATCACACATGTCATCAACAAGAATACAAGTACGACCTTCAACGTCGCCGATGAGGTTCATAACCTGTGATTCATTCGCACGCTCACGACGCTTATCGATGATCGCAAGATCCGTATCAAGCTGTTTGGCGACTGCGCGAGCACGAACAACACCACCGATGTCTGGTGATACAACCACAACATCGTCATAGTTCTGGTCGTTAATGTCGTCTAGAAGAACAGGTGAACCGTAGACGTTATCAACAGGGATATCGAAGAAACCCTGGATCTGGTCTGCGTGCAGGTCTACTGTCAAAACGCGGTCAACGCCTACGTTGGTTAGCATGGTCGCCACAACTTTAGCGCTAATCGGTACACGTGCTGAACGTGGACGACGATCTTGGCGGGCGTAACCGAAGTAAGGAATTACCGCTGTGATACGTGTTGCTGACGCACGACGGATAGCATCAATGAAGACCATAAGCTCCATTAGGTTGTCGTTTGTCGGTGCGCAGGTCGACTGCACGATGAAAACGTCTTTACCGCGAACGTTCTCTTGAATCTCTACACTTACTTCACCATCGCTGAAGCGGGATACTGTCGCTTGGCCAAGATCCAAATCTAGGCGCTCTGCTACACGTTCTGCCAATGCTGGGTTTGCATTGCCAGTAAATACCATCATCTTAGACACGTCGTAGTCCTGCTCTTTGTCAAAAGAAATGTATGATGAAGTCGTTTGTTGAGGATCTGTCATCGTAATAAATGGCAGGGGTAGCAGGACTCGAACCTACGAATGCTGGAATCAGAATCCAGTGCCTTACCAACTTGGCTATACCCCTAGCGCTCTCCAGTGGTTTCCCACTAAATTTAAGAGGCGCATATTTTAAATTAGAGGCGCTATAAATCAACCCCTGTTGACTGTTTTTTACACAGAATCAGTGTGGGAATTGCCAGTCAGAGATGATTAAGGTGACATCCAGTTGGGTGTGGCTCATTTTAAGCTTGCGAGGTGCTGTCTTGCCGCTGCTAAGAGTCGTCTGTGCGAGCGTGCTAATCTGCCAGTCGTTTTGCAGAAATTGCCCAGGCTCTTTTGCAACGAAGGGTTGTCTTGGATCGGGTCTGCCTTGAATCCAGTAGAGGGCATGATTTACTGGAAGTTGCCAGCCCAATAACTCCTGCATCAAGGCTTCGGCTGAATCTGCTACGTAGCTCTGTTGATCGTCCGTTTCGAGCTTTGCAAAACGATCATTGCCGGTCAGTCTCATGACCTGGCGGCCAAAGGGGTCGATCAGCGCTAGGTCAAACGTCTGTTGGTTTTGGGTCCAGTTAAAGCGGGCGCTTTCGCTGATCTGATCTCCGCGTACACCGAGTTTTCCGCTCACACTAAAGGAGAAGTGAACGGGTTCAGTCAGCGGTTGCACAGGAATAGGTTTAGGTTTTGTTATGCACCCGCTTAGGTACGCGATTGAGCTGATCAGTATAAAAAGTTTTACAAGCTGTTTAGCCACTGCTCGGCCTCAAGGGTATGACGGTTTTCAGGGTGATCTTGAAGCAGAGTGTCCAGTAATGTCTTGGCTTCGTCAATCCGTTCCAATTTGGCCAGCACCTGAATGTAGTGTTTAGCGACCTCTGGGTCGGGAAAGGCTTTAAAGGCTTGTTCGATGTAGATCAGAGCTTCTTGATAGTTATTTGATAGATAAAACGCCCACCCCATAGAGTCGATGACTGCTGGATCGTCCGGGGTTGACTGGTAAGCCTCTTTAATCAGGTTAAATGCCCTCTCAAAATCGTCTGAATAGAGCAGCATTGAGTAGCCTAGAGCATTCTTAAGGCTTGGGTTCTCTTCATCCAATGAGAGTGCTAGTTCAAGGTTGATCAGCATCTGCTCAGGATCGATCGGTTCAAAAGCGATCGCTTTCGCATAAATGAGCGAGTTGGCTTGTGGAACAATTTTTAGCTGTTCGTCGATCAGATCGATCGCCTCTTGGTTGCGTTGTTGATCGAGTAACCATTCGGCGGCGATGCGGGTCAAAGGCTCTATACGTTCTGGATCTTGTTTGATGAGCGTCGTTAGGCGCACCTCTAACTCACTGCTAGATGTTGCTGGATCAATGAGCTCTAAGGTTCTTGCAAAAGCGTTTAGTAGATTGTCACCTGATTTAACCTTGCCGTAAGCGTTCAGAGCCGCTTCGGTGTTGCCACGCTGTTGCTCGATGGCTCCTTTGTAGAGGTAGATATCGCTGTTCTCTGGATCCATGGCAATCAGGCGGTCTATCCAACGCTCAGCCGGGTCGAGCAATTCGTTTTCCAGCAGTAGCAGTGCGTAGTAGTAGATCAGTTGTGGATCTTCATTACTCTCGTTGATGGCCGACTCAACTAGGTTAGGGACTTGATCTGGGCTCTCTATTAGAAGCAGTCGAATTTGGAAAGCCTGAAGCTCTCTGTGGTCTGTATGCTCTATTAGTGCAGGCTGCATGAGATCCAGTGCGCGTGGGATCTCTTCAAGGTCGATGCCAATGATGCGTGCCTTATCCAAAGTTAGATCGGCATTATTAGGATCAATGGCCAGCCCCTGATCAAGTAGATCAATGGCCTTGTTGGGTTGCTGAAGTGAGCGTTGGATGCGCGCTTGAAGCAGAATATTGGGTAGCTTTTGTTGTTGCTCTGGCCCTAGATGCTGAAGGAGATCGAACAGTGCATTGAGTTCCGTGGGTTGTAAGGTTGCACGGTGGCTTTCGATCAGGCCATAAGTCTCAGCACTAAATTCGGAACGGCTTGCTAGGAGCTCCAACGCTTGATCGATTTTGCCCTCTTGAAAGTAGAGGTTAAGCAAAATTTGAAAGGGTAAGGCTTTGTTTGGATCGAGCGTTTGCCATAGTGTTGCCGACTGCTCGACAAGCTCTGCATCACGCATGAATTGTGAAATGCGAGTAGCGCGTTCAGCCAGTTCAGGGCTTTGCGAGAGTTGTGCTTGCTTGTAAAAAAGTGCTTGGGATTGAGCAAAGTCCCGATTCTGACCATAGAGCTCAGCGCTGATCAAATCTAGCAAAGACTCTTGGTTAAGTTCGCCCGGTGTATAGATGGTAGTCGAGTCGGCGCTTTTAAGTTCTGCCTGCTCTGAAGGGCTGTTTGGTTTTGTAGGAGTACAACCCGCTAGAAGAGCCGAAAGGGCCAATGCACTGAATAATGTCGATCTCAAATCTCAACTCCTAGGTTACCAATCTCATCACTATAGAAAACCGATCGGGTGTTGTCATGTGTATAAGCTGCAAAACAGAACAAAAACAGTGGTCTAGGTCTTATTAGACTAGTCTTTACCGTGTATTATTAGCGACCTGTAATATTTAGGTACAAAAGGGATTCATGTCTTTACTCGCTTTAGGGATTAACCATAAAACCGCTCCGGTTGAGATCAGGGAGCGTGTCTCCTTTGCGCCCGAGTCTTTGGTTGACGCTGTAAAGCAAGCCTGTGAAGAGGCCGCACTTGAAGAGGTGGCTATACTCTCTACCTGTAACCGTACTGAGTTGTACTGCCGTTTAGAGGGTGATGGATCAGATCAGTTGCTCAACTGGTTGGCTAGCTATCACCAGGTCGATAAGTCACAACTCGCCAACTGTATCTATGAGCACTGGGATTTAGGTGCTGCACGTCACATGATGCGTGTCGCATCGGGTTTGGACTCCTTAGTGTTGGGCGAACCTCAAATCCTTGGGCAGTTGAAAGACTCATACTCTGTTTCGCAAGAGGCGGGACGAGCGCATGCAGAGTTAGGTCGACTCTTTAGACAGACTTTTTCTGTGGCCAAACAGGTTCGAACCGAGACCAGTATTGGACAGAACCCAGTCTCTGTTGCCTATGCGTCGGTCAGCTTGGCGCAGCACATTTTTGCCGATTTGGCGGATAGCCGAGCGCTACTGATTGGTGCCGGTGAAACCATCGAGCTGGTGGCTCGACACCTGAAAAATGCTGGAATCAAATCGATTACCATCGCGAACCGAACGCTATCACGTGCTCTGGCATTGGCTGATGAGGTAGATGGTAAAGCGGTTGAGTTTGCCTCTATCCCTGATGAGCTTCCTAACGCGGATATCGTGATTACCTCTACGGCATCGCAGTTGCCTATTTTGGGTAAAGGCAGTGTTGAGCGTGCGCTCAAGGTTCGTCGTCACCGTCCTATGTTTATGGTGGATATTGCCGTTCCTCGTGACATCGAAGCCGAGGTGGGCGATCTTGAGGATGTCTACCTCTACACCGTTGATGACCTGACGGAGGTGATCGAAGAGAATCAGCGCTCACGACAGGAGGCCGCGCAAGAGGCTGAGGCGATCATTGAGCAGGGTGCAGAACTTTTCATGCGTCAATTGCGTGAGTTGGATGCCGTCGATACATTGACTGCTCTTCGACAGCAGCAGATGAGCATAGCCGATGAAGAGCTAGAGAAGGCGCTATCGCAACTGCAAAATGGTAAGTCACCTGAAGAGGTGCTAAAGCGTTTAGCGAATGGTTTAACCAACAAGTTTTTACACGAGCCTAGTGTGCAGTTGCGCAAAGCGTCTGCCGAGGGTCGTGACGATCTGCAGCGATCGGTTCAAGAGCTGTTTCAACTCAATCCGCAATCGAAAGATTAGCGTCGGAAATTAAAGATGAAAGAATCCATACGTCAGCGACTGGAGTCGTTGGTTGATCGTTTTGAAGAGCTGTCGGCTCTGCTGAGCGATCCGAGTGTTATTAGCAATCAAGATCAGTTCCGTGATTACTCACGTGAATATTCGGACCTAGAGCCGATCGTCGCCACCTTTAACCAGTGGAATCAGGCGAAAGAGGATCAAGAGACCGCGCTTCTGATGATGGAAGAGGACGACGCTGATCTAAAAGAGATGGCGCAAGAGGAGTTCAAAGAGGCTAAAGCCCTAGAAGAGCAACTTGATGCTGATCTGCAAATTTTGATGCTGCCGAAAGACCCTAATGATGGTCGTAACGTCTTTCTTGAAATTCGAGCGGGAACCGGTGGTGATGAGGCGGCTATTTTTGCCGGTGATCTGTTTCGAATGTACTCACGCTATGCCGAGAAGATCGGTTGGCGGGTAGAGGTCATCAGTGCGAATGAAGGTGAGCACGGCGGTTACAAAGAGATCATAACTCGTGTTATCGGCGATGCCGTTTACTCTCGACTGAAGTTCGAATCGGGTGCGCACCGTGTACAACGTGTGCCTGAAACCGAATCCCAGGGACGCATTCATACTTCGGCCTGTACCGTTGCGGTAATGCCTGAGATGGATGAGTCGGCCGAAATCGATATCAATAAAGCGGACCTGCGAGTTGATACCTTCCGTGCATCCGGTGCCGGTGGTCAGCACGTCAACAAAACAGACTCCGCAATTCGTATTACGCACATCCCAACAGGTGTAGTGGTTGAGTGTCAGGAGGAGCGTTCGCAGCACAAAAACCGTGCTAAAGCGATGGCGCTGCTCGCCTCACGTCTGCAGCAGGCAGAGATCGATAAGGTGCAAGCGGAACAGGCCAGCGCCCGTAAAAGCTTGGTTGGATCGGGCGATCGTTCAGAACGTATTCGTACCTACAACTACCCTCAGGGACGTCTGACCGATCACCGTATCAACCTGACCCTCTACAAGCTAAATGAGGTGATGCAGGGTGATATGGATGAGGTTCTCAATACGCTAATGCAGGAGTATCAGGCAGAGCAGCTAACGGCGCTGTCTGACGATTAATTGATGCGCATCGACGAGGCCCTAGCGAAATCGGCAGAGCTGAAATCAGACTCTGCTCGCGTCGATGTAGAACATCTACTCTGCTTTGTCCTTCAAAAAGACCCCAGTTATCTTAGAACTTGGCCGGAAAAAGAGCTGACAGCAGAGCAGCTTAGCCAGTTTGATTCACTCCTAGTTAAACGGTCACAGGGCACTCCTGTCGCTCACTTAACGGGACGTCGTGGCTTCTGGTCGTTTGATCTAGAGGTCAATCAACACACGTTAATTCCTCGTCCTGATACCGAAACCTTGGTTGAGTGGGCCCTTGAGTTGCCTCTCAATTCGAAAGCATCTGCAGTCGACCTAGGTACAGGAACGGGTGCTATCGCCATCGCGTTGGCGCTGGAAAACCCTGCATGGCAAGTGAGTGCTGTGGAGTTCGTTGCAGAGGCCGCTGAGTTGGCAAGACGAAACGCAGTTCGTTTAGGCGCCTCTAATTTAACGGTGCTATCCGGTTCTTGGTTTGAACCTTTGGCCGGTCAGTACGATTTAATCGTTTCAAATCCACCCTATATTGATCCTAAAGATACTCATTTAGAGCAGGGTGATGTCCGCTTTGAACCCCTAACGGCATTGACTGCCGAGGATGAAGGGCTAGCCGATCTCTTCTATATTATTGAGATAGCTCCAGCCTATTTGAAGGGTGATGGCTGGTTGCTACTAGAGCATGGCTATGATCAAGCGGAGCAGGTGGCCAATAAACTTAAACAGGTTGGATTTGAACAGGTTGAAACACGGCAAGATTATGGGGGTAATCCCAGAATTACCGGTGGTTGTTGGAGAGTCTGATGTTAAATGATGAACAGTTATTGCAATACAGCCGACACCTTCTGTTGCCGGAAGTCGACGCGGCCGGTCAAGAGGCTTGGTTAAACGCCAAAGTGTTGATCGTTGGCTTGGGTGGATTAGGCAGCCCAGTTGCACTCTATTTGGCTTCGGCAGGTGTGGGTGAGTTGGTACTGGCTGATGATGATCGAGTCGAGCTAAGCAACCTTCAGCGTCAGGTGATCCATACGCATCAACGATTGGGTGAGTTTAAAGTAGAGTCGGCCCAAGCGCAGATTGCTGAGATCAATCCCAATACCCAGGCCAGCGTGATCACTGATCGATTAGATGGTGAGTTGTTGCAACGCACCGTCAGCAGTGTGGATCTGGTCGTTGATTGTACCGATAACTTCCAAACCCGCCATGCACTGAATCGAGCCTGTTTTGAGGCCGGTAAGCCGCTGGTCTCAGGTGCTGCGATTCGTTTTGAAGGGCAGGTCAGTGTTTATGATCCTCGCCACCCTGAAACACCTTGCTATCAGTGCCTCTATCCTGCGGATGCCAATGTTGATCAAAACTGTTCAACCTCTGGCGTGTTTGCGCCTCTTGTTGGTATGGTCGGTACGATTCAAGCAGCGGAAGCACTCAAAGTGTTGGCTAGCATCGGCGAGGTTTTAGAAGGGCGGTTGCTGCTTATTGATGCCAAGACGATGCAATTTCAAACGTTGAAGTTATCTAAGCGAGCAACTTGTGAGGTCTGTGGTTAAATCTTAGTGGGATTTAAAGCCAACTGTCTCTCAATGTTTTGTCAGCTACAATGCGGCTGGCGTAGCTTTGAAAGGTTTCAGAGGCTTCTGTTAACTGTTGCTCGTTCAGTCTGACACCGGACTCAATCAAAAACTTCATCAGCTCTCTATCTTCATTTTTAATTGCGAACACAATCGCTTCAGTCGCACCGTTGAGGTCACAGCCATGTTGTGACACTAGGCTGAGCAGGGCCATTCGATCACTCTCCCTATTGTTTACAATAAACCTACTCAGCTGATTGATTTGCTGGTTGGAGATGCGATTTAACCCCTCTCTTAGTAACACTCTTAGGGTCTTGATCGGCTGTTCAGTGGTGCAGGCTAATAGCCCGTAATTGAGCAATTTTTCAGTATCAGAGATCTGCAGCTTCTGCAGAAGTGACTCTAGATAGTCAGGTGCGGACTCGTGAATCGCCGCTTCAATGAGCTGTGTGGATGCAGCTGATAGATCAGCAGGGTCGACTCTGTTTAGGATCTCCCTAAAGCCTTTGAGATCCTCTTTGAGAAGAGCCTTTTTGAGTTTATCGATGTTTGATTTAAACAACTTACTCAGCATTGATGCCAAACATCCAAGAGTCCATGGCGATAGCGCTGTGTCGGACTTCGTCGTTCATATGTTTCAGATTGACCCACTCATCACCGGCCGCACCCAGTGCAAAGTAGAGCGGGATAAGGTGTTCATCAGTGGGGTGGGCGGCTTGTGCATAAGGGGCCACTGAACGGTAGTTCAGTAGAGTGGCCAGTTCACGTTTTTCCAGTCGAGTTTTTAGCCAGTCGGTAAACATGCTTACGTACTCAGGCTGCCCAGGTTGGCGAACATCTCTTAGATTGTGGGTTGTGCTGCCGGATCCAATGACGAGCACCCCCTCTTGTCTTAAGGAACGCAGTGCATACCCCATCTTGTAGAGTGATTCAGGCGTGCTCGTTCTTGGCATCGAGAGTGCTACAACCGGAACATCTGCGTCTGGATAGAGATGTCTAAGCGGGGCCCAGACTCCGTGATCTAAGCCGCGTTGTGCATCCAACTCCACTTCATAACCGGCAAAGGTGAGTAGTGACTGGGCATAAATCGCCAACTCTAAATCCCCTTTGGCAGGGTATTGAATGGCAAACAGCTCATCAGGGAAACCGTAAAAGTCATGAATGGTTTCAGGCTGGAGTGATGAGGTCAGTTTAATCCCGCCAGTAAACCAGTGTGGCGACATGATGAGTATCGCTTTGGGTTGCGGGTATTTTGCTAGCTCATCAAGGCGCTGTTGTTCAGATTCCCCGAACACTAATGCATCAAGCGGTGAGCCGTGGCTCAAATAGAAAGAGGGTAGTGCTTGTTTCATCAGTCGTTTGGATCCAGTCCCGTTGTCTTACGGCGCATCATTGGTGCATTGCCATCGCCTAATGCAGCAGCTGCTGGTTGACGACGCTTGCCGATATCCTTCTTATCGCGAGCGCGCTGTTTAACCTTAGGCTTATCGCTGCTCTTACGTTTATCAGACTCTTTGCGCTTTTTAGTACCCGCTGCGCGGCCGTTCTTACGAACTTTTTCAGGCCCCTTGTAGTGACCTTTCAGTCCCGCAATGGATCGCATCTCAAACGTCACTTTAAGGTAGCGCTGGATGGTCGCGGATAGGTTCCACTCGTTCGACATGATCAGGTTGATAGCCAAGCCTTTGCGACCCTGTCGACCACTGCGGCCGATACGGTGAACGTACTCATCACCCTTACGCGCCATATCAAAGTTGATGACGAGGTCGACACCTTCAATGTCCAATCCACGTGCTGCAACATCGGTTGCGATTAGGTGGTTGATGCGGCCATCTCTGAATAGCTGCAGAATACGCTTACGCTCGGGCTGCTCCATCTCGCCATGAAGAATGCCAATGCGACGACCTTCACGTTGTAATTTAGTACCAAGCTGCTCTGCAAAGGCACGGGTATTACAGAAGATAATCCCTTTCTCATGCTCTTCGTTATCTAGCAGCCAAAGTAGTATCTTCTCTTTGTGACCAGGGTGATCAGCTAGGATCATCTGCTGTGTGATCGTCTCAACAGCATCTTGTGCAGTCGCAAGCTGCAATCGAACTGGCTCTTTAAGACCAACATTGATGAGGCTTTGCAGTTTGCTGTGGTTGAGCGTTGCAGAGAGCAGAAGCGTCTGACGCTGTGCAGGGCAGGCATCAATAATAAAGCTCATCTCATCTTTAAAGCCCATGTCGAGCATGCGATCGGCTTCATCAAGAACAAGGTACTCAAGATCATCAAAATCGAGGGTGTTGCGCTCAAGGTGCTCTTTCAAACGACCTGGTGTGCCTACTAAAATTTCTGGGTTTTTACGTAGACGAGCGACCTGGTTTGACCAGTTTTCACCGCCACACACGCTCTGAACCTGAATTTGTGTAAATGCCGCTAGCTCTGCACACATGTTTTCGACCTGTTCAGCCAGCTCTCGTGTAGGGGTCAGAATCAGTCCGCGTGTGCCCGAGCGAGGTTTAGGCGTGTCGAGCAGCTTTTGTAGCAGTGGCACAACAAAAGCGAGTGTTTTACCGCTGCCTGTTTCTGCACCAACCAGAAGGTCTTTACCTTCTAACGCGACAGGGATGCTCTCCTGTTGCACTGGGGTGGGTTGAGTAATGCCCATTTGGTCGATCGCTTTTAAGATACGATCACTGATATCGAGTTCGCTAAACACGCAAAGTTCCTACATAAATGAATGGCGCGATTCTATCAGATTAGGCAACAGGGCTCTCTATTTATTGTTGCTATAGGTTTTAAATATGAAGTGATTAGTTTTAATTAATTTTATTAAAATATCTATTTCTCATATTCTAAATCTATCGAAACGAACGAGCTTTACATAAAAGGAGTCAAGCCATGATGAATCGAGAAGGACAAACAGTCCCACAGGTTACATTTCCAATTCGTGAAAGTAACGAGTGGGCTAAAGTCACTACAGATGATCTTTTCAAGGGTAAAACGGTCATTGTGTTTGCATTACCCGGAGCATTTACACCGACCTGTTCAAGCACCCATTTGCCTCGCTATAACGAATTGGCTCCTGTCTTCGCCAAAGAGGGTGTGGATAGCATCATCTGCCTATCAGTGAATGATCCATTTGTGATGGATGCCTGGGCTGGTGATCAGGGTGCAGAGAATATCTACATGCTTCCTGATGGTAATGGCGAGTTTACCGACGGCATGGGTATGTTGGTTGATAAAGCGGATCTTGGCTTTGGTAAGCGCAGCTGGCGCTACTCGATGCTGGTTAAAGATGGCGTCATTGAGAAGATGTTCATCGAACCGGATGTGCCAGGTGACCCATTCCAAGTGTCCGATGCCGACACAATGTTGAACTACATCAACGCCAATGCGGAGCAGCCTAAACGCGTCACTGTGTTTACCAAACCAGGATGCCCGCACTGTACGCGTGCTAAGAAAGCATTGAGTGAGGCTGGTTTCAGCTACGAAGAGATCAACCTAGGTGCGAAAGGACTAAGTTACTCGACACTAGCCGCTGTAACTGGTCAGGGAACAACACCGCAGGTATTCATTGATGGTCAGCGAGTCGGTGGAGCTGACGATCTAGAGGCTTGGTTGGCTAATCGTTAACTGTCTTACTCTTTGCTAGCCACTCAGCTCATCAGAGCTGAGTGGCTGTTTTTTATGAGGAGAGTCCCAACTCCAACTCAGCCCCTTCAACCTGTTGCTCGATAGAGAGTGCGTTGTTGTAGAAAACTCTTAAGAATCGATCATGCTGCGTTTTTTCTACGATGCATGCCTGTTTAGCAGCTACAGCAGGGTTTGTGGTTTTGGAGATAAAGTGAATATCTCCAAAGGCGTAAGGCAGTGCGGTTCCACAGGCTGCAACTGCATCATTGAATATAGATATGCTGGTTTCAGAGCCCGGAGTGCTATTAATCGGGGCAATAATCAACATGACGCTTCGGTCTGTTAATACCCCAAAATGAATCACCTTTGCGCGGGCTTCGATTTGTCTGTTGCCGAGTTGTCCTTTAACGATCTGTTCTCTGCCATCCGCCATCAAAAGTCGCATCGGTTTGGATTTTAGATTGGGAGCAGCTATGAATTGCTTTTGATCTGTAACCCATGTGAACCAGCCATCTTTCTCGGCATAAAATTTAGAGGCTAGTTGAACATCCTCGGCCATTTCTAAATTGCGTTTGCGATTTCGCTCTTTTTCAGCCTCTCGTTTCGCTAACTGCTGTTGTGCAATGCTCAGCTTAGGTTTTAAAAACTCGGCATCGACTGGGTATCGGTGCATTCCCTCTTGATAGGTTTGTGACTCAATGTTAATTCGTTCAACAGAACCGGTTCCATTGGGTTTTTGTGGTGCTGACTGACACCCTGCCAGCATAGCGGTAACGACCGCCAGATAAGCTAGCTTCATAGATATATCCTGTCAGTAACTCGTTTTAGGTTTGGCTCAAAAAATACGCGTTCCGCGATTTCGTCGTGCTCAAGGCCAAGTGTGTGCTCTAGTGCAGCTGCACACAGACTTCGTGAATCCAAAGTAGCCATCAGGTCGCGTCGCTCAAATAGGTCACTCTTTGCCAATCCGGGCCAGTCAGCCAATACCGCACCACCATTAACAGCGCCACCCCCAATAAACATACAGGTGCCGTAGCCATGGTCAGAGCCGCTGCTGCCATTCACTTTGACGGTTCGGCCAAACTCGGTGAGAGTAATAAATGTCGTGTTATCCCAAGCCTCACCGAGTGAATCTTTTAATGAACTGATGCATAGATCTAGCTCAGTTAGCTTAGATCCTAAACGAGATCCTTGTCCTGCATGAGTGTCATACCCCCCTAGTCGAATCATTGCGGCGATGGGGCCATCCTTTTGTGATAGTGCTTTGCCGGCTTCTCGCGCTAATGCATTCGGACTTCGATCATTGGATTGGTAAGTGTTTTTAGTCACCCTAGCAATCAGTTTTTCATTGGTGGTTTGCCACTGCTCTGATAGACCTGAGTGAATTCTTTTTAAGAGATCGGAAGAGGGGTTGTAGGCACCCTTTACATGAGCCGGATAGTAGTTGTCGATGCTAGTCGTTCCTCTGAGTAGAAGAGGGGTGTCCAAGCTCATCGCCCGTCCACCGTAGTTGACTAAATCTAAGCCTCGACCTATCCAGCCAGTACTCTCTGTAAAAGGAGCTTTGCCAGCGCCCTGTATGAAGTTTTGTCCCTCAAAATGGGAACGTTTGGTGTAAGGGAAATTGGTTGCATGGACTCCAAGTATGTCCTGACTCAGCATCAGTTTGTGCGTGTTTCGAAGCGATGGGTCCAATGCCCAGTGACTATTGAGATCTAGAAGTGAGGTAGGTAACAACGATTCCCTGTGGCTCTCCAGTGCACCTTCCGCTTTGGGTATCAATGCACTTAGGCCATCTAGACCACCCTCTAAGAAGAAGACAACTAAGCGTCGATTTGGGTTGTTGGAGCGTGCCCAGGTTGGAACAGACGCAAGTGCTAATGAACCGCCTGATAATTTCAAAAAGTCTCTACGTTTCAAATTACACCTCCATCATCCAGCGGTTCACAGTTAATGCAATGAATTGCTCATGCCCCTGACCAAATTCCATCACCTTTGATTGGTAGCTCAGAGGAACCTGTAGGTGATCCATAATCTCTTCAGGTTTGGCGGTAACAAAAGCTCTGTTCCAGACGGATTGAGCAAATCGCACACGCCTATCAAGGTGCTCTAGGCTTATCCACTCTCTAGATTTGAGAGGGAAGCCATTGGGCTGACGCTCTTCCCAAAAACTGTTGCCGAGCTCCCGCATCGGCTTAACCACCTCACGCCCCATCTGCCAAGAGGTAATGTCTTGGTGACTATCAAAATAGTGTGCATCAGCGGCTCTTACTATGTTGAATAGCCAATGGCTTGGCCACAGGACTTTGTTTTCTCCCTCACTCCAGGCGAGCTCTAAAAGTTTTGTATGAACTGCGAGTAAGTTGCCATTGGAGTTTTTCCAGCTACTTTCTAGGGCTTGTGTGACCTTTTTACTGGGATTGTCACTGATGAAGTGCAGTGCAAGTTTGTGGCATATGTATTCTCGCGTTTTATCCAGTGCGGCAAGGTCATTGGTAAACTCTTTAAGTGCAGAGCTGCCACGACCATATTTTTTACCCATTACCACTTTGGTACCGGTATCGGCACGCTTTCGAATGTACGGGTAATCTGCACTTTTCCAATCTTGATAGGCCCAGCGTGGATTAAAAGCATAGTCTCCCCATCCGGCCAGTATTCTTGCTGCGTTGTGAATGTCCTCTTCGGTGTAACCCTGAGCAGGAGAGCAGCTATGAAGCTCCATGATCTCACGAGCTAAATTGTCATTGAGTCCGACCTGTTTGCCCTTCTGCCTTCGATGACGTCCCTGCTCAGAATTGGGTGAAACGTTATCGACATTGTCGAGATAGCGTAGCATCGAGTAGTGCGTGGTTGCTTCGTAGAGTAGATCAGCAAAGCTACCGTTCAAATTTTTTAGAATACGATGCTCGTAAAAATCACCGGCTGTGTAAAAAGAGTCGTACGAGCCAATGGTGAAATGGTTGAACCAGAAGTGCCCAAGACGCTGTCTAACGGGGTCTTCACCGTATGCTCCATAGTGGTTAAATTTAGCGGCATCAAACCACCTTAGGTCATACTTGAATTGAGCCTCATCCAACTTTTGCCTTAAAAGTCGCTCCTCATTTGCATGCTGTTTTCGAAGTGACTCCCTTGCTTCGTCCCAACGCCATACATTGATTAAGCGCTCTTTTAATCCTGGATCTAAATGAGCAGGCCACTCTTCATAGACTGGATCTGTACTCCGATTAGCAGCCGGCGATTTAAGTGGTTTGTTATAACTCAGTTGATCAATTGCCCAATTAACGGGGTCGTTGGGAATTGAGTTGCCGAGGCGAGGGATAAGCCCGACCCGCATTGTGTAGTTTAGTTCTGGTGACTTGGCAGACATAGTCGATCGCTCTTTTAATGAAACTTTAGATTAGTACATTTTCTGAGAAATAAAAGTCGAAAAAAACTATTACTCACTCTAGCCTAATAGACGGGTCAGACGACTGATGGTTACAATGCTTGTTCAGTCTAGATAGGTGAGTTATGCAGCGAACAGTTGTGATTACAGGTGGTGCTTCGGGGATAGGTTTGGCGATTGCTGAGCGCTTTGCTGAGCTGGGCGATAGGGTCTTTAACCTCGACATCAGTGAAGGCTCCGTTGGCGAGACGTTGATCTGTGATGTGACGGATCATCAAGCGGTAACAAACGCGGTTGATCAGATTGCCGATCAATACGGCATCGATGTGGTCGTATCCAATGCGGGGCGTCATCTATCAGCTAATATTGAACAGACGAGCGAAGCGGATTTCGTTGCGATGTTTGATCTGAACGTGAAGGGCGCCTTCTCCCTGGTGCAGGCTTCTGTTCCGCACATGAAGGAGCAGGGCGGTTCGATCATTTTTATCGGTTCAGATCAATCGTCAGTGGCTAAGTCGAACTCTTGTGCTTACAACATGACTAAGCACGCTCTGGCTTCACTCGCCAAAACCACTGCAATCGATTACGCCCAGTTTAATATCCGCTCCAATATTGTCTGCCCAGGTACGATAGAGACGCCGCTCTACACTAAAGCGGTCGAGGCCTATTGTGCTCGCTCGGGTTCAGATCTCAATGAGGTGCATCAGGCAGAGGCCAATGAGCAGCCTATCGGGCGCATTGGACAACCTAATGAGGTGGCCGCGATGGTGGCTTACTTGGCCAGTGATGAGGCGGGTTTTGTCACCGGTGCCATGCTGCCGATTGATGGTGGATACACTGCACGCTAATGATCAATATTACTGATCCGCACCTGCATCTGTTTAATCTTTCACAGGGTGAGTATGGTTGGCTTCAGCCTAATCAAGGGCCTAATTGGCCTGATAAATCAGCCTTGCTTCGTAATTTTACTGAGTCAGATATACGTCTATCTGAACCAATGCGCTTGGCGGGTTATACACACATTGAAGCGGGTTTTAGTAATGATCAATCCTGGCTTGAGATCGATTGGATTGAATCACAGGCCAGCCTCCCTGTTCGAACGATAGGCTGTGTAGATCTTTGTCGTTCACAGTCTGAGTTCAGAAACGCTATTTCAGAGCTAACCGAGCGCTCATCCATGGTGGGGGTGCGTCATATCTTTGATGATCAGTTAGATTTGATCATTAGCCACCCTAACACCCTGTCTAATCTTAAAATCCTAGAGTCGGCCGGACTGCTCTTTGAGCTGCAATTTGATGCTACGGATGAAGTGGCTGTCGATAAGGTCGTAGTGCTTTTCAAACAGCTACCTAATCTGACGGTGGTTTTGAATCACCAAGGCTTTGGTTCAGCCGCGTTCTCTAGCGAGCAAAAGCACCATTGGCTAACCGGTTTAACGAAGCTTGCTGAGCTGCCAAACCTGTACGTTAAGTGTTCAGGGTTCGAGATGTTGGATAGAGCATTTACTGCACAGACACTTCAACAGACGCTTGAGCAGCTTGTGACTCTTTTTGGTCAGAGTAGGGTGATGGTGGCGTCTAATTTCCCGCTGATAACCCTCTCTATGAGCTATGAGGCCTATTGGTTGTTGGTTGTTGAATCTGTGCGTAAATCGGGATTGGATTTAGAGCGGTTGGTAGATCTCAACGCGCGTGAGATCTACCGTTTCTAGCTTCTTCCGGGATTATTTAACCTTCACGTTGGGTGAGCGGTAGACAATCTCATCATTTAGCTCAATACCGATGCCTGGAAGATCCGGTACGCTGAACTTGCCGTTCACTGGCTGATAATCCTGAATACAGAGTTCGCGGTTCCAAGACTTGATGGCATAGGTATGGTGCTCATGTATTAGGAAGTTAGGTATCGCTGCTTCCAGTTGCAGTGACGCGGCGGTTGCTACGGGTCCGCCACACACGTGGGCTTGAATGCGAATGTCGTAGACATCGGCGTAGTCACACACCTTCTTAGCTTCAGTGAAGCCGCCACAAAGGCCGACGTCGGGTTGTAGTACATCGATCGATTGATCTTCAAAGTACTGACGAACATCCCAGCGGTGATATAGGCGCTCACCCCCTGCGATGGGCACGTTAACACCGTCGGATACTTTTTTGTGCACTTTAGAGTTGAGGTAGTTCACAGGCTCTTCGTACATCATGCAGCCCACCTCTTCGATCACTTTACCCATCTGGATGGCCGATGCGGCACCCATTAAAGAGTGTGATTCGAAGATAATGTCGACTTCGTCACCGACTTCGTTACGAATGGCACGCAGGCGATCTCCAAACAGCTTCATCTGCGCAGGTGTAAAGAGCTTGGTGCGGTCAAAGCTTGAATCACCGTTAGCATCGTAGACGATCGGATCGACTTTAACGGCATCGTAGCCTTCTGCCATCGCCTTTGAGGCTGCACGGGCGTAATCAGCAGGCGTTAGCATCTTGGTGCAATCTTTATCCCAGTCGAACTGCAGTTGGCTGGCATAGGTGCGCAGGTTGTCATTGGTCTTGCCACCTAACAGTTGGTAGACAGGGAGTCCGAGTGCTTTACCTTTGATATCCCACAGTGCTGTGTCGATGGCACTCATCGCCGAATATAGAACAGGGCCTCCACCAAGTCCCCAGAAGCTCTCGCGTAGCATGCGTGACCATAAAAGCTCTGTCTTAAACGGATCAAAGCCGATCAGCACCGCTTCGGCGATCTCTTTAATCATTGCGGCCGCTGCACTGTGTCCCCAGTCGTAGGCGAGGCCCGCTTCACCGAGGCCGTGAATGCCTTCATCGGTATGAATGCGGACAAAGACAGGGTTCCAGGGTGGACGCTCTGGACAGTGGATATCAAAAATCTCTACTTCGGTGATTTTCATTGCTTAAACTCTAATAATTATTGATCAAATTCTGGGTAAGCTTGTTTAACTTTTCGTAGCATCGCTGGCCAAGCTTTTTGGCCACCCGTTGTTCCGGTGTGTACGACATTGGCCTGGGCTTTGATGCCATCAATCACACTTTGTGGAACAGGAACAATATCAGTCGCGTTATGCTGCATTTTGACCTGCACTTCACAGGCCATAATCAGGTCGTACATGTGCATGAAAGCGTCGCCAATGGTTTTGCCCATGGTCAGCGCACCATGATTTCTCAACATGAAGAAGTTGGCAGTGCCAAGATCATCCTGAAGACGCTTGATCTCTTCTGGGTTTACCGCCAGACCTTCGTACTCGTGGTAGGCAATGCTGGCTAATGCAAAGGCTGAGTACTGACTTAATGGCAGTAGTCCCTCTTTGCGAGTCGCAACCGCAATCAGATCAGGGTGATGCAGGTGAAATGCGCACTGGTCTTCGTGGCGTGCGAGGTGCACCGCGCTGTGAATGGTAAAACCCGCAGGGTTAATGTCATACGGAAAGTCCGGATCGATTTTATTGCCATCAATGTCGATCTTGACCAGATTGGAAGCGGTTACCTCATCGAATCGTAGGCCGAACGGGTTGATCAGTAGCTCTTCGGTACCGGGGATACGTGCCGAGATGTGGGTATAGATAAGATCATCCCAACCATGCAGTACGACCAGTCGGTAGGCTGCAGCTAAATCGATGCGTGTTTGCCACTCGATATCAGATACTTTGCCCCGAAGATTGACCTTAGGAATGTTGTACATAGCGTTACTCAATGTAGAAATTGTTAGTCGAATCCTATCACAGGGCGGTCGCTGCAAGTACTGACATTCATCACAATTCGCTAAGGCGTTTGTTGGAAGATTTCCGATTTATGTCGCTTGTCTGATCAATCCTTGAACAAACTGATCATTGGGTGATCAAAAAAGAACTTTTTTTCACTTTTTTGTGAATTTTTTGTGGCTAATGGTTGACAGAAAAACTGAGGACGGTAACATCTGCGCCCATCCTAACGGAGGGATGGCTGAGTGGTCGAAAGCACCGGTCTTGAAAACCGACGAGTCGAGAGGCTCCCAGGGTTCGAATCCCTGTCCCTCCGCCATTAGGATGTCCAAGGTTTATTCCTCGATAGCTCAGTTGGTAGAGCAGTAGACTGTTAATCTATTGGTCGCTGGTTCGAGTCCAGCTCGAGGAGCCAAACCGAGATTTGAAGTGGGTCGTTAGCTCAGTTGGTAGAGCAGTTGACTTTTAATCAATTGGTCATAGGTTCGAATCCTATACGACCCACCATTCTCACAAATCTCACATTACCTGTTCAGGGTCGTTAGCTCAGTTGGTAGAGCAGTTGACTTTTAATCAATTGGTCATAGGTTCGAATCCTATACGACCCACCATTTCTTGCTACTCATATCGTATCGCCAATATCTCATACCAGAGTGTTCTTCCGTCTGGTGTATTGTGTTCTATCTCTTCGCCCAGTTGACGCTTTAGCAGTTTTTTCGACAGTGGGGCGTCAACGCTGATGTAACCTAGTTTAGGGTTGATCTCATCGGCTCCGACAATTCGGTACTCAATCTCGTTATCCTCTTCATCAACTAGGGTCACCCAGGCACCAAAGAAGACGGTATCGCGTTGCTCTGGTAGATGCTCGACCACTTTAAAGTGATCCATACGTTTAGCGAGGTATCGAACGCGCCTATCGATCTCTCTGAGCTCTTTTTTACGATAGATGTACTCGGCATTCTCTGAGCGATCGCCCTCTGCAGCAGCCTCTTTGAGGGCTTGTGTGACCTCAGGACGTCGGACCTTCCAAAGATGTTTAAGCTCTGCATTCAAGCGCTCATACCCCTCTTTGGTAATGTAGGGGGAGCTCTTCTCTGCAGGGGGTCGCCAACGGCCCACTAGAGCCAGCCTTTGCGCTTAAGTAGGTAGACCAGTAAGCCGGTCGTACCCGATAGAGCCGCTAGGAAAATGAAAAACGCTGAACTGTTGTCAGCACCGGGTATACCACCAAGATTTACTCCGAGTAGACCGGTTAAAAATCCTAAGGGTAGAAAGAGTCCGGAGATGATGGCGAGAAGGTATAGACGCTCATTCAGTTGCTCTGACAGCTGGGCCATGATGCTATCTTGTGCCGCACCTGCGCGTTCTCGCAACATGTCTAGATCTTCTATATGACGAGTGAGGTGGTCATTCGTCTCAAACAGCGAGGCGCGATGATCGTCATTGAGAAGAGTGCTCTTAGAGGCTATCAATTGTGTCAGAGCCTCTTTTTGTGGGCCTAAATAACGTTTGAGTCGAGCGTTAGTCGTACGCATCTCGGCTAGCGGTTCACGCAGGCTCTTTGAGCCCTGTTGCTCCAGTTGCTCTTCAAGGGACTCAAGCCGCACATCTAACTCTTCTACTAAACGACCAATACGTTCTGTCAGGCCGTCTGCCAACTCTGTGATCAGATCCGAGAGGGTGTGTGGACCTTTGCCCTGTTGGAGCTGTTCAACCAGTTGTGTCACAGATTGTAGGCGACGCTTGCGTGTCGTGATGAGACAATTCTGTTTAAGAAGAAGGCGTATAGAGACCATGTCTTCAGGGTCAGAATTGACGTTTAAGTTGACCCCTCGCAATGCGATGAGCAGTTCATCATCGAGTCTGGTTGTTCTTGGACGAACCTTATCAGCTAGAAGGGTATCGATCGCTGATTGCGATAGACCTGAGTGCTCCTCTAGCCAGGTGTGGCTCTCTTTTTCGGTGTAGTCCAAATGTATCCAAACTTCACCGTCAAGCTCACTCCGCTGAGAGATCTGTTCAGAATTCAGTGCAATAGCACCGCCCTGACCATCTAGCAAAAGAGCGTGGAGTAGTGCAGGCTGTTTTAGTTCGTATTCCATACAATTTTCTCCTCGACCCCCTGGTGGACTTTATACCACTCATCGGGCTCATCTCCCTCTTGCCAGCCGGAGGCGATACAGCGAGTTTGAGTCTCCATCTCTTTCGCGATTTGATGCGCACATTCGAGATCGGTTGCCCAGGGTGTCTCGCTGCTATCAAACCAAACAGAGCTCCACGCTTTACCGATAACACGCTGTTGAATCAAAACGGGGATTTCAACATCGCCGATGAGGAGCTTAGATTTTATCGACTCTTTAGTGCTCTTATCGGTTGTCAGGGTGCCGAGTGTTTGGACCCACTCTAGGATCTGTTGGGCTGTGCGCTCTTTGACGTAGACCTCGATGTCGGGGTGGCGTTGCTCGCTCATCACTGTTCCTTAACGCGAATGACAGGGTATAGGGGTAATTTAGGCGCTTTTCTTGAAAACTGCGAGATGAATATCCACTTCGGTCGTGAATTGTTGATAATCAGCCAGCTGTTTTGCTGCGCGTTGGCCGTGGGGGGTCATCATAAATAGGTTATGCAGTGCGTCGCGTGAGGTGAGTTCAATCTCAAAATGAACACGTCGCTCATCAATGCGTTCGAACTGTGTACCTAAAGCGCTTTCGGGTGAAGAGTCGGTTTCTCGCACCTCATCGTAGATCGCTTCGCGCAGTGAGTAGAGGTGGCGCTCGCCTGGATAGGCAATGATTAAGTGTCCATCTTCTTTCAGGGCGTTTGCGATAGGCTCGCCGAGTATGCGGCTGAATACGATGACAGCGAGATCTAAGCTGTGATTCTCTGTTGGGATGTTAGCTGATGATCCAACCACCCAGGTGATTGACTTCGAGCGTTTGCAGGCCGCTTTGATGGCGTGTTTGGAAATATCTAAGCCTAGAATCTCGGCCTGATCTAAGGTGTTTTGCAGTGCGAGGGTGTAGTAGCCTTCGCCGCAGCCTAAATCGATAACGCTTGGGTGGGTGTCAGTATATTGCCGAGCTAGTTCGTTCAAAGTGTCTGAGACTGGGGCGTAATAGCCGGCATTCAAGAAGTCACTTCGCGCAGCAATCATCTCGGGGTTGTCACCAGGATCCTTACTGCGTTTGTTTTGCACTAAAAGCAGGTTCCAGTAGCCTTGTTTGGCTCGATCAAAGCTGTGATTGTTATCACATCGGAGCGTTTTCTTTTGCTCGTTGAGTGATAGTCGCTCCTGACAGACAGGGCAGATCAGCTCCATGTTAGGCGTCAGTCAACAGGTTGATCATGACCTGTTCATAAATCTCGGAGAGGGTGTCTAGATCGGCGACAGAAACGTTTTCATCAATCTTATGAATGGTGGCATTAACAGGACCTAGCTCAACCACCTGTGCACCTGTCGGAGCGATAAAGCGACCGTCTGATGTACCACCGCTTGTTGACAGTTCGGTCTCTCGGCCTGTGACCGATCGAATGGCATCACGAGCCGCATCGACTAGATCACCGGCTGCCGTTAGGAAAGGCTGACCCGATAGGTTCCACTCAATCTCATACTCAACATTGTGCTTCTCTAGAATCGATTCAACACGCGTTCGCAGTTCAGTGTCAGTCACCTCGGTTGAGAAACGAAAATTAAACTTCACTTCGACTTCGCCAGGTACAACGTTGGTCGCACCGGTGCCTGCGTTGATATTAGAGACTTGAAAACTGGTGGGTGGGAAGAAGTCGTTGCCCTGATCCCACTCAGTTTGTGACAGTTCGGCTAATGCTGGCGCGAATTCGTGAATGGGGTTGCGCACCAGATGAGGGTAGGCGACATGGCCTTGAACCCCTTTCACTTTCAGGGTGGCGCCAAGCGATCCGCGACGACCGTTCTTGATGACATCGCCAACCAAGGTTGTGCTCGATGGCTCGCCCACAATTGCCCAGGTGATCTTCTCGTTGCGAGCTTCCAAGGTATCAATGACTCGCGTTGTGCCATTGACGTAGGGACCCTCTTCATCACTGGTGATCAGAAGAGCGATAGAGCCTTTATGATCCGGATGTTTAGCAACGAATCGATCCAGTGCCGTCATAAAGGCAGCGATACTGCCTTTCATATCAGCCGCGCCGCGCCCGTGCAGCTGACCATCAATGATGGTCGGTTCAAAGGGTGGAGTTTTCCAGCGCTCAATAGGGCCGGTTGGCACAACATCAGTGTGTCCTGCGAAACAGAGTACAGGACCCTCTTGGTTTCGACGTGCCCAGAAGTTGGTCACCTCTTCAAACGGCATATGATCGATAGTGAAGCCCAGCGCTTCAAGGCGCTCACACATCATTGCTTGGCAACCTGCGTCCTCTGGGGTAACAGAAGGGCGGCTGATTAGATCGCAAGCAAGTTCGAGAGTGGCGGAGCGCTGAGTCATCTTCTATCTACCTTTGTCTTTCAGGATTAGTTGTGAGCGTGTAGCTCTTCATTCAACTCAATTGCTGACTTGTTTGTTTTAACTTCGATACGGCCGTTTTGTGAGTTACGACGGAACAGTAGATCCGACTTGCCAGCCAGTTCAGACGCTTTAACCGTGGTTACTTCGTTGTTTTGGTCATCAAGAATGGTCACTTTCGAGCCGCCTGTTACATAGAGGCCCGCTTCCAGTGTGCAGCGATCCCCTAGTGGAATGCCTAGACCTGCATTGGCACCTAGCAGTGCGTTCTCACCAACAGAGATGATGACATTGTTGCCGCCAGAGAGAGTGCCCATAGTCGAACAACCACCGCCTAGGTCTGAGCCGTTTCCTACGACGACGCCGGCAGAGATACGACCTTCAACCATGCTGACACCCATAGTGCCTGCGTTGAAGTTGATGAAGCCTTCGTGCATAACAGTGGTGCCTTCACCTACGTGAGCACCTAGGCGGATTCGAGATGCGGCACCGATACGAACACCCGTTGGCACAACGTAGTTCGCCATCTGTGGGAACTTGTCGACTGAGTGAACGTGAAGCATGCGACCCTGTGCACGAGCGGCTAGCTGGCGCTTAGAGAGCTCATCGACCGCGATTGGACCTTCGTTCGTCCAGGCGATGTTCGGTAGCAGACCAAAGATACCGGTTAGGTTCTGGCCGTGAGGCTTAACGAGACGGTGCGAGATCAATGACAGCTTAAGGTAGACTTCAGCCGTGGTCGTTGGTGCATCGTCAGATTCAAGGATCGTCAAGATGACGGGCTGTGCGGTTCCTTCAAGAACCTCGACAATCTCGGCTTGATCTTCAGCGCCAACGCTCAAAAATGCAGCCTCTAGAGCTTTTAGCTGAGCGGCATCTACCTCGATCGCAGCGTTGCCACCGGTGTAACCCACAGCTTTACCTGCAGCATTAACCAGTGCTGAGTCTGCATTAAGCAGTGGTTGGTTGTAGTAGACCTCTAGCAAGTCGCCAGCCGCTGATTTAGTACCTACACCTAGGCCAAATGCAAAATTAGTCATCTCTATATCCTCGTGTTAAATCGTTAATGCCGATTGAGTATCAGGGGTAAAACCGACCTCAATCTGACCATTGAATTCAAAAATTGGGCGTTTGATCATGCTGGGCTGTTCGCTCATCAAATTGATCAATACAGACTCATCTGTCATCGCTTTAGTGGCATCGTCCAACTTACGCCAGGTTGTACCGCGTTTGTTTAGGACAACCTCAATACCGACTGCGTCAACCCACTGCTTAATCTGTTCAACGGTGGGTGGGCTCTTTTTAAAGTCGATGAAGTTAAACTCCATACCCTGCTCAGTGAGCCATTTGCGCGCTTTTTTAACCGTGTCGCAGTTTGGAATGCCGTAAACGTTCATAGCCATCCTTACAGCGACTCGATGTAACGGCGAATTCGCCAAGCGGCTTCGACACACTCTTCAACCGTTGCCACCAGTGCCATTCGTACATAGCCGGCGCCAGGGTAGAGTCCTGCATCGGTCTCACGCGATAAGTAACGACCGGGTAGTACCGTCAGGTTTTGTTGCTCAAACAGTCCTGCGGTAAAGGCGTCGTCATCGATCGGTGTCTTCGCCCAAAGGTAGAAGCTAGCATCCGGCATTTTGACATCCATAACCGGTGCAAGAATCTCAAGAACGGCCGCAAATTTCTGACGGTACTGTTCACGGTTATCTTGGACGTGAGTCTCATCATTCCAAGCCGCAATAGAGCCTTTCTGAACCTGAAGTGGCATCGCACAGCCATGGTAGGTGCGGAACAACAGGAACGGCTTGATTAGAGCGGCATCACCGGCGATAAAACCTGAGCGAAGTCCAGGCAGGTTGGAGCGTTTTGAAAGACTGTGGAATACGACACAATTTTTGTAATCGTGACGGCCAAGTTGTGCACAGACCTCTAGAAGACCTACGGGTGGGTTCGCTTCGTCAAAATAGATCTCTGAATAGCACTCATCAGAGGCTAGGATAAAGTTGAATTTATCCGCTAGCGCGATCAGCTTTTTGATGGTCTCTGCAGAGTGGACTGAACCGCTTGGGTTGTTGGGTGAGCAGATAAATAGCAGCTCACAACGTTCCCAAATATCATCAGTGATCGAATCGTAATCTGGAATAAACCCATTTTCAGCCAGAGTGGGTAAGAAGTAAGGCTCTGCTCCCGCTAGGTAAGCAGCCCCTTCATAGATCTGGTAGAAAGGGTCCGGTGATAGTACCAAAGCCCCAGGTTTGCGATCGACTGCACACTGAGTGAAAGCAAAGATCGCTTCACGAGTACCCATTACCGGTAGCACGTTCTGCTCTCCAGTCAGGCTATCGCTTTTAAGTTTGAAGCGTCGTGTGGCCCAAGCGGCAATCGTATCGCGAAGCTCGGCACTGCCTTTGGTCGTTGGGTAGTTTGCAACAAGATCGACGGTTTCGTTTAACACCTTAGTCACACACTCAGGGGCTGGGTGTTTCGGTTCACCGATGCCCAATGAGATGTGCTCCATCTCTTGAGGTGGTTTTAGACCGCCCAATAGCTTTGCCAGTTTTTCAAAGGGATAAGGCTGCAGTAACGAAAGATCTCGATTCATAAACAGTGTCTCAAGCGACCAAGCGCTCTAGTCATTAAAAATGGGTGCGACAGTATAACGTAAGGCGGCGATCCAATAAATGGATCGCCGCCCTAGAACACAGATCGTAATTTGCTTTAAGGTGTATCGACCGAGTAAGAGCTGATCGGCTTCATACCTAGCTTCTCCCGACCTCCTTCGATCAGCGTCAGCAGGGATGGAACCACAACCAGTATTAACAGAGTGCCATAACCTAATCCAAATACGATGGCAGCCGCCATTGGGATCAAGAACTGAGCTTGAATGGAGGTTTCAAATAGGATGGGTGTCAGGCCGCCAATGGTTGTTAGCGATGTTAGCAGTACGGCACGCAGGCGCTGGCAGGAGGCTTCAATAGCCGCCTCTTTAATCGCCATACCCTGTTCACGTAACTTCTTGTAGAACGTCACCAAGACGATTGAGTCATTGATCACGATCCCGGAAAGACCGAAGAAGCCAAACAGTGACAGGATGGTCAGATCCAGTCCTAGTACCCAGTGCCCCAATAGTGCGCCGGTTAATCCAAGCGGAATGGTCAACATGATCGTGATTGGCCAGCTGTATGAACCAAAGACCCAAGCCAGAATCACGTAGATCAGCACCAGTGCAATGACTAGGCCGGTTTTCATATCACCAAGGGTTTCGCGTTGATCACGGTTTTTACCCTCAAAGCTCGCGTCAACTCCATACTTACCGAGGATCTCAGGCATTACCTTCTGCTGCAGGTCAGCGATGATCTCATTGGCATTGTTGGCGCTCTCATCAAGGTCAGCCGATACGTTGATCGACAGAAGACCATCGATACGCTGCAGTGAATCGAAACCCTGACGTGCGGTGAAGTTGACGACGTTGGATACCGGTGTCACTCGACCATCCGGTAACACGATCGGTAGCTGACTGAGCGAGCTCAGCTGATTCTTCTGCTCATCGAGCATCTGAACGCGCACACTGATCTCATCTCGGCCCTCAAAGTAACTCTGTACCTCTTGGCCATCAAAGGCAGCTCTTAACTGACGTCCAACCTGCTCAAGTCTTAAACCTGCCGCTTCACCAGCCGGAGTCAGCGTGTAGATTAGCTGTGAAGTACCAAACGGGAGGTCATCATCGATATTACTCAGCCCGTTATAAACCTTCAGCTTCTCTTGGAGCTCAAGTGAGGCTTGTTTCAACAGGTTGATATTGCTTCCAGTGAGTTGAACTTCAACCGGTTTACCTGGAGGGCCGCCACGATCGACATCGATCGATAAGCGCTCTAGGCCGGCAGGTTGCTCAATGTTTTTGCGCAGTGCTCGTGTAAACGCTTTGGTCGAGACCTCTCGGTTGTCCCCTGGGGTAAGCTCAACCTGAATTGAACCATAGATATCCCCGCGTTTAGGCGACGCGTTGCGTGATGGTTGAGAGATGTTTTGGCGAATAAGTGCGAACTTAAGAATGCCGCCACCCAACTCTTCATCTGTTTTGTGAAGTTGATCTTCGATATAGAAGAGAAACTCACTGACCTGATCACCACTGGTGCCAGAGACAAACTGAGTGTTGATCGAGAAGGTGTCTTGGTCGGTACTTGGGAAAAAGGTGAATTGAATTCGACCACCGACAAGCAAGCCAACAGCAAAGATCAGTACACCGACACCGGTTGCAATGGATGCCCAACGATAGTTGATTGCCGTTTCAACGAAGCGTCTGAAGATGCGGTCTCGGAAGTAGTTAAACCCATTATCCAGCTTGATTCGGATTTTCGATGGATGGGCAGCATCCCCTCGTGCTAATGAGTGGTGGAGGTGGCCTGGTAACACCAAGAAGCTCTCAACCAACGACGCGATGATGACGCAGATTATCACCAGCGGGATATCAAACAGAATGTTGCCAATGATACCGCCGATCATCATCAGTGGCAGAAAGGCCGCGATGGTGGTCATCGATGAGGCGGTCACAGGAGCGAGCATGCGAAGCGCGCCACCAACAGCGGCACGTCGAGAGCTCTCTCCCATCTGAGCATGTGCGAGGGTATCTTCACCAACGACAATCGCATCATCGACAATGATGCCCAGAGCCATGATCAGTGCAAACAGCGAAATCATATTGATTGAGCCGCCTACTAGGTAGAGCACCGCTAGGGTCGCCATGAATGAGGTTGGAATACCAATAGTTACCCAGAACGCGACACGGCCGTTTAGGAAGAGGAATAGAATCAAGACAACTAGAACTAGGCCGCTCGCACCGTTTTCGATAAGAAGGTCGATACGGTCTTTGATCAGTGTCCACTGCTCATTGTAGGTCAGTAGTTCAACGCCTTCTGGCAGAGTAGGGCGGGTCTCTTCCAGCCAAGTGTTAAACAGATTGGCCGTCTTTAAGCTGTTCTCTGATTCCGTTCGTTTCAGGCTCAGAACTATCGCTGGGTTGCCTTCATGATAGAGGCGTACTTGATCTTCTTTGTCGCGCTGCTCGATCAACGCGATATCGCCAAGGCGAACCAGTTTGCCTTGGCCTGCAGTGATCAACGGTAGCTCTTCAAAGCCGGTAACATCGCGCTGTTGGCCTAAACTGCGAATTCTTCGAGCGCCATCATCCTGTGCTGCAACGCCCGCAGGTAGGTCAACTGAGCGTTGGCGAATTAATCCCGAAATATCGCTAAGCGTGAGGCCTAGTTGATTAAGGTTGTCTGGACTGAACTGGATAGCAATCTCTTGCTCTGGCATGCCGGTGAAATCGATTTTACGAATGCCGCGCTGTAGAAGTTGCTGCTCGTAGGTACGCGCCAGAGTTCTTAGCTCTTCAAGTGAGGCACGATCACTGGTGACGATAAGATCAGCAATGTTGTCGTATCGTGTCAGTAGCTGTACAACAGCATCTTCGGCATCAGAAGGTAGTGCTGAACGTGCGCCATCCATCTTCTGCTTTGCCTCTGATAGGGTGTAATCTACATCGGTACCGTCTTCAATCTCTAGACGAAAAACGGCACTGCCATCACGTGAAATGGCCGAGAGCTTTTTGATCCCCTCAAGCGCACGAAGCTCCTCCTCTACAGGAACCACGATAGAGGTTTGTACATCCTCAGCACTGGCACCGCTCCAGGGAACGGTTATGTTGATAATATCGAGCTCAAAGGTTGGAAAGAACTGGATGTTCAGACGGTTAAGGCCCAATAGACCGGCCGCTAACATCAATATCATTAACAGGTTTGCCGCAACCCGGTGGGTCGTAAATAGGCTGACAAACCCTTTTAGACCGGTTGCCTGACTCACTGTTTCACCTCAACCAACATGCCGCTGACCGCGTTGGGTAGCTGGGTTGTAATGATCTTATCACCGGCGTTGAGCTGATCGCTCTTGATCAAAATCTCACGCTGATCATTTGAGTTAGTTCGATAACCTAGATGGTTGACTGTAACCGCTTCGAGTCGAGAGTCGGTGACACGATAGATGCGATCCGTGCCGTAAAGCGCCACTGGTGGCAGTGCGATGACATCATTCAGCTCTGGTAGCGTCAGTGCAACGCTGATGGTGCGACCAGGCTCGGGAAGGTAGTCTGAATCGACAAAACGGAACAGGCCATCCACACCGGTCGATCCAGTCGCGACTTCGGCACTAAGGCGATCAAGTTCAAGTTCGAACTGCTGACCATCAATCTTTGCGACCGCCTCAAGGTCAGCGAGTGACGATTGGCTCTTGATAAGTGCTAGTGCACGGCTAGGTAGTTGAGCACGAACTTCAAGATCTGAATTTGGGTAGACAGAGGCAAGCGCATCATTGGCTCTTAGGCGGTCACCGACGGCAATTGAAATTTTGGTTGCACGACCATCGAAAGGTGCTTTTACGAAAGCACGTTCCCGATCAAGCAGTGATTTATCTAACTGAGCCTGTGACTGGGCAATCGATGCTTTGAGTTGCGCAACGCGGTTGGGGTGGTCCGCCAAAGACTGCTTGCGAGATACAAGGCTCAATTGACGCTGTTGGGTGTTCATCTCAGCGGTATCGAGCTGCTCTTGGCTTGCGAGTTTTTTACCTGATAAGTTAAGTTGGCGTTGTTGAGAGCGTTGCGCAATCACTAGCATCTCTTCTTCAATCGCCAAGGCTTTTTTATCGGTTTCAAAACGAAGCAGTTCTGCAGATAGTTGTGCTTTTAGAGCATCGATTTGGGCACGCTGTTGAGCGATTTGAAGATCGATGTCACTGGTGTCGAGTTGAATCAGTAGATCGCCCTGTTTAATAGTTGCACCTTCTCGCACTTCAACCGATTGAACATCGGCAGCAATGGAGGCGCGCAGAACCACCTGGCGGGGGTTTTCAACTTCAGCATAGAGCTCAATCTCTGGCGCGATCGATTGCGGTGACGCGGCAATTGCATTGACGCTCCAAGATCGTTCCGTGATCGGTTTGGGTGGCATTTTGGGTTTGCTTGATTTTAACGAGATAAATCCAGCAATGGCGATGCCAAGAATGATGATTGGTAGAAGCCATTTCAGTAACCGTTTCACGGAGGCTTTTCTCCCTACGAAGTTAAATTAAAGTGTCAGTAAGTATACCGCTTGAGATCTACGTTCGCACAGCGAAACTGGACCGTTTCATTGAGATCAGGCAAGATTTTACAAAACTTTACCCAGCGTTCGAGAGTTCATGGAATTAAAATCGACTACCTATTATTTGGACGGTGACGACTATCGTGTCGCTTATTGGCAGAGTGGTTCTCCTTTAGCAAAAAAAGTGTTGTTTTGTGTTCACGGATTGTTAGGCCGTAGTCGTGACTTTGATGAGTTGATCGAAGCGCTAAGGGATGATTTTCTTTGTATTGCTATTGATCTGCCTGGACGTGGTCAGAGTGATTGGTTGAAACAACCTGAGCAGTACAGTCCAGAGAACTATCTGCCGGCTATCAGTGCGGTGTTGAGCGCTGTTGATAACCGACCTGTCCATTGGGTGGGAACCTCCCTTGGCGGGATTCTGGCAATGGCTTCCGCTAGCCTGAAGATAGCCAATATTGAAAAACTTGTTCTGAACGACGTGGGTTGTCACATACCCAAAGCGTCTCTGCAGCGCATTGCAGCCTACGTTAAAGATCCTCTGTTTACTGATCAACAGGCGCTTATTGATCACATCAAACGCACTTACCCCAGTTTTCGCGATTTATCCGAAGTACAATGGCAACGTGTGGCTCAATATGGTTCACGACAGGCTGATGATGGCCTGCATCTTCACTATGACCCAGCCATTGCCATTAACGTTCGCTTGGGTTCTAACGAAGACATTGATCTTATGCCATTATGGCAAGCGATAGAGTGCCCGCAGATGCTGATTCACGGCACCGCATCTGACTTGCTGACGCAAGAGATTGTGGATGCAATGCTTGAACACAAGCCTGATTTGGAGTTGTTGCAGTTGCAGGGTCTTGGACACGCGCCGCCTCTAATGACGCCTTTTGAGGTCCAAGCAATTACAGAGTTTCTTAAAAGGAGTGATGCCTGATGGGCAGCATAGTGACCTGGCCTAAACATAGGTTGCCTGGTTCCCCAGAGATGAGAGCGAAGGCGCTTGATGCGGTCACTCGAGCATTTGCGCCGACCGTCGAATCTTTAGATGTCGATCTTGGTTTGAATGAGCTGTTTGAGCAGATCTACGTGCCCGTTGCTTGTTCTATATTGGATCGACTAACGCCGGGCTCCCCTTTGATTGTCGGAATTAATGGTGCACAAGGGGCAGGGAAAGCGACACTTTATAACCTCCTAGAGGTGATTCTCACCGAGGGTTTTGGGTTAAAGGTGACGGGGTTTTCGATCGATGACCTCTATCTGACGCGTGCTGAGAGGGACGCGTTGGCGCAGTCCGTTCACCCTCTTTTAAAGACACGTGGAGTGCCTGGTACCCATGATGTCGATTTGGGTATAGAGCTATTAAATCGACTCAAACAGGCAGGGCCAGACGACCTTACTCGGATCCCAATTTTTGATAAATCGACCGATGAGCGTGTGCCAGAACAGATGTGGCAAGAGTGGCATGGTTCTGCGGATGTCATTATTTTTGATGGTTGGTGTGTCGGTGGTATCGCCGAGCCTGAAGAGTCGCTCGCTTCACCTATTAATGAGTTAGAGACCCTCGAAGACCCTGAGGGTGTCTGGCGACACTATGTTAATCAACAGCTGGCAACCTCTTATCAAGAGCTGTTCAGCTTCTTAGATATGCTCGTCATGCTCAAAGTGCCCAACATGCAGGCGGTGTACGATTGGCGTACGGTCCAAGAGCAGAAACTCAAAGATCGAGCCTCATTGCTGTATGACGAAATAGCTCCTGCAGACCCATTGCGGATTATGGATGGCACTGAGATTACACGTTTCATAGCGCACTATGAGCGATTGACGCGTTGGATGCTCGATGAGATTCCAACACGAGCGGACATTACGTTAGCGCTGAATGCCAACCACAAGATTGAGAAGATTATACTGCCTTAAATGGGCAGAAAGGGAGCTGTAGCGACGCTTAGCACAATTCGATTGATGGTTCGGTCCGTCGTCTGCGCAACAATCTCAGCGAGCATATCCTGAGTGGCAATCATCTTCCCGAAGAGTCGCTCGTAGCTGAGGTTGATGACTCCCTCATTCATGCTGTCAGTCAGAATGAACAGTTCGCCACTCGATGTTTTGAAGTTGTGCAGTTGCCAAGCGATCTTCTCTAAATTACGTGCTGAGTTATATAGCTTTTGCGAATCGATTTCGTTGAGCATAAAGAACTCTTCACGGTAGTTGTATGAGGCGTGAACCATACCTGTGATAGCCACCATTAGAGCGAAGACTCGGTCCCCTTGATACTCCTCATCAAAAGCCAGTTTGAGCGCATCAACTCCGTAGAGGTGATTGAGTTCTCGATGACTGATGGGCCTTGGGTAACTTAAAAGCTGTTTCAGGCGCGTCTCAACGGTTGTACCAGCGGCCGCTTTTTTGAGTTCGCGCGGGTTGCGTTTGTAGAGTTTGATGGTGAGTTCACGACTCATCGCGTTGATCGTCTTAATGTGTTGATCAACGATCATATCGACGTCAGACTTGGCGAGATTCTGCAGGCGAAGCTCTTTGTTTTGAACACCGACACAGCCGCTAAGAGCGAGTGCCATGATGAGCGTCACTATTTGTGCAGTTCTAGCCATTTGAGCTGGGATCCTGATCAGATACCGGTAATAATATGTTTAGGGAATCTACGAACAAGTACATAGTATCTCAGCGAGGCCTGATATTTGCAGATACAAGGCGCTTTTCGCCGCTAATGGTCTAGCCATTAGCAAGAGAAGCAACACCGTAGATGCATGTATAAGGCCACGCCCTTCGGGGTTCACAGTCAAATCCACCCTCGGTGTTGTGCTTTCTTGACTTAGCTGGCTAGGCCTTCGAAAACACGCCTTGATGATGAATTTGACTGTAAACCTGAGATGCCATGGACTTATTCTTAGATTCCCTAAGTATAACTCTCGAAAATCTGAATGATAGGAGTTTCGATGTCGACAACCCAATTAAGTGATGTGCGTCGTGAATACCTCGTGGCAGGTCTTCATGAAGATAATTTAGTCAGAGATCCGATTCAGCAGTTTGATGCATGGATGCAGGATGCATTGGCTGTGGATCCTAAAGATGCTACCTCTATGACTCTGGCGACCTCTGATCAATCGGGGATGCCCAGTGCGCGTATTGTTCTGTTAAAAGAGTTTAGTTCAGAAGGGTTTACCTGGTTTACTAACTATTCGAGTGAGAAAGGGGAGCAGTTAGCGGCCAATCCGCAAGCAGAACTTCTTTTCTACTGGCCGATGTTAGAGCGTCAAGTTCGCGTTCGCGGACAGGTTGAAAAGATCGATCGCATTGAGAGTGAAACCTACTTCCACTCTCGCCCAGTGGGTAGCCAGAGAAGTGCTGCTGTGTCTCATCAAAGTCAGCCAGTCGAATCTCGAGCTGTGCTTGAACAAGCGGTCAATCAGCTGTCAGATATGACTGAGGTTCCGTGTCCCGATAACTGGGGCGGTTATCGACTTGTACCGACCCGTTTTGAGTTTTGGCAAGGGCGTGAAAGTCGCCTGCACGACCGTTTTCGTTTTGAACCATCAGACACAGGTTGGGTCGTTACCCGCCTGCAACCTTAAGGATTTTGGATAATGAATATTTGTAAAGATGCTTACGTCACCTTTCACTACGCCATTGTAAGTGATGAGAGTGAGGTAAAAGATGGTTCGAGAAATGATGAACCGCTCACCTACGTCCATGGTTACAAGATGCTGGTGCCGGGTCTTGAGCAGGCGCTAGACGGGCGATCGGCTGGTGATCATTTTCAGGTTCTTGTAGAAGCGGGTCGCGGCTATGGCGAACGTGATGAGGAGCTGTTCGATGTACTTCCTCGTGAGGCCTTTGCTGATATGCCAGGTTTGCAAAAAGGGATGTTGGTTCAGCTAGAGGATGAAGATGGCGAGCCGCGCTTGGGTCGAGTTGCAGAGATCGATATCCGCGAGGTGAAGGTTGATCTTAACCACCCATTTGCAGGGCAGGATTTAAACTTTGATGTTGAGGTGATTGATGTCCGCATGGCCACTGAAGAGGAGCTAGCCGAGTTAGCCGAGTAATATTGCTATTGGCTATAAAACAGACCCTGTTAAATCCGAATGTTCTTGAGTCTGCCCTGCAAGTTTGAGTTATATCAATATATTGTTGCCGCCTTCGAGTTACAGTTATTAAAACTTGATAACTAGGAGTAACGAAATGTTCGGTATTGATGCATACACTTTTGAAACAGTTTGGCCAAGCCTTCTAGGTGTGGCTGCAATGGCAGGTGTAATGACTTGGGGTTTCTTCAAAGTGAAGAACCTGATGAACGAAGATCAGAAAAAGTAATCACTTTACATTCCTCTTCATGTCAGTAGTCTAAGCCTCTTCTTTAAGGAGGCTTATGGCTGCTTACTTCTCCCCAGTCGATCGATTTGAGTATGAGATCGAAGTCAAAAAAAGTCGTTTCATAGCGACCGCAATCCCTCTTAGTTCCACTGATGCACTCTATCAGCTGCAATCAGAGATGCAGCGTCTGCACCCTAAAGCCAGCCACCACTGTTTGGCCTATATTTTAGGCGCACCTCAGGCACCTAAGGCCGCTGGCTCCAGTGATGACGGCGAACCCAGTGGTACAGCGGGTAAGCCGATGCTTAATATCCTCATGCATAAAAATTTGGGAGACATCGGTGTCGTCGTGACACGTTACTTTGGTGGCACTAAACTGGGAGCCGGTGGGTTAATTAGAGCCTATGGTGCCTCGGTTAGTGAGCTCTCAGAACATCTGCCGACCATTGAATGTGCTCCTAAGATTGAGTGCCAGATCCGATATCCTTACGAGCTAGAGGCTGACATTCAACAGGTCATCGCTGCCGTAGCGGCTGAAGAGCTATCGGCTAGCTATACAGAGATAGTAGATAAAACACTGTTAGTTGAATTGGCTCAATTAGAGGCCTTCAAAGTGGCGATTTTGGCTCTGGAGTATAGAGGTGTATCGCTAACGCTAGAGGTATAAAAAAGGGGCGCAATCTTAGATTGAGCCCCTTTTTAACTATCAACGTCGCTTAAAGGTTTTTAATCGACTCTAACTGTTTCTCTAGTTGAACTTTAGAGCGTGCAGCATCATCAGCCTTAGCGCGCTCTTTAGTCACAACGGCTTCAGGTGCGTTGGCAACAAACTTCTCGTTAGACAGTTTCTTATCAACTCGGTCAATCTCACCTTGTAGGCGATCAATCTCTTTCTGAAGGCGAGCCATTTCAGCCTCTTTATCGATAAGATCCGCCATAGGAACCAACAGTTCCATTGCGCCAACCAGCTGAGTCGCGGCAAGAGGTTTATCATCACCTTCGTTTAGGGTCGTGATGCTGCTCAATTTGGCTAGTTTCATCAAGAATGTTTGGTTCTCAGCTAAACGACGAGTGTCTTCACTGCTGCAGTTAGATAGCAGAAGTTCAAGATCCTGTGATGGTGCAATTTTCATCTCACCACGAATGTTTCGAACCGCTGTGATCACGCCCTTAAGCCACTCGATGTCAGCTTCTGCTTGCTCGTCAATCTTCTCTTCTGATGCAACAGGGAACTCCTTAAGCATCAGTGTCTCACCCTCAACACCGGCCAGCCCTTTGATTGTCTGCCAGATCTCTTCAGTAATGAATGGCATGATAGGGTGGCTTAAACGGAGAATCGTCTCAAGAACGCGAACCAGTGTACGACGTGTGCCACGTTTAGCCGCTTCAGACGCTTGCTCATCCCATAGAACAGGTTTTGACAGTTCTAGGTACCAGTCACAGTACTGGTTCCAAATAAAGTCGTAGAGTGTCTGTGCAGCAAGGTCAAAGCGGTACTCGTCTAGCTGTTTGGTGACGGTCGCTTCGGTGCGTTGTAACTGGCTGATAATCCAGCGGTCAGCCAGTGAGAGTTCCACTGGCTCTTGATTGTTGCCGCAATCTTCACCTTCGGTATTCATCATGACATAGCGGGCAGCATTCCAGAGTTTGTTACAAAAGTTACGGTAACCCTCTAGTCGCTTCATATCCCAGTTGATATCACGACCCGTTGAAGCGAGTGCTGCTAATGTAAAGCGCAATGCATCAGTACCGTGCGCCGTAATGCCCTCAGGGAACTGTTTCTCAGTACGTTTGCCGATTTTCTCGGCTAGCTGAGGTTGCATCATGTTACCGGTACGTTTTTCCAACAGATCTTCAAGTGAGATGCCATCGATCATATCGAGAGGGTCAAGCACGTTGCCTTTCGATTTCGACATCTTATCGCCGCTCTCATCGCGGATAAGACCTGTCACATAGACGTTTTTAAATGGCACTTGAGGTTTGCCATTTTCATCTTTCATGAAGTGCATGGTCATCATGATCATGCGAGCAACCCAGAAAAAGATAATGTCAAAACCGGTTACAAGGGTGTCGGTAGGGTGGAAGGTTTTCAAACGTTCCGTGTTTTCAGGCCAGCCAAGAGTACCAAAGGTCCACAGTGCCGAGCTGAACCAGGTGTCTAGTACGTCATCATCTTGGTGGAGCTCTAAATCGGCCGCCAAGTTGTATTTTTCACGCGCAGCTTCAGCTGAGTTCGCAACGTAGACGTTACCCTGAGCATCATAGAATGCAGGAATTCGGTGACCCCACCAAAGCTGACGTGAGATACACCAGTCTTGAATGTCACGCATCCAAGCAAAGTACATGTTTTCGTACTGTTTAGGGACAAATTTAATGTCGCCATCTTCAACTGCTTTGATCGCTGGCTTAGCCAGTGTCTTAGCATCACAGAACCACTGATCGGTTAGCATCGGTTCAATCACCACACCGCCACGGTCACCGTAAGGAATGGTCATCGCGTTCTCTTCGATCTTCACGAGAAGGTCGAGCTCTTCCAGTTCAGCGACGATGGCACGGCGTGCAGCAAAACGTTCCATGCCACGATATTTCTCAGGTAGCGTTGGATCGATCTCTTTGTTGACACTGCCATCGAAGTTAAAGGTTTGAGCCTCATCACGAATATCTGCGTTAAGGGTCAGAACGTTGATCATTGGCAGCTTGTTACGCTTACCCACTTCGTAGTCATTGAAATCGTGCGCCGGTGTGATTTTTACACAGCCAGTCCCTTTTTCCATGCTGGCATGTTCATCGGCAACAATCGGGATGCGACGACCGACTAATGGCAGTAGGATCTCTTTACCGATTAGGTCATCGTAGCGTTCATCTTCAGGGTTGACTGCGACACCAGTGTCACCCAGCAGTGTCTCTGGACGCGTGGTACCCACGACAATGTAATCTTTACCCTCTTTGGTTGTCACACCATCAGCAAGTGGGTAACGGATGTACCACATTTTGCCAGTCACTTCGCGGTTCTCCACCTCAAGGTCGGAGATTGCTGTGTGAAGTTTAGGATCCCAGTTAACGAGGCGCTTACCACGATAGATTAAGCCGTCGTCGTAAAGGCGTACAAAGACCTCTTGAACGGCATGGTAAAAACCAGAGTCCATAGTGAAACGTTCGGTTGGCCAATCGACAGAGTTACCTAGACGACGCATTTGGCGGGTAATGGTGCCACCCGATTCGCCTTTCCACTCCCAGACTTTTTCAATGAACGCATCGCGACCAAGATCGTAACGACTCTCGCCGGTCTCAGCAGCTAGTTTGCGCTCAACTACCATCTGAGTGGCGATGCCTGCATGGTCTGTACCAACCTGCCAGAGCGTGTTGCGGCCCTGCATTCGACGGTATCGAATTAAAGTATCCATTAGGGTGTGCTGGAAGGCGTGACCCATATGCAAGCTGCCCGTGACATTTGGCGGTGGGATCATGATTGAGTAGGCATCACCTTCACCTGAAGGTGCGAAAAAGCCTTTCTCTTCCCAGTCTTGGTACCACTTTTGCTCGATTGCTTGCGGTTGATACGTCTTATCCATGAGGTGCTGTAGTCTCTGTTTTCAAGTTCGGTAGCAGAGGATAGCTCCTCTCTACTTTTGGAAAAAATTTAAAGGGTGGGAGTATACCCTTTGAGAGCCCTTATAGACAGTGGTTGAGCGGTTCTTTATTCGCTCTGCAACGCTTCTATAGGTTCGATTTTGGCGGCTTTCAGGGCGGGTATTAAGCCACTGAGTAGTCCTGTTGCTGCTGCAATCAGCAGTGAAATAACTAAGAAAAGAATATTCGGTTCAAGAGGTAAGCCTGGGAGGAGCTGCCTAAAGCCGTAAATTGCAGCATAAGCAGTCAAAATACCTCCGATTCCGCCGATGATTGAGAACATAATCGCTTCGGTCAGAAAGAGCGATGCAACTGTTTTTTTACTGGCGCCTAAAGCACGTAGCAGTCCGATCTCGCTGCGTCTCTTATCAACCAGTGTCGACATAATGGTTAGAATGCCGATTGACCCGACCAGTAGGGAAATGGCCGCTAACCCTATCAGTGCAATTTTTAATACGTCTAAAATCTTATTGAGCGTAGAGAGCATCTGATCTTGGGAGGTCAGTGTGAAATCCTCTGCGTTGTGGCGCAGGCTCAGGTGCTCCTTAATTGATTGCATCAGTTGATCCGTTTTGCTGTTGGCTGAAAACGTGACGTCAATCTCCATCACGCCATCTCTGTTGAATAGGGTGAGTGCTCTCTGGGTGTCGATATAGACAATATCATCGAGGTCAAAACCCAACATTTGTCCCTTAGATTCGAGTACACCTAACACCCGATAGCGCTCGCCACCAACCCTGATAAATTGCCCAAGTATTGGCTGGTTACCGAACAGTTCACTGGCTACTTTTGCACCAAGAACTGCGTAGGGTAGAGGGGTTCGCCCCCGGCTGTCAGGTAAGAAATGCCCCTTCTGAATGGTGAAATTCCAGGCGTCAGGCATGCTGTAACTGACGCCAAGAATATCCACATGACGGACGCGATATTGACACTCAATCGCTCCGCTACCCTGAATAACGGGCACTACCTGTCGGATACCCGATAAGGTTTTAAGTGATTGGGCGTCGTCTAGCGTGAGCGGGCGAGTATTGGCGATGAGGCCACCGACGCCCCCCGTCTGTGTACGTCCCGGTGTAATAGCGATGATTCGGGTGCCAAATTGAGAGAAGCTATTGAGCATATAGTTTTGCAGGCCACTGCCTAAGCTGGTGATCAATGTCACCATAAAGATACCGACTGTAATGCCTAAGGCGGTCAAAAAGCTCTTTCTAATATCGACGGTCAGTGTCCCCGCTGCCAGTTTGATGAGATCAGCGATAGGCATTCATCTCACCTCGCAATGCGGCAACGGGATCGACCGTTGCAGCCTTTTTGGCGGGTAGCCAGGTAAAAATCAGAGAGACCGTGAGTGATACTAAAAGAGCGGCCAGTGTTGCCATATAAGGGATAGCAAAAGGAAAGCTTGGCCAAGTCAGATGAATGGCATACAGCGAAGCTATGCCTAGACTAACACCGATTATGGCTCCGGTTGTGGCTACTAAAATGGAGTCCAAGAGGAAAATGGAAGTGACGGTGTTATGTGAGGCGCCAAGTGCTTTGAGTAACCCAATTTCTGGAACCCGTTGTGAGACACTGATCAGAGTGATGTTCATGATCAATATGCCAGCCACTAATAAACTGATGCTAGCAATCGCGATGACGACCAGGGTGAGCTTGTTCAATAGGTCACTGAAGGTGTTAAGTAGAGAGTTTTGAGTCACGATAGTGATGTCTCTTTCACCTTGATGTCGCTCCATTATCAGCTGCTCTATAAGCTGCTGACTCTCTTCAATCTGTTGATCTGATTGTAGTTTGATTAGCATCCTGAAGAGTCCGGGAGCGTTAAAAAGGGTTTGAGAAGAGGTGACAGGAATGAGGGCAGTCTCATTCATGTTGGTACCAAAGTTGATGCCGCTGGGCTCGATAATACCAATGACCCGGTAGCGTCGATCAGAAAATTTGACCCACCCACCTAAAGCGTTTCCATTAGGGAAAATCTCCTGAGCAAGCGTGCTACCCAGTAGGGTGACTGACGCTGCCGTATCAACATCCCTTTGCGTCAAATTGGTTCCGGTTTTTACGGGTATTCCAAAGATAGTAAGTAGGCTTTGGTTGGTCCCAAGTACGATGATCTCCCGATTTAAACCGTTGCTATGAGCCTCGGTAATACCTGCAATAATCGGAACGATTTCATTCACTTGTGGCAGTTTATGGATAGCCTTTGCATCATCAAGGGTTAAGTCGCGAGTTCCCTCCCCAGTCACTGGAGGGATGCCGCCTTCCGTCTCTTTGCGCCCTGGAAGAACGATTAATACCTCTTTCCCTAGCAGAGAGAACTCCTGATAGACAAACTGTCTTGCTCCCTCCGAAAGACCGGTTAATAGAACAACGGACATGACTCCGATGCTTACCGATAGAAGTATCATCAACGCTTTAAATGCCTGCCGAGAGTAGGTCGCTAGGCTGTACCGAAGATGATCAATCAAGAGCACGGCTATCCCCTCTTTTTGATCTCTAGGAGTTGACCATCAACCATAGTTATCTGGCGTTTTGCTCGGGCGCCAAGATCACTGTCATGAGTCACCACTACTAGAGTAATTCCTTGGCTGTTTAGCGTTTCAAGCAGGTTAATGACCTCCTGACCTGATGCGCGATCAAGATTACCGGTCGGCTCATCGGCGAGAAGTATTTTAGGTTGAGTGACCACAGCGCGCGCTATGGCAACACGCTGCCTCTGGCCACCAGAGAGTTGCTGTGGCTTGCGGTTAAGAAAATCTTTTAATCCCAGGGTTTTCAGTAACTCGGAGGCTTTTTCTCGGCGTTGGCTGGCAGGAATCCCTTTAAGAATTAACGGCAACTCAACGTTTTCCAACGCCGTTAGTCGATTGATGAGATGATAGGCTTGGAAAACGAAGCCGATATTGTCGTTTCGAAATCGAGCCTTTTCTGCTTCGTTTAATTCAGTCGTTGCAGTGCCATCCAGACAGTATTCACCGGAGTTTGGTGAATCGAGCAGTCCTAATTGATTGAGTAGTGTGGATTTACCTGATCCAGAAGGGCCCATGATACTGAGGTAGTCACCTGCCTCGATATCGAGTGTGAAATCCTGAAGCGCATTCACCGTTTCACTGCCCATTGGATAGCTTCTACAGAGATGCTTAAGCTCGATCATTGTGGAATAACTCGTCGATTTAGAAGGTTTTCAACATCATTGGTGTTCTTCAGGAAACGGTCATTTAAATCGAGTCCTTCCGTCACCTCGCTCCACGTCCAGTTATAGGCGCCGACTTTAATAGGTCGAATTTCAAGCTCATTGGTTTTTTCGTTGAATATCACGATTTCAGATCCGCCAATGACAGATTCGGTAGGAACCCTTAACACACTGCCTGTTGATGAGGTCACCACTTCGATATCAGCACTGTATCCCACTAAAAGCGTCATATCTTCATCAGGATTGATAAAGGCAGCCTCGACTTCAAGCGTTCTTGCCTGCTTCTCATTGTCAGAAATTCGAGAGCCTAATTTGCTGATGACACCATCAAAGATTTCACCTCTAAAAGCATCTAGGGTTATACGGGCGTATTGACCTATCTTAAGTCGGGAGGCCTCGACCTCATCAATTGGGGCGGTCACATAGAGGCAGCTGGTATCAAGCAACTCAACAGCCGCTGGCGTCATGATGCCTGGAGGTGAGGGGGTCAGGTATTCACCGACTTCACCGTTGATCTTGCTAACGGTACCGGCAAACGGAGATTTTAGAGTACGCTGGTTCTGATCAATGCTAAGAAGATTAATTTTGTCTGCCGCGAGTTTTGATAGTGAACTTTGATACTCGCAGATATGAGCACTGCTGGCTGATTCGCTATTTAGTTGATCAAATCGTTCGTTTGAAATGAGCCCTTTCTCTTTAAGGGACTGACCTCGGACGAGCTCGCGTTTTGCAAGATCCGCCAGTTCGCAGGCTCGTTCCTCTTCGATCTTAGCGGCTTGATACTCCCCTTTGGATAGTTTTATTTGAGCCCTTTGAACATCACTGTTTAATGTGAGTAGGGTCTGATCTTTTTCGACCACCTCGCCCTCAGCAACATTGATTGACTCTATGATGCCCCCAATGGTTAGGGATAAGCTCGACTGACGGCAGGGGGTGATGGATCCCGAACGACTGTTAGCGGCGATCTGCTCGACTGCGCCCTGTTCAACTTGGACTAACTCAACGCTGATTGGAGGCTCTGGCCAAAAGAGCGAGTAGCTGATCACCGCAGCAGCAAGAATGAGGAGAATAAGCAGTTTTTTCATTGAATATCCTCCAAAGGACAAATTTAAGATCGATCTCTAAGATCTTGCCTCTGTAACTCCCAGCCGGCTGCTTTTCGCATGGCCCATGAGTGTCGTGTGGCCGCTAGTACCGTTTCGGATTGAGTGACAATCTCGATGCAGCGAGAAGCTGATTGACAACCCTCTGGTGCGGTTAAACCTAGATTGATAAACAGATCAATAGGTTCTGAGGGCAATTCACCACAGGCTATAGAGACAGGCGATTTAAGTTCAGTACCCAGTATGGCATGCGGTACAAAGCTGTCCGATCGAAAATTCCACAAAGTCTGATCTAGCTGATGTAGATCAGCTTCATTTTCAGTGTGTATATGGATGCGTTGGCCAAGGGATAAGGCTTTTTCACAGAGTTTACACGCCAGCAGTTCACGACTGTCGTGATCACTGCTGGGGAGTATGTAGTAGTCTGCGCGAGGCACGTTTAGGCCTCAATCTGCTCAGCAATATCGAGAAGATATTGCGTCAGCATAGGAACACAACGTCCCGTTGCCCCTTTGGCTTTGCCGCTATTCCAAGCAACACCGGCTATATCTAGGTGAGCCCAGCTAACCTCTTTGGTAAAGCGTGATAGGAAGCAGGCCGCGGTAATGGTCCCTGCAGGTCGACCTCCGATGTTAGCCATATCGGCAAAATTGCTATCCAGTTGTGATTGGTACTCGTCCCATAAAGGTAGCTGCCAGCCACGATCGCCAGCAAATTCACCTGCATCAAGCAACTTAGCTGCAAGCTCATTATCGTTCGCAAGAACTCCCGTTGCTTGATGTCCAAGTGCAATAATACAGGCGCCTGTCAGGGTCGCGACATCGATGACGGCTTGAGGATTGAACTGTTGCACATAGGTCAAAGCATCACAAAGTACCAGTCGGCCTTCAGCGTCGGTGTTAAGGATCTCTACTGTTTGACCTGACATGGTCGTTACCACGTCACCTGGTTTAGAGGCTTCACCTGAAGGCATGTTCTCAGCCGCAGCAACGATCGTAATAAGGTTCAATGGCAAGTTCATCTCTGCCACTGATTCGAAGGCACCTAACACGCTGGCTGCACCACACATGTCGAATTTCATCTCGTCCATCTCAGGGCCTGGTTTCAATGAGATGCCGCCGGTATCGAAGGTGATGCCTTTACCAACCAGAGCATACGGAGCCTCATTAGCATCCTCTGCACCTTGGTATTTCAATACAATTAGGCGAGGCGGAATGACACTGCCTTTGCCGACGCTTAGAAGCGCACCCATACCCAGCTCTTCTATCTGTTTCTCATCTAGAATGTCACAGCTGACACTGTCGAACTCTTCCGCAAGATTTTGAGCATGCTCTGCCAAGTAGAGAGGTGTACAGATATTGCCTGGCAAATTACCCAGCTCACGAGCAGTTGATACCCCATTGGCGATAGCAACGCCATCCAGAAGGGCACCCTCTCCAAATTCAGTATCTTCCTCAGGTAGGTGGATATGAATGTGCTCAAGTGTTAATGCAGGTGCAGACTTGGATTTGGTGGTGTCGTATTGGTAGAGCGCGGCCGACGAAGCTTCTACTAGAGTTCGTGTGTCACGGTAGATGTCGTCGCTATTGCCGCTGATCCGATCCAGGGCAAAGCAGAGTGTTTTAACACCCAGAGTTTTGATGGTATCCACCGCGCTTTTAATCAGTTGCTGCTGTTTGATGATGGTTCGTTCACTCTGTGCCCCTACACCAGCTAACAGGATGCGCTTAGTGTTGATACCAGGAAGGCTCCGCAGTAGAAGCAGAGAGCCCTGTTTGCCGGAAAAATCACCCGATGCAACAACATCGCTTATGGCCCCTGAACTGGCTTTATCAATCGCTTTAGCCGAGTCCGAAAGTTCACCGTCTGCCGCAATCGCAATAACGATACAATCTGCTTCTACACTCTCAATCGATCCGTTAACGATCTCAAAATCCATTTCTGTTTCCTCTAACAAGACAAGCACTTAGGTTTAGGTGATAATGTGCCCTACAGTATCGCATCTGTTGGATATCCATGCACCTATCGGATTAATTAGTGATTATAAATCGTTACCTAAGTCTGGACATACTCAAGACTACTTTTGCTGTTGTGATTGTTTTGTTGTTAATTATTCTCAGCGCCAGAATAATTGGCTACCTAAATGACGCTGCCGCTGGTCAGATACAAACCAGTGTTATTCTTGAGTTGGTTATTTACAGAACCCCTAAAATTCTTGAGCTCCTTCTTCCCCTCGGTCTGTTTTTAGGTATCTTGCTAGCCTACGGTCGATTCTACTTAGATAGTGAAATGATTGTTTTGAAAGCCTGTGGTGTAGGGCCCTTTAAATTGGCTAGCTACGCAATTGGGCCAGCCGTTTTCATCGCCTTGTTAGTTGCTTTAATGACTCTTTACCTAACGCCTACAGGCATGACGGAGGCAAGAAAGATACTTTCAGAGCAAAAAGAGCGAAGTGAACTGGATATGCTGTTACCCGGTAAATTTCAGGTCAGTAAAAACGAAAGACAAGTCACTTACGCTCGACAGGTCAGTGATGAAGGGGAGTTGGTTGATGTTTTTATTTCGGGTATTGATGCGAAGGATGAACGGTACATTCTAGTTGCTAGGAAGGGTTCGCAGAGATTTCTTGACGATCAAGGGCGCTTCTTGGTGTTTGAGGAAGGCTATCGTTATAACTTTTCAGAGAACAATTCAGTTGAAGAGATTCAGTATCATGAGTACGGGCTTAAAATGAGAGATGTTGAGCGACAGTTCTCGATTAATGCCTTTGATGCTCTACCTACACTTGCCTTATTAGAGAATGATTCAGCTTTTTATATTGGAAGACTGCATTGGAGACTTTCTCTACCATTTTTGGCCATAATCGTTGTTTTATTGGCTGTTCAGCTATCAAAGACTAGTCCTAGGCAGGGTAGGTACTCGAAGCTTATTCCAGCAATCATAATATACCAAGTCTATGTTGGTGCTTTAACTGCAGCAAGGGCGCAAGTGGAACAAGGTGACGCTGGTAGTTGGCTAATATGGTTTGTCCATATTGCAGTGCTTATTATTGCTTTGAGTATGTTTGTTTTTGAGGGTGCTATTGAGCGTTTTTTCGAAAGGTTACCGAAATTTCCTAGACTTAAAAGTTTTAAAAGGCGAGCTCTTTGATGTTAAGTCGTTTGGATCGTTATATCGCTGCTCACACCTTGTCTGCAATTTTTGTTGTTTTGTTAGTTGTAGTCAGTTTAATGGGTATTAGTCTTTATCTAGATGAGCTTGGAGACGTCAGGGGTAGTTACACTTCAAAAGATGCCATAATTTACACCCTTCTTAGTATCCCTGGTATTTGTATTGAATTACTTCCACTCAGTGCATTAGTGGGAACGCTTATCGGTTTAGGGGTTTTGGCCTCAAGTTCTGAATTGACAGTCATGAGAGCAGCAGGTGTCTCTATGTCAAAACTTATTTTAGGCGTCATAAAACCCATCTTCTTAATTTCCTGCTTTTCACTGTTTCTAAATCAAATCGGTATTCCTGAAGCTCAACAAAGCGCTAGAGCTTTAAAGGCAGCGAATCAAAATTTGAAATTATTCGAAGGTGGCGGCTGGTATCGTCAACCGAGTGAATACATTCATGTCTCTGCAATCACTCCTGACGGGCAAATTTTAGGTGTCACTCGTCACCAATTTGATTCAGAGCTTAGGCTCAAACAAACCAGTTTTGCCAAGTCGGGGTATTACTCTGAAGAGCGTCAAGGTTGGTTGCTAACTGACGTTGAATTGACGGCACTGATCAATGATCAGCGTATTGAAAAAGGTCATTTAGATGAGACTTTTTGGTCAACCGAATTGACGGAAGAGATGCTGCGAGTCATTTTGGTGCCCCCTGTTGAACTCCCTATCTCAGGTCTATCTTCTTACTCTAGCTATCTGAATGATCAAGGGGTGGATTCAACCTCTTATGAGTTAGCCCTTTGGAATAAATTGCTACAACCCTTGTCAATTATCGCTTTGGTGATGATTGGCGTTGCGTTTATTTTTGGACCGCTGCGCGGTGTTACGGTAGGCCAAAGAATTATCACCGGTGTCGTGATTGGACTGGTATTTAAATTCAGTCAGGATCTTTTGGCGCCGGCCAGTCAGGTGCTAGGATTTTCTCCGTTACTGGCCGCGCTGTTACCCATTGCGATCAGCTTTGCCATCGCTTTATGGTTACTCTCTAGAGTTCGCTAACTCTTTTTGGCAGGTTTTGGTAGTCGAACGGTGACACTGTTTGACCAACGCTCATGCCAGGTTAGGCGCTCATCACTTAACAGCGTCGCCCAGTAACCGGCTCCTAGAGTGACAATAGAGATAGCGGCACCAAAAAAGCGAATCAGTGCCTGAGTCCAGGTTAACGAAAACCCCTTTTCACTCTGCGCACGCAGGCGCCAAGCCATCATGCCGATCGTCTGACCGGAGCGTGTCCAGGAGTACCCAAAGAATAGAAAGGTTGAGCAGAGCAGTGCCGACTTTAAGGCCGCTTGGCCGAGAAAGCTGTCGACCGCTTCACCTTGATTTAGGATGACTCCAATAGCACCAATTAAGAACCAAATGGCAAGAATGATCAGCGTGTCATAGACCATTGCCATCACTCTAATGATTAGAGAGGGTAGTTGATGTTGGTTAGCATCATCGTGAAACGGTTTGGGCATACTGAACTCCTTTGTCGGAGCCGTAGTGTACTGAAAAGTTTACTTTAAACGAAGCAGTGGACGAAGCTTAAGTCCGATCACTGAACCGGCAAACGCAAACAAGATCCATAGCCAGCCGTGTAAACTGCCAGAGACCACACCGCCTACAAATGCGCCAATGTTACACCCATAAGCGATGGTTGCACCGTAGCCCAATAGCACGCCACCCAGCAGAGAGGCTAAGAAGTTTTGAATCGGCATTTTCATCTTGAGTGTGAATTTGCCGGCGATCGCCGCCGCTAAGAAAGCGCCTAGGATGACACCACCATTCATCAATGACGCGGGATCCTGGCTGAGACTGTTGTAGAGCGCCTCTTCACGGCCAGGTGACATCCAGTAGGTCCAGAAGTCGATCTCTAGATCGAGCTCTAACCATTGAGCAACTTTCGCACCCCATACAGGGTAGGCAAGGGCAACAGCCCATGGACGGCCCATTAATGCGAGTGTTGCGAAGTTTAGAATGGTGAGTCCAACCGCTCCCCAAATCAGTGGCCAGGGTCCAGCAATCAGTTTGCTTGCAAAGCTGGTCGTGCCAGTACTTTGACACTCTTCAAGCGAGCCGTGAGCTTTAATTTCAAGACGTTTAGTGAACTGATAGATAGCAGTGAATAACAGCAGGTTTAGACCGATGGCGGTGATTGGACCCAGCAGTTCGATCAATCCAATGGGCGCTAGTTGTGGCAAGGTTGTCCACCACTCATAGTCAGCTGTTGCCCATAGCGCACCGGCACTAAAGCCTGCCATGACGGGAATGGCTCTCAGTTGTCCACCGCCAAGATGGTAAAGATTACCCGAAGCACAGCCACTTGCGATCTGCATACCTACACCGAACATGAACGCGCCGGCAACAACGGAGAGGCCGAGAGGTCTAACAAATCCTGTGACCGATTGACCAAACAGCTCGCCTGAGGCCAGGGTCGGGAAAAATAGCAGTACACTCAGGGAGAGCATGATCATCTGAGCGCGGATGCCCGCACCACGACGTTTAGAGATAAGCTCTCTCCATGCGGTCGTGAAACCAAATGAAGCTTGAAGCAAACAGACACCTAGGGCTGCACCTAAAATGAGAGCAAGTAGTTCAAATGTGCCGTGCTCATTAAACACATAAACAGCGGAAGCAATCAACAAAGCAGAAGAGAGCATAAGCCAGAATAGCTTGTTTGGCTCAAGAAGCTGGGTTTTAAAGTCTGTAGATGTCGTGTTTAAAGTATTCATGCTCGACTCCTTTTAGGAGTGGCAATACTAATGATCTTTTAATAACTCTTCCAAGAATGTTTGGTGATTTTATATACAAATAAGTTATCAAAAATATTCCACTTATAAAAAAGAGCGCCGTAGCGCTCTTCATGGCCCATCTGATATTGGTTATTTTATGTACTGCTGTGAGAGCTTGTCAGCAAGTGCTTTGGCTTCGCTCTGTTCGGTATCAGACAGTTTCATCAGCAGGCGTGCCTCAATGGTTTGAGCCGTTGTTGAGCCAGCATTGGCTGCCGCTTTCATCCATGCGTAAGCAGTAATGTCTGGATTTACTGAAAGGTCATTACCATTACCCGTAGCGTACAGCGTGCCTAAGAAGAACATCGATTCAGTGTATCCCGATTCCGCAGCTTGCAGGTACAGCTTCTCAGCCTGTGCAAAGTTTTGCTCGGTCCCGCTTCCGAAGTTGTAGCTTCTAGCCAAGTTGTGAAGCCCGATCAGTGAGCCATTGTGAGAGGCTTTATCAAACCATTGCAGGGCAAGATTTAGGTCGCGTTCTACGCCTTGGCCAAATTCGTACATTTCACCAATTCGGTTTTGTGCATCGGCATCACCCGCTTCCGCTTTAGGAAGAAGTTGTGTGAACTCGGCAAGGTATACCTCATTTCGCATGACGCGAAGGGCGTTGATACTCTTTAGGTGGCCCTGGCGAGCGGCACTGCTGAAGTACTGCTTGGCATCCTCTTTGCTCTTTTCAACACCTTGGCCATCACGGTACAGCGTACCCATTAGATAGAGAGCATCTAAATCACCCTCTTTGGCTAGAGGCTTAAGCTCTTCAAGGGCTTTGGTGTAATCGGCTGACTGAATGGCGCGCTCAGCTGCGATGATGGATGCGGCTTCAACAGACATGACTGGAAGAGCCAATGCAAAGGCTAGTGATAATAGACGAGCTTTGGTCAAACCTGACCTCCTATTCTATTCCAACAAATTAATGGTCAATAACCGTTAGTGTTATCAAAGTGGCGCTATCATAACCTTTTCACTGCATAATCCACAGCGCTTGCTCTGAATTTCTATTATGAGTAACGTAATGTTTGATGTAGCGCAGGTTAAACCTGTCAATTTAAATGGACATTGAGGATTATCAAATGTTTCAAGATATGACAAAGCTGTTCGAACAGAGTGTTGAATCATTTCAAGAGTTGGCGAAGGTTCAGCAAGAGATGCTACAGCGCATTACCAATCAGCAGATTGAGTACACCCAGCAGTGTATCCAAGCGACCATGAATCAGGCTAATTCACTTCAGGGTCTAAAATCACCTGAAGAGTTCATCGAAGCGCAAAAAGAGTATACACAGCGCTTAGAGGCTGCACTTAAAGCGGCTGCTGAGCAGAATATGAAAACGGTTCAAAACGCCCAAGAGGAGATTCAAAAAATTGCCTCTCAATCGATGGGTGGCAAATAGTTTTTGATCCCTCTCATTTACGGAAGTACTACAGGCAATACTGAACGCGTAGCGCAACTCATGGTTGAGTGCTGGCCAGGGGAGGTGCCTCTAAAGCTAATTTCAATCGATAGCATGATTAATGCCGATGTTGAACAGGCTTCGTCACTGATTATTGGTGTGCCCACTTGGAACTTTGGTGAGTTACAAGAAGATTTCGAAGAAGTTTGGTCGAGTTTTTGTGAAATCGACTTCAGTGGCAAACGCGTAGCACTGTTTGGATTGGGTGATCAATTGGGATATGGCGATTGGTTTCTTGATGCGATGGGTACAGTTGCCGCACAGATTTCACAAAAGGGTGCTAAGCTGATAGGTGAATGGCCTGTCGAAGGTTACGATTTTGAGTCCTCAAAAGCGCTAATCCCTTGTGAGACTGCCTTCGTGGGTTTGGCCTTGGATGAGGATACACAGTCCTTTGAAACAAAAGACCGTGTTGAGCGTTGGCTCAATCTGATCTATCCACAATTGTAAGTTTAAGTGTTAACTCGGAGAGAGATTATGTCTTTGAAGAAAGTTGTATTAACGACTTTGTCTTGTGCTTTACTGGCTTCGCCTTTGGCACAGGCTGATCGAGCGGAAGATGCTATTGAATATCGCCAAGGGATCTTTAAAGCCTACGGTTGGCACTTTGGTGCTATGGGTGCCATGGTTCGCGGTAAGGTTGATTATGATGCAGAGCAATTTGCTCATCACGCTAAGTCGTTCTTAGCGGTAGCGCCGCTTGCGGCTGAGGGGTTTATCGAAGGTTCTGATTTTGGTGAAACGTCTGCCAAAGATGAGCTCTGGGAGAATTTAGATGATGTCAATCAGCGCTTTGTTGCTATGACTGAAGCCGCTGAAAAGCTAGTCGCTTTATCTGGCGGTGAATTGGCGGATGCCAAAGCAGCCTTTGGTGCTGTCGCGAAATCCTGCAAAGGGTGTCACGACAACTACCGCGAGAAACGTTAACCCTTTAATCAGATCCAAAATAGGAGTGCGCTGACAGTCGCTCCTACTAGGATTGCTACAAAAAGAGGAATGCCGCCTCGAATCTTAGGTGCTTCCTCTTCACTCTCCTTTCTACCATGCAGCATGGCTTGCACCAGTTTTTCACCTTTGAAACGTTGATACCAAATAATGGCAGCAAGATGCAGGGCGATAAACAGCATCAATAGATTAAAAACCGCCTCATGCAGTTCCGTCATCGCTAGTTGAGCGTCGTATGAGATTAAGTAGGCTAATGGCCCTTCAATAAAAATGTCATCGTTACTAAACAGCCCCGTCGTCACTTGCAGTGATATTAACCCTAATAGGGCGATAACACTGAGTGCGCCAGCAGGGTTGTGTGTGTTGTAGTCTCTTTGCCCCTCTCCCTTGAGGTAGGCTATGACGCTGCTTGGGCGTTTTACGAACTGAGAGAATCGAGAGGAGTCGCTGCCAATCACTCCCCAAATGATGCGGAATGTGATTAAGCCTGCTGCTAAAAATCCAAGGCGTGTGTGCCAGATCATCCAGTTGCCACCCAGCTCGGCACTTAACCAACTCAAACCAAATAGCACGACAAGAAGCCAGTGAAAGAGTCGAGTGCTTAGATCCCAGACGGTGACAATTTTTTTCTGCATGTTGATAAGCTCGCTAATGAATACAAAATCACAATGTAAAAACTATATGGTATCCGGTTGATAGTGCATACCCAAGGAGTATCGCCCAACTCCATTTGAGGTGGGCTCTGAAAGTGTAGATGCCATTCGCCTGGCCCATCAGAGCCACACCTGCCGCTGAGCCAATCGATAGCAGAGAGCCACCAATGCCAATACAGAGGGTCGCCAATAGCCATTGGTTAGTCGACATCGGCATATCCATGCTCAGAATGGCGTACATCACGGGTATGTTATCGATCAATGAGGAGCTTAGGCCGATGATTAGATGGGTGGTGGTCTCTCCAAAGTTGCCGTAAAGCGACGTTGAGATCAGGGCTAAATAGCCCAGGGCAGCTAAACCACCAACGCTCAGTACAACGCCATAGAAGAACATTAATGTATCCCAGCTGGCGCGTTCAACCACTCGGAAATTATCAAAACGCATGACGACTTCACCGTGATCCCCTTTGAGGTGTTTTGTCATCGCACCCATGTGGTGTCCACGCAATTCACTCTCTTGCAACAGAGGATCCTGTTTTGACAATAGGTATCCATAAATCTTTAACGCGCCTAGCCCCGTCATCATTCCAATTACCGGGGGTAATTTCAGAAGTGAATGGATTAACACTGACGCCGTTATCGTGGCTAAAAAGAGTATCAGCATGCCGATCGCTCCAGGCTTCATGGATTGTTGTTCATGCGGGAGTTGCGCTGGGCCTGTCGGAAGATAATGGTTAAGCACTAAAGCAGGCACGAACCAGCTGATCAGTGCGGGAACAATAAGATGGGTAAATTCAAGGAATTTTAGTTTCTCCTGCTGCCAAACCATCAGTGAAGTAATATCGCCGAAGGGGGAGAAAACGCCCCCTGCATTGGCGGCAATAACCACGTTGATCAAGCCGAGCACTACGAACGACGCTGTTCTGGTGCCAACAGCCATCACTACTGAGCCCATCAGTAGCGCTGTCGAGAGGTTGTCAGCAATGGGGGATAGGACAAAGGTCAACCCACCCGTGACCCAGAACACGGTTCTTAGGGAAAAGTCTCTAGCAATCAGCCAGCTACGCAATGCCAAAAATAGGTGGCGCTCCTCAAGGGCGTGGATAAATGTCATGGCGCTGAGCAGGAACAGAAAAAGCTCTGCGTACTCAAGCAGGGTCTGTTCCAGTAGTGCGCCAGCTTGCTCTGGTTGGCCATTGATGGAATAGCTAAGGCCGACTAATAACCAGATTAAACCAGCGGCCACCATCATCGGCTTGGATTTGGCTAGGTGAGTGCGGTCTTCGCTGATCACAAAATAGTACCCGACAAGGAAGGTGAGTACCGCTAGGTAGCCATATAGGGTGCCTGTTAAATCGATAAAATTTGTCATTCCCATACGATGGACTAGCTTGTCCGTTATCTCAATAGAGGTGCATGAAAAACGTTGAAATAAAGGCCGAGACGGTGATTTAAAGGTGAGGATAAATCCTGTAAAATGTGCCCCCTTTTTTAAGACCTTTTGGACATTTGCTCGACTATGGAAATTAATCCGATTGTTAACAGCCTTAAAGAGTATGCCGAACGCACTAAAGAGTTGCGTGGCTATCTCGAATATGACGAGAAGCTTGAGCGCTTTGAAGAGGTTGAGCGTGAGCTTGAAGATCCCAATATTTGGAATGATCAAGAGCATGCACAAAAGCTAGGTCGCGAACGATCAAGCCTTGAGTCTGTGATTAAGACCATCGATGAGCTGACTGAGGGGACTGCTGATTGCCTGGAGCTGCTGGAGATGGCAGTTGAAGAGGATGACGAAGATACCGTTGAAGAGGTTCGCAGTGAAGTTGAGCGTCTAGGCGGCATGTTATCGCAACTTGAGTTTCGCCGTATGTTCTCGGGTGAAGCGGATTCAAGTAACGCCTTCTTGGATATCCAGGCGGGTTCGGGTGGTACCGAGGCTCAGGATTGGGCCAATATGATGCTTCGAATGTTCCTTCGTTGGGGTGAGAGCAAAGGCTTTAAAACCGAGTTGATGGAAGTGTCTGACGGTGACGTGGCCGGTATTAAATCTGCAACGATTCGTTTTGAGGGTGAGTACGCCTTCGGTTGGTTAAGAACAGAAACGGGTGTTCACCGTCTCGTTCGTAAGAGCCCATTCGATTCTGGTGGTCGCCGCCATACCTCTTTCTCATCTGTCTTCGTCTCTCCTGAGATCGACGACAATGTTGAGATCGACATTAACCCGGCTGATCTTCGTGTCGATGTTTATCGTGCATCCGGTGCGGGTGGTCAGCACGTCAACCGAACTGAGTCGGCGGTCCGTATTACCCACGGTCCATCTGGAATCGTTGTACAGAGTCAGTCGCAGCGTTCGCAGCACCAGAATAAAGATAACTGTATGAAGCAGTTACGCTCCAAGCTTTACGAAATGGAGATGCTGAAACGTCGTGAGGCTGCCCAAGAGGTTGAAGATACTAAAGCCGATATAGGTTGGGGCAGTCAGATTCGCAGTTACGTACTGGATGATCAGCGTATCAAAGATCTTCGCACTGGCGTTCAATCGTCGAATTGTGATCGCGTGCTCGACGGCGATCTGGATATGTTTATTGAAGCTAGCTTAAAAGCTGGTCTCTAAAAGTTAACACAGGAAATAGACACCATGTCTGATAACACACAGCTTGATGAAAACCGCTTGATTGCAGAGCGCCGTGAAAAACTCTCTGCACTGCGTGAGCAGGGCCAAGCCTTCCCGAACACTTTTCGTCGCGACAGCTACGCAGAGGATCTGCAGTCTGAACACGGTGAGAAGAGCAAAGAGGAGCTAGAAGCTGCAGGCATTAAGGTCTCTATTGCCGGTCGAGTGATGCTCAACCGTGGCGCGTTCATGGTGATCCAAGATATGTCTGGCCGCATCCAGGCGTACGTTAACAAAGAGGCTCGTAGCTTTGCTAAGCAGCTAGACCTTGGTGATATCGTCGGCATTAGCGGTGAATTGCACAAGTCAGGTAAAGGTGATCTCTACGTTGATATGGCAGAGTACCAGTTGCTGACAAAGAGCTTGCGCCCACTGCCAGATAAACACAAAGGGCTTCAAGATACTGAAATGCGCTACCGTCAGCGTTATGTTGATCTGATTACTAACCCTGAATCACGTGATGTGTTTGAGACGCGTTTTAAGGTGATTGCCGCGATTCGTCAGTTCTTAAGTGAGCGCCGTTTCCTTGAAGCGGAAACGCCAATGCTTCAGGCGATTCCTGGTGGTGCATCGGCTCGTCCTTTTGTGACACACCACAACGCACTTGATATCGATATGTATCTTCGCATCGCGCCAGAGCTCTACCTGAAACGCCTGGTTGTCGGTGGTTTCGAGCGCGTTTTTGAGATCAACCGTAATTTCCGTAATGAGGGCCTGTCAACACGTCACAACCCAGAGTTCACTATGATCGAGTTCTATCAGGCGTATGCTGATTACAAAGATCTAATGGACCTAACGGAAGAGATGCTCCGTACTGTTGCACAGCAGGTGCTAGGCACAACAACCATCATCAATACGGTTCGTAATGAAGAGGGTGAAGTGCTAGAGACGTTTGAATATGACCTGGCTAAGCCTTTTACTCGATTGTCAGTATTTGATGCCATTCTGCAGTACAACCCTGACATTACAGCGGAAGCATTGGCGAATGAACATGCCGCTCGTCAGATTGCCGAGCGTCTGGACATCGACGTAAAAGATAGCTGGGGTCTGGGTAAAATCCAGATTGAGATCTTTGAAGAGACCGTTGAACACCTTCTGCAGCAACCAACCTTCATTACAGAATACCCTACCGAGGTCTCTCCTCTCGCTCGTCGTAGTGACGACAACCCGTTTGTGACCGATCGATTCGAGTTCTTCGTCGCGGGTCGTGAGCTAGCAAACGGCTTCTCGGAGTTGAATGACGCTGAAGATCAAGCGGAACGTTTCCGCAAACAGGTCGCAGAGAAAGATGCAGGCGATGATGAGGCGATGCACTTTGACGCTGATTTCGTTGCGGCACTTGAGTATGGACTGCCACCCACAGCTGGCGAGGGGATCGGTATTGACCGTTTGGTGATGCTACTGACTGACTCACCATCGATTCGTGACGTCATTCTATTCCCTGCAATGCGTCCACGCGCTTAAGCGCAATTAAGCGTACAGAAGGATTTTGCTGTGTTGTCTAGGCTGTTTCCAAAACAGAAACGTGACTTCACAGCGAAGCGCTATCTCAGTATAAGCCTGCGAACTCTGCACCTTTTTGGTATTGCAGGTTTTGCGGGCTTTTTCTTATACGACTTACCCGAATCGCTTTGGCGCCCCTATGCCATACTGGCACTGACGACTGGCTCATTGATGCTACTTGTCGAACTCTACGTTGATGCAATTTGGTTGATTCAACTGCGGGGTTTGGCGGTCATTACTAAAATTTTTCTACTGTTGTTAGCGATGAACGCCCCCCAGCTGACAACAGTACTGTTCTGTCTGATCGTGATTATCTCAGGCTACTTCTCACATGCGCCTGGCAAGGTTCGATACTACTCACCCTTTTTCGGCCGAGTCGTAAAAAGCTCAGCTGAACTCAGCTTTAATCAGTCGCATTCAAGGTAGGTGCCGATGCTTTCTAAGGGTTGGCAGCAGCTGCTGAAAGAGATATCCGAGACGCCAAACTATCAATCTCTTATGGCATTTCTGGATCAGCGAACAGCTGAGGGTGTCTCAATATACCCACCTCAAGATCAGTGGTTTCGTGCTTTAGAGCTGACCCCGCTAGAGTCGACACGCGTCGTCATTCTTGGCCAAGATCCCTATCACCAAGCAGGCCAGGCGCATGGTTTAAGTTTCTCTGTCTTACCCGGTATTCAAGTGCCACCATCGCTGAGGAATATCTACAAAGAGTTGAGTAGTGATTTAGGAATAGCTGCACCAGAACATGGTTTTCTTGAAGCCTGGGCAGAGCAGGGAGTCCTGTTACTCAATGCGGTCCTTACGGTAGAGGATAGCAGCGCCAATGCACACCAAGGCAAGGGTTGGGAGAGTGTCACCGATCGTATTATTCAGCAGGTAAATGAGCACTCCACTGGCACGGTGTTTATCCTCTGGGGAAGCTACGCTCAGAAAAAGACGAGCATGATCGATCAGGCAAAGCATTTGGTGATTCAATCACCTCACCCTTCGCCACTATCAGCACACCGAGGTTTTTTTGGTAGTCAGCCGTTTTCTAAAGCCAACACTTGGCTCGCTGAGAAGGGCTTTTCTGAGATCAACTGGGAGTTGCCGGTAATAGGACAGGCAGATCTGTTCGGTTGATGACTAACGCTTGGATTCAAATAACTTTGGATCTAGGGTGTAAGGAAGTGTAAACGCGGTTAGTGCTGCTCCACTCTCTGTGAAAATCACCCCCTCTTTTTCTGACTGTTGAATGACAGCAAGTAGAGAGGTTTGATCAGTTGAGCTTGTCAGAACAACGGTGCCGACTTCAACTTGGTCAGCATTAAACAGCGGCTCCCCAATGCTGATGGAATGGCCCTGCGGTAGCGTGAATCCGTACATCGCTTTTTTCAAAATACCGCGATGCTGTAAACGGGTTACTATCTCCTGACCGGTGTAACACCCTTTGCTGAAGCTGACGCCATCAATGGCTTGTAAATTACACATCTGAGGAATGAATGTCTCTTGGGTAGCCTCTCTTAAATCGAAGATACCGGCGCGGACATTGATTTCATACCAAGCCTCTAAAGAGTCGGATGCATCTTTGGCCAATCTATTTTGTACTTCAAGATCGATGGTCCAGAACTCAACGTGCTCGGCATCGATTTGAGCAGCAAAGGATCGGTCACTCTCTGAACTTCTAACAGACTCTAAATAGTCGCTCGATAGGCAAAACCCATTGGCGTTATCTATGAAGTTAAGCTCCACTTTGGAAAAAATGCTGTATTTTTTTAGGTTGTTAAAGGCGCTTTCTGCGATCTCTTGATGGACCCGCAGCCAAAAACATTCGTCACTGATGCGCATGACTCTGAAGAGCCCAATCATGCTTCCTTTAATTGAGCAGTGTGCGGCGATGAGGTGCTCCCCAGTGTTAAGTGCAGCAACATCAGCGGTCAGCTGGCCTTGTAAAAAAGAGGCCGCATCAACGCCTTCGACGGAAAACAGTTTGGAATCCGTTATCGCAATGTTCATAGCTCAGCTCACTAAAAAGGGTTATGGTTTCTCTTAAGACTCTGTTTGATGGGCAATGACTTCGCCCATCTTAACCGGTGCGCCGGCCGCTAGATGGTCGCGCCAATTGATTACGCCCTCCGGGTATAGAAGGATCACCGTTGAACCGAGTTTGAATCGGCCCATTTCTGCACCTTTCTCCAGTAGAAGAGGGGCGTCAGCTTCTGTGCTAAACAGTTTCATAGCCTCTTTTTTGAGAGGGGCTACCTGGCCACTCCAGACGGTCTCTATACCGGCAACAATCATTGCGCCGACGAGTACCATCGCCATTGGGCCACGCTCTGTCTCAAATAGACAGACTAGGCGTTCATTACGAGCAAACAGGCTGTCAACATTGTTGGCTGTGGTTTGGTTGACCGAGAAAAGATCACCAGGAACGTAGTAGGCCTCTTTAAGTGCACCGGCTACTGGCATGTGTACGCGGTGGTAATCTTTTGGTGATAGGTAGATGGTCGCGAACTCGCCATTGATGAAGGGTTTTGCTCGCTCGGTACAACCACCCAGCAGAGAAACAGCGCTGTAACTATGTCCCTTTGCTTGCAAAATACGCCCATATTGAAGGGTACCCATCTCTGAGATTGCCCCGTCAGCCGGTGAAACTACGACATCCTCGCCCTCAGCAATCGGTCTAGCTCCCTCTTTAAGGGCGCGAGTGAAGAAGTCATTGAAGTTGATGAACTGTTCCGGTTGCTGGCGCTCCGCTTCACTCATATCGACGTTAAACTGTTTAATAAATCGTTGAATAATCCAGTTCTTAATACGACTATTTGTGCACTCAGCTAGGCGACCAACGGCACGTGATAACAAGTGCTGTGGCACGATGTATTGAAACAGAATGAACAGTTTATCTTTCACTAAAAACTCCGCCTGAGTGATTCTTTAAATTGAGTAGAGATGATACCTGAGCTAGGGCTTTTTCACTATCGAACCGTGAAGTCAGACTCCAACATGGAGTCCAAAATCTGTTTATAACTGAAAAAACGCTGCTCGCTGATGACGCCCATATCGATCGCATCATAGAAGGCACAGCCAGGTTCCTGTTCGTGCTTACAGTCTCTGAACTTGCAGTGGCCAGTGACCTGGCGAAACTCCTTAAATCCGTCAATCAGATCGTTAGGATCAATGTGCCATAGACCAAATTCACGGATGCCAGGAGAGTCGATGAGATCGCCCCCTTCGGGTATGTGGAATAGACGAGCAGTGGTCGTTGTATGTTTCCCGGTTCGATTCGACTCAGATAGGGCGCCCACTTTCAGATCAACGCCAGGCAGTAGCGCATTGACCAGCGACGATTTACCCACACCAGACTGTCCAACAAAGACGGTCGTGCGATCTTTTAAGAACTCGTGCAGCTCATCTAAGCCGTTGGAGTTCTCTGTGGATGCATAGATGGTGCGGTAGCCAATTTCGGCATAGCTATCCAGAAGAGGTATCAATCGTTCACGATGCTTGTCATCGAGTAGATCGGTCTTATTTAAGACAATAATAGGCTCTATGCCAGAGAGTTCAGAGGCAACTAAGTAACGATCAATCAGGTTGGCGTGCGCATGGGGTTCGACGGCGATGACTATTAATATTGCATCGATGTTGGCTGCGACTGGCTTCAACTCACCATGATTGTTTGGGCGCTTAAGTTCAGAGTGGCGATCCTCAACAGCGACGACCACACCCGCATCGGGGGAGGGACGCCAGATCACTCTATCCCCGGTCACCAATTGCCCTAGGTGGGTACGCATATGGCAGCGAATGATTTCACCGCTACGATCGCCATCTAAGGCTTCAATATCGACCTGTTTTCCGTAGTGCGAGATGATCAGGCCACGCTGTTCGGCACCTAAATCGCCCCCTTCGAGTTGTGAGTCGATTTGAGTGTCACGTTTATTGGCTCGAGCGGCACGCTCTTCTTGAATCTTCTTAATACGCCATGCTTGGCGGCGATTAACTTTACGTTGCGCCATTCAATCTCTGCTAAATCGCTGTGTTAGTCGGTATACTGTGCATCATACTTTGTTCATAAAAGATTAGACACTTTAAAGGGAGTTTTGGCATGTCACGACAAGATAATCTTATCTGGATCGATCTAGAGATGACGGGTCTGGATGTCGAGCGTGAGCGCATCATTGAGATGGCTGCGATTGTGACCGACTCTGAATTGAACACTCTAGCCGAAGGTCCTGTGATTACCGTTCACCAATCCGATGCACTGATTGATGCCATGGATGAGTGGAATACAAAGCAGCATGGTGGCTCAGGTTTGATTGAACGAGTTAAACAGAGCCGTACCAGTGAGTCCGAAGCAGAACAGCAGATGTTGGCGTTTTTGAGAGAGCATGTCGACCAGGGTGCTTCGCCGATTTGTGGAAACTCTATCCATCAAGATCGTAAGTTTTTGCATCGTTACATGCCCGAACTAGAAGCCTTCTTCCACTACCGTAATTTGGATGTCAGCACGCTGAAAGAGCTGGCACGCCGCTGGCGCCCTGATGTGACTGAAAAGGTGGTTAAAAAGGGGGCTCATTTAGCCCTGGATGATATTCGTGACTCCATTGAAGAGTTAAAAGTCTATCGTGAGCACTTTTTACAGGTCTAAACGTTGAGCAAGTGGGAAATCGATAATTTTCAGTGCGTTCGCATCGGCCGTTCGATTTCTTAAATGCTCAACCGCCCATTGAGCGTGCTCTTTTATTAGCGCGCTCTCGTTAGAGGCTAAACAAGCTTCAAGCAGCTCAATGACTCTGTCACCACCCTTACTGTTGCCTAGGGCTACCGCAATGTTTCGTTTAAATCCCTGGTAGCCCGTTCTGCGAATGGCTGATCCTTCAGTTCTTTGTAGAAAGGTCTCTTCGCTCCACTGAAACAGCTCAATCAGATCGATATCGTCGAGTTGATGGCGTGGCGAGAAATCACACTCCTGGGTGTGCTGAGCAAAACGGTTCCACGGGCAGACCAGTTGGCAATCGTCGCAGCCAAAGATGCGATTGCCCATCAGCGGGCGTAACTCTTCTGGAATACTGCCAGAGTACTCTATGGTCAAATAGGAGATGCATCGTCGAGCATCCAGCTCATAGGGTTTGGGGAATGCATTGGTGGGACAAACATCCAAACAAGCGGTGCATGAACCGCAGTGTGAAGCCGTTTCGGGTGGGTCGATGGGCAGCTCGACATCGGTAAACAGTGAGCCTAAAAAAAACCAAGACCCTGCAGTTTGATTGAGTAGCAGTGTGTTTTTGCCGATCCAGCCCAACCCCGCGTCACGCGCAAGAGGGCGCTCTAAGATTGGGGCACTGTCTACAAAAGGGCGGAAGTTAATAGAGGTTTGGCACTGTTCCTCTAACCACTGTCCTAGCTGTTTAATGCGTTTTCGAATCAACTTGTGATAATCACGACCTAATGCGTAACGTGCTATGTAACCCTTGTCGGCATTGGTCAACGTTTTGAACAGGCTGACATCGGCAGGAAGGTAGTCCATACGCAGTAGAACAACGCGCTGAGTGCCTTCAACCAGCAGGGTTGGGTCGATTCGTTTTTCGAAATGCTCGGCAAGAAACCCCATTTCACCCTGGTAGTGCTTATCCAGCCAGCAACGTAGGTGGCTCGCTTCATGTTGTAGATCTGGCAGGGTGATTGCACACTGCTGAAAACCAAGCTGCTTCGCTCTCTCTTTTAAACCTTCAGCAATATTGGACAGTTCGATCTTGTGCACGCGAGTCATTATCAGTTTGTTTTCATGATGAGGTGTTACTATACGTTAATTAAGTCAGCATCAGGAGTGCTTCGAATGAATGAGTCCCCAATTGGCTCTTCGCTCTTTACTGCCGCTCAATGCAAAGTGATTGATCGCTTGGCCATTGAGTCTATGCCGATACCAGGTTATCAATTGATGTGTCGTGCTGCACGATCAGCGCAACACTGGATCACAAGACTCTACCCAAAGGCCAGCTCGTTTACTGTTGTATGTGGTGCAGGCAATAATGGCGGGGATGGATTGGCGTTAGCCAAGCTGCTGTATGAGACAGGTCATGCTGTGACAGTTACTCTGGCGAGCACTGATTTTGAAGTTCAGCTAACCGGTGAAGCTCTGGAGGCGTGGAATGACCTGCCTGATGACCTTCCAAAACACCCTTTTGATAGTGCTCTTACTGATGAGTCAGATCTCATCGTTGATGCTCTGCTAGGGATCGGTCTAAATGGCGAGGTTCGCTCAGACTCAGCTGCTGTTATTCATTGGATTAACCGGCAGCAAAGGCCTGTGTTTTCTTTGGATATCCCATCAGGCCTGTCGGCTGATACTGGATCTGTCTTGGGTTCTGCCGTTAAGGCCGATGCGACCTTGACCTTTATCGCTCCCAAGCAGGGGATGTTTATCAATCAAGCGCGTGACTATGTTGGTCGTGTGATGGTGGATAGCTTGGGCGTGCCAGCAGAGCTCTTCCCAGAGTCACAGAGTCAATTGATCTCTGAACCATTGAGCCAAATGGCTCCACTGAATCGCGCTGCGCACAAAGGCAGTCAAGGGTCCCTCGTAGTAATTGGCGGTGATTTTGGGTTTGGCGGAGCACCGATGCTATCGAGTGAAGCTGCGCTCAGAACAGGGGCGGGGCGGGTCACGCTACTGACCAATAGTGAATCGGCGGTCACAGCGATGCTCTCTCGTACGCCAGAGGTGATGGTGCGTTTAGCCAGTGACATTGCGGCCTTTGAGTCGATGATTCAATCCATGGATGCCATCGCGATAGGGCCCGGTTTGGGGCAGAGCGATTGGGCTCTCAGCTGTTTAGAAAGGGTCAACTCTTTAGATAAACCGACTGTGGTGGATGCGGATGCACTGAACCTTATTGCACAGAATAAAGTTGGTTTTCATCCTCATGCTGTCTTTACGCCACACCCCGGTGAGGCTGCTAGATTGTTGGGCTGTTCTATAGCAGAAGTCCAGTCTGACCCTGTCGGGAGTGCATTTGCGCTTCAGAGCCAGTTGGGTGGTGTCATCGTGTTAAAAGGTGCCGGCAGCATTGTCTGCAATGGTCATAAAGCCTTTATCTGCAACCTAGGCAATCCAGGTATGGCAACGGCTGGGATGGGGGATCTGCTTTCTGGTATCATCGCAACGTTTTTGGCGCAGGGCTACTCTCTGTTAGATTCTGCGCAGATAGGTGTTTGGCTCCATGCTAAAGCGGGTGATATGGCCAGTGCCGAGGGTGAAAGAGGGTTGATTGCGACAGACCTTCTTCCTCATATCAGAAGTTTATTAGGGTAATGAATTCGTGACACAATCGATCTCATGGTCTCTTGCAGATGAGGCTGAAACAATCGCTGCTGGTGCATTGATTTCCCGTGCAATGAGTTCGGGGGTCCTCTTTCTGCATGGCAACCTTGGCATGGGTAAGACGACCCTCGCACGTGGTGTAATTCAGTCGTTAGGCCATCAAGGCGCAGTGAAGAGTCCTACCTACACGTTGGTAGAACCTTATGAGTTTGATGATCGTAGGGTCTATCACTTCGACCTTTACCGCTTGGGTGATCCTGAAGAGCTCGAGTATATGGGGATTCGCGACTATTTTGAGAACAGTTCGCTCTGTTTGGTGGAGTGGTCAGAGAAGGGCGAAGGTTTCTTGCCGGCAGCTGATCTAGATCTCTTCCTTGAACCCGAAGCATTGGGACGTAAAATAACAATCTACGCTCGCACCGAGTTAGGTCAATCCATTGTGCAGAGACTCCAAGAGTTGAGGTCTGTTAAGGCTTAATGATGTTATTAAGGAATCAATCAGCGTTGAATCAGTTTAAGAGACTCTTCTTTGGTTGCGCTCTGTTAGTGCTTCCTCTGCTCTCTTGGGCTGCTTCGGTTGATAGTTTGCGCTTGTGGCAGTCGCCTGACAGCACTCGATTGGTCTTTGATCTGGATAGCTCCACCGAACACTCCCTGTTTACCCTCGATAATCCGGATCGAATTGTTATTGATATACCCAAGGGTCGAGCGAAATCCAATTTTAGTACCGTTGATTTGACGGGAAGTCCTATCAGTCGCATTCGAACCGGTGAACAGAGTGATAAGTTGCGTATCGTTCTAGATCTATCGCAACCGGTGAAACCCTCGAGTTTTACGTTAGCGCCCAATGAGAAGTATGGGGATCGATTGGTAATCGACCTGGCACATCAAGGTGGAGCGCAATTAAAACCCACTGCGCCGCCTAAGCCTGTGACACTGCCTATAGGACAGCGCGAAATTGTTGTTGTATTAGATGCGGGGCATGGTGGCGAAGATCCGGGTGCGCTTGGCCCCGGACGCCTTAAAGAGAAGCAGGTTGTTCTCGCCATCACCAAAGAGGTTAAAAAGCTGATTGATCAGCAGCCGGGCTTTCGTGCTGAGCTAACACGAACCGGTGATTACTTTATCCGCCTTCGTGATCGAACCAAGAAAGCGCGCCAAAAAAATGCCGACCTGTTTGTATCGATTCATGCAGACGCCGCACAAAATAAGCGGGCACGTGGAGCCTCTGTCTGGGTTCTTTCAAACCGCGGTGCCACCAGTGAGATGGGTCGTTGGCTGGCGAAAAAAGAGAACGCAGCTGATTTAATCGGCGGTGTCGGTAGTGTCAGTCTTGAAGATAAAGATGAGACGCTCGCCAGTGTGCTGCTGGATATGTCGATGACCTATGCGCGTACCAGTAGCTCAGAGGTGGCGCTAGCGGTTCATCAGAACATCGCGCGCTTTGCCAAAATGCACAAAAGCTACGTGGAGAAAGCGGGGTTTGTGGTGCTTAAATCTCCTGACATCCCCTCCATTCTTGTTGAAACGGGCTTCATTTCGAATTCACAAGAGGCTAAAAAGCTTCGTGATCCTAAGTACCAAAAGCGGATGGCGAAAGCGATTGCGGACGGCATTATTAGTCATTTTTGGAAGCGCCCGCCCGCGGCTACGCTTGTCGCCTCTTTGAAGGCTCAGGGGAAAATGCCTAAGGATATTAATCGTAGCCATAAAGTGGTTCCGGGTGACAGTCTCTCAATGATTGCCGAGCGTAATGGCGTCAGTTTGGACGCACTGCGTCGTTATAATAATTTGAAGTCTGATCGTATTAGAGTAGGTCAGGTTCTAAAGATACCTGCAGGTTAATATGAGCAGTCGAATACATCTTTTATCGCCGCAGTTAGCCAACCAGATCGCTGCCGGTGAAGTGGTAGAACGCCCCGCATCCGTCGTCAAGGAGGTTTTGGAAAATGCCATCGATGCGGGTGCAGAAAAGATCTCGGTCGAGGTTGAACAGGGCGGTGTGAAGCTGATCCGTATTCGTGATGATGGTAAGGGGATCGATAAAGAGGATCTGCCACTGGCGTTGAGTCGTCATGCGACTTCAAAGATCACAGCGCTTGAGGATCTTGAAGCGGTGGCAAGCCTCGGCTTTCGCGGTGAGGCACTGGCCAGTATCAGTTCGGTCTCTCGTTTAACTCTCACGTCGCGCTCAGTCGATGATAATAGCGCCTGGCAGGTCAAGGCGGAGGGGCGGGACATGGTCGCTGAGGTATCACCTGCAGCTCATCCGCAAGGGACAACCGTTGAGATGCGCGACCTGTTCTTTAATACCCCTGCGCGCCGTAAATTTTTGAAGACAGAGAATACTGAGTATCGACACCTTGAAGAGGTGGTTAAACGTCTAGCATTGAGTCGTTTCGATCTTCAGTTTCAGCTCAGCAATAACAACCGTGTGGTGCATCAACTGAAGCCGGCCAACAGTGAGCAGATGCGAGAGCGCCGTATAGCCTCACTGTTAGGATCTGGCTTTATTGATAATGCACTCAGCTTAGACATCAGTGCAGAAGCTTCAGGTCTCAGATTGTGGGGTTGGATCGGTTTGCCAACCTATTCACGCTCGCAAGCTGATCAGCAATATTTCTTTGTTAATGGACGTATCATTCGTGACAAACTGGTGACTCATGCTATTCGCCAAGCCTATGCAGACGTTCTCTATAACGGTCGACACCCTTGTTATGTTCTCTATCTAGAGCTCGATCCGGCGCTGGTTGATGTCAACGTACACCCAACCAAACATGAAGTTCGATTCCGAGAAGGGCGCTTAGTTCACGATTTCATATTCCGTACCATTCACCGGGTGATCGCGGAAACGCGTCCCGGTGAACAGAACAGCGATACCTCTGTGTCATCCCTTTTGCAGGGGCAGGCTCAACCGATTCAGCAGCAGTTTGATCAGCAGCGCATCTCACTTCAGTCAACCGGTTCAGGTACTGGGCTAGGTAGTAGCACTTCAGGGATTAACTTCTCTAATTACGTTCGACCTGCAACGCCATCAGCCGGTGAGGTGAAGCAGCAGCTAGCCGGTTATGGGGCTCTTCATCCTACCTCTACACTGAATCAGGATGGTTCATTGAACCCGTCGTCAGAGACTCAAGATATTCCCCCAATGGGTTTTGCATTGGCGCAACTGCATGGCATCTACATTTTGTCCCAAACTGCAGAAGGACTCATCTTGGTCGATATGCACGCCGCGCATGAACGTATTGTTTACGAGCGAATGAAGAGTGCATGGGAATCTGATGGATTGCGCAGTCAGCCGCTATTGGTTCCGGTTACTCTGAATTTAAGTGAAGCCGAAGTGGATATTGCTGAAGAGCGCTCCGAGGTGTTTGCTAAGTTAGGCTTCTCTGTTGAGCGAATGGGCCAAGAGTCTGTTGTGATTCGTGAAGTGCCTGTTGCACTGGCTCGATCGGATGTTTCGCTCTTGGTTAGTGATGTTCTATCCGATATGAAGGTTTATGGCAGTAGCAGCCGTATTGAAGAGAGCATTAATGAGCTGTTGGCGACCATGGCATGCCATGGCTCGGTTCGGGCCAACCGCCAGCTTACGCTACCAGAGATGAATGCTCTATTGCGTGATATGGAAGCGACTGAACGAAGTGGTCAGTGCAACCACGGCCGTCCTACCTATGTGCAGATGACCATGAATGAGCTGGATAAGCTCTTCCTAAGGGGGCAGTAGTGGCCGAAAAGTTGCCAGTACTCTTTTTGATGGGGCCAACAGCCTCAGGCAAAACGGACCTTGCCCTTAATCTGTTTGATCATATGGACGTTGAGATTATCAGTGTTGATAGTGCTCTTATATACCGAGAGATGGATATTGGTACGGCCAAACCTGATCGCGAGACATTGGGAAAGTACCCGCATGCGTTGGTGGATATTTTAGATGCAACAGAGGTCTATTCAGCCTCAGACTTTGCTGAGGATGCACGTCAATTAATCGATCAAGCACACGCGCAGGGCAAGTTGCCTGTTCTTGTGGGGGGGAGCATTCTCTACTTTAAGGCGTTGGCAGAAGGGTTGGCAAAACTCCCCGAAGCCAATGCAGAGATCAGAGCGGAGATTGAGGCTCAGGCTGAGCAGGAGGGTTGGCCGGCCGTTCACGCTCGCTTAGCTCAGTTAGATCCGGCTTCGGGTGAGCGTTTGGGGCCCAACGATCAACAGCGAATCCAGCGTGCATTGGAAGTCTTTCTGATGACAGGCCGAAGTATTGATAGCCACTGGCAGGAACAGAAAGCCCTAGAGTTGCCGTGGAACCTCATTCCCGTCGCGTTAATGCCAGAAGATCGCGCTCAACTGCATCAGCGTATTGAGCTGCGTTTCAAGCTGATGTTGGAGCAAGGCTTTGAGGCGGAAGTGGTTAGGCTTCGTCAGCGTGGGGATCTGAATCTGAATCTGCCTTCAATGCGTTGTGTTGGTTATCGCCAAATGTGGCAGTATTTGGAGGGTGAGTTGGATTGGCAAGAGATGCACCATAAAGGAGTGGTAGCGACACGTCAGCTAGCTAAACGTCAGATGACATGGTTGCGCAGCTGGCAGGGTGCAGAGGTGATTGATCCCTTTGGTGAAAATCTTTTTAAGAAAACTTTGGCATTGATTCCACGAATCTAATATCATTTTCTCTCTACGTAATGGCTGTATCGAGGATTGTCTCGAGCCTGAAATATTGGGCGGCGGTCGTAGAGTCTTAATAACGATTACTCTAAAGGTGATGACTATGTCAAAAGGGCAAACCCTACAAGACCCTTACTTGAACGTTTTGCGCAAAGAGCGCGTTCCAGTATCAATCTTCCTAGTAAACGGCATCAAGCTACAAGGCCAAATTGAGTCTTTCGATCAATTTGTCATTCTGCTTAAAAACACCGTTAGCCAGATGGTTTACAAACACGCTGTTTCGACAGTGGTTCCATCTCGTCCTGTAAAACTACCTCAGGTTGACGAAAAGCCAGCTGACTGAGGTTTCTAATTGTTTTTCGATCGTCCCGAATCGGGCGAGACAGCGATTCTCGTCCACATTGATTTTCCTGGACCTAATGCGAATGACAATCCTAGAGAACTAGAAGAGCTGGCTCTCTCTGCCGGTGCTGATCCCGTTGAGTATCTCTTCGGGACTCGCTCCGAACCCAGTTCAAAATTCTTTTTAGGCAAAGGTAAGGTTGAAGAGCTTGCAGAGCTCGTGCGCCTGCATGATGCCAAGCTGGTTATCTTTGATCATTCTCTAACCCCCGGCCAAGAACGAAATATCGAACGTGAAATTGAGTGTCGAGTGCTTGATCGTACAGGCCTGATTCTTGATATTTTCGCGCAACGCGCTCGAACCCATGAGGGTAAGCTGCAGGTTGAGTTGGCTCAGCTTGAACATATGTCGACTCGCCTAATCAGAGGTTGGACCCACCTTGAGCGTCAAAAGGGTGGTATCGGTCTGCGTGGCCCTGGTGAAACCCAGCTTGAAACCGACCGACGCTTACTGCGCGCCAGAATTAAAGCGATTACCGGTCGCCTAGAGAAGGTTCGTAAGCAGCGAGAACAGGGCCGTAGAGCACGTGCCCGTGCAGAGATTCCGACGCTCTCTCTGGTTGGTTACACCAACGCAGGTAAATCGACACTGTTTAATCGAATTACCGAAGCGGACGTCTATGCGGCCGACCAGCTGTTTGCGACACTCGATCCAACCTTAAGAAAGCTAGAGCTAAGTGATATTGGTTCAGTTATTTTGGCTGACACGGTTGGATTTATCCGAGACCTCCCCCATAAACTAGTAGAGTCCTTTCGTGCGACCCTTCAAGAGACGGTTGAAGCTACACTGCTTCTTCATGTCATTGATGCGGTAGATGAAGAGCGTCGTGAGCACATTGCACAAGTTAATAATGTGTTACACGAGATAGGAGCGGATGAAGTTCCTACACTGGAGGTCTACAATAAAATTGATGGACTCGAGGGTGTAGAGCCTCGTATCGATCGAGATGATCAAGGCGTGCCTGTTCGGGTTTGGTTATCGGCTAGAACCGGTGTAGGTACTGATCTTCTTGTTCAAGCGCTGCGCGAGCGTCTGGCCAATGATATGTTCCACGAGATTGTGGAGCTTGATCATAATCAGGGGCAGTTCAGAGCCATGTTGTTTGCACAAAACGCGGTGGTCGATGAACAGTTTACCGATGAGGGTCGTATTAGGTTAGAGGTAAGGCTCCAAGAGAAGGAGCTGAGAAAGATTTTAAGCCGTTTAGATATTCCGCATGAGCGCTATCTGCCGGCTGAAGAAGAGCAGTGGTAACAAGTTTAGCTTGTTTTAGATTTTTAAAGTAATGGAGCAATACTATGGCTTGGAATGAGCCCGGTGGTCGTAAAGACAACCAGGATCCATGGAACTCAGGTGGCAATAATGGCCGCCGTGGTGGATCAGGCGGCCCTGAACAGGGACCACCCGATCTAGATGAAGCGTTGCAGAAGCTGCAAGAACGCTTGAACTCTATCTTTGGCGGTAAACGCTCTGGGGGTTCTGGTGGTTCTAATGGTGGTGATGTTAAAGGACCTGGTGCAGGTTTCTTCGGCATCATTGCTCTGGTTGTAGTGGTTGCTTGGGCTGGCTTTGGTTTCTACACAGTCGATCAACAGGAACGTGGTGTTGTTCTTCGCCTTGGTAAGTACCATGAAACTGTACAGCCAGGTCTGCAGTGGAACCCGCCACTACTGGATGAAGTCACTAAGGTGAATGTGACTCGAGTTCGTACCCACGACCACGGCTCTTTGATGCTGACTCGTGATGAGAACATCGTAAATGTAGAGATGACGGTTCAGTATGTGATCAGTGATCCACGTGCATTTGTTCTTAATGTTCGTGACCCTGAAACCAGTCTGTCACATGCATCTGAATCATCACTTCGCCATACGGTTGGTTCGACTAACCTGGACGGCATCTTGACCGAAGGTCGTGAGATTCTCGCGACACAGGTTCAGGCACGTCTACAAAGCTACATGGACAGTTACGGCACAGGTCTTGCTCTTTCACGTGTCAATATCAAAAACGCAACCGCACCACAGCAGGTTCAAGATGCGTTTGATGACGTGATCAAAGCGCGTGAGGATGAGCAGCGTGTTAAAAACGAGGCGGAAACTTACGCTAACGGTATTGTTCCGGAAGCTCGTGGTACCGCTCAGCGTGTGATCGAAGAAGCGAATGCTTACAAAGAGGAAGTCGTTGCTCGAGCAAGCGGTGAAGCTGATCGTTTCACATCACTTCTGCAAGCATATCAGATGGCTCCTGGTGTCACCCGTGAACGTCTCTACATCGATATGATGCAAGAGGTGTTGGGCAAAACGCCTAAGGTGATGGTGGATGTCGATGGTGGTAATAACATGATGTACCTACCGCTGGATCAATTGATGAAGCGCCAAGCAGATACCATTGCTAACACGCCACGCTCTGTGCGTTTAGATGACTCCAGCATGCGTGAGTTAACGCAGCAGGTGATTAACCGCATCGGCAGCTCAAGCACTAGTACACTACGGGAGGGTCGTTAATATGAAACCGACTTCGATGTTTACATCGGTACTTGCCGTATTGGTGTTGTTGATTGTTAGTAACTCGGTCTACATCGTTAAAGAGACCGAGCGTGGCGTGAAGCTGCAGTTTGGTGAAGTGGTCGAAAGCGATCTAAAACCCGGTCTGCACTTTAAAATTCCATTTGTGAACACCGTTCGTAAGTTCGATGCTCGTGTTCAAACCTTGGATACTCGCCCACAGTCGTTCCTTACCCTAGAGAAAAAACGTCTAGTGGTAGACTCTTACGTTAAGTGGATTATCTCGGATGTAGAGAAGTACTACACCGCAACCTCTGGTGACTCGTTCCGTGCGGCAGATCTTTTGTCGACGCGTATTGAAACCAGTCTGCGTAACCAGTTTGGTACTCGTACACTAACTGAGGTTGTCTCTGGTGAGCGTGAAGAGGTGATGGATACCGTCGTTTCATCACTGACAGAGCTGAGTGAAAAAGAGCTAGGCTTAAGCGTGATTGATGTTCGTGTTAAACGAATCGATCTACCGTCTGAAGTGTCAAACTCGGTCTACCAACGTATGCGCACAGAGCGTGAGCGTCTGGCACGTGAGCTTCGTTCACGTGGTCAAGAGCTTGCAGAAGGTATCCGTGCAGATGCTGACCGTCAGAGCACCGTTATCCTAGCGAACGCTTATCGTGAGTCGGAGGTGACTCGAGGTGAGGGTGATGCAGAAGCGGCACGTATCTATGCAGAAGCATTTAACAAGGACAGTGAATTCTACTCTTTCTACCGCAGTCTTCTTGCCTACAAAGAGTCATTCAATAATGGATCTGATGTACTGCTGCTGAAGCCGGATAGTGAGTTCTTCCGTTACCTGCAGAACGCATCTCCAAACGCGACCAACTAAACCAAGGTCGTGTTAAAAAGCGGGTGCCATTGGCACCCGTTTTCGTGTTAAAATTGATCAACCGGGCGTGCCCCGGTTTTTTTGTGATTTAGCAGTACTTAAGATGTCTGAACTTTGGCACGAGCTTTGGCTCGCATTTTGTTTGGTTTTAGTGATAGAAGGGATCATTCCTTTTCTCTATCCACACCGCTGGCGCTCTATGGTGAGTCAACTGGCGATGGTGAATGATAAGACCCTTCGTGCTTTTGGCCTGGCCTCTATGTTAATAGGCACTGCACTACTCATACTTTCTAAATAAAGAGTATCGGAGTTTTTTATAATGGCGTTGGCTGATCGCTGGCTACTTCCTGACGGTATGAAAGAGTTGCTCCCTCCCGTTGCGCGCGAGGTTGAGCTGGTTCGTCGTCGAGTGTTGGATCTGTTTCATGGCTGGGGGTACGAGTTAGTGATGCCTCCGGTTGCTGAGCACCTTGAGTCACTGTTGACCGGTGTGGGTGGTGACTTAGGTCTGCGTACCTTCAAAGTGACCGATGAGACTTCTGGTCACATGCTCGGTATTCGAGCGGATATTACGCCACAGGTCGCGCGTATTGATGCCCATCGTCTGCGTTCAGATGGCGTGAGCCGTCTCTGTTACTGTGGTTCAGTACTTCACACTCGTGCGGTGAATATGTTGGCATCGCGCAACCCCATGCAGATTGGCGCTGAGTTGTTCGGGCACGAAGGCGTTGACAGTGATGCAGAAGTCATCGCTCTGATGCTCGACACTTTGGTTCAGGTCGGTGTCAAAGGAGCAATCAATCTGGATCTAGGCCATGTAGGTGTATTCACTGAATTGGTTGCCGAAGCGGGTCTTTCTGAAGCGGAGATTGCCAGCTACATCGATATTCTAGAGCGTAAGGCGTTGCCTGAACTGTCGCAATTTGTTGATCAGCTTGATCAATCAGACTCGATCAAAAACAAGCTTGCCGCCTTGGGTACCTTAAATGGCTCAGAGCAGGCGCTGGAGCGTGCACGCGAACTCTTTGCGGATAACGCGGCCATTCTTGCTGCTGTCGATCACGTTGCTGCGATTGCTGATCGTGTTAAAACAGCGCACCCATCAATCGGTATCTACATTGACCTGGGTGAGCTGCGCGGTTACAGCTACCATACAGGTGTTGTTTTCGCAGCCTACTCGCCTAAGTTTGGCCAAGCGCTGGCAAAAGGTGGTCGCTATGACCAGATCGGTGCGGACTTTGGTCGTGCGCGTCCCGCTACTGGCTTCAGTGCCGATCTGAAAACACTGGTTACATTGGCGTTGGATGAAGTGCCAGAGCCAAGTTTGGCGATTTTGGCGCCGAAAATGGAAGATTCATCGTTGGTCCTAGCTGTCGCAGCACTGCGTGCGCAGGGCGAACGAGTGGTTTATGAGCTAGACAATGCAGCAGTGCCAACGCACTGCGATCGTCGTCTGGTAAAAGAAAATTCTGAGTGGACTGTTACCACTCTCTAAGTAAACGAATAGTTGAGATACTAATGGGCAAAAATGTCGTAGTTCTCGGTACCCAATGGGGTGACGAGGGCAAGGGTAAAATCGTTGACCTTCTAACGGATAAAGCATCAGCGGTTGTTCGCTTTCAAGGCGGACACAATGCGGGCCACACTCTGGTAATCGATGGTGAAAAGACCGTCCTTCACCTGATTCCTTCAGGCATTCTTCGTGAAAACGTTCAGTGTTTGATTGGTAACGGTGTGGTGTTGTCTCCGCACGCTCTGTTAAAAGAGATGAAGCAGCTTGAAGAGACCGGTGTTCCTGTTCGTGAACGTCTACGTCTTAGCCCAGCTTGCCCCCTGATTCTGCCTTACCACATTGCGCTGGATCAGGCGCGTGAGATCGCTCGCGGTAATGCCAAGATCGGTACTACAGGTCGTGGTATTGGACCAGCATACGAAGACAAAGTATCTCGCCGTGGTCTACGTCTTGGTGATCTTCAGGATCGCGAGATGTTCGCTAAGAAACTAGAAGAGGTGATGGCGTACCATAACTTCATGCTAGAGAATTACTACAAAGTAGAACCGGTAAGCTACGAAGCGGTCCTTAAAGAGTGTTTCGAAATGGCAGAAGAGTTGCTTCCGCTTGTCGTGGATGTGACCGCTAAACTGCACGAAATGCGTAAAGCGGGTCAAAATATCATGTTTGAAGGGGCGCAGGGCTCTCTTCTTGATATCGACCACGGTACTTACCCATACGTAACCTCTTCGAATACAACGGCGGGTGGTACTTCTACGGGTTCTGGTTTTGGTCCACTCTACCTAGATTACATCCTAGGTATTACTAAAGCTTACACGACACGTGTTGGTGGTGGTCCTTTCCCAACTGAATTGGATTGTGAAATCGGCCAGCGCCTTGCTGAACGTGGCCATGAATTTGGCTCGACTACAGGTCGTGCTCGTCGTTGTGGTTGGTTCGACGCAGTTGCACTGAAACATGCGATTCAAGTGAACTCTGTGTCTGGTATCTGTCTGACTAAACTGGACGTATTGGATGGCCTGGAAGAGATCAAGATCTGTACCGGCTATAAAGATGCTGAAGGTAACGACGTATACTCTTTGAACGGCAGTGAAGATTACGAAAAAGTGACTCCACAGTACCTGTCAGTGCCTGGTTGGAGTGAGTCGACAATCGGTGCTCAAACTCTAGAACAGTTGCCAGAGAATGCGCGTGCATACATCGCTAAGCTCGAAGAGCTAATGGAAGCGCCTATCGACATCGTTTCGACGGGTCCAGACCGTGTTGAAACCATCGTTTTACGTGATCCCTACGACGCGTAATTCGTTGCTTGATACTAGAAAGCCGGCTTAATAAGCCGGCTTTTTTTTGCCAGCAAAGCTGGTATTCCCAGCTCCATTTCATCCGTGAAACCGCTGGATACATCCCATCCTGGATATGCCCAGCTCTATTTCATCCCTGAAACCGCTGGATACATCCCATCCTGGGAATAAAAAAGCCCCCTGGCGGGGGCAAGCACTTTGGAAGCGTTAGAAGAAACCCAGTGGGTTAATGTCGTAACTGATAAGCATGTTCTTGGTCTGTTGGTAGTGATCCAGCATCATCTTGTGCGTTTCACGGCCAACACCTGATTTCTTGTATCCACCAAATGCTGCGTGAGCAGGGTAGAGGTGGTAACAGTTCATCCATACACGACCGGCTTGAATGCCGCGACCCATACGGTATTGAACGTTGCTATCGCGTGTCCATACACCAGCACCAAGACCGAAAGTGGTATCGTTAGCGATTGCCAGTGCTTCCGCTTCGTCTTTGAAGGTACAGACTGAGACAACCGGTCCAAAGATCTCCTCTTGGAAGACGCGCATGTCATTGCTGCCTTTAAGAAGAGTTGGTTGGATGTAGTAGCCTTTGGATAGATCGCCATCCACTGCGTGAACGTCACCACCCATCAATACCTCTGCACCCTCATCACGACCGATCTGTAGGTAGTTAAGAATGCGATCGAACTGCTCTTGTGATGCCTGAGCACCCACCATGGTGTCAGTATCCAGTGGGTTACCACGTTTGATCTGTTTAGCGCGTTCAACCACCATCGCAAGGAACTCGTCTGCAATATCTTCTTGTACAAGAAGACGTGATGGACAGGTACACACTTCACCCTGGTTAAAGAAGGCTAGTACCGCACCCTCAACGGCTTTGCTGACAAATTCAGGTTCAGCGTTCATAACATCCGAGAAGTAGATGTTAGGTGATTTGCCGCCTAGCTCAGTGGTTGATGGAATAATGTTTTCGGCTGCACACTTCATGATGTGTGAGCCAACAGGCGTAGAGCCTGTGAAGGCAATCTTCGCAATGCGTTTGCTGCTAGCCAATGCCTGACCGGCCTCTTCACCAAAGCCGTTTACAATATTAAGTACGCCCGCTGGTAGAAGATCGCCAATCAGCTCCATTAGAACCAAAATTGAGGCAGGAGTCTGCTCTGCAGGCTTAAGAACCACACAGTTACCGGCGGCAAGAGCTGGTGCCAGTTTCCAGGCAGCCATCAGTAGTGGGAAGTTCCATGGGATAATCTGTCCAACCACGCCCAGTGGCTCGTGGAAGTGGTAGGCAACCGTTTTATTATCAATTTCACCAATGCTTCCCTCTTGTGCACGAATACAGCCGGCAAAGTAACGGAAGTGGTCAGAAGAGAGTGGGATATCGGCTGCTAGGGTTTCACGAACGGCTTTACCGTTGTCCCAAGTTTCAGCAACCGCCAGCATTTCACTGTTTGCATCGATAACGTCAGCAATTTTTAACAGTAGGTTAGAGCGTTCTGTAACAGAGGTTGTGCCCCATGCATCTTTAGCTGCTTCAGCAGCATCAATCGCTAGGTTGATATCCTCTTCAGTCGAACGTGGGATTTCACAAATCGCTTCACCGTTTACAGGAGTGTGGTTTGTGAAGTATTGGCCTTTAACTGGTTCTACCCATTGGCCGCCGATGTAGTTGCCGTATTTTGCTTTGAAAGAGACAACAGCGCCTGCGCTGCCTGGATTTGCATAGATCATCGAAGAATCCTCATTTGTTTTTTTTAGTCGAGGGGTTATTGATTAGCCTGACCTCACTATGAAGAGTTTCGATAAGATCCCCTATCGGCCATAAGGCTCTTTTTAATTGGTACTAAAGTACCGTTTTTGAAAGAGCAATGTGGTGTGCGGGAAAGTAGTGATAGAATCGAACTACTTTCAAGGAGTAGTCAGTGACCACAAAACGTTTTCTCAAAACTTTTGACGAGCTATCGATTGATCAGCTTTACAAGATCATGAAACACCGCTCGAACGTTTTTTTCTTAGAGCAGAGCTGTCAATGTGAAGATCTGGATGATAAAGATCAGATTGCGCAGCACCTCTGGTTAGAAAACAGTGCCGGTGAACTGGTTGCCTATGCACGACTCTTCTTACCCAACCAAGTCTATGCTGAATCCTCGATCGGTAGGGTCCTAGTTCCCAAAGCCGAACGGGGAAAAGGGTTTGCAAACACCCTAACAGAAGAGGCGATTCATATACTGGAGACCCTCGCGCCGGGTGTCGCTATTCGCTTGTCGGCACAACTACCCGTCGAGGCGTTTTATCAGCGCTTTGGTTTTCAATCCTATGGTGAAGTCTACGATGAGTGCGGTATTGCTCACATTGGCATGATTCGAGACGCTTAAACCTATGCCTTCTTACCAGTTCCTAGTCGTTGATGATCACCCCCTCTATAGAGAGGCGGTCGTTAATGTTTTAATCGACCTCTACCCCGATGAGCAAGTCGCCGAGTGCGGTCAATTCAGCGAGGTTGATCAACTCATTGAAGCGCAGCAGCCGGACCTGGTTCTATTGGATCTTAATATGCCTGGGGTTCAAGGTTTATCAGGACTGCAACACATTCGATCTCACCATCCCGATGTTGCGGTTGCCATTGTCTCCGCAGAGGAGAATAAACAACTAGTACTGCAAGCTTTAGCACTTGGAGCCGTGGGTTATGTGCCCAAGTCTCTGCCTAAGCAGGCCCTCGGTAAGGCGATAGAGCAAATACTGGCGGGTGATCTCTACATGCCTGCAGAGCTGTTGCGCCAAGCGTCACCTCAGCAGAATAGTAGTCATCAGCTTCACGATACGCTGAGGGCGCTGACTCGAAAACAGCTTTTGGTGTTAGAGCAGCTTGCCCAAGGGCGCTCAAACAAACAGATTGGTGATGAGTTAAACCTTTCAGAGAGCACGATTAAAACGCACGTCTCTGAAATACTGCGTCGATTGGGTGTCGATAACCGTGTTCAGGCGGCTAATCAAGCCTCTTCCATAGACTTTTCGATCTATCTCTAGCCCAACAGCTGTCGCAAGCGCTGCCTAAAGAGTAAAGGCTTTAGCGGTTTGTGCAGCAGGCTAAAACCCTCTTGTCGAATCGTCTCATTGAGACTCTGGCTATGGTTGGCCGTCACGACCAGTACAGGAATATCGATGGAGCTCTGCTCAAGTAAACGCTTTGCTAGATCGATGCCGGTACCCTGATCCAGATGGTAATCTACGATTAACAGATCAACGCTTCCCAGATCGATCTTATCCCCTAAGGCTTCACCGTTCAGTGAGGTCGCGACATTAGCCCCCCAGTGTGTGAGAAGCTGACTCATGGCTTCACAAATGGTCGCATCGTTATCGACCACGAGGATCTGTTTACCCTGAAGGGATGAGGAGAGAGAAGGATGGAGGGTGGATGGATCGTTAGCCGGCTCCTGTGCTCTATTTAAAATTGGGATCTCAAGGCTGAAGACTGATCCTTTGCCCAGTGTCGATGTCACAGTCAACGTATGGTTTAACACCTTTGCAATTTTATCGACGATCGATAGGCCAAGCCCTAACCCTTTATCGTGCGCTTTGTCCGCATTGGGTAGTCGTTTGAACTCATCAAAGATGCTCTTCTGATCCTCTTGGCTAATTCCCTCACCAGTGTCCCATACCTGTATCAGCAATTTGTCACCACGTTGCCTTGCGGAGAGTAGGACGCCGCCTGTTTTGGTATAGCGGATCGCGTTGGTCAGAAGATTGCGCAGTAATCGAATCAGTAGCAGCGAGTCACTGTGTACCCAAGCGTTACAGGTTCGATGTTTAAACTTCAGTCCGGCATGTTGAGCCGCAGCCTCAAACTCCGTTGAGAGTTGCTCCAAAATCGGTGCAACTCTGATATTGGTTTTATCCGCATGGACAACGCCTGCATCCAACTTGGAGATATCGACCAGCGTTCTCAAAAGGTTCTCTACATCGTTGAGTGAACGAGTCATCGAATCTACCAGTGACTTTGGACGATCATCCAAGGGTTGCTCGGCGAGAGTGGTGGCGAACAGTCTGGCGGCATTCAGAGGTTGCAGTAGATCATGGCTAACGGCCGCTAGGAATTTCGTTTTTGAGAGATTGGCTTGCTCGGCGACTTGGTTGGCTTGACTCAGCTCTCTATGGCTTAGGTTAAGCTTTTCCAGCGCTTGGTTCAGTGCATCGGTGCGCTCTCTGACCTGTTCAGCAAGCGTAACGGAATGCTCAAAGGCGGAGTAGGGGTTTGCCAGTTGAACGGCGCCTGACTCCAGTCGCTCTATCAGCGCTTGGTTGATCTTGCGCAGCTTTGCGTTCTCTTTCTGCGCAGCGTCTAACTCAGACTGACTCATTCAACCGTCTCTGTCCGATGGCGACTGCAGTAAAAGTTTGGTTAATATGCATGCCTGAGAATTGCTCACCGTAGGTGTTCAAACCAATCACATTAAAGGCTTTTAGAAGTTCTGAAACCTGCTGATCTTCACCTTTAAGTTCGGCTTCCCTGCGTCGTAAAAAACAGTCGCAGCCAATCACTATCTGTGGTTTTCCAATGCGACTCTCAATGCCATTGAATAGATCGATCAGATTCTCTTTTAAATCCTTGGGCTGCATCAGTGTTAACGCGATGCCATTCTCCATTGCGCAAAAGAACGTCAGGCTGGAATCGGGCTCAATGGATTGGATGGAGCGAATAAAATACTGCTCACCAATTTTGACAGCCAAGGGGTTGAGCGTGCAGATATCGTTATTTAACTGATCGACTGATAGCTCAAGTGCATCGGCATACTCGGTCGCCGCTAGGTCGGCATTGAGTTCATTGACTTTTCTGTTTTGCGGTTCAGCGTCCGTCACCACAAACTTGTTATCGGTTGGGAGTAGGTGGTGGGTTGTAAAAACCTCAAACTCAAATCGTGTATTGACCATCAAAACGGCCGCCGCGTCGGTATGGAAATCACCGTCAAAAAAGACATGGGTGGTGGCTAGATTGACGTCATCACCCGCCGATCCGCCAAAGCTGGGGATTGAGCCAAGTGCAGAGTTGAGGGTGGCAAGAAAGATCTCTTCGTCAATTGAAAGGCCATCAACCAAAGTAATGGCAAAGCCGTTCAGTGCAGCGCTTGAAAGGGTGCACTGTGACCGCAACTGATCCAGCATGGTTTGAGCATCGCCTAGAGTGAAGCGTTTCAGGTTCTTCACGGAGCCGACTTGAACACAAAAATCCTGGTTAGAGAAACCAATGGCTGTAATCGACCCGCGCTCATAGCCGTTAGGGGTTATCTCTCCGGCTGTCGTGCAGCCTGAAATGCCAATGTCATGAAACTGTTCGTTTAATGCATAGCCCAACTTCGCAAGATTGAAAGAGGCTGAACAGAAGAACAGTACAAATTGAATTGAGGGATCGTTGAGCTGATGTTTCAGCTCTTTCACGGCCAGTTCGGGATCGCTGTTGCTGGACGAAGCGGTAAATATCGATTGAGCGTTCACTGTTGTGTTCTTTTTGTTTTTAGAACACCCAGTATAGAAAAAACAGAGGCGGGATCAACCCGCCTTTAGAATGATTATTTAAGGCTATGAACCTTGGTAACCAGTGCTTTAAACAGTTTCGGGTTAGCGGCGATCAGCTCACCTTTGCCGCGGATGTCAGTTCCGCCTGTAAAATCAGCCGATAGGCCACCCGCTTCGCGAAGAATGAGTAGGCCTGCATCGATCTCTTCTGCCACCACGCCTTTCTGAACAACGCCGTCAATTCGACCGGCTGCAGTGTAAGCTAGATTCAGTGCGACAGAACCGGTGCTGAAAATGTCAGCGTTCGCTTCAATCAATGCGCGGTTAATGTTCAGTTGTAGATCAAGGTTGCTCTTGTCTGAAGGACGACCCAAGAAACCGGTTCCGATCAGAGTGCTATCAAGCGCTTTGCTGTTGCTGACACGAAGGCGTTTGCCGTTTAGCTGTGCGCCTTGACCGTTGCTCGCAGTAAACTCTTCACCGGTAATGGGGTTAAGAATCAGTGCGTGTTCAACTTTACCGCGGATAGTTCCAGTAATGCACAGCGCAAAAGAGGGGATTGCGTTTGAAAAGTGAACAACACTGTCGATAGGGTGTACTCGCCACTCACAAGGGTTAGGGCCCTCTTCTTGAGCTGGGTACTCACCTGAATACTCACCGAAGATGCTGTGGTGTGGGTTCGCTTTTTGGATGTTAAACGCAATAGTGCGTTCAACGTTTTTGCACGTATCGCTTAAAAAAGTAGCGACACTCGACTGCTCGCTTTTAATGAGGTCGAGACGTTCTAAAGCGTGAGTGATCTGTTCACTAGCCTGACGGGCAGCCCGTAGGGCGATGTTAACCATTGGTTGCATCAGTAAGTATCCGGAATTGTTAAAAGAGCGAATTTCATTATACCTCAGACCGCTACAAAACCGCTACTATCGAGCAGATGTGATTCATGGCGTCATCTGTTAGAATCACGCCCGCTCAGGGAGAGACAGATGTTAGATAAAATCCGAATCGTGTTAGTTAATACCACCCACCCAGGGAACATTGGTGCTGCTGCGCGTGCTATGAAGAATATGGGGCTGTCTGAACTCTGTCTGGTAGAGCCCAAACTCTTTCCTCACCCTGAAGCCAATGCTCGCTCTTCGAGAGCGGATGATATTCTTGAATCTGCACTGGTCGTTGAGTCGTTACAGGAAGCAGTTGCGGATTGTCAGTTGGTGGTGGGCACCAGTGCTCGAGGTCGTCACATCCCTTGGCCGATCGTTAACCCTAGAGAGTTATCAGCTCAGGTTTCAGAGCGACTCTCCCACTCTTCAGATGATTTCAAAGTAGCTATTCTGTTTGGTCGTGAAGATCGTGGCTTAACCAATGAAGAGCTGCACGCTTGTCATCTGCATGTTCATATTCCGACCAATCCCGATTTTAGCTCATTAAATGTCGGCGCAGCTGTGCAGGTGATCGCGTATGAACTGCGCATGGCGCTGCAAGAGTCGGTGGTTGAAGAAGCGCCGCAATGGGGTGTGGATTGGGATATTGAGTTGGCAGATCAAAAAGAGATTGAGCTGATGTTTAATCATCTTGAGCAGACACTGATCGATATTAAGTTTCTCGAGCCTGATAATCCAAGACAGTTAATGACTCGGTTAAGAAGACTGCTACTAAGGGCGGTACCAGACAAAGTAGAGGTCAATATTTTGCGTGGCATTTTGACCAAGATAAATCGCTCAATCCGTAAAGATTAATAGTTGACTAAAATTGTAGGATTAATAGTTGACTGTTTTTGTAGGGTTTTAGATAATACCTTTAACACAATAGGGTGTAGGAAGGTCTTATGCGACTTACAACCAAAGGGCGATATGCCGTAACCGCGATGCTTGATTTGGCGCTCAACAAAGAGAAAGGACCAGTCAGTTTGGCGGATATTTCTGAAAGACAGGGTATCTCTTTATCCTATCTTGAGCAGCTTTTTGCCAAGTTGCGTAAGTGCGCACTGGTGACCAGTGTGCGGGGGCCAGGTGGAGGCTACCAGCTCAATCTGGAGTGCGAACAGATTACTGTAGCATCTATCATCGATGCGGTTAATGAATCGATTGATGCTACAGGCTGTAACAGCCAAGGTAACTGTCAGGCCGGTGAGACCTGTTTGACGCACCATCTGTGGAGCGATCTTAGCGATCAGATCCACAACTTTCTTAGTGATATTAGCCTTGCAGATCTTTTGAAACGCAGGGATGTAATGGCTGTTGCAGATCGTCAAAGCCAAAGTACGGCAGCTGACGGGTTAATTCCCTCTGTTGCCAGCGCATAAGAGCCATAACTCAGTTTAACGTTTTTGGAGAGAGAGTATGAAACTGCCGATCTATCTAGATTACTCAGCGACAACACCGGTGGACCCTCGTGTTGCTGAAAAGATGATGGCGTGCCTTACCCCAGATGGTAACTTTGGTAACCCAGCGTCACGTTCGCACCTGTTTGGTTGGAAGGCGGAAGAGGCGGCTGAGACTGCCCGTCGCCAGGTAGCAGAGTTGATTGGTGCAGACCCTCGTGAAATCGTCTGGACCTCAGGCGCTACCGAATCGGATAACTTGGCCATTAAAGGTGTTGCGCACTTCTACCATAAGAAGGGTAAGCACATCATTACCTCTAAGATTGAGCACAAAGCGGTCCTCGACACCTGTCGCCAATTAGAGCGTGAAGGGTATGAAGTGACCTACCTAACACCGGGTAGCGACGGTCTGATTACGCCACAGATGGTGGCAGATGCGCTTCGCGATGACACCATTCTTGTCTCTCTGATGCACGTCAACAATGAGATTGGCACGATTACTGATATTGCGGCGATCGGTGAATTGACTCGTAAGCACGGTGTGCTGTTCCACGTAGATGCTGCGCAAAGTGCTGGCAAGTTACCAATCGATATGGCCGAGATGAAGGTCGATCTAATGTCACTTTGTGGCCACAAAATGTATGGCCCGAAAGGTGTCGGTGCACTGTATGTGCGTCGTAAGCCACGTGTACGTATTGAAGCTCAAATACATGGTGGTGGCCATGAGCGCGGTATGCGCTCAGGTACTTTGGCAACTCACCAGTTGGTTGGTATGGGTGAAGCCTGCGCGATTGCTCAAGCATCGATGGAGCAAGAGCATAAGCGTTTGGCTGAACTTCGTGATCGTTTCTGGTCACAAATCAGCGATATGGAAGAGGTTCATATCAATGGTTCTGTTGAGCAGCGCTACCCAGGCAACCTGAATGTGAGTTTTGCCTTTGTTGAGGGTGAATCACTTCTGATGTCTCTGAAAGATTTGGCGGTCTCTTCTGGTTCTGCTTGTACATCAGCAAGCCTTGAGCCCTCTTACGTGCTACGTGCATTGGGCCTCAATGATGAGATGGCGCACAGCTCGATCCGTTTCTCTTTTGGTCGATTTACGACCGATGAAGAGGTGGATTACGCAGCGGCACAAGCACGTGTGGCCGTAGAAAAACTTCGTGAATTATCGCCTTTGTGGGATATGTACAAGGACGGTGTGGATTTAACTAAGGTTGAGTGGGTACATCACTAATACTCAGTGAGAGGAGATCAGCATGGCTTACAGCGATAAAGTAATTGATCACTACGAGAATCCTCGTAATGTTGGCAAAATGGAAAGTGATGATCCACACGTAGGTACCGGCATGGTCGGTGCACCTGCATGTGGTGACGTAATGAGACTTCAAATCAAAGTCAGTGATGACGGCGTGATTGAGGATGCAAAGTTTAAAACCTATGGTTGTGGCTCTGCCATTGCATCTAGCTCATTAGTGACTGAATGGGTCAAAGGTATGACACTGGACGAGGCGGCTGAGCTGAAAAATGCTAAAATCGCTGAAGAGCTAGCGCTTCCTCCCGTTAAGATTCACTGTTCAGTTTTGGCAGAAGATGCAATCAAAGCAGCCATTGAAGATTACCGCGGCAAGCAGAAGTAATCGCATTTAACCTCTGGTAGACAGTTTAGGTAGAAGGTTTTTATGTCAATTTCGATGACGTCAGCAGCTGCTAACCATGTGGCTAAGTATTTAGAAAAACGCGGCAAGGGCATTGGTATCCGTTTAGGGGTTAAGACCTCAGGATGTTCAGGCATGGCGTACGTTCTGGAGTATGTTGACGAACTTAACAGTGAAGACTCTGTATACGAGTTTGAGGGCGTTAAGGTTGTTGTTGATCCAAAAAGCCTTGTCTATCTAGAGGGTACAGAGCTCGACTTCGTCAAAGAGGGGCTCAACGAAGGCTTTCAGTTCAATAACCCGAACGTCGCCAGTGAGTGTGGTTGCGGCGAAAGTTTCCATGTTTAAACCGGTTAAGGCTTAATTCTTGAATCTTTCTCAAAACTATTTCGAACTCTTCGGTCTTGAAGCAGGTTTTGTTCTTGATCGTACACTCCTCGATACAGCGTTTCGAGAGCTGCAAAAAGAGTATCACCCAGACCGATTTGCTCACAAAGGTGATGCTGAACAGCGCCAGGCTGTGCAGAACAGTACTCACCTCAACACCGCCTATGAAACGCTTAAGTCACCACTCTCGCGTGCACAGTACCTTCTCTCATTACAAGGTGTGCTGACCGGTGAAGAGTCAAGAAAGCAGCTGCCAATGGACTTTTTAATGCAGCAGATGGAGCTTCGCGAAATCTTAGCTGAAGCGCCCGAAGCAGCAGACCCTTTCGCTACTCTAGAAGCTTTAGAGTCACAAACTGTGGAGTTGGAAAAAGCCTGCTTTGATCATTTTCAGGTGGCTTATGCGGGTGGTGATTTGGAGTCGGCTGAAGAGTCTGTTCGCAAGCTGCAATTTTTAAAGAAACTACTGTCTGAGATAGAGGCCATGGAAGATCGCCTCGATGAGGAGTTTTAGTCATGGCGCTTTTGCAAATTGCAGAGCCCGGAATGAGTTTGGATCCCCATCAACGTAAGTTGGCGGTAGGGATCGATTTAGGCACCACTAATTCACTGGTGGCGTCGGTTAGAAATGGTGTTGCAGAGACACTTTCTGATGAGGCAGGGCGCCATTTGCTGCCCTCGGTTGTCCACTACTCAGAGGCTGGTGCCATCGTCGGTGCTGAAGCGCTGTCGAGAGTAAGCGACGATCCATTTAACACGATTCAATCCATTAAGCGCTTAATGGGTCGCTCCTCAAATGAAGTGTTAACTTTAGGCGATCAACTTCCTTATCAGTTTTCAGAAGGCGAGGGGGGGATGCCCTACCTCAAAACAGCCTTGGGTGATTTGAGTCCGGTTCAAATCTCTGCGGATATTCTTAAAGCGCTTTCAGCTCGTGCTGCCGAATCTTTGGGTGGTGAGCTTGAAGGGGCTGTTATTACAGTTCCAGCCTACTTTGATGATGCACAGCGTCAGGCCACCAAAGATGCGGCCACGCTGGCCGGCTTGAAAGTTCTTCGCCTTCTGAATGAGCCTACTGCGGCAGCGGTCGCTTACGGTTTAGATCAACAGGATAAAGGCGTCGTAGCGGTTTACGATTTAGGTGGCGGTACCTTTGATATCTCTATACTGCGCTTGACCAAGGGTGTGTTTGAGGTGCTGGCTACGGGTGGAGATTCGGCGCTGGGAGGCGATGATTTCGACCACGCTTTGGCTGAGTGGTTGCTAGAGCAAGCGCCTGAGCTGGAGCGTACACCTGCGGTTATGCGATCTCTTATGGTTCAAGCGCGTCGTGCAAAAGAGTCACTGACGGATTCAGATTCAGTCACTCTAACCTTGGCTAATGATCAAGAAGTTTTGGTGACGCGTCAGCAGTTTGAACAGTTGACGGCACCCCTTGTGTCGAAAACGCTTCGTGCCTGCAAACGTACCTTAAAAGATGCTGGCATCAAGCCAGATGAGATCAACGATGTTGTGATGGTGGGTGGTTCAACTCGTGTACCAGCCGTTGTTGCTGGGGTCGAGGCGTTCTTTAATCGCCAGCCTCATACCGATATCGATCCTGATCGTGTTGTGGCGGTGGGTGCAGCACTTCAGGCTGATATTTTAGCGGGCAATAAACCGGATGCAGAGTTGTTGCTGTTAGATGTGCTCCCTCTCTCTTTAGGGTTAGAGACTATGGGTGGTTTGGTTGAGAAGGTAATTCATCGCAATACGCCAATCCCTGTTGCTCGCGCTCAAGAGTTTACAACCTACCAAGATGGTCAAACGGCTATGTTGGTGCATGTATTGCAAGGTGAGCGTGAGTTGGTAGATGACTGCCGATCACTGGCTCAGTTTACTCTGCGCGGTATTCCCCCTATGGCGGCTGGCGCCGCTAAAATCCGAGTCACCTTTCAGGTTGATGCGGATGGTCTATTGAATGTCTCAGCCAAAGAGCTATCAACCGGTATTGAGAGTGCGGTTCAAGTGAAACCCTCTTACGGTTTGAGTGACTCTGAAATTACTCAGATGCTAACGGATTCTTATCAGTTTGCTGCAGATGATAAAGAGCGGCGCGCCTTGCGTGAACAGCAGGTTGAGGCAGATCGTTTAATCGTATCGCTTGAAGCGGCGATTGCTGAAGATGGCGAGCAGTTGCTGAGCGATCAGGAGCGACAGGATCTTCTTTCAGAAATTGACGTTCTGCGTTCGCTTCGTGATGGTGCGAGCTCTAAAGCGATAGAGTCCGGCGTAGAGCATCTCGCCCAAGTAAGTGACTTCTTCGCAGCCCGCAGAATGGATCAATCAATCCAAAAAGCGTTGCAAGGCCAGCGCGTTGATCAATTAGATTAGGTAAATGTAATGACTCAAGTGATCTTCCTACCCCATGAAGAGTTGTGCCCAGACGGCAAAGTGATCGATGTGGAGCCGGGTGTTACGATCTGTGATGCAGCACTGGCGAACGATATTCATATTGAGCACGCTTGTGAAAAATCTTGTGCTTGCACTACTTGTCATGTCGTCGTCCGTGAGGGTTTTGATAGCCTCGAGGAGTCCGACGAGTTAGAAGATGACATGCTCGATAAGGCCTGGGGCCTTGAGCCTGAATCGAGACTAAGTTGCCAGGCCGTTGTCGGTGATGAAGATCTTGTTGTTGAGATTCCTAAATACACCATCAATCAGGTATCAGAAGGGCATTGATCCTTCTAAAGCATCTCTGAAAAGGGTCCGTAAAGCGGGCCTTTTTTGTTGTGGTTGAAGGGCTATTTATCTTTCGTCGCATAACGTATAATCCGCGCACAAATTTTAACCCATAATTTAATTAAAGGATTACACAGTCATGGCTACTGAACGTACTCTATCTATCATCAAACCTGATGCTGTTGCTAAAAACGTTATCGGTGAGATCGTTTCTCGTTTCGAAAAAGCAGGCCTAAAAGTTTCTGCTATGCAGATGAAACAGCTTTCACAAGCTGATGCTGAAGGTTTCTACGCAGAGCACAAAGAGCGTCCTTTCTTCGGCGACCTAGTCTCTTTCATGACGTCTGGTCCAGTTGTTGTTCAGGTTCTTGAAGGTGAAAACGCTATCGCTAAAAACCGTGAACTAATGGGTGCAACTAACCCACAAGAAGCAGCTGAAGGCACTATCCGTCGTGACTTTGCTGAGTCTATCGATGCGAACGCAGTACACGGTTCTGACTCTGCTACTTCTGCAGCACGCGAAATCGAATACTTCTTCGGCGCATAATGACGCCCAAGGTGCTCTCCGTTGATCGGAGGGCGCCTTTTTTTTGGTCCAAAGCTCATGGCAGAACAGAAAGTAAACCTTATCGGTCTATCACCTACTAAGCTTGAAGATTTCTTTGAGGAGATGGGTGAGAAGCGTTTTCGTGCAACTCAAGTCCTAAAGTGGATTCACCAGCAGGGTGCCAGTTCGTTTGATGAGATGACGAACATCAGCAAAGCCCTACGTGAACGCCTATCTGAGGTTGCTGAAATTCGTGAGCCAGAGGTGTTACTGGATAAAACGTCCAAAGATGGTACCCGTAAATGGGTCATCCAGATGGATGGTGGTTCAGCGATTGAGATGGTCTTGATTCCTGAAGGGGATCGCCGCACGCTCTGTGTCTCTTCACAGGTGGGTTGTTCTTTGGACTGCAGCTTCTGTTCAACAGGCAAGCAAGGCTTCAACCGAAACCTTAGCGCTGCCGAAATCATCGCTCAGCTTCGTGTTGCTATCCGTTCCTTTGGGCCGTTTGACCCAAGTGGTGAACGACGCGTATCCAACGTCGTGTTAATGGGTATGGGTGAGCCGCTGATGAACTTTGATGCTGTGTTTGATGCAGTACAGTTGATGATGGAAGATAACGCCTATGGTCTCTCTAAGCGTCGTGTGACCCTGAGTACGGCCGGTGTGGTTCCTAAAATCGACAAGCTTGCTGAGTTAGGTGCTGATGTCTCATTAGCGATCTCTCTGCATGCTCCAAACAATGAACTGCGTGATCAGTTAGTGCCTATCAATAAGCGCTACCCGATCGAAGAGCTAATGGCTTCGGTCAAACGCTATTTCGATAAGCTGTCGGATCGACGTGTAGCAACGATCGAGTACACACTGATTGCTGGTGTGAACGATCAGCGTGAGCATGCTCGTCAGCTGGTTAAGTTGCTTCGTCAGGTGCCTTGTAAGCTTAACCTGATTCCATTTAATCCTTTTCCAAATTCTGGATACGATCGCCCCTCTGAGCAGGCAATTCAGGCATTTAAGTCTGAGATGTTGAAAGGGAATATCCTTACGACCGTTCGCCGTACTCGTGGCGATGATGTGGATGCGGCTTGTGGTCAGCTCGTCGGTCAGGTTGAGGATAAGACTCGTCGCAGTGCGAAGTACATCGAACTTCACAATCAAACGAGCTAGATTTATTGACACTATTCTACTATCGTTAATGAAACTAACTTTAAGTTTCTAAACGGTATTTTGTGTCCCTATTCAAAGCAGTAACTCTTTTTTGCTCTATTACTTTGGCAGGCTGTTCCGCTTTTTCATCGAGTGAACAACCTAAAGGGCGAATAGATCAATCTGCCCTAGCAGCCTACACCAAGCTGGGTATGCAATATCTCCAGGCGGGTGATACGGCATCGGCAAAAGAGTCTCTTCAACAGGCTGCTTTGGCCGACCCTGGCTATGCCCCAGCGTTGAATGGTTTGGCAATGGTGTTTCAAGCCGAGCGTGAACCAGAACTGGCCGATCAATATTTTCAAAGAGCCACTCAAGCAGACCCTAACTCTGCCATGATCTTTAACAACTATGGCGCCTTTCTTTTTTCTCAGCAGCGGTTTGAAGAGGCCTGTAAAGCCTTAGCAAGATCAACTGAAGATCCTTTCTATACACAGCGAGCACAAGCATTTGAAAACTTGGGTCGCTGCTACCGTCTGATCGATCGTGATTCCGCTGCGGAGCACGTCTTTAATCGTTCAGTGACACTGTCACCACTTCGGGTGACGGCTCATATTGAGCTTGCAGATCTTTACTTAGATAAAGGACAGGCTTCACTGGCCGCTCAACACTATGCAATCTTTCAACAGCAACTTGATGCTCAAGAGACCCAGCACTTTGCCAAAAGTCTTTTGGTTGGTGTAAGGTTAGCCAGACATAGTGGGAACCCATCAAAAGCGGCAAGTTATGCGCTGCTTTTGAAGAACCTTTATCCGAATTCCGAAGAGTATAATAAATTTAAGGATACTGGCCTGTGACAGACCATGATCTATTGGGCGATAGCCTCTCAGGATTTGAAAACCACAAGCTGATTGCTGCCCGTGAATCATTGGGTATCTCTGCTGGTGCGCTGCAGCGAGATCTGAAGCTAACCAGTGCTGTTTTTTCTGCGATTGAAGCGGGTGACCTTGATCAATTGGGTCAGCCGGTGTTTGCGCGTGGTTATATTCGTAACTACTGTAATCGAGTTGGGTTGGATCCCGAGACCTTTGTTGAACAGTACAATGCGGCTATTGGTCAGCGGCCTGTTAAACGCCGCTCAGCCATTAAATCAGCGGGTTCAGCGACCGCCGGTACGGTGATGAAACTCAACCCGCGTCGTGCAAGTTCGCTATTAACACTCCTCTTTCGGTTGGTCATCATTGCGGCTCTTTTAGCAGGTCTTGCTTTTGGGGCTTCTCAAATTAATTGGCCGACACTTGGGCTGTCCGGTTTGTTTGGTGGTTCTGAACCTGAAGAGCAGCAGAGCAGTCAGGCGCTTCCGCCATTGGCAGGAGAGTCTGAGGGTCTTTCAATACCTATCAAAACAATGACTCAAGAGTCTAATGAAGATGCGGTGGTTGAAGCGCCCAAAGCGATTGAGCTACCTAAGCCTGCTGAAACGCCTGATCTCGAATCTAAAACGGCGGCCGTTCCAGTCAAAACAGAGCAGCCCAAACCGGCGGAAAAGTCCGAGCCTAACGAACCCTTGACCGCTTCACCTGTTAATACGAGTGGTTCAGATGGTGTGACGATTAAATTTAGCGATGTCAGTTGGCTGAATATCAAAGATGCTACCGGTGAAGCGCTGTTTAACGGGCTATCAAAAAAAGGACAGGATCTGACAATCAAAGGTAAAGCCCCGTTTTCAATTGTCATTGGACGTGCGAATGCAGTCAGTTCTGTAACTTTTGATGGCTCAACAGTTGATTTAGAACCTCATACCAGAAAGAATGTAGCCCGTTTAACATTATCGCGATAATTAGATCGCACATTACGGGTTATAAAATTGGCAAAGCTACAAGCCATTCGTGGTATGAATGATCTTCTGCCAGACCAGTCACCGGTCTGGCAGTATCTAGAAACTCAAGTAAAAACGGTCCTGCAGGCTTATGGCTATGCTGAGATTCGTACCCCTATCGTAGAACAAACTGAGTTATTCAAACGCTCAATTGGTGAAGTAACCGATATCGTTGAGAAGGAAATGTACACCTTCGAAGATCGTAACGGTGATAGTTTGACACTTCGCCCGGAAGGGACTGCAAGTTGTGTTCGTGCAGCAGAACAGCACGGCCTTCTTTACAATCAAGTCCAACGCCTTTGGTACACTGGTCCAATGTTTCGTCATGAGCGCCCGCAGAAAGGTCGCTATCGTCAGTTCCACCAGGTAGGTGCTGAAGCTTTCGGTATGGATGGTCCTGATATTGACGCAGAAGTGATCATCATGAGTGCTCAACTTTGGAAGCGCTTAGGGTTGATCAACTCCGTTGAGCTTCAATTAAATACCTTGGGTTCAGCTGAAGCTCGTGCACGGTTTAAAGAGGACCTTGTCAGCTATCTGTCGGCTCGTAAAGATCAGCTAGATGCTGACAGTCAGCGTCGCCTTGAGTCTAATCCACTCAGAATATTGGACTCTAAAGATCAAAACACCCAGCAGCTATTGAACGATGCACCTCATTTTCATGATTACATCGACGAAGAGTCCAAAGCACACTTTGAACAGTTGAAGTCACTGCTCGAGGCTGCGGGTATCGAATACCGTGTTAATTCTCGCTTGGTGCGTGGTCTAGACTACTACGGTAAGACCGTATTTGAGTGGGTGACCGATGCGTTAGGCGCCCAAGGTACTGTCTGTGCCGGTGGCCGATACGATGGACTGGTGAGTCAATTAGGTGGCAAGCCAACCCCGGCTGTCGGTTTCGCAATGGGTGTCGAGCGTCTGGTTCTTCTCCTTGAAGAGCTGCAACTGGTTCCTGAGAGTGTTCGTCAACGTATCGATGTCTATGTCATCGGAATGGGGGATGATAATCTAGCGACCGCGATGAGTGTTGCTGAAACGCTTCGTCACGAGGCGGGCCTTCGAGTTCAGTTGCATTGCGGCGGCGGTGGATTTAAAAGTCAGATGAAAAAGGCTGATAAGAGTGGAGCAGATTTTGCCATTCTTATCGGTGACGATGAGCGTGCTGCGTCCGAAGTGAGTTTAAAACCGCTGCGTGGTAATGGCGATCAAGTTCGAGTTGCTCAAGATTCACTGGTCAGTGAATTGAAAGGTAAATTTAGTCTTTAGGTTGGAGAGTATAGTGGCTGAGCTACGTACAGAAGAAGAGCAGGTTGAAGCGCTCAAAAGTTGGTGGAAAGAGAACGGTAAATCCCTAATCATGGGTGTCGTAATTGCTGTGGCTGCTGTGTTTGGGTGGCGTGGCTGGAATCAGTATCAAGATGACTTTGCTGCAAACGCTTCCGCTATGTATGAGTCGATTCTCAATCCTGTCGCAACCGCTTTGCCACTGGATGATGCCGCGGTTACGTCCTTGATACAGGTTGGGAAAGATCTTCGCGCAGATTATGCATCGAGCGCTTATGCCCCTATGGCGGCAATGGTGTTAGCTCGTGTATCAGTGAATGCTGGCGATTTAGAAGGTGCGCTTGAGCAGCTCGATTATGTGATTACGAGTGAAGTCTCGCCATTAGATATGAAGTCTTTGGCTACAATCCGTAAAGCGAAAGTGCAATTAGGATTAGGGCAAGCTGAAGCAGCTAAAGCGTCATTAGCACAGTTAAGTGGCTCAGATTTCCCATCACTATTTGCTGAGGTTCAGGGAGATGTGGCTGCTGCAATGGGTAACGCTTCGGAAGCGAGAGCTTCGTATGAAGCGGCAATGGCGTCGGCCGATCCTCAGCGCAAGCAGGTGATTAAACTGAAATATGATGATTTAGCGACTGGAGATGCATCGTAATGAATCTCATTAGACGTGCCTTTGTTGTAGCAGCTGCAACCAGTCTTTTGTCTGGTTGCGGTATTTTTTCTGGTGAAAAAGAGTCCGGCCCACAAGAGTTGGTCGCGTTTGAACAAGAGAAAGCCTTCAACCTTGTTTGGAGTGCAGATGTGGGTGCGTCGTTTGGGGATGAGTTTCACCAGTTTAAGCCAGGTGTGACAAACGATTCGTTACTGATCTCTGATAAGCAAGGACGAATCTCATCCTATGCGCTGGAATCGGGTGCGCTGAACTGGAGCGTTGACCTGGATGCCGAAATCAGTGCAGGTGTCGGTGCAGGGTTTGATCTAGCGTTAGTGGTTCTTGATAGCGCTGAACTGGTGGCGCTATCTGCAAAAGATGGTTCGGAACAGTGGCGAGCTCAGCTGAAGTCCGAAGTGACGGCTCAGCCACAAGTGGGCACGTCACTGGTTGTTGTTCAGCAGGTGAATGGTCAGCTAGCCGCCTTTGATCGCATTACCGGTGAATCTCGTTGGGTCTATGATGCTCAAGAGCCTGCACTGACGCTTCGTGGTACCGGTACTCCCCTCATGCTGAGTGATGGTGTCGTAGCTGGATTTGCTAACGGTAAGGTAGTCGCACTGGCGGGCGAAACAGGTATTCCAGCCTGGGAGATTCGTGCTGCTGATGCGATGGGTCGTTCCGAGTTTGAGCGTCTAATGGATTTGGATGGTGGCTTTGCAATAGCAAACGATCTTATTCTGACCGGCGGGTATCAAGGTCGTGTTGTAGCGATCAACCCGCGCACGGCGTCAACAGTCTGGACTCAATCTTTCTCTACTTATCAAGAGCTGGCGGTCGGTTTTGGTAATGTCTATGCGGTAGATGCAAAGGGAGCGGTTGAGGCCTTTGATGTCTCGTCGTCAGCCAGTGTTTGGCGCAACTCTGATTTTTCTAATCGAGGCTTATCGGCACCGGTAGTGGTCGGTAACGAAGTAATTTTTGGGGATGCTCTGGGCTACCTACATGCCCTGTCGCAAATCGACGGGCGTCCTATCGCTCGAGTCAATTTGGGTAGTTCACCTGTCACGGCGGATCCAGTCGTGGTAGGGGATACAACATTTGTACTCAGTAACTCGGGTAAATTGAGTGCTTTAACGCTAAAATAGCAAAAGCCTTTTAATTTTATATAAGGCGGTGACCTGACTTGCGGGTTGCCGCCTTCTGTTTTTTGGAATCAGGTGAGCAATATGCTTCCGGTAATTGCCCTAATTGGGCGCCCTAATGTCGGTAAATCGACCCTGTTTAACCGCTTGACCAGATCGCGTGATGCGCTGGTTGCCGATCTTCCTGGATTGACACGTGACCGTAAGTACGGTGAAGGTGATCTAGGGGAGCGAGACTATATTGTCATAGATACTGGTGGTATCACGGGTGACGAGAGCGGTATTGACCGTGAAATGGCACAGCAGTCTTTTCAAGCAGTTGATGAAGCCGATATCGTTCTGTTCCTTGTGGATGCTCGTGCAGGTATCAACCCAGCTGACGAAATGATTGCAGATCATCTGCGTCGTCACGAGAAAAAAGTCTACCTTGTAGTCAATAAGACCGATGGATTGGATCCTGATATCGCTCGCTCTGACTTCTATGCGCTGGGTATTGGGGATCCGCTCTCCATTGCAGCGGCTCATGGTCGCGGTGTTCGTCAGTTGATTGATATGACATTAGATGAAGCCGGTGTGCCATACCCTGAAGAGGGCGCAGAGCCGGAAGAGGAAGATGATGGCAATATTCGTATCGCCATTGTTGGTCGCCCTAATGTGGGTAAATCTACGCTGGTAAACCGAATGCTTGGTGAAGAGCGCGTAGTGGTATACGACCATGCCGGGACGACTCGAGACAGTATCTACATTCCATACGAGCGAGATGGCCAGCCATACACTCTAATTGATACGGCCGGGGTTCGCCGTCGTCGTCAAGTGACAGAGGCGGTAGAGAAGTTCTCAATCATCAAAACGCTTCAGGCTATCAAAGATGCCAATGTTGTTGTCGCAATCATTGATGCGCGTGATGGTGTCACTGAGCAAGATCTAAACATGCTCGGCTTCGTGATCGACTCTGGCCGAGCTCTGGTAGTTGCACTGAATAAGTGGGACGGCATGGACTATGAAGCAAAAGAGAAGGTTAAGACTCAAGTAGAGCGCCGCATGGGGTTTGCGACCTTTGCTCGTTTCCACTTCATCTCGGCGCTGCATGGAACGGGTGTTGGCGATCTTTATCGGTCAGTGAACGAAGCCTACCGTTGTGCAATGAAAAAATGGTCGACTAATGAGCTGACTCGTCTGCTTGAAGATGTTGTAGCTGATCATCAGCCACCAGCGGTCAATAATCGCCGTATTAAGTTGCGCTTTGCTCACCAGGGTGGTTCAAACCCGCCTATCATTGTAGTGCATGGAAATCAGACCAACGCACTGCCGGGCTCTTATAAGCGCTATCTTGAGAATCGCTTTACCTCGCTTCTAAAAGTGCGCGGAACACCGATTCGCTTCCAATTTAAAACGGGCGATAACCCTTTTTCTGGCAGAGTGAATAAACTCTCCGGTCGCCAGGAGGCTAAAAAAGAGAGACATCGTCAGCACATTAAAGAGATGAAGAAGCGAGCGAAAGATAAAAAGCGTAAGCGCTAATCTTTCTCCCACTCCTACAAAAAACGCACCTTATTAAAGGTGCGTTTTTCATTACTGCAAACCCAGTAAAAATAAATGTTCAAAAAAGTGTGTTTTTTTACAAAAAAGGGGTTGAATAAAAATCGGGTGTCGGTAATATACGCACCTCGCTTGAGACGAGTACTCAAGCAGCCACCAAGAGATCGGTGGCACGCTCTTTAACAATTAATCAGGTAATGCGTGTGGGCGCTTGTTGAGGTTGAGCACAAAAGCTTAACAAGACAAGCAACCTATATGTGAATTCATTTAGCGTAATGTTTTTCTTGAGCAAGATTTAGATGGTCATTTATGACTGTCGAACTTTTTAACTGAAGAGTTTGATCATGGCTCAGAT